>CANLIC010000011.1 GCA_947491025.1 Myxococcales bacterium
CAACGTCGAACGCCGGCGGGCCAAGCTCTATCACCGCTTCCTCGGGCCAGGGGTCACAAGGATGTAGGCGAAGGTCATGGTTAGCGCCCCGCGAGGGCGTCGACGACCCGCAGCCCGTCGCCTGCGACGACCATGCGTGTGCCGCACTTGTCGCAGCGCGCTGCGCCGTCGACGACGTCGACCTTGTTGCGGCAGCGGCAGGCAAAGGCCCTGACTTTGGCTGGCGCCCCGAACGCCAGCGCGTGCGCTGGGAGGTCGCGCGTGACCACGGAACCGCTGCCGATGTAGGCGCAGTCGCCGACCACGATTTCGTGGTTGCTGACCGAGGCTGGGCCCCACCACACGCCGCGTCCGACGCGCACACTGCCGGCGACCAGCGAGCAGGCGACGATGGCCGACTCCTCTCCGATGTCCACGTTGTGGGCGATGTGGCAGAGGTTGTCGATGCGAGCGCCAGCCCGCACACGGGTGAAGGTACCGAATAGGCCGCGATCGATGCACACCGCGCTGCCGACGCTGCAGCCGTCTTCGACGATGACCCCTCCGCTGTGCGGAATGAGGATGCGGCGCCCGCCGAGCACCTTGGTCTCGAAGCCTTCGCCGCCGAGCACGGCGTTCGCCATGATGTGGACGTCGGCGCCGATCACCGTGTTGGGGTACAGCACGACGCCGGCGTCCACGCGGCTCCGGGCGCCGATTTGCACGCCCTCCTCCACAACTGCCCGCGGATGCACGCGCGCGCTCGGATCGACCCAGCTGGGCAGGGTCGCAACGCGGCCCTCGGCGACCGTGGCGCAGTGCAGCTGGAAGAAGACCTCGTCGGCCAAGCCATCGCAGATCAGGATCGACTTGCCGGCCGCCAGGGCGCGCTCAGTGTCGGCGGAGAGAAAGCGTCGCTCGACCAGCAGCGCCTCGTGATCGCTGGCGACGAAGGCGTCGACGTACACGGCCGCGGTGGCATAGGTCAGCACGTCTGCGACCTCGTCCCGCGGGTATTTCATACGGACCAGATACCGCAGAGGTCGATCGGGTCCGCGCAATTCGACGCCGAGGCGCTCCGCGACGCTAGCGAGGGTGAGGCCCTTGAGCGCAAGCGGCGCGGGGTAGTCTTTCGTGCTCATGCGTGCTGCTCCTGGCCTATCGCCACCCCGCGGACCGGCTGCACCAACGCCGCCAAGTCCGCCGCCACCGCTTCACCCAGCGCCAACCGTCGGCCGTGCAAAGCCGCCGCCAGTCCGCCGACTTGCAGCCGCACGGTCGCTTCGTGGCCGGCCGCGTTCATCGGCACGCCCTGATGTCCGGGCGCAGGCGGCGTCGCCGGGGCGAAGGTGACCTCGGGCGCAGCGGTGCGTTCGACATCGCCCCAGAGCTGGATGCAGCCATGGCAGCCGGTGGCTGCGACCCGGCGGGCCAGCTCGGCAGGGTCGATGGGCGCAAGGCCGTGGGCGGCGGCGACGCGCGGCGGCGTGGTGGCGACGACGCAGAGGTCGAAGGGCGGGTCGGCGCTGACGACGGGGCCCTCGAGCGGCAGCGCAGCGGCCTCGGCGCCGGCCGCGCGCAGGGCACGCAACACCGGGTCGCGAAAGGCGTTGTCGGAGAAGACGGCGACGCGGCCGTGGGCGACGCTCCAGCGCTGGCGCATGGCCTCGCTGACGGCGAGCGCGCCGACGAGCTCGAACGACGCGCAGGCCGGGTGGTGCTCGTCGACGCCGAAGATGGGCACGCCGCGGGCGAAAGCGGCGCCGACGTCGATGTCGCCGTCGCGCAGCTCCCAGGCCTCGAACATCAGCGCGATCGCGGCGCCGGCGGGCAGCGCGGCGATGAGGTCGCCGTCGAGCGGCCGCAGGTTGCCGGAGTTGGTCACGAGGTCGACGCTGGACCAGGGGATGTCGGCGCGGTCGACCACGACGTGCAGCCGCGCGCCGTCGCCGCCGAGGGCGCTGATCAGCGCACGCACGTCGGTCTCGGCCTCGGCGACTTTGGCGTAGCGGTTGTCGCGCCCAAAGGCGTAGACGGCGTCGGCGCCGGCCGCGACCGCCGCCGCGGCGGTGCTGGCGTAGGCACCGTTGGCGCACTCGGTGGCGACACACAGGCCGCGCAAGTCGAGACCGCAGCTCGCGATCTGGCGGGAGATGCTGCGGGCGAGGGCGGCGGCGAGGCGGGGCTGCATCGCGGCTAGCCGGCCAGCAACGCCGCGACGACGGTGTCCTGCTCGGCGGCGGTCATCGTGTGGTAGAGCGGCAGCACCAGCGACTCGTGCGTCCAGCGCTCGGTCTCGGGCAAGGGCGCCCGCGGCTGGTCGGCCCAGGCCTTCTCCAGGTGCGAGGCCATGATGCCGCGCTTCACGCCGACGCCGGCGTCGCTCATCGACTGCAGCAGCGCGTCACGCCGGGCTCGGCCGCCGTCGAGCAGCTTGATGCAATAGCTCTGGAAGTTGGTCTCGCCATAAGCAGGATCGCGCGGCAGCAGGAGGTCAGCGCGGGCGGCCAGCAGCTCGGAGTAGCGGGCGGCCAGCGCACGGCGCGTCGTGATCATCGCGTCGAGCTTGGCGAGCTGGACCAAGCCCACCGCCGCCTGAATGTCGGTCATGCGGTAGTTGTAGCCGACCTCGTCATAGGTCTCGAACAAGAACGTGCGGCTGGCATGGCGGGCCACGTCCGACAGGCTCATCGCGTGCTGGCGCAGCGTGCGGAGGCGGGCGGCGATCGCGGGGTCCTGGCAGGCGATCATGCCGCCTTCGCCGGTGGTCACCACTTTGCGCGGGTGAAAGCTGAAGACGACGAGGCCGCTGTGCGGTCCGATGCGCTGGCCGAGGTAG
Organism: Myxococcales bacterium; assembly: GCA_947491025.1. Classification (GTDB taxonomy): domain Bacteria; phylum Myxococcota_A; class UBA9042; order UBA9042; family UBA9042; genus SXNM01. The sequence goes on from CANLIC010000011.1 coordinate 2,819, forward strand.
CGCGACCCGATGGCGCAGGCGGCGTCCTCGATCAAGGAAGCGCCGCGCTCGGCGCACAACGCCGTGATCGGGGCGAGGTCGAGCGGCATGCCGACCTGGTGGACAGCGATGACAGCGCGCGTTTTCGGCGTCCACACCGCGGCGAGGCTCTCGGCCGTGACGTTCTGGGTGACAGGGTCGACATCGGCGAACACGACGTTGGCGCCGACGTAAGGGACGCAGTTGGCCGTGGCAATGAACGAGAGCGACGGCACGATGACGTCGTCGCCAGGGCCCACGCCGGCGCCGATCAGCGCCAGATGCAGGCCCGTTGTGCAGTTGCTCACGGCGATGGCGTGGGCCACGCCGGTGGCCTTGCAAAAGGCGGCCTCGAATTCCGCGACCTTTGGGCCTTGCGCGATCCACCCGCTGCGGACGGCGTGGGCGGCGGCCTGAGCCTCCTCTTCGCCGAGCCAGGGCTTGATGATCGGGATCATGGCTGGCCTCCGGCGGCGCGGGCGATCTCGGCGTTGCGCCACGTGACAAAGCGGCGCAGCCCGTCCTCGAGCTCGACCTGGGCGCGGAAGCCGAGGTCGGTCTGGGCGTTACGAATGTCGGCGAGGCGGCGCACCACCTCGACACCGCGGCGCTCGGCTGGCATCGGCACGAAAGCGGGGCCGACCTCGTGCGAGCCGTGGGCGCGGCAGAGCGCCTCGCAGAGCTGCTTCAGGCTGGTCTCTTCGCCACGAGCGACGTTGTAGAAGGCGTCAGACACCGGGGCGCGGGCGGCGAGCACGTTGGCGGTGGCGATGTCGTCGATGTAGACGAAGTCCATCGTCTGGCTGCCGTCGCCGAAGATGACCGGCTGCTCGCCCTTGTCGAGCTTGTCGAGCCAACGCACCAGCACCTCGGTGTACACGCCGTGGACGTCCATGCGCGGACCGTAGACGTTGAAGTAACGCAGCGCGACGAAAGGCAGGTCGTACATCTCGGCGTAGGCCCGCATCATCGACTCGTTGGCGATCTTGCAGGCGCCGTAGAGCGTGCGGTTGTTGTAGCGGTGGTGCAGCTCGTCGGTCGGGAACACGTCCGCCGGGCCGTAGACCGAGGCGGTCGACGCCGCGACCAGCTTCTTGACGCCGTGCTCGCGAACGGCCTCCAGCACGTTGAAGGTGCCCTCTGCGAGCACCTCGAAGGCCAACCGCGGCTCCTTGGCGCATTGGGTGATGCGGATGGCCGCCTGGTGAAAGACGAGGTCGCAGCCGGCGGTCGCGGCCGAGAGCGCCGCCTGATCGCGCAGGTCGCCGCGCAGGATCTTGACCTTGTCGCCGCCGCTGGCGAGAGCGCCGCGCAGGTTCTCCAGCGTACCACGGCTGAAGTCATCGAAAATACGCACCTCGGCGATGCCGGCGGCCAATAGCTGATCGCAGACGTGCGAGCCGATGAGGCCGGCGCCGCCGGTAATCAGCGCGGTCTGGCCGGCGATCGGCTGCGCATACTTGCTGTCGTGTCGCATGAAGAAGCTCCTGGGCGCATCGCCGCGGCGCGCGCCCCAGATGGGCGAAGGGAACGCTGGGCTCAGCCGGCGACGACGCGGCGCAAGGTCGTGCAGACGTGCTCGATCTGGGCGTCGGTCAGCTCCGCAAACATCGGCAAGCTGAGGCAGTGCGCGGCGTTGTCCTCAGAGACCGGGAACTCTCCCGCCTTGTGGCCGAGGTACGCCATCGCCGGCTGCAGGTGCAGCGCCACCGGGTAGTGGTAGCCGGTGCCGATGCCGGCCTCGCCTAGGGCCTTGGCCACCGCCTCGCGGTCCTCGACGTGGACGACGTAGAGGTGCCACACCGGGTCGGCGAAGGCGGGGACTTCCGGCAAGCGCAGGCCGGGCACGCCCTGCAGACGCGCCTGGTAGCTCGCGGCGTGGCGGCGGCGAGCCTCGGTCCAGGCTGGCAGATGGCGCAGTTTGACGCGCAGGGCGGCGGCAAGCACGGACGACAAGCGGGCGTTGGTGCCCATGATCTCGTGGTGGTACTTGACCTCGGAGCCGTGGTCGCGGAACAGCTTCATCTTCCGCGCCAGCGCCGCGTCCATGGTCGTCACCGCGCCGCCCTCGCCGGTGGCACCGAGGTTCTTGCCCGGGTAGAACGAGAAGCCCGTGACATGTCCGAGCGAGCCCGTCTTGCGGCCCTTGTAGGTGGCGAGGTGGCCCTGGGCGCTGTCCTCCATCCACCAGAGGTTGTGGCGCGCGGCGACCGCAGCGATGGCGTCGGCGTCGAAGGGCTGGCCGTAGAGGTGAACGCCGATGATGCCGACCGTGCGGTCGTTGACGGCGGCGGCGGCGGCGGCGGGATCGATGTTCCAAGTGCCGGGCAGGCAGTCGACCAGGCGCGGCCGGGCGCCGACCAGCCACACGGCCTCGGCGGTGGCAAAGAAGGTATTGGCCGGCAGGATCACCTCGTCGCCGTGGCGAATGCCGAGGCCCTGCAGCGCGACCACGAGGGCCTCGGTGCCGTTGCTCACCGCCAGAGCGTGCTTGGCGTCGCAAGCGGCGGCGAACTCCGCCTCCAGCCCTGCCACGTGCGGACCACCGACGAAGCCCGCGGTGTCGAGGATCTCGGCCCAGAGCCCCAAGATCTCATCCTTGAGTGGGGCGTGTTGGGCGCGCAGGTCGAGGAATGGGACGTTCATCGCAGGCTCCATGCTCCGCTAGCCCAGCTTGGCCAGCGACTCGGCGCGGGTGAAGTAGCGGCGCTCACCGAGCTTGTCGTTGTCGCGGCTATGGTAAAAGGTAGCAGCCTCGTGGTCTTGGGACCGGGAAGCGATCTGGTCGAGCAGCGGCATCGTCTGCTCGAAGAGCGTCAAGCCGTAGGCTGTGGCACGCTGGAGCACCGTCCGAACCTCGTCGAATTCCGGGTAGATCGAGTAGATAGACTGGGCGACGATCGGCCCATCGTCGACGCCGGCCGTGATCTCGTGGATGGTCACGCCGTGGTGGTTCTCGCCGTTCTTGAGCGCCCAATTGATCGGCGACACGCCGCGGTAGCGCGGCAGCGGGCCGTTGTGCAGGTTCAGGATGCGCTTGCAGCTGTCGATGAAGCCCTGGCGGATGATCTTGTCGTAGAACACCGAGAACGCGAGGTCCCAGCCACCTTCGGGCGGCGCCGGCAGGTCGCGGTAGTGGCCGGACTCGACGATGGCCACGCCGTGGGCCCGCGCCCAGGCCGAGAGCGAACCGGTCCAGCCCGGCTCTGGGATCACCGGCACCACGAAAGCGAGCTCGTAGTCAGGGGCGTCGTGAAACCACTGGGCGACGGCGATGGCCAGATCGCCCTTGCCGAGGAGGACCACCTTGTTGCGCGCTTTCGGCATCGCTTTGACCTCAAGGGGCGACGGGGCGCCCGGGACAAGGATAGCGGCGAAGTGCCGCGCAGTTTGGCTAGCCGAGCTCGACGCGGCGGCCGCCGTCGCGCAGCGAGATGCTCGCGGCCTCCAAGACCCGCACCACCAGCAAGCCGGCCTCGCCGGGCGTCAGCGGCGCGCGGCGCTCGCGAACGGCGGCGGCGAATTCCGTCGCCACCAGCAGCAGCGCCTCGGTCGCCGGCACCACCGGGATGTGAGCGGCGCCGTTGCGGTAGCGCACCAGCAGCTCGCTGCGCTGCGCCTCGTCGATATCGACGCCCTTGTCGTAGATCTTGATCTTCTCAGACGGCGAATTGTCGTCCCAGACCAGCATCTTCTTGGTGCCGCCGACCAGGGTGGTGCGCACCTTCACCGGCGAGAGCCAGTTGGCGTGCACGTGGCCGATGATCGGGCGCTCGTAGTGGACGGTCAGGTAGGCGACGGACTCAAAGCCGGTCTGCATCGCGTCGACGCCGGTCGCCGACACCGCCACCGGCTTGATATCGTCCGGCAGGATGAAGTCGAGGATCGAAAGGTCGTGCGGCGCGAGGTCCCACAGGACGTTGACGTCGCTCTGGAAGAGCCCGAGGTTCACCCGCACCGAATCGAAATACAGGACCTCGCCCAGCTCGCCGGCGTGGACCAGGTCGCGGATCATTCGCACGGCGCCAGTGTAGCAGAACGTGTGGTCGCACATCAGGCGCAGGTCGCGGGCGGCCGCCAACTCCACCAGATCGCGTGCCTCGGCGCTCGTCATCGCCAGCGGCTTCTCGACCAGCACGTGCTTGCCGGCCAGCAGCGCCCGCTTGGCCAGCGGGTGGTGGGTGCGCACCGGCGTGGCGATGGCGACGGCGTCGATCTCGGGGTTGGCCAGCAGCGCGTCGTAGTCGGTCTCAACCCCGACCCCCGGGAAGCGGGCGGCGAGCTTCTCTGCGCGGGCCTGGTCGAGGTCGCAGATGAGGGGGACGGTGGTGCTCGGGCAGGCGAGGAAGTTGCGGACGAGGTTCGGGCCCCAGTAACCCGCGCCGACGACCGCCACCCGTAGCTTGCCTTGATCCATCGCGTCGCCCCCTGAACGTACTGAGCCACCGACCCCAGCGCAGCGCCTTGGTTGCCGGTGCGGGTGTTCCAGATCACGGTCGCCCGGCGGGGCGCGGCTTCTAACCTACGGGTCGGGGGACGTCAAACTCGCGATGGCGCCGTGGAGAATTGCCCGCGCCCACTCGGCGATCGCCAGCGCCGCGGTCAGGCCTGGGGACTCGATGCCGAAGAGGTCGATCCAACCCGGCGCGCCCTCCGCACCGCGGTCGCAGAGCGCAAAGTCCTCGAAGCGATCGACGGCCAGCTTCGGGCGGAAGCCTGCGTAATCTGGACGGAGATCTTCGAGGCGCAGCCCAGGCAGGAAGTGCTGCGCGGCGGCCAGGAAGGCGGGCGCGCGCTGTGGATCGACGCGGTGGTCGAGGGGGCCGTCCTCGGGGGCGAGCCCAGGAAGCTCGACGTCGGGCCCGAGGCGGGCACGACCTGCGAGATCGAGCGTGAGGTGGGTGCCGAGCCCGACGAGGTTGGGCCGCGGCACCGGGTAGATGAGGGCGTCCGAGGGTGTCGGGCACGTCAAGGCGAAGTAGCTGCCCTTGACGGCCACCTGGCGTGGGGCGTCGAAGCCGGCGAGACCGGCGATGGCGGGGGCGCCGTGCCCAGCGGCGTTGATCACCGCGGCGAAGCGGTGGCGCTCGACGCGCTCGCCGACCCGCAACGCGACCTCGTGGCCGCTGGAGTCGGGCTCCGCGGCGACGACGGTGTGGCCGACCAGGATGAGGGCCCCGTCGCGCCGCGCACAAGCGGCAAGCCTATCCATCAAAGCGTGGGCGTCGACAATGCCCGTGCCGCCGCTCCACAGGGCCTCGACGGCGCGCACCGCTGGCGCACGTGACCGTACCTGCGCCGCCGTCCAGCGCTGCAGCTTCACGCTGGCGCCAGCAGCCTCGGCCCGGGCCTCGATGGTGTCGAGCGCAGCGCGTTCGGCGTCCTCGCAGGCGACGATCAGCTTGCCGCAGAGGCGATAGGGCACCCGCTGACGCTCGCAAAACGCCAGCAGCAACCGCCGACCCTCGATGCAGAGCTGCGCCTTGCGGCTCTGCGGCGGGTAGTAGATCCCGGCGTGGATCACCTCGGAGTTGCGACTGCTGGTCTCCTCGCCGAGGCGTCCGTGCCGCTCCACGAGCACCACCGCCGCGCCAGCCCGCGCCAGCGACGCCGCGCAGGCGAGCCCAACGACGCCGCCGCCGATGATGAGGGTGGGCAGGGACACGACACGCCCTCTGGCGCCTTGGCGCCCTCGCCGACGACCGCCCTTGCGGCCGCCACGGACCGCAGCGTGGCGGAGCCGACGCCGCCGCGGCAAGGGGGGTGGCGGTGGACCCTCGGCGGGGCAGAGGCCGGGACAAAAAGTTGACGGTGGGAAGCCCCGCGCCATCGTCGGGGAGAGCAACGGGCCGCTGCTTCGCCGCAGACGACCGCCAAGAGGAGGCGCCGATGACGATGGTGACGGACTTGGGCAACCGACTGCTGGCAGCTGCCCAGCGGCTGCCGGTGGCGCGGGCGGTGGCTGAGGCGACGACGTCGCAGGGCCAAGGCGTGGTGGTGGCCGTCGCGGCGCAGAAAGGCGGCGTCGGCAAGACCACGACCGCCGTGCACCTGGCGGCAGCGCTGGCACAGCGTCACGGTCGCAGGGTCCTGCTGCTTGACCTCGACGCCCAGGGTCACGTTGCCTCCAGCCTGCGCGCCCACATGCGCGGAGGCGCCGAGGCCACCCTGTCGGAAGTGCTGCTCGGCCGAGACGGCGACGTCTGCCGCTGCGCCGTCGCCACCGACATTCCGGGGCTCGACGTCTGTGTGGGCGATCGCGCTCTCGGCCAGACCGAGGCGACCTTGGCGGGGCGCATGGGCCGCGAGCTGCTGCTGCGCCGCGCGATGAGCCGGGCGCGCCGTGCCTACGACGTCGTGGTACTCGACTGCCCGCCCAACCTTGGCCTGCTCACCCTCAACGGCCTCTGCGCCGCCGACCAGGTGCTGGTGCCGTGCGAGCTGTCGATCTTGAGCCTCGAGGGCGTCGACGCATTGGCCGACACCCTCGAGGGGCTGACGGCGAGCTTTGGCCGTGCGCCGGCGGTCCTCGGGATGCTGCACACGCGTGTCGATCGCCGAAACTCGCGGCAGAACGCGACCATCCGAGCTGCGGCCGCGGTGCGCTACGCCGGCTGGACCCTGCCCTGCGAGATCGCCACCAACACCGCGCTGTCAGCCGCCCAGCTGGAGGGTCAGACCGTGTTCCGCGCCGACCCCGACGCCCGTGGTGCCGCTGACTATGCCGCGCTCGCCGACGAGGTCGCGCAACGACTCTGGGCCTGCTAGATGAAGATCCGTGTCTACCGCGACCGCGTTCGCCCGTGTCGACGGGCGCAATCGATGCGCGTGCTGCGTCTGCGGCGCGGCGCTCGCCCCTTCAGCCCGGCGCTGCCGACGGCGCTCTCGCTCTGCGTCTCTTGGCTCTGGCCGGTTAAGACAGAGCGACCGAGGAGGTCGTGCGCGTCCCGTCATCGCCCTGGGTCGCGGCGATGATGGCGTCCAGCTCGACACCGACGGCCTCTTCCTCGCTGCCGCGCGCCACAGACAGCTCCTTGACCAGGAGCGTCCGCGCCTGATCGAGCATCTTGCGCTCACCAAATGACAGCGGCTTGGTGTACTTGAGCCGGCCGAGATCGCGCATGACCTCGGCGATGTCGGTCAGCGAGCCGGTGTTGATCTTCTCCACATAGCGGCGGTAGCGACGGTTCCAGGTCTGGCGGTCGATGGTCCGCGTACGCTCGCGCAGCACGGCGTAGACTTGGTCGACCTCGTCGTTGCTGACCACCTTGCGCAGGCCGACTGTCTTGACCTTGCTCACTGGGATCATGATCTTACGGTCGCTGTCGAGCACCCGCAGCATGTACAGCACGACGGTCGCGCCGGAGATCTGCTTCGACTCGATGCCCGTGATCTCGGTCACGCCCTGCCCGGGATACACCGCCCGGTCGCCGATCTTGAACATCATGGCCAGCGCTCCAGAGCGGCAGGCCGTCGTTGACGGACCGTCCGCAATCCTCCCAGCTTAGCACGTTGCGTTGACGCACCGCAAGCGATTCCGGCTCATTGGCCGGCACCCTCGCTGCAGAACCCGCGAGAAGTCGATTTGTTCCAAGCAGGAGGCGGTCGATCGCGGCGCGCCGGGCGGCCTGACGCAGCGCGTCAGACGACGGCGCCGGCGTCCTGCCCTAACCCGCCATCGGCTGGCGGCCGCGGAGCGCCCGACCCAGCGTCGCCTGGTCGATGTACTCGAGCTCGCTGCCTTGTGGCACCCCGCTGGCGATGCGGCTCAGGCGCACAGGCAGGCGGCGCAGCTGGCTCGCGACGTAGGCGGCGGTGGCCTCGCCTTCGATGGAGACGGGCAAGGCGACGAGGACCTCGTCCGGCTGCTCTCGCTGCACGCGCTCGAAGAGGCTGCGCAGCCGCAGCTCCTCGGGCCCAATGCCGCGCAGCGGCGAGAGCAGGCCGTGCAGGACGTGGTAGTGACCGCTGTGCTCCGCCGTGCGCTCGATGGCGAGGAGGTCGGCTACCCCTTCGACCACCGCCAGGACACGGCCGTCGCGACGCGGATCGCTGCAAATGGGGCAGAGCGGCTCCGTCGACAGGTGGTGGCAGCGCTCGCAGAAGCGAACCTCGTCGTGCAGCGTCGCCAGCGCGTGCGCCAGATCGTGGCAGCCGTCGCGACCGCGGTGCAGCAGGTGGAAGGCGAGGCGTTGGGCGCTGCGCTCGCCGACGCCGGGCAACCGTGCGAGCTGCAAGGCCAAGCGCTCCAGGGCCCGTGGCAGTTGGCTCATGAAGGCTCCTCGGCCGCGATCTCCGCCTCGGTCTGGCAGAGCGCGATCTGGCCGCGAAAGACCTCGAGTACGGCTTGCACTTGCGGTGTGCGTACCAGCGCTTGCAGCTGCGCGTCGCGGTCGGCGAGGCGCGCCGTGCGGGCCCGCGCGGCCATGGACTCGGTGCGGGCCCGCGGATCGACGCCGCCGATGACGACCTCGTAGCTGCCGGCAAAAGCCAGCTTGCAAGCGGCCGAGAGCTTCGGCGCCACACCCTCTCGGCGTGCCTCTTCAGCATAGAACTCGTTGGCGAATGCGAGTTTGACCCGCCCTGGCGTCGACTCAGCGACGACGGCATGGTCGAGATGCGCCGCCGTGACCGGATCTCCGAGCTTCTCGCTCAAGGCGCGGCGCCAGACGGCCAGGTCGGCGTCGTGCAGCGCGCGGCCGCCAAGCGGGCCGGTGGGACGCGCCGACCCGGCCGCCACCACGGCAAGACCCGGCGATGGCGCCCACTCCTGCGCCGCAGAGAGATGCTGCACCGCCGAGACACCGCCGCCGCGGCCATCTCTAGAAGGCTCATCGTCATCGTCCTTGTTGCCGGGCTGGCGGGCCGGCGACGCCTGGCGCTCGCGGCCCGAAGCCTGGCCCTGGGCGCCGACAGCGAGCCCCTGCGGCGGGGATTGCAGGCCGGAGAGCGGCTGAGCGTGGACCAGCGCCGCCACCGCGCTCGCTTGAAGGCGCTGCGCCGCGTCGCGCAGCAGGGGCACGCTGGTGCCTGCGTTGCGCAGCAGGCCCTCAACGCGCGCCGCCAAGTCCTGGACCTCGAGCAGCTTCGCGGTGCGGCAGAGGCGCACCAGGCCCAGCTCCAACACCAACCGCGGGTTGCGGGCGCGCGCCACCTGCTCGGCCAGCTCGAGCATCACCGTCGCCAGTCGCTCGAGCTCGGCGATCGGTTGGGGCTCGACCAGCGCTGCCAGCTCCTCCAGCTCGCTCTCCGCACGGTCGACGAGGTCGCGCGACGCCTTGCCAGCCAAGCGCACCACCAGCAGGTCGCGCGCCTCCACCGCCAGCGTGCGGCCAAAAATTCGCAGATCGATGCCGTGGTGATGAGCCGCCGCCAGCTGCGTCACCGCCGCCGCTGCGTCGCGGTCCAGCACGGCCCGGATCAGCCGCGCCGTTCGGTTGCGGTCGGCGACCCCGAGCAACGCCGCCACTTCGTCTCCGCGCAGCTTGGCGCCAGAGAACGCGATCACCTGGTCGAGCACCGACAAGGAGTCGCGCATCGAGCCGTCACCCTCGCGCGCCACCAACCAGAGCGCCTCTTCATCCACCTCGACCGACTCGGCGATGCAGATCCGCCGGAGCTGGGCCACGACGTCGGCGGCGCGGATGCGCCGAAAGTCGTAACGCTGGCAGCGAGATCGAATGGTGATCGGTAGGCGCTGCGGGTCGGTCGTGGCGAGGACGAACACGACATGGGGCGGCGGCTCCTCCAACGTCTTGAGGAAGGCGTTGGCGGCGTCCGCGGTGAGCATGTGCGCTTCGTCGATGATGTAGACCTTGTAGCGATCCCGCGCCGGCGCATAGCCGACGCCCTCGCGCAGCTCGCGGATCTCCTGGATGCCGCGGTTGCTGGCGGCGTCGAGCTCGTGGACATCGATCGAGCTGCCAGCAGCGATCTCGGTGCACGCCGAGCAAACGCTGCAGGGCGTCGCGGTCGGTCCCTGCTGACAGTTGAGCATTCGAGCCAGGATGCGTGCCGTCGAGGTCTTGCCCGTGCCACGGGCGCCGCAGAACAGCAGGGCGTGCGCGACACGGTCCATCGCGATGGCGTTGCGCAGGGCGCGCTCGATGTGCTCTTGCCCAACCAAAGCGTCGAGGGCCTGCGGCCGGTATTTTCGTGCGAGGACGAGGTAGCTCATGGCGATCGGCTCCCGGTCGCAGGGCAGAGCGCCCGCGACGGCCGCGCCAGCTTGGGCGCAAGCGGGCCGCGCGTCCAGGGGCCCATCAGACAGGTTGCCTGGCGATTGCGAAGCCAATCGTACGCAATCGCTAACGATTCTGTGCGTCGTGGCGCCCGGCGGAGCCCACGATCGCGCCGGGTCGCGCGCCGTATGGCGGGCCGCAAAAAGCCGCAAGGCCGCCCGACGGACGTCGGACGGCCCTGCGTTGATGGTCGGTCATGGACAGGGCGGGCGGCACACGACTTTGCCGCTACCGTTGCTTCCTCTCAGACCTGGCGGGGTTCACAACGCCGCCGTTGCCGCCCGCCTTGCCCACGACCAACCATGTCCTCGCGACGTCTCCTTGCCGGCTGCTGGGGCTCGGGGCCGTGGTTCACGGTCCGATCCACCACGCTCGGCAGTCGCCCAGGCTGACGCCCAGGCATACCGAGACTCACCTGCCTTGCTCGTGTCGTCGCGGGGCGCCGCCTGTAGGGGCGGCCCCGTCCTCTCGGCGGAGAGACGGGGATTCGAACCCCGGGTACCCTTTTGGGGTACACCCGCTTTCCAGGCGAGCACCTTCAACCACTCGGACATCTCTCCAAACGTCGGGCATCGCGGCGCGAAGGCCAGCGGGCCCGCTGCGGAGGGCAGAGGGGCGACACGATCGGGCAGCAGCTGTCAACGCACGTCGCGGTCCACGCGCCCGGTCGCCCCGGCGCGGGTGGCGGAGAGCGAGGGATTCGAACCCCCGGTACCTTGCGGTACACCTGATTTCGAGTCAGGCACCTTCAACCACTCGGACAGCTCTCCTGCGCCACCGTCGCGCACAGCGACGGCTGCTCCGGTTGATGGGAGCGGCGCGGCAGTGTAGGGCGGGAGGGTTCGGGCGTCAATGACCTGGCGCCCGGGCGCCGGCCGTTCGTCGCCGGAATCGCCGTGCGCTCGCCCACGGCCCGTCAACCCGGCGCCCTCGGTCGACCCACGCGCTTGGGCGTCGCAGGCTCGGAGGAGCGCCCGGGCGGGAACCTGTCAGCGATCCAAAATCCGGCTGATTGCGCTTGATCCGGGGTCGATCGCCAAGCGCGTTGGATGAACGGCGGCGAAACGACCGCCCGGCGAGTCACAGCGGAGGCGTGCGATGGCGACTCGGATCTCCCTGCAGTGCGAAGGGCCTGCGATCAAGGGCGGCTCGAAGGTCAAGGGGCATGAGTGATGGCAAGAGGTCATCTCGTTCAGCTACCCGTGGGAGCAGCCAACCAACCCTGTGGCTGCACCTTCGGAGTCCGTGACCAAGGAGCCGGCGACGAAGCTCACCGAAGGCGAGGGCTCCGAGACGCCTACGGTCCGCCACGGTGCCCTGCAGGTCGCCCTTGCAGTTGACCAGGCCCTGCCGGCGATGCTCGGGGTGCTCTGGAGTGGCAAGCACATCGAGAAGATGACCATGACTTGCAACCGCGTGGCGGGCGGCGACTGCGGCGCCCAGGGCGACGGCCAGCCATTGGACGTGCCGTACCGCAAGGTCGAACTTGAGGCCGTCGTCATCAGCCACCTGGACATCGCCGACGACGCCTGCGGCGACGCGGTTGGCCATGCCGCCTTCTCCTACCGCAAGATGACCTACACCCACACCACGGCCGACAAGGGCAAGAGCACGGTGGGCACCGCGATTCGGAAGTCGCACGACCCCCGCACCAACGTCGTCGCGTAGCGCAGCAGCGGGCGGGAGGTGCCCATGGGCACAGAGCTTCGGCCTCCCGGGAAATTGATCACCCGCCGCAGGTGGTTTGCGATGGCGATGGGGGCGGGCGCGGCGTTGGCCGCCTCCAGCGCGCTGGCCAAGGGCAAAGCAGCCGCGGAGAGCGACGACGGCGACGACGACGACGACGACGACGACGACGACAAGGCCAAGGCGCATGGGGCAGGGCCAGGCAAGCTCTCCTGGTCTGCTTGTCTCTTGGTGTCCAGCGTGTCTACCTGCGAGGTCATGTCCCACCGCATGGGCGCGGCATCGTAGTGCCCTGTGTCGGGCTCAGGTCCTGCCGGTCCAGCCAGGCCGCGCCGCCAGAGCCGCGAGATCGGAGTCGCTGCGCGCCAGCGCCACATAGCGGCAGGTCTGACGCTGCTCGCCTTGCGCCTCCTCGTCGGCGACGTCTAGCCTCCGGGTCAGCAGGGAGAGCCCCATCGCCTTGGCATGGCCCGCAAGCACAGGTAGCAAGCCGTCTTGGCCTTGGGTGGCGTGGAAGAGGAGGGCGCCGCCGGGCGCCAACCGCTGCAGGTAGAGGTGCAGCGCGCCCTCGTCCAGCAGGTGCGGCGGGACCTCTCCGTCATCGTAAGCGTCCAGAAGGATGATCTGAAAGCGCTCGCCGGCGGCCGCCTCGAGCAGCGCCCGACCGTCGCCGACCCGCACCTCGATGGCGGCTTTCGATCGCCGCAGATAATGAAAGTGGCGCTCAGCGATCACCACCATGGCGGGGTCGAGCTCAAGGAAGAGCATCCGCTGGTCGGCCCGGCCATAAGCCGCCGCCGCTCCGACGCCCAGGCCGATGATCGCCAGCGCGCCAGGGGCGGCGAGGGCGGTCAGGGCGTCGCCAAGTGGGCCCTGGCGATGAAAATAGCCAAGCGGCTCGTCCAGCCATGCGGGATCGCTCGACTGCCGACCGTGCTCTGTGGACTCGTGGTAGAGGCGAATTTCAGCGCGATCCGTGCGGTGGACCACGCGCTTGGGCCCGAACGCATTGATCATCATCGCCAAGATCGGCGGGTCCGGCGCCTGCGCAGCCGGCAGCGCCGCTGCAGAAGTGGACGCCGTGGACGGGTCGATGGGGGAATCTGCCATGCCTGCCTCGCCGGGTGGCCCGTCGGACGCGACGCCCCCTCTCGCAACTGGTCCGCAGCGTCTGAACTGCCGGGCGGCGGACCCCTGGACCGTCTACAGCGCAGCGGTCGAGGCTGCGCCAACGCCGCGGTCCGCGTGTTCTGCCACGTCGCAGGCCTGCTCACCAGTGCCGCGTCTCCTTTCAGACGACGGCCGAAGGTCCGGCGCCCAAGCGATGCCGTCGCCGGCTAAGGCACACACACCGTCGGCGACAGCGCCACCTGCGCGCAGCCCAAGACGCCATCGCAGTAGGGCACCTGGCAAGCCGCCGGCTGGGCACAGCTGTGGGTATCGCCAAAACAGAGGTCGGGCGCTGGGCACGCCGCGGCCGCGTCCATGTCGACCCGGCGCAGAAAGCCGCGCCAGCTGGTCGAAGAGGACTTGTTCGCCTGCAGCATGACGTCGCCAGCCAGCGCGACCGCGCCCCCGCCGAGGGCGGCAAAGCCAAGGACGCGGGTCCGCATCGCCTTGGGCAGTGTCAGCGCAGCCGTCACTAGCAGCTTGCCCTTGGCGTCGAGGCGCAGCAGCGTCACGGGTCCATTCCAGGCGTCGCGGGCGATGAAAAGGCCGCCGTCGGGCGCCGCGGCGAGGTCGCTGGCGGTGTCGATGCTGCCGCCGGGTAACGTGGTCAAGACCTGCACCGTGCCGCCCGGATCGATGAACGCCAGCTCGAGCTCGGAGGCCTTGTCGATGAGCGTCACGATGCTGCCGTCGTCGCGGGTGACGAGACCAGAGGCCGCACCGGTGATGGCGGTGGCCAACATCGTCAGCCACTGGCCCTTGCCGCTAGCGTTCACTGTCTGCACCCACATGTCGTAGAGGTCGGGCCCCGAGCCGCCGGGCGGCAGGGTCCGGTCGTAGCCGAGGACCACGACGCCGCTCGGCGCTGGGTCGAGCTTTCGCGCGGCGACCCGGGTCGCCGCTACCCGCTTGCCGGCGACGGTCCGGGTCCAGGTCCACGCCACCTTCGCCACGCCGCCACCGACCTGGAATGCCTGCGCCACGCCCGGCCCGGTGCTGTTCATCGATTGCTGGCCGACGGCGACGAGGAGGTCGCCGCTGGGCGCTGCCACGTCGTCAAAGCGCCCGCCGCCCGGCAGCTCGGCCGCCGTCGCCGCCAGCGCTGCGCCGTCGGCGGCGATGTGGACGACGCGGCCGGTGCCGGCAGCGAACCCGACAGCGCCGAAGCTGCCGTCGGCGAGCCTTGTGACCGCGACGAAGTCATCGGACTCGCCCACGCCGTGGCTGACGCTCTGCGTCTGCCGGCCGACACCGTCAGCGCGGAGCCAGAGCGCGTCGTAGGCGCCTGCCGCGCCGCCGCCAGGGTCAGAGCCGACCGCGACCAGGTCGGCGCCGCCGCCGGAGACGACGTCCGATAGGCGCCCCCCCTTGCCCTTGCCGAACATCGACAGCCAATTGCGCGCGCCGCCGCCTTGGCACTTGCCCTCCACGCAGGCATCGCCGGCAGTGCAAGGGTCGAGGTCGTCGCACGCGCCACCGGTGCCGGGGACGTGGCCACAGGCGCCGCCGATGCACGCGCGGACCTGGCAGGGATCGGCCGAGGCGGGGCAGGCCGCTGGATCGCAGCCCTTGACGTCCTTCTCTGCGTCGGCGCCGGTGGATTGGTCGGCAGCGGAGGCGCCATCCTTGCCTCCAACCGCCTCGGAGCCGTCTTGGTAGAGCCCGCCGTCAGCGGAGGCCTGGCCGTCGGCCAGCGCGGGTGCAGGCGCGGGGGCCGGGAACAGGGCGCTGCAGCCGCAGAGGGGCCCGGCGAGCGCCAACGCCAGCCAGGCCGGCGCCTGTCCCTTCCCCGTCGATCGCGCCATGATCGCCTCCCGCGCACCCGCCGCAGCGAGAAAACCGCTGCGCGAGCCTACAGGTCGCCCAACGATCAGCAAACCGTCTGGCGATGCTGCCACGCCCAGCCGGCGTGCAGCCCACGGCGCTCGAGGCCGGGGATGATGACACTGTGCACCGTCGTCAGGAAGAGCTGGCGGGCGCGGTCGCCGTCGCAGACGCCGTACGCTTCGGCCAGGGCCGACGGCGCTGGGCCAGGCGCCAGCTCACGGAGCTCGTGGGCCTCGAGATGACCGAAAGCCAGGGCGAGCCAAGCGCTGAGGCGGTCGCGGCGCTCCGGACCGAGCCGGGGTGCCAGGGCGTCGAGCAACTTCCAGCCGGCGCGGGCGTGCCCCACTTCATCGGCCAAGATCTCCCGCAAGAGCCGCTGCAGGGCTCGCGGGCCGCTCTCGAGCCGCTCCGCCTGGATCAGCGCCACCGCCACAGTCTCGGAGAGGCAGGAGACCGAGAGCACGTTGCGGACCAGACCTTCCAAGGCGTCGTCGAGCCCGTGATCGGGGACGTCGGGTCCACGCTCGACGACCTGCACCGCAGTGCCGCCGAGCGCTACCGCCGCCGCCGCGCACAGCTCGCCGTGGCGCAGCTCCTCGGCCTCAAAGCGCGCCAGCTCGGCCAGCGTCGCCGTGTCGATGCCAGCCTCGCGCCCCTGCTGCTGCAACGCCGCAAACACCCGGGCCGAGCGCGTCTCGTTCACCATGCGCCCGAGCCAGGAGGCTACCGCCACTTGCCGCTCGCGTTCGGGTAGCGCTGCGGCGTCGGAGAGGTCGAGCCGGTGGCGCCGCGCGGCGTCGTCGAGGTCGAGCCGCCAAGGGGTCAAAGCCTGCGTCGCGAGGTCGGCGTTCATGCCACACCTCGGGCCCCGAGATCGGCGCGCAGCTGCTGCAAGAGCGAGGCCAGCAGGGCGGGGTCGGCCGCCGGCGGCGCGGGCGGACCCCAGGCCATGCACCCCTTCTTGTAGTCCCAGCCGTTGGCATCGCAGCAGGCCGCGTAGCGTTCCCAGCCATCGATCCCGTTGCAGTGGTCGGCCGCGGCCACATCGCCGCCCTGCGCGTCCTGCCCGCTGTCGGCCGCGGCGACGCCGCTGTCAGCGCTCGCTTGGCCGGCGTCGGCGCTGCCGACCCCAGCATCGGCCTGGCCGGCGCCCAGCGCCACGCCTGCGTCGGCGCCGCCGGTCTGCGCCACGCCATCCTGCGCCACGCCGTCCTGCGCCACGCCGTCCTGCGCCACGCCGTCCTGCGCCGCGCTGTCCAGCGCCAGACCCTCGGTGGCGCCGTCGCTGGCCGCGCTCGCCTGTCCGACGACCGGCATGTCGAGCTCCACGCACGCTGCCGTCGCCCCGCCTGCTGCCACCGCCGCGGCCGCCCGCAGCGCCGCTCGCCAGATGTCCTGCTTGGTCCAACGCTTGTTCATGACGCACCTCCGGCGGGGAAGGTCTGCGACCGATGATGGCCGCTTCGCTCGTTCCCACATCGCCCAAGGTGCCGCTTGCGCCTTCGGCTGGGAATCGGGATGATCGGGACACGATTGTCCATTCATCACGGACAATCGTCCCTTCCCACCCGGGAGCTGCCCTCATGGATCTCGGCTCGCTCGACCTCGACGACCTGCGCTGCTTCCTCGCCGCATCCCGGCAGCGCAACTTTCGCTCCGCTGCGCGCGAGGTTGCCCTCTCGCCGACGGCCTTCTCCGACCGCATCGCGCGTCTGGAAGCCCGGCTCGGCGCGCCGCTCTTTGCCCGCACCACCCGGCGGGTCGACCTGACCGCCGCCGGGGAGCGGCTTCTGCCGCGGGCGCGGCGTCTGCTCGAGGAGCTCGCCGAACTGCCGGCGCTCGTACGTGACGACGGCAGGCCGCCCCCTTCGACCTACACCCTCGGCACACGCTTTGAGCTGGGCAATTCGTGGCTGCTCCCAGCGATCTGCGCCCTGCGCGAGCGTCATCCGGAGCGCACCTTGCACCTGCGCTTCGGCGACAGCGAGCCGCTGCTCGACACCCTGGAGCGCGGCGAGGTGGACGCCGTCGTCACCAGCTTTCGCCTCGTCCGCCCCGGCCTGCAGGCCCTGCCCTTGCACGAGGAGCACTACGCCCTGGTCGCCGCGCCTGCGCTGCTCTGGGAGACGCCGCTGAGCAACGCTGCCGATGCCGCGCGACATACGCTCATCGACGCCCACCCAAACCTGCCGCTGCTGCGCTACTTGCTGGACACGAGGCCAACCGCCGAGGTCTGGAGCTTCGGCCGCACCTGGCTGCTCGGCGCCATCGGCGCCATCCGGAGCCGTGTATTGGCCGGCGATGGCGTCGCCGTGCTGCCGCGTTACCTCGTCGACGACGACCTGTTGCACGGACGTCTTGTGGAGCCGATCGCGCTCGCGCTGCCGCGCAGCGACATGTTTCGCCTGGTGTTGCGAATAGACGATCCCCGCGCACCGCGGCTGCGAGAGCTGGCGACCGAGTTGGCACAGTTTCCGCTGCAGGCCTAGAGCATTCGCGCAGGGACCGCGTCGGGACGGGCGAGAACAGGCGCTTGCGCAACGCGCCGGGGGGCCTGGGCCTAACGCCGTCGTTCGGTCACCCTTGCCGGCGCCGCATCAGGCCCAGCGGTCGCGCAGAAAGCCGGTCCGCGCCCGCACCGCCGCGACCTCGCCGGCGTCCACCCGGCCCATGACCAACGCCGGCACGGCAGCCGCCGTCGCCAGCAGCTCGCCGAAGGGGCCAATGAGCGCGCTGTCTCCGCGGTAGCGCAGGCCGCCGCCTTCGCCGACGCGGTTGACGCCGATGACATAGGCCTGGCACTCGATGGCTCGCGCCCGCAGCAAGGTCGCCCAGTGCTCCCAGCGCGGCTCGGGCCAGTTGGCGAGGACGCAGTACAGATCGGTCTCGTCGGCGACGGCCCGGAACTCTTCGACAAACCGAAGATCATAGCAGATGAGCGGCCGGACGCGCACGCCACCGAGGTCAAAGGCCGGCAGCGCGTCGGTGCCGGGGGCGTAGTGCCCTGTCTCACCACCAAAGCCGAAGAGGTGGCGCTTGCGGTAGCGACCGGCCAAGGCGCCGTCAGGGCCGAAGAGGGCGGCGCAGTTGCGTGGTCGCGGCGCCCCCGGCTCGACGAGTCCAGCGAGCAAGTGGACGCCGAGCCGCTGCGCCGAGGTCTGACAGAACGCGGCGATGGCGTCGTGGTGGGCGGCCATCGCCTCGGCCTGCATCGAGAAGCCGGTGGCAAACAGCTCGGGCAACACCAGCAGGCGCGGCGTCGCTGACCCGTAGGCGGCCAGCAGACCGGCCGCCGCCGCCTCCAGCAGCGGCGCGGCGCGCTCGAAGCTCGTCGCAGGATCTTCCCAGGCGCAGTCGATCTGGACGCCGGCGACCGCGAGCTGGCCTGCGAGCTGGCCCTTCATCGCGCGCCTCCGATGCGTTGCAACCGATCGGCGGCCGCCTGCAACGTCTCATCGCGCTTGCAGAACGCGAAACGCACAAGGTGCCGACCGGCTTCGGGCTCCCGGCTGTAGAAGACGGAGGGGGGGATCGCCGCCACACCGTGCTGCTCGACCAGCCAGCGGCAGAAGGCCCGATCGTCACCGTCGAAGACAGGCGAGAAGTCGGCCAACACGAAGTAGGTCCCTTGCACCGGGCAGGTGCGCAGGCCTGCCGCCTCGAGAGCGCCGACCAGAAAGTCCCGCTTTCGCTGGTACATCGCCGCCAGCTCCACGAAGAAGTCGGCGCCGAGGGTGGCCAGCGCGTGGGCGACGCCGAGCTGCAGAGGCGTCGCCGAGCAGAAGGTGAGGAACTGGTGCGCCGCCTGCACTGCCGCCACCAGGGCCGGCGGCCCATAGGCCCAGCCGATCTTCCAGCCAGTGAAACTAAAGGTCTTGCCGGCAGAGGACAGCGTGAGCGTGCGCTCGGCCATGCCGGGCAGCGTCGCCAGCGACACGTGCGGGACGCCGTAGACCAGGTGCTCATAGACCTCGTCGGTGACGACGAGCAGGTCGTGCGTGACCGCGAGCCGTGCTAGCGCCTCAAGCTCCTCTCGCGAGAAGACCTTGCCGGTCGGGTTGTGCGGTGTATTGATCAGCAACATCCGGGTGCGCGGCGTCACAGCTGCGGCGACGGCAGCGAGGTCGAGCGCGAAGTCGGGCGCTCGCAGCGTGATAGGCACCAGCGTGGCGCCGGCTGCCGCTACAACCACTGGATAGCCATCGTAGAAAGGCTCAAAGGTGATGACCTCATCGCCCGGCTCGAGGATGCCGAGCGCCATGGCCATCAACGCCTCGGTGCAGCCCGAGGTGACCGCGATCGCGGTCATGGGGTCGAGCTCGATGCCGCGCAGGTCGCCGACGTGCTTGGCAATGGCGCGGCACAGCTCGGGCCGCCCCTGGCTGCGGGCGTACTGGTTCTGGCCGCTGGTGATGGCGGCGAGGGCGGCGTCGCGGACACTGTCCGGGCCGTCGAAGTCCGGGAACCCCTGCGACAGGTTGATGGCGCGGTGCGCGGTCGCGAGCGCCGTCATCTCGCTGAAAATCGAGGTGCCGAAGGGGCGAAGGCGGGCTGCGGTCTGGATCACGGGCATAGCGGCTCCGGAGGGCGCGGGGCGTGCCTCGGGTCAGACGGGACGCCGCGCGGCAGGATGGGGCGGCCGCCGGGCCTACGCAAGGTGGGGTTCGGGTGCGGTGCAACGCGGACGGCGACCGGCGCGACGGCGGCCGCCGGAAGGTCGGCATCGGGGGCGGGTGGGGCTACCACCAACTGGGCAGCCAGCCGTCGCCCCGGTAGAGGGCGTCGAGCAGCTGGCCGTGCTGGCGCAACGTCGCCGCCATCGCCTGGGCGCGTTCGGCCTGGGGGCCTGCGATCGGCAAAGGTCGCTGCTCAAGGGGATCGTCGCCGCGCCCGTAGAGCAGCCAGCGGCGCGGGTCTGAGGTGGCGTCTGACGGCACCAGCAAGCGCAGCTGCGGGTCCTCGAGCGCCCACTGCGCCATCTGGTAGGTGAAGGAGGGGAGCTGCCCCGGGCGTAGCAGCGAGCGGCCGGCCCAAGGGCCGGAGAGATCGACACCGGCGAGGTCGAGGACCGTCGGAGCGATGTCGATGTGGCTGACCGGGGCGTCGCTGCAGATCCCGGCGAGCCCTGCGAGCTTGGGGTGGTCGCCAAGAAGCACCAAGGGCACCCCGGTCGACTCGATGTGCACCGACTCGTAGAGCTTGCGCGAGCCGTGCTCGCCGAGCGGGTAGCCGTGATCGCCAGTGATGATCACGACGGTGCGACTGATCCAAGGCTCGGCGGCCAACTCTCGCAGCAGCGCATCAACGGCTTGGTCGGTGTAGGTCATCGTGTCTTTCATCCGCGCTGGCCAGCTCTCGTCGCCGGTGCGCGGTACGCCCTCGATGCGGTGGAAGGGGAAGTGGTTGGTGCGGGTCATGGCCATGACGAAAAACGCCCGCTTCCCGCTCCGTTGGGCCTCCTGCGGCCAGTCGCGACGCAGCCACTGCCCGAGGTGCCGTAGGAACGGCGCGTCGTCCTCACGGCTGCGGTGGTAGTCCACGGCGTCGTACCAGCGCCGCAGCCAGGCGCTCTGGTTGTCCCAGCCAGGATCGGGCGCCGAGAAGAAGCGCGTATGGTAGCCGTGGCGGCGGAGGACGTCGGGCAAGCTCGGCAGGCGGCGGCCGGAGAACTCGACCGCGACCTCAGTGCCTGGCGCTGGCGGCAGGCCGGTGTGCAAGGCCATGAAGGTGGCGATGGTAGGCAGGCCGTTGGCGACAGCGCGGCGGTGGCACAGGCCCTGCGCCGCCAGGCGGTCGAGCGCCGGCGACCACGAGCCGCCGCTCGCCGGCGGCGCAGGCACGACGTGGCGTAACGCCACGCCGCGATGGGACTCGAGCGCCAGCACCAGCACGTTCCACGGCTCCTCGTCGACGCCGTTGCAGTCCTGGTCGACCCCGTCTCCCGGCTGGTCAGGGCGGCCGGGGGCGACGCTCGCATCGGTGTCGCTGCAGTCGCTGGCGAGGGGCACGCCATCGCCATCGGCGTCGAGGTCGCAGCGCAGGCCTTGCGGAGCGGGCAGATGGCCAGCGGCGACGGCGCGGCAGGTGCGGTGCGGCGTCATCGCGAGCAACGGTTGGTCCATCAGGGGGAAGATGGCGGGGACCGCTGGCCAGGCAGCCTGCCAGCGCGCCCTGGCCGCAGCGATGGCGGCCGTCCGCTCGGCGGCCGAGAGCTCGGGCCGGTCGGCGCCGCGCCGCAGCTCCCCCGCCAGGAGCGAGAGCGGCGGCTGCAGGCGCCAGGTGCGCAGCTTGCCGGTCCAGAGCACCTCGGTCAGGAGCCACGACGCGCCGATCGCCAAGGCGGCGACGACAAAGACGCGCGCCTGCCGCCAGCGCGAGCCCTGCTCGGCCCCGTTGCTCCGCAGCAGCGCAGATTGCCAGCGCGCCTGGACGACGAGCGAGAGCGGCAACAGCAGCCAGGGCAAGAAAGGCCCGCCGTCGTCGCTGGCGACGAGCTGGGGCAGCTCGACCAAGGAGGCGGGGTTGACGTAGGTCTGCAGCAAAGTCGATGAGATGTGACTGCCAGCGAAGCGCATCGCTTCATTATCGACCAGACCGATGGTGGTCAGGGCCGCACACAGCGCCTGCGCCACGCGTCCGCCGAATTGGGCGATTGCGGTGCGGCGGCGGGGCGCAGCGATTACGACTGCGAGCGCGCTCAGAGCAGCCAACGGCAACGCAACCACCGCCGCCTGCTGCGTGTCATAGGCCACGGCGTGGAACCAGTACCAGTCGACCTTGCCCACCAAAGGCGCGCCGAAGGGATCGGGGCGTGCCAGCCAGATCAGCCGTAGCGCGGCGGCGACGGCGAGGTGGGGGCCAAACAGCGCGATCAATCGGCCGGCGACGGCTGCAGCCACAAGACCACGGGCGACCGGCGATGGCGCATCGAGGGACGGCACCGGCGTGGTCACTCCGGCGCGCCCTGGCGCTCCCACGGAAGATAGGCCAAGCGCTCGGCGGCGAAGGTCTCTTGGGCGACGGCGAAGTCGCTCGGACGGCCGATGTCGAGCCAGCGTCCCTGGCTCCAGTCGAAGGTCGCGATCGGGTCGTTCGCGGCCAACATCGCGAGCATGAGCTGATCGAAGCCGAAAGAAGCGCCAGGCTCGAAGTACGAGAGCACGCGGCGATTCATGGCGTAGACGCCCATGCTGACCATGTAATGGTAAGTCGGTTTCTCGATGAAACCAACGACGTTACCTATATCATCGCGCTGTAGTACACCAAGATCAACCTTGACCTCTTTCGGGTGCACGGCGACGGTCAGCGTGCACCCTGCGCCCTGGTGTTGACGCAAGAGCGCCGAGAAATCGAGGTCGGTCAGCACGTCGCCGTTGAGCACCAGAAAGTCCTCGGGCAGCAGGTCGGCGCAGAGCGCCAGCGGCCCGACCGTGCTGAGCGGCTGCTCCTCGCGCCGGTAGACGAGCTCAAGCCCGAACCGGCTCCCATCACCGAGCACCGCCTCGATCAGGTGGGCGAGGTAGCCCGTGGAGACGATCACACGCTCGACGCCGCGGCGTGCGAGCTGCTGTAGCAAGATCTCCGCGATGCTCTCGCGGCCGATGGGGACCAAGGGCTTCGGGATCACCGCCGTCAGAGGCCCGAGCCGGGAGCCGAGGCCACCCGCCAGCAGCACCGCCGTGATGGGCGCGCGAGGCGTCTCGGCGCTCATCGGACGCCCCCGGCCGCGGAGCAGGCATGGCCGACGGCCGCCTGCAGCGACGACACCACAAGATCGAGGTCGGCATCGCTGAGGTGCTGCGACAGCGGCAAGGTCAGCAAGCGATCGGCGATGGCGTCGGTGATCGGCAGGTGATCTTTGATGACGCGATCGCTATGGCCATGGAAAGAGAAACGATGAACCGGCGGATAGTGAATCGACGTTTGAACGCCAGCCGCCTTCATGGCCTCCTGGACCAGGGCGCGTTCGCAGCCCTCGGGCAGCAGCACGGGCAGGATGTGGTGGGCGGTGCGGCCGACAGACGGCCGGTCGGCGAAGGGCAGGCGTAGACCGTCGATGACGCGCAAGCGCTCGCGGTAGGCGTGCCAGACCTCGGCGCGGCGGCGGTTGACTTCGGGCAGGCGTTGCAGCTGCGAGAGTCCAAGCGCGGCGCGCAGCTCGTCGATGCGGTAGTTGAAGCCGAGTTCAACCACGTCGTAGCTGGAGGCGTGGCCGCGGTGGCGGTCGAGCGTCAGGGTCGTCATGCCGTGCGAGCGCAGCAGACGCAGGCGATCGGCAAGCCGCGGGTCCCGGGTCACGACCATGCCGCCTTCGCCTGTGGCCAGGTTCTTGTTGGAGAAAAACGAGAAGCAGCCGAGTTCGCCGATGCTACCGAGGGCCTGCAGCTGGCCGTCAACGGCGGCATCCGCCAGCGGCGCGTGGGCCACGTCCTCGACGATGGCCACGCCGCGCGCTTGGCACAGGTCGCGCAGCGCCTGCATGTCGCAGGGCTGCCCGGCGTAGTGCACTGGCACCACGGCGCGGGTGCGCGGCGTGATTTTGGCGGCGACGTCGGCGATGGAGAGCGTGAGGTCGTCTTGGGACGTCACATCGCCGAGCACAACGGTTGCGCCGGTGTAGAGCGCGGCGTTGGCGCTGGCGATGAAGGTCAGGCTCGGGACGATGACCTCGTCGCCGGGACCGATGTCGAGGGCGACGAACGCCATGTGCAGGCCAACCGTGCAGTTCGACACTGCGAAGGCGAAGGGCGGCGCCTCGGCGTCGAGGGCGGCCGCGAAGGCCTTCTCAAAGGCGTCGGTACGCGGCCCCATCGTCAGCCAGTTGCTGTCGAGCGCCTCGAGCACCGCCGCGCGGTCCTCGTCGGTCAAACGCAGCTCGGACAGGGAGAGTTTCCACATCGCAGATCCTCGCCGGTCTGTGACAGCGCGGCTTGGCGCTAGACCTGGTAGCGCTTGGGTCGGTAGCGGGCCATGTGCTGTTGGATGTAGGCGACGGTGCGACTGAGCCCATCGTCGAGGCTGGTCCGCGGCGCGTAGCCAAAGAGGGCCTCGGCCCGGCGAATGTCCGCCTGCAGCAGCATCACCTCGCTGGCGTCCGGCCGAACCCGCTCGGCCTCCTCCACAATCGGCAGCGAGCGGCCGACCTGCGCCGAAAGGCGGTTCACAAGGTCGCCGATCGAGATGGTGCGGCCTGAGCCGACGTTGACGACCTCGCCGAGCGCGGCGTCGCAGCGGGCGATGGCGAGGAAGCCGGCGACGGTGTCCTCGACGTAGTTGAAGTCGCGACGCGGCGCCAGGCTGCCGAGGCGCAACACGTCGCCGTCGGAGACCATCTGCGAAATCAGCGTCGGGATCACCGCCCGCGCCGACTGCCGCGGACCGTAGGTATTGAAGGGACGCAAGATCGTAACCGGCAGCTGGAATGACCGGTGGTAGGCGACCGCCATTTGGTCAGCGGCGATCTTGCTCGCCGAGTAGGGCGACTGGCCGACCAGCGGGTGACGCTCGTCGATCGGCGTGTACTGCGCCGTGCCATAGGTCTCGGACGTCGAGGTATGAACCAGCCGTCGCACGCCCTCGCGCAGGCACGCCTCCAGCACGTGCAGCGTCCCCTGCACGTTGGTTGCGACGTAGTGGGCCGGCGCGACGTAGCTGTAGGGAATGCCGATCAGCGCCGCGAGGTGGAAGACCGTGTCGCAGCCAGCGACAGCGCGCCGAACCGCGAACGGGTCCTCGACGGTGGTGGCGACGACGTCGATGGCGTCGCGCACTGCATCCGGCAATTCGTCTAGAAATCCGGCGCTTCCGCTCGAACTATAGCGAACGAGTGCCCGCACCTCTGCGCCTTCGCGCAAGAGCGCCTCGGTCAAGTGCGAGCCGATGAAGCCGCCCGCACCCGTTACCAGCACCCGCCGCCCACGCCAAAACGCCATCGCCCGCACTCCGTCGCGCGCCTGCCGTCTAGCGTGGCGCCGCGGCGCCGACGGTAGCGCCATCGAGCAGCCGGCGATAGTGGCCGACGATCGCCGTACCTGCGTGCGGCACCTCAGCGACCTGCGCGGCAGGCAGGCGGCCGCCGGCCAGCGCCGCCGACAGCGCCTCGGCGAGGTGCGAGGCGTCGCGGTTGCGAAAGGTGCGCGACAGCGGCGGCCGGGTCACGACATCGCTGGCGACCGCCGGCGTACCGAGCAGCAGGCTCTCATGGATCGAGAGCGCGTCACCGTCGGTGTTGGTCGCCCGCACCGTCGCGTCGGCCGCCGCCACCAGCGGCAACAGCGAGGGCAGGCCCTCGGCGAAGCGAAAGCAACCGTCGAGGCCGAGCCGGGTGACCTCTGCGCGCAGCCGCTGCAGCCGAGCTGGCTCGTGATCGGCGGTGACGCAGAACACCGCGCCGAGGTTCGGGTGCTGCGCCCGCAGCGCCGCGACGGCCGCGACGAAGAGGTCGATGCCGTACTTGTCGGCGCCATCGTGGCTGGCGACCGCGCCGTTGCTGACCAGAAACGGCTCGTGCGCCGCGGCGAATCGGCGCAGGTCCTCGGGCAGAAGCGCCGGGTCGAGCTCGTCCTGCCGCGGCGGCAGAAAGGCGCCAGCCACCGCCGTCTTCACGGCAGCGACGCCGATCTCCTCCTGCAGATAGCGTTGCATTTCGACATTGTCTGCGAGCACGAGGTCGATGCGGCGCAACGCGGCGGCGACCGCCGGCCGCAGCGGCGCCGGCAGGATGCGGAAGAAGTGCGTGCCGTGCACCGTCACCACAGTCCGCGGCTTGCGTCCGCCCGGCGCTCCGAATTGCGCCAAGGCTCCGAGCGCCAGGGTGACGCGCCAGCGGTAGACGTGCGAGTGCACGAGGTCGGGCCGAGCCTGCGAGATCTGCCGCGCGATGGCGAGAACGCTGTTGGCGCAAGGCGCGATCTCGGGCGCCGACAGCGTCGCCTGCCCTGGCCGCCGATGCAGCATGTCGGCGAGCCGGGCGTCGTACCCTTGCGCCCGCAACCAAGCCAAGAGGCGCACGGTGTGGGCCTGGATGCCGCCGAAAGGCGGCGGCACGGCTCCGAAAAGCAGCACCCGCTGAGGCGTGGCGGTGGACAGCGTCGGCGCAGGGTCCATGGGCATGGGCCGCGGACGCTAGCTTGCGGTGGCAGGGGCGGCAAGGGGGAGTCGCCTCACGGCCCGTGGCCTCACACAGCCCCCGACGCAGGGCATTCGGCCACCGCATGGCCACCGAACGCCGCGCACCCTTCGTAGCGGGAAGCGAAGGTGCGCAGCGGAGCGCGCGGGCCGCCCGGCACGCGGTTAGGGCAGCTTCGCCAGGCTCTCTTCGGGTTGCGCCTCGTTGTACAGGACCGTCAGCGTCTGGCCCGGCCGCGCGCTGGCCAAGAGGGCGGACCACGAGCCGATCTCGCCTTCATACGTGGCACCGGCGACTTCGTAGCTGTAGCGCACGAGGTAGGGCGAGCGGCCGTTGACCTTGACGCTGCGATCGCGACGGCACTCCAGCAGCCGACCGACGGTGGCCCGGCCATCGCGCCAGACCCGGCGGGCTTTTCGCCATCGCCTGAGGCCAGACGCAAACAAGGCCCAACCGATGCCGCCAAAGAGCAGACCGACACCCGCGCCGACGAAGCCCATCTCACCGGGCGCGCCGCCCAACAACGCGGCCACGGCGAGCACGCTCCCCATGAGGACGCCGATGCCGCCAAAAGTGAAGCCGAACGAGACGTTGAAGGCGGCATGTGCGTCAAGTTTGCGACTGGCGAACAGCGACAAGGGGCGGGGCGTCTCCGGCACCGGCAGACGAAGCTCGAGCGGCGGACCGTTGCGGTGCTGGCCACGCGCGGCTTCCGCGATGCCCTCGATCAGCCGGCTGACGTCGACCTTGCCCTTGATCACGTCGGCGAGGCTCACGCCCTGCAGGCTTGGCGGCACCTGGCTCTGGCCGCTGGGCGCCTCGGTCTCGCCGGCCGCGATGGCCCGCAAGCGACGCGCCACCTCCTCCGCCGAGGCCGGGCGCCCCTGAGGATCGGGGTCGAGCAGGTCCGAGAGCAGCGCTTGCAGGGCGGGGCTGGCGACGACCGCCGATCGCCACTCCAGCACGTTGCCGGCGCCGACGAACTCCTGCACCGCACGGCCCGAGAGCAGCGCGATCGCCGTCGCGCCGAGGCCATAGAGGTCGCTGCGGGGCTCGGCGCGGCCGGCGAACTGCTCAGGCGCCATGTAGCCGAAGGTGCCGGCGACCGTGCTGCCGCCCTCGGCCTGGTCGCGCAAAGCGTCCGCCACCGAGCCGAAGTCGATGAGCATCAGCTTGCCGTCGGCGCGGCGCAGGACGTTGCTCGGCTTCACGTCGCGGTGCACGACCGGCGGCCGGAGCGCGTGCAGCCGCGCCAGAATGTCGGCCACCTCAGCCAGCGTGGCGGCCAGCTCGGCCTCGCCGCGGCGCCGTGTGACGCGCTCTTGCTCGAGGGACTCGCCGGCGATCAGTTCCTGCACCAAGTAGAAACCTTGCTGCTTGCCGACACCGACGACGAGCTGATCGAGGTAGTGCGGCACGCCGTCGACCGCGATGGCGCGCAGCACCGCAGCCTCGCGCTCGAACAACTCCAGCGCCTTCCAATCGTTCAGGCGCCGCAGCAGCAGCTCTTTGATGGCCACCGGCGCGCCGTCGGAGACACGCTCGCCGCGGTAGGTCGTCGCCTGCCCGCCGCTGCCGAGGATGGCGCTCAAACGGTAGCGGCCGAGAAGGGTCGGATCTTGGCCGCAGGCGGTGCACGCCTGGACCTCCACCGCCAGTTCAGCGCCACAGTGGGCACAGAGCATCCTTGGGCCTCCCCATCTGGCGAATCGGCCGCCGTCGCCATGGTGACAGGACGCTTATACGCTGTCATCGCAGGCCGCTGGCGCCAGAGCGCCCGGCGCCGCGGCGCGGCATTCGGCATCGCCGGGTGACACCAGCGAAGCCTTGCGCCACCATGGTGCCGGAGTTGTGGACACGCCGTGCCGCTCGCCGCAGGAGGACCCATGCGCTTTGACATCCACCCCTTGGCGCGTGCCTTTGGCGCGCTGCTTGCGCTAGGGATCTCTCTGTTGCTCGGCTGCGAGACGGAGGACGGCGACGGCGGGAGCGCCAAGCCGACGCCGTCCATCGCCATCGCCAGCTGGAACGCCGGGCTGGCCTACAACTTCGTCCCACTGACCCAGGAGCGACGCGAGCAAGTCATCGCTACGGCCGCCGGAATCGACGCCGACGTCGTCTGCCTGCAGGAGGTGTGGACGGACGCCGACGTTGCCGCGGTGACAGCGGCCGCCAAGGCAAAGGGATTCGCGCATGTCTTGGTCGAGTCGACCAAAGAAGACGTGGCTGGCCTGCCCGTGGCCTGCACCGCCGGCGATACCAAGGACCTCGAGCCCTGCGCCACGACGCAATGCAGCAAGAGCGACGCGCTGGTCGCCTGCGTTCAGAGCAAGTGCGGCAAGGAGCTGGCGGCGATCTCCGAGGGCTGCTTCAACTGCCTCGTGGCCAACCTGGAGAAGGACCTCGCCGGTATCTTCGCGGCCTGCGCCAAGGGCGGAAGCGGCAACTACTTATTCGGCGGCCACCATGGCCTGATGCTGCTGTCCAAGCGCGCGTTCGCCAAGTCCGAGCGAACGATGCTCGACAGCACGCTGATCCGCCGGGCGGTGTTGCACGCCCGCCTCGAGGCCACCGCCAGCGCACCGGCGCTCGAGGTCTACTGCACACACCTGACGGCCGGCCTCTCCTCGGTGGCCTACACGGGCAAGATGGGCAGCTGGGAGCAGGAGCAGGGCAAACAGATCGACGCCCTCGGCCAGCACATCGCGGCCAGCGCCAAGGCCGGCGATCCCGTCGTGCTGCTCGGCGACCTCAACTGCGGCCCGGACGCCGGCACCAAGGTCAAGTCCGAAATGGGCGGCAACTGGAAGAAGATCACCGACCTCGGCTTCGTCGACCCATTCCTCTCTGCGAGCGACGTCGCCTGCACCTTCTGTGGCGACAACACGCTGGTGGCAGGCGGCGCCGACAAGGGCGGCGAGGCCGCCCTCATCGATCACATCGCCCTGCGCGGCTGGACGGGCAAGTCGAAGGTCTCCCGCATCCTCGACCAGAAGGTCGAGATCATGACCAGCGCAGGCAAGGCGCAGAGTCACATCTCGGACCACTTTGGGCTGCGGGCCATCCTGACCAAGTAGACGCTGAGGCCTCCCCGAGGTGGGGACGCCGCTCACACGCCGCTAGGGTCCAGCTCGTAGCCAGCCCAGGCCGGCGGCCGCCAACGCGGCGACCCCACCGTCGGGGTCGCTCGCCAAACGCTCCAGCGCCTGCTTCGCCCCGGGCTGGCGGCTCCGCGCCAGGGCAATCGCCGCGTCGACACGGACGGCAACGTCGGGGTCGGCGGCAAGCGAGGACAGCGCAGGCAAGGCGGCGTCGGTGGCCAGGAAACCGAGGGCCCAGGTGGCCTCAGCTCGGACCTCGACGGCTCCGCTTTGGGTCGCCTCCACCAACGCCGGCAGGGCCGATGGCCTGCGCATGGCGCCAAGGACAAAAATCTGCCGTAGGACGTCGTATCCCTCGCCAAGTAGCGCCGCCCGTAGGCCGATCTCGCGTTCGACGGCTTGCGCCACCGCAGCGTCGACTGCCGCCAGCTTGCCGAGCGCCAGGGCCGCGGCGTGGTAGACCACGGGATCGGGGTGATCGAGGTGTGCCAGCAGCTCGGCTTCGGCGCCCGCGCCAGGGTCGTTTGCGAAGTCCATGATCGCCGTCAGCATCTCGCCAGGCACACCGCTGCGCAGGGCCGCCCGCGCCGCGTCACGGCTGCCGCCATCGCCGATGGTGTAATCGTAGCCGCGCGGCCGCGGGCGCTGCCCCTGGCCATAGTCGATGCTATCGATGACGTCGCCGCGCAGCAGCGTCAGGCCGTGGCGGTCGGTGCGCAGCGCGAGCGCGTCGCCGCCCTTGGTCCGCAGCGTCAGGTCGCGATCCGGCACCGGCCGGCCGCAGGAGCAATAGGAGTAGTAGGCGCTGTCGGCCGCGCTCGCGGCGGCGATGCCCCCCGGCGCCTGAGGCGTGGCAGCGGCGACGAGGGGTCCGAGCGCGTCGAGGGCGGGATCGACCTCCTCGGCGGCGAGCGGCGCCAGCGGCGTGACGACGGCGACGCCGGGATCGGCCAAGAGCGCGACGATCTTCGGGACGGCGGCTGGGCCGAGCGGCGGCGACACCGCCTGGGTCGCCCCGGCAGCGCTGCGGTCGATGCTGGCGATGGTGTCGTCGCCGAGGCGTAAGGCCGGCTCGACCTGCAGCATCGCCGCCCCTGGGTCAGAGCCGACCACGACCACCGTCCCGGCCGACACATCGACCACGGCTTCGACCTGGCGGACGCCAGCGAGGGTCGCCACCTCCAACCGCACGCGGTGCTCGCCCGCGGCCACGGGCACGACGACGCTGCCCTCGAGGGTCGGCGCGCCTGGCCCGGTGGCGACGCTGGCGGCGACCACGCCGTCGACGCGCAGGGTCAGCCGTGCGGCTTGCGCTTGGGCGTCGGCGAGGTCCGGGCGCAGCACCAAGAGGCCGAGGGCCTCGGCGCCACCCTCCAGACCGGCGGTGGGCTCAAAGGTGGGTGTGGTCTCGCAGGTGGTCAGTGGCGAACCGGCGAGCAGCGCGACGGCGCACCAAGTTGCGGCGCGCCGGAGGCGTAGCGGGCGAGCGTTGACCGCAAGCCCATGGGCGGACATCGAGGGCAGTTCTGCAAGCATCGCGAACTCCAGCGGCGGCCCACCTCCTCCCCGTCACCATGGTGGCGCAGCCGGGCCGCAGGCGGCAAGCAGATTGTTTGCGTGCGCGTCGCGTCGGGCGGCGAGTGGCAGGGCCGGAGTCGGCGAGCCTACTTGCTGAAGTCGAAGCCATAGGGTGGCTTCATCTCATGGTTGGAGTCGATGACCAGGAGCTCATTGATGATGCCGTCGCTGAGGTCGTAGACCCATGCGTGCAAGGTCGGGCTACCACGCGTCGCCCAAGCCTTCTGAATAATCGAGGTCTTGGCGAGTTTCTGCAGCTGCCTAATGGCATGCACTTCGACCATGCGGTCCTCGCGCAGGCGCGGGTCGCTGATGGCGTTGATCTCGTCGAAATGATCGGCGTAGCCATCCTTGATGTGCCGCAACCACTCGTTAAGCAGGCCGAAATCCTGATCTGTCATCGCCGCGCGCACGCCGCCGCAGCCGTGGTGGCCGCAGACGATGACGTGATCGACTTGCAGCACGTCGACAGCGTACTTCATGACGCTGAGCAGGTTGAGGTCGGTGTGAACCACAACATTGGCGATGTTGCGGTGGACGAAGATGGAGCCCGGGTCGGTGCCAGTGATGGTGTCGGCGGCGACCCGGCTGTCCGAACAGCCGATCCACAAGACTTTGGGCGCTTGCTGGTCGGCCAATCGCGCAAAGAAGCGGGGGTCGCGGTCGACTTGCGACTGCGCCCACGCCTTGTTTTGCAGCATCATCCGGGTGGTCAGCGGCATCGCTTTGCGGGCCGGAACTTCGAGCTTCTTCATGGAGATTCCTCCCTCCTATTGCGGGGCTTCGCGGCCACGGATCATCGCGCTTGCGGGCGTCGGCGCCTAGGCGTGGGTGCTCGCCAGCTTCGCCCGGCGCTCGAGGTCGCGGGGCGAGAGGTCGATCTGCACGCTGATGCCACGGTTGGCCGCTCCCTGCTCGAACTCCAACAGCAGCTCCTCGATGTCGTCGTCGACCAGGTCGGCATTGCGGCGATCGATCAGCACGTGGCGCCCGTCCGGGACCTCCGACAGCAGCTGCTTGAGTTGCGCCTTGTTGAGGAAGGAGAGGTCCTTGTGCACCCGAATGAGCAGCCGCTCGCCATCGTCGACCTGCACCACCGCGCCCGCCTGCTGCTGGCGAATCGCCATCGCGACGCCGACGCCAAGGCCGATCAGCGTGCCGGTGAGCAGATCGGTGAACACGACGGCCAGCACCGTGGTGGCAAACGGCACGAACTGCGTAGGCCCGGCGCGCCACATCGCCCGCCACAGCGTGGGCGGGGAGAGCTTGATGCCGACGACGATGAGGACGACGGCGAGCGCCGCCAGCGGCACGTTGTTGAGCAGTGAGGCGCCAGCCACGAGACTCAGAACCAGCAACAGACCGTGCACCAGCGTTGACAGGCGGGACCGGCCGCCGGCTTGCACGTTGGCCGAGCTGCGAACGATGACCGATGTCACGGGCACACCGCCGATCATTCCCGAGAGCAGGTTGCCGACGCCCTGTGCCATCAGCTCCCGATTGGGCGGTGACATGCGTCGCAGCGGATCGAGGCGGTCGATGGCTTCGAGCGAGAGGAGCGTCTCGATGCTCGCGACCAGCGCCAGCGTGGCCGCAACCTTCCACACGGCGATGTCGGTGATCTTCGAGAAGTCGGGCAGATGCAGCGCCGCCTTCAGCTGCTCCAGGCTGGCGAGCTCTGGCAAGGCCACGAGGTGCTCGGACGAGAGGCGACCCTCGGGCCACAGCTTGGCCAGCGCCAAGGTCGCGAGCCCACCGCCGACGACGGCGATGAGCTGCACCGGCAGCATGCGAAGCGGGCCGCGCTGCAGCTTGGGCCAGAGCCAGTAGAGCAGCGCGCAGCAGGCCGTCACGATGATGGCGCCCGGGGTGAAGGCGCCGAAGGCGTCAAAAATGGCCGTAAAAGTGTTGTGGCCATCCTGCTCGAAGAAGGCCTCGTCGCCCTCGTAGTCTTTGTCGTAGCCGACGGCGTGGGGCAGCTGCTTGAGGACGATGAGCACGCCGATCGCCGCCAACATGCCCTTGATGACCGCGTTGGGGAAGTAGTGGGCAATGACGCCGAGCCTGGCGGCGCCGATGCAGAACTGCATCACGCCCGCTAGCGCAACCGCTAGCAAGAACGCAGCAAAGCCGAGCTGCTGGATGCCGCCAGCCACCAGCACGGCGAGGCCCGCAGCGGGCCCGCTCACGCTGAGCTGCGAACCGCTCAAGGCGCCGACGACGAGGCCGCCGATAGCGCCAGCGATCATGCCGGCCAGCAAGGGCGCGCCCGAGGCCTGAGCGATGCCGAGGCAGAGCGGCAGCGCAACGAGAAAGACGACCAGCCCTGCCGGGACGTCGGCGGCGGCGGACGCGAAGAGTCCGGGTTTGGACGGGGTTGGGTTGGCGCCGTGG
Source organism: Myxococcales bacterium (assembly GCA_947491025.1). Classification (GTDB taxonomy): domain Bacteria; phylum Myxococcota_A; class UBA9042; order UBA9042; family UBA9042; genus SXNM01. The sequence goes on from CANLIC010000011.1 coordinate 35,962, forward strand.
GCGTGGGGCGCGGCCGATCCCTCCGTGGGGTCGGCGGCGGGAACTTCAGCTGACAGGGACACGCGCTTGCTCCGCTGACGACATTCGGCCGTGGCGAGGGCCCGCGGCTGCGCCGGGGGCGGTCTGACGGCGCACAACGATGACCTGGGTGCGCCTATTCCGGACAAAGGTAGACCGGATTCGGTAGCCGCGCCACATTGCCCTGCCAACATCGGCCGCGGCCGAGATGCACGGCCGGAGGCGATTGCGCTAAGCTGAGCGGCCCCGTGCGCTGGCCTGGCACGGAGCGGCCGCCATTGCGTCCAGGAGTTGCCATGGGTTGCATCGGGAAGTCGGCGCCGGTTTGGCTGTTGGCCTTGGCCTGCGGGCTCGGCTGTTCGGAGGCGCCGGCGGCCAACGACGCAGGCGCGAGCGCCGGGCAGGGCGACACCACGGGCGGCTGCGGTGACCCGTGTCCGAGCGCCGTCCCGGCCGTCCACAGCCAAGAGGTCGTCGATCCGCTCAGCGGCGTCGCCTTCGAGCTGGTGGTCGACGCCCCCGCTCGGACGCTGACCCTGCGCCGAGCGGGGGCCAAAGAGGCCCTGACCACGTTGCGCGTCGATCGCTGGCGTGTCGGAGTCGTCGACGCCTTCGACCCGAGCTTCAACCATGACCCATCGCTGCTGCCCGGCTCGGCGCCCGGCGGCCTGCGCTGGGCGGCGGTGACCGCCATGACGACAGAGCCAGTCCCGGTCGCCGACGCTGCTGGGCCGGGCGGTGCCGAAGAGCGCGCGTCCTACCGACTCGACACCACCTTTGAGGCCGACGCGGGGCCGCTCGCCGGCAAGCCTGGGCCTTCGCTCCGGCTGCAGCGCCCGCTCAAGAGCAGCCACCACGCGCTGACGATTCGGCCGGCCGATGATGGCCTCGCCGCCGCTTGGGACAAGGACCAACCGAGCGCAGACGGCAGCGGCCGCATCGTCTACTTGCAGGTGGAGACCACGGCAGCGGCCGGCGAGGGCTTCGAGGGCCTCGGCGAGTTCTTCGACAGCCCGCTACACCGCGGCAAGCGCCGGACGACCCAACTGCAGGGCAACTTCAACCTCGACGGCGCAAGCAACGAGGCCCACACCCGCATCCCGCTGTTGGTGTCGAGCCGAGGTTGGGGCGTGCTGGTTCACTCGTACCGGCCGATGGACTTCGATGTCGCGGCCACGAGGAGCGACGCGTTGCAGATCACCATCGCGTGGCATGAGGCCGAACTGCGCCTGCTGGCCGCGGCCCGGCCCCTCGACGTCGTCGGCCAATATTGGCGGCAGACGGGGCGGCCCGCGCTGCCGGCGCCTTGGGCGGTCGGCGGACTGCTGTGGCGCAACGAGAACGAGGACCAAGCCGAGGTCCTGCAAGACATGGCCGATGTCCGCAAGCACGATCTCGCGATCTCCGGCTTCTGGATCGACCGGCCCTACGACACGGCAGTCAACGACTTCGGCTTTCACCCCGGCATGTTCCCCGATCCGAAAGCGATGATCACAGCCCTGCACGACCATGGCCTCCGCCTCGGCCTGTGGTCGACGCCCTACTTCGACCCGGGCTATGACGACAAGCCGGTGTGCAAACACCACGCCGAGGCCAAAGCGAAGGGCTGGTTCGTCAAGGGCCCCGGCGCTGGCGCCAAGCTCCTCAAGTGGGGCCCGCCGCTCGATCTGACCCAGCCGGACGCCGCCGCGTACTTGCGCAAGCAGATCGGCAACTACGAGTCGCTCGGCATCGAGGGCTACAAGCTCGACTACGGCGAGGACGTGGTGGTCGGCTTGCTCGCCCTGCGCATCCCGTGGCTCTTCGCCAGTGGCGAGGACGAGCGCACCCTGCACCGCCGCTGGCAGCTCCTCTACCACGCGCCCTACGCCGACAGCCTGCCCAAGCTCGATGGCCTGAAGGGTGGCGGCTTCCTGCTGGCGCGCTGCTCCGCCCTCGGCGACCAGATCTACACCTCGATGATCTGGCCAGGCGATCTCTGCGCCTCGTGGCATCGCCACGGGGAGTGCGACGCCGACGGCAAGTGCCACGCCGGCGGCCTGCCGGCCTCGGTCGCGGCGGCCATCTCCCTGCCGATGTCTGGCCTGCCCCTCTACGGTGCCGACACCGGCGGCTATCGCCACGGCCGGGCCCCCAAGGAGCTCTTCTTGCGCTGGCTGCAGCACACCGCCCTCACCGGCGTGCTGCAAATCGGCGGCGGCAGCGACCACCACCCCTGGCTGAGCAAGCCCATCAACAACAAGGCGGCGCCCGGCAGCGTCTTCGACGACGAGACGCTGAAGCTGTCGCGGGAGCTCGTCCGCCTGCACGCCAGGCTCTTCCCGGTGATCTGGAGCGATCTGCGCGCCGCTCACGACGAGTACCGAGGCGTCGGCCCGATTCGCTCGCTGGCGATGTCGCTGCCAGAACACGCCGCTCGCGCCGAAGTGATCGCCCGCGGCGGCGACGAGCACTTCTTCGGCGACCATCTCCTGGTGGCACCGGTCATCGCCCAAGTGGCAGAGCGACCAGTCTTTGTGCCGCCTGGACGCTGGATCGACTTCTTCGACGGGAGCGTCTTGGACGGCGGCGAGGCCGGCAAGACCGTCACCGTGGCGGCGCCGCTCGCCAAGCTGCCGCTCTACCTGCGCGCCGGCGCAGTCTTGCCCCTGCTGCGACCGACGATCGACACCCTCGCCCCGTCCAAGGTGGCAGGCATCGACAGCTTCGCAAACGATCCCGGAATCTTGTGGGCTCGCGTCGACCTCGGTAGCGCGCCAGCGCGCGGCGCGACCGACGCCCTTGGCCAGACCAAGCTCTTTGATGGCACGGTTTTGCGCGCCAGCGACGGCGGCGGCGGCAAGGTCGTGCTCGATCATGGCGCGGGCTCGGTCTTTCAGAAGGGCCTGGTGTGGCAGCTCCGGGGCCTCGGCCAATCGCCGACCGCGATCCGCCGCGCCGGCGTGCTGGTGGAGAAGCTCGAGACCGCGGCCGCACCAGACGCCGCCGCCGCTGAGGCCAAGGTCGCGGGTTGCAGCGGCGATTGCTGGGCGCTGGCCGCGGACCTGCAGGTCTTTGTGCGCACGTCCAAGGCCGGAAGCCTGGAGGTCACACCATGAAGCGATGGAGCCACAGGCGGCTTGCCAACATGGTCGCCGCGCTGACGGCGATGAGCGCCGCCATCGGCTGTGCTCCGCCGCCGCAGGGCCCCGGCGCTGGATCGGACGCGGCGCAGGTCGATGGCAAGGGCGACGGCTTCCTCTTCGGGGAGACCGATGGCGCGGCCGGCGGCGCTGACAGCGCAAATCGAGGCGACTCTGCGGGCACGCCGCCCGGCGACGCCGACGCCACGGGCGGCCCTGCGGACAGTGGCGAAGACGGCGCTGGCGGAGGCGATTCCACTGCCGAGGAAGTCGGCGACGTCGCTTCTGGCGATGACGCCGACGCGGACCTGAGCGACGTCGGGGACACCAGCGTCGACGGCGACGTGGACGGCGGCGGTCCGGGCAGCGCCTGCAAGAGCTTCGTCTGCGGCCTGACCTCCTTCGCCTTTACGCCGCCAGCGGGCGCCTCCAGCGTCAAGCTGGCCGGAACGATGAACGGCTGGAAGCTGGACAAGGCGCCTGAGCTGCAAGACCCAGATGGCGATGGCGTTTTTGAGTTGACGCTGCCGCTCTCGGCCGGCTCCTACCAGTACAAGTTCGTCGCCGACGACAAGTGGTACAAGGACCCGAACAACCCGGACTTTGCCCCGGACGGCTACGGCGGCCAGAACAGCTTGCTGGTGATGCCGACCTGCCATGGACCGCTGGTGCTGCAGAGCCAGGGCACGGACGAGGCTGCGAAGTCCTTTCAGGCCACCTTCACGGTCACCAAGGGCCCGATCGTCATCGCGGACCTGGCGCTCACGGTCGACTGGCAGCCGGCACCGTCGGGCGCGCTGACGTGGAAGGTGCCCGGCGAGGTGCTGGCGCTCGACCTGAAAGGCCTCGGCAAAGGCATCCACGACGTCCGGCTCGGCTGCGGACCGCACAGCCACCTGCTCAAGGTCGCCTTCGACGCGCCCAAGGACTGGCGAGACACGGTCCTGTACTTCGCGATGACCGACCGCTTCGTCAACGGCGACAAGGGCAACGACGCGCCGTTCGCCGACCTGCCGCTGGCGGTCAACTGGCAGGGCGGCGACTTCGCCGGCATCGCCCAGCGCATCGACGACGGCTACTTCACCTTCCTCGGCGTGGGAGCGATCTGGATCTCCTGGCCGGTCGCCCAGCCGACGCTGCCCGAGCCAGGAACCCGCCCCGATACGCTCGGCTGTGGGCTGGACCCGAAGAAGATCCCCTCCACGCCGGTCAGTTACAGCGGGTACCACGGCTATTGGCCGGTGCAGGTCGACCAGGTGGAGCCGCGCTTTGGCACGCTCGCCGACCTACGCGCCATGGTCCAAAAGGCCCACAGCAAGGGGATCCGCATCCTGCTCGACTTCACCGCCAACCACGTCCACACCGAGTCGCCCTGGTACGCCGCCCACAAGGACGACGGGTGGTTCCACCAGCCACCTAAGGTCTGCGCCGACATCGGCTGGGAGGTCGCGCCGGTCGAGTGCTGGTTCACGAACTACCTCGCAGACTTCGACCACGACGGCCCGGCGCGCTACGCCCTGCTCGACTCCGCCGTGCGCTGGGTCCACGACACCGGCGTCGATGGCTTCCGCGTCGACGCCGTCAAGCACATCGAGATGGGCTTCGTCGAAGACCTACGACAGCGCGTCAGCGATGAGTTTGAATTGACTGGCTTTCCCTTCTGGCTGGTCGGAGAGACCTTCACCGGCGACGCGGGCGCCATCGCCAACTTCGTCGGTCCGAAGCGCCTGCATGGCCAGTTCGATTTCGCGGGGAACTACGCGATCTTGGAGACCTTCGCCAAGGGTTGGAAGGGCCTTGACGGCCTCGACGCCTCCTGGCGCGCCCACTTCGCCATCTATGGCGGCGATGCGCTGATGTCGACCTTCCTCGGCAACCACGACATCGCCCGCTTCCACAGCCTCGCCTCGGGCGCGCTCGGCTGCGGCATCTGGGACATGGTCAGCGACGCCGCATCCGGCTGGAAGAATCCGCCGGGCCCCTCGAGCGATGTGCAACCCTATGAGAAGCTGCGCCTCGCCTTCGCCTGGCTCTACGCCGTGCCGGGCGTCCCGCTCGTCTACTACGGCGACGAATTCGGCATGCCGGGCGGTGGCGACCCCGACAACCGTCGCATGATGCGATTTGGCACCCAGCTCGGCGAGCACGAGGCGGCGACGCTGGTATTTCTCCAAAAGCTCGGTCAGGTGCGCGCCGCCCACCCAGCGCTGCGCACCGGCAGTTGGAGCCAACCGCTGTGGAAGCAGCCAGATCTGCTGGCGTTTGCGCGCGTGGCGGGCGACGACCGCGTGGTCGTGCTGCTGCACCGCGGCGCCGGCGGCATGCAGGGCAACCTCGACGTCAGCAGCGTCGGCTGGGCCGATGGCACCGCGCTGATCGATGCGCTCACCGGCCTCGACGCTGGCACCGTGGACAACGGCAAGATCGCCTTCACGGTGCCGCCGCGCACCGTGCGCTATTGGGTCGCCAAGTGAGGGCCCAGACGCGGTCGGGTGCCACAGGTGGCCGGTGTTCCGGCGCCGCAGGTCGACCTGACACTTGACGCGCCCTCTATGTCGGATTGTCCTAGCGTTGCGCGCCAGGTGGCGCCGGACCCCTTGCACCGAGGCGCCATGACCCAGCACGACCGACGCGACGGCGGATCCCACCGGGAGCCGGACGCCGCCCGAAGCGAGGCCGCGGACGCCCGACCCGAGCGCGGTCTGGAGGCCTTCGCCCGCCGCGCCGTCGAGGCTGGGGTCCAGCGGATGCTCGCCAGCGACGAAGGCCTGCGAAACCTCGTCGGCGCGGTCGTGCCCCGTGAGTTGGTCGGCCGCGCGGTCGATCAGGTCGATGCCGCCAAGACCGAAGTGGTCGCAGTCGTCGGCCGCGAGATGCGCACCTTCCTCGCCAACCTCAACGTCGGCGACGAGCTGGCCAAAATCTTGACCAGCGTCAGCTTCGAAGTGCGGATGCAGGTGCGCTTTGTGCCGAATGAAGACGGCACGCTGCGGGCCCAGGTCAAGGCGGAACCGGTCACGGCGGTGCCGGTCGGGCCGCATGATCCCGAGATCAAAGGCAGCGGCGGCAAGATGCGCCGCGGGCTGCGCGCCGTGGCCGAACAGGCGGTGCGCGCCGCGGCCGGCGCTGCCAACGCCGCGGCCCAGAGCGGCATGGGTGGGGCCGCCGCCAGCACGACGTCTGGCTCAACGGGCACCGGCAACGCGCCGGGCGCGGGCAATCCACCAACCAGCAGCGCGACGGCGAACAGCGCCGCAGCGAACAGCACGGCAGCCAACAACGCGGGTCCGAACCAGGCAGGGACGGCCGCCACTGCGGCGGCGGCGGCGCCTGCAGCCGCCTCGGGCCAAGGCTCTCCGGCCCATGCCTCAAGCGCCTCAGCGCCCGCCCAGGCGCCCGCAGGCGGGGCTCCTGGCCACGCGGCCGCGTTGGAGGACGAGGAAGACGACGACTTCGAGCCGCGCGCGGGACTGCTGCGCCGCCACAAGCTGGTCAGCGGCATGGTCGGGCGGCTGGCCGAGGCGACGGCGGTCGCCACCCGGGTCGCGGCAGAGGTGGCGGCCGACGCCGCGGCCGAGGTCGTCAACCGCAGCCGCGGCGGCGAGCGCGGCGGTGGTCGCGACGCGGACGAGGAAGACGAAGGTGACGAGCTCGACGCCTACTGAGCCGCTGCGCCGCCGCCGCGCGGCTGGGACGCGATGAGCCCCTCTACCTACCCCCAACCCTTTGGCCCCTACGAGCTGCTGCGCCCGCTCGGCCGCGGTGGCATGGCCGAGGTCTTCCTGGCCGCCGCCCGTACGCGTGCGGGTCAGCGCCTCTGCGCCCTCAAGCGCATGCATGCGGGCGTCGGCGAGGACCAGGCTGCCGTCCACATGCTGGTGGCAGAGGCCGGCCTGGCGATGCGCTTCCACCACGAGAACATCGCCGCCACCTACGAGCTGGGCTGCCACGAGGGCGTCTACTTCTTCGTGATGGAGTACGTCGACGGCATCGACCTCGGCGCCGTTGTCCGCGCCGTCGAATTGATGACCGAGCGGGTGCCGCCGGCGCTTGCGGTGCGCGTCATGGCCGGCGTCGCTCGCGGTCTACATCACGCGCACACGATGCGGGATGAGACGGGGCAGCTGCTCGGTGTCGTGCACCGCGATGTGAGCCCGCAAAACGTCCTCATCGACCGCCGCGGCGCGGTCAAGCTCATCGACTTCGGCGTCGCCAAGGTGGCGACCCGCATCCAGCAGACCATGGCCGGCATCATCAAGGGCAAGTACGCCTACATGTCGCCGGAGCAGGCCTCTGCCGAGCCCATCGATGCCCGCAGCGACGTGTTCGCGATCGGCATCTGCCTCTGGGAGCTGCTGACCGGGTTGCCGCTCTTCCGCGGCCCCGAGATGACGTCGCCGTTCGCGATCTTGCGCGCCGTGCGCGAGGAGCCCATCCGACTCGTCGATGAGCTGGTCCCAGAGCTCGGACCCGAGCTCGGCCAGATCGTGGCGCAGGCGCTGGAGCGGCCGATTGCGCTGCGGACGGCCTCCGCCGGCGCCTTGGCGGACGCGCTCGAGGGCTGGCTTGAGCGCTTTGCCCCCGACTTCGACGAGGCAGCGTTGGCGGCGACGGTGGCCTCTCTGCTGAATCGCGCCCCGGACGGCACCCTGCCCGAGCGCCTCATCGCGACGCCGCCGGTCGAGAAGATGAGCGTCGAAGCGTTCGAACCGTCGGCGCTGTCCGTGGTGGCGCGCTCGCCCTTGGCGCTGGCGGCCGCCGACACCGATCGCCGCCCACAGCGCAAACCCGCACCACCATTGGCCTTTGGCGACGACGCGGGCAACAACGCCGACGACGGAAAACCCCACCGCCCGACGTCTCTGCCGGCCGCGCTCGAGGCGGCTTCGGACCTGCGGCCAAGCCGAAGGACCGCCTTGCAGCTGCTCTGGGTAGGCGTGTTCGCGCTGATCTTCGCGTTCGGCTGGAGCGTGGTCGCGACCCTCAAGCGCATCGGCAAGATCTGAGCGCAGCCTGGCCGCCCTGTGGGCCGGCGTGATCTTGGGCCTTCGCAGCAGCAACCCATCGACGGGGCGCAGCGACCGCGCCTCCCAGCCGGAGCAGGGCGCTGTGGCTAGGCAATGGCCCAGCGCGACGGGGCGCCCCGGCCCAAGCTCTGAAGTCGCCGCGCCGGCGGGCGCAAGGTGGGGCGTCCATGACTCAGCGGCGACGGGTCTTGGCGGGCGCGCTGGTCGGCGCCTTGGCGCTGCTGAGCGCGGCGGCGGTGCAGGTGGACGCGCGGCGGTCGGCGCGACCGTCGCAGCCACAAGCGTCGGACGTGCGCTGAGTCGACATCCAGCCATTTGCCATGGCAAGGCGTCCGGGACTCTGGTAGTTTGTCGCCGCAGCGGTCGGAACTCCCCCGGCCGAAACAAGGGGCAGCACTATCCCAAGGGGCGGCACTATGACGCGCACGAGCAACCTCTTTGCTTCTCTCACCCTCGGCCTGGCCCTGCTGGGTGGTGTGGCGACGGCCCACGCGGCGCCGCAGACCCTGCTCTTCGAGGGCTCGCTGCGCAGCGTCGGCGGCTCTCCTGCCGCCGATGGCGCCTATGACCTCACCGTGTCGCTCTACGCCGACGCCACGACCAAGGAGCCGCTCTGGTCCGAGGCGCTGGTCGGCGTCCAGGTCAAAGGCGGCGCGGTCGCCATCGCGCTCGGTACGACCAAAGCCATCGACGACGCGGCGCTGACCTCCGCCGCCTGGCTCGGTGTCCGGGTCGGCGCCGAGCCTGAGCTGCCGCGGGTCGCCCTGCATGCCACGGCCTTCGCGCGCCGCTCCAACGTCGCCAGCGTCGCTGCCGACCTGCAGTGCTCCGGCTGCGTAGGCAGCAACGAGCTCGCATTCGACGGCGATCTCGACCTCGGCGGCCACTCGGTCAAGGCCAAGAACGGCGTCTACTCCGGCGACCTCAGCGCCAAGTCCCTGACCGCCCAAGCGGTGACGGCGCAGACCGTGACCGGCCAGAGCTTCATCGGCGACGGCAGCAAGCTGACCGGCATCGGCAAGGTGAGCGGCACCTGCAAGACGGGGGAGGCGGTCATCGGCGTCGGCGCCGACGGCGTGCTGCAGTGCAAGGCGATGGGCGTCGCTGGCGGCAAGCTCGGCGACCTGACCGGCGGCCTGCTGACCAATGAGTTCAAGACCGTCGCCAAGCCCAACAGCCTGCCGCTCCCGATCCCGGACAACTCCGGCGCCGAGGCTGCGGCCCTGGCCAACATCCTCGAGACAGGTGCCGTGCAGAGCATCACCGTCATCGTCGAAGTGCAGAACAGCGACCTGTCGAAGGTCCGCATGGTGCTGCTGCCGCCCGAAGACAAAGTCAAAGGCATGACCCTGTGCGACCCGTGCGGTGGCTTGAACGAGAAGTCGTTCGTCGGGGTGTACCCCACGCAGAACAAGCCCAAAGAGGGTGACCTCGCGGCCTATGTCGGCAAGTCCGCCAAGGGGCTGTGGACGCTCAAGGTGCTGGACACCGGCTTCTGCGTGCCGCAGCTGCCCGGCAACAAGGCGCTCTGCAACCTCGACAATGGCACGGACGGCACCGTGACCAACTTCGAGGTGCAAGTGACGGTGCTGTCGCAAGGCGCGGTCAACGTGCCTGGCACCTTGTACGCCACCGGCTCGTTCGTGATGCCGACCGACCCGGCGCAGCTGCCGGGCTGCAGCATCGCCACCAAGGGCATGACCTTCTCGGACACCAAGAAGGCCCGCCTCGTCACCTGCGACGGCGCCGATTGGCGAACGGTGGCGTTCCAGCCAGCTTGCGGCAACGCCATCAAGTCGGGCGAAGAGGAGTGCGACGACGGCAATCAAGACAACACCGACGCCTGCACGGACAAGTGCAAGATCGCGGTCTGCGGCGACGGCCATGTGCAAGGTGGCAAAGAGGTCTGCGACGACGGCAACACGCAGAACGGCGACGTCTGCGCTGGAGACTGCAGCAAGATCACAGGCAAGATGTGCAGCAATGGCTCGGGGACCGATTGCAACCCGGCAGGCCAGACGCTGGTCGGAACCTCCGCCTTCGTCGATCAGACGCTGCCGGCGGATTGGGTCCAGTGCATGGGCTTCATCAACACCGCTGGCAACGATGTCGGGCCCAACGCCATGGACAATTGCTTGAAGTCCACCAAGTTGCGGCTGCGCATCTGGGACCAGACCGACAAGCTGCGGGTCGACGTCTGGATGAGCGGCGTCGGCAACCACGCCAGCTGGTGGAATGGCGGCCAATACTACGGCGGCGGCAACCTGAACATGATTCTGTGCGAGCAGGACATGTGGCCCTGCAACAACACCTCGCCCTTCTACGGCAGCAGCAACGGCACCTGCGGTGGTGGCTGCGGCGGCTACCCGGCCGGTCAGTGCCTCTCCAACGGCAACGGCGGCCAGGTCACGGTCAACCCAGGCGGCAACGGCGCTGACGAGCTGACCAAGGGCCCGTGCTACGGCGGCACCAACTACACCACGTACAAGATCGCGGTCTACAAGCAGCCGTGAGGTGCCGGACGTCGCCGCCGGCCCTTCGCTGGCTTCCCTGCTTGCTGGGGTTGCTCGTAGGCGCCTGTTCGGCAGAGACCGTCAAGGTCAAGACGGCGGTGGCGGGCTTCGCAGACGCTGGTGGCGACCTCGGCGGCGCCGGCCAGTCTGACGCCGACGTCGGTGGTGGCACGGGTGCCGCAACCTGCGCCGAGGGCGGCGTCCGTTGCGCGGCCGAGGGCCGTCAGCGCTGCAGCGCCGGGGTGTGGCTCGCAGATCCCTGCACCGCGACGCTCCCGCTTTGCCACGACGGCGCTTGCCGTGCCTGCGCACCCGACGCCAGCCGCTGCCAGGGCGAACAGCGCGAGCGCTGCGACGCCGAGGGTGCCTGGCAGCCGGCGCCCTGCCCGCCAATTCAGCCGGTGTGCCAAGCGGGCGCCTGCCAGCTCTGCGTCCCGGGAGAGATCTTCTGCTCGAGCGATGGCGCAGTGGCAGCGGTGGCGGTCTGCGCGGCCAGCGGCAAGGACACCGAGTCGCTGGAGCCCTGCCCAGCCGGAGTCGCCTGCAAGGGCGGCCACTGCCAGCTCTGCACGCCGGGCAGCGGCCGATGCGAGGGCGGCAAGCTGGAGCGTTGCATCACCGCGGGCGACGGCTGGCAGCCCGAGCCCTGCCCCGCCGAGACCCCCTTCTGCGTGGCGGGCGCCTGCCAGGCCTGCCTGCCCGACACCGTGCGCTGCCAGCCTGACGCTCCTTCGGGCGCCGCCGCGGTGGAGGTTTGCAGCGCCGAGGGCGTGTGGACGCCCAAGCAGGCCTGCTCCGCATTTGAGGTCTGCGCCGGTGCAGCGTGCAAGGCCTGCGCGCCAGGCAGCACCCGCTGCGTCGGCGGCATGGTCGCCACTTGTGCAGCGGACGGCAGCGGGTACGGCATCACCGACAATTGCGCCGCGGCTCACCAAGCGTGCGTCGCCGGCGCCTGCACCTGCACGGCGGGCCTCGGCGTCTGTGGCGCGCCGCTGACCGGGACGTCGACGGCCAAGGCGATCTTGGCCTGCGCTGGGGGCGCCACCAGCAACGTCATGAAGATGTGCGCCATCGATCAGCTCTGCGCCGGCGGGAGTTGCCTGCCATGCGCACCGATGAGCAGTGCGTGTCTGGGCGATGTCGCTGCGCCCTGCGGCGCGACCGGCTTCGACGGCGCTGCGGGCGTCGACTGTGGGGCTGCCGGCCAGCGCTGCCAGCAAGGCAGCTGCAAGGCCGCGTGCGAGCCCGACGCCGGCCACCTCGTCGGCTGCGGCGCGAGCGCCTTCGACCCGCCGCGCTTGGCGGCGGCCAGCGACGAGCCGGCTCCGGCCTCCACGGCGACGCCTGCAATTTTGCACCTGCTGGGCCGCGCCGCCGCTGGGGCGCCGGCACCGACTTCGCTGTCGTCCGTGGTCGTCGGCGGCCTGAGCGTCGACAAGCCGGGCGGAACTTCGCAGCTCGGCAGCGAGATCGCGCTCTCGCTGCAGACCTGGAACAAGCTGCCCGCTCAATCGCCGACCGCCAGCGGCCAGGTGCCGCCCATCGCCTTGCAGTGGGGCGGCGGCGGTCGGCTCTTGGTCTCCACCGGCAGCGTCGATGGCAGCGACGGCGCCCTGCTCGACCTCATGCCCGTCGCCGCCGGCGGGGATGAGTTCCTTTTGGTAGGCTGGCCGAGTGAAGGCATGGGCGCCGAAGCGTATGTGGCCATTCTGAACCGCGGCGAGGCGTGTCTCCTCCAGGTCGAGGCGGCGGGGGCGATCCAGCCCTCGCCAGAAGGCGCGCCGGGCCTCGCCGTGCCCGCCATCGCCGCCGGCGGGACCTGGACTTCGACCCTGCCGGCCGGCGCTGCCCTGGTGCTCATGGCCGGGGTCGAGGCCGACTTGACCGGCACATCCATCACCTGCAGTGGCCCGATCGCGGTGCTCAGCGGACACCGCGGGGCGCGCGTACCCCAAGTAGGCACCTGCCAAAAGGCCAAGGGCGCGGGCCCGGGCAGCGCCGGCGCATGCCTCGGCACTGGGGCCACCTGCGTCCAGGACCTCGACTGCCCGGCGCCTTGCTGCCGCGACGCGCTCGGCAGCGCGCAGCTGCCGGTCGCCGCGTGGGGCTCGATCTACGTCGTCGCCCGCAGCGCCGCCCGCGGCAAGGCGCCAGACCTGTTGCGCATCGTGGCTGCCTCCGATGCCACCCTGGTCGTGACCGTGCCACCGCTCGGGCCTCCCAAGCTGCTCGATCGCGGCGAGGCCTTCGACTTGCCGATCGGCCAGGACGTGATGGTGGTAGCCACGGGCAAGATCGCGGTGACGCAGCTCCTTGTCGGGCGCGGCGGCACCGGCCTGGGCGACGCTGCCGTCGGCGACCCGGCGATGGCAACCTTGCGCCCGGTCACGGCCTGGCCGGAGACCTGGCCGGTGGTGGCGCCAGGCGGGTCATTCTCGACCCACCACCTCGCCATCGCCGCGCCGCTCGGCGCCAAAGTCAGCGTCGACGGCGGCGCCGCCATGACGCTGCTGCCGATCCCGCTGGTCGCCGAACCCAAGGGAACGCCGGAGCTCGTGGCCCAGATGGAGGCGTCCGGCTTTGGCGCAGCGCGGGTCGCGGTCAGCGCCGGCCCCCACGTCGTGCGGTGCAGCGCGCCTTGCCAGGTCGTCGCCCACGGCTACGGCCCGGCAGCCGGATACGCCGAATAGGCACGGGGCGGGTAGACCCCATCGCTGGGGAAGAAGTGCTTGAAGTCCGTTGCGAATCGATCCACCCTCGCTCGCAGCTTAGGGGAGGGATCCGATGAAGACGACCGACAACGGGGCTCTGCGGGGTGGCGATCTGGGCGCGCGAGGCGCGTCTCAGGTAGCCAAAGACAGGCTGGCATTCGGTTGGCCGCTCCTGTTCACCAGCCTGCTGGCCCTCCACGGCTGCAACGGCGCGGACGATGGCGACTCCGGCAAGAGCGGCGATCCTTCCTTCCAGGGCAAAGCGGCGAGCTGCCCCGAGGCTGCGCTGCGCTGCCAGGGCCTCCAGGCGCTTGAGACCTGCAGCCAGAACCAGTGGCGCCCGACGGCCTGTGGCGCCGGCACGGTCTGCGAAGACGGCGCCTGCCTGCCGCAGATCTGCGAGCCCAACATGGCGATCTGCCTCGGCGAGCTGGGCAGCCCCGGCTCGGTGGCAGTCTGTAGCCCGCGCGGCACCTCGCTGTTGCCAGCCACCCTGTGCGCCAGCGGCCACAGCTGCGCCGGCGGCACCTGCGTCCCCGACGCGTGCAAGCCGGGGGCCACCCTCTGCACCGACGGCGGCCTCGGCACCTGCCGGGCCGATGGCTCGGGCTTCGACATCGAACCCTGCAGCGCCGGCCTCGCCTGTCACGTCGAGAAGCAAGTGGCCAGCTGCGTCGCCTTGGCTTGCGCGTCGAACGCCTACGGCTGCGACGGGGCGATCCAGACCCTATGCAACGCCAAGGGCACCCACAGCGAGCAGATCCGGGACTGTGCCAGCGAAGGCAAGGTCTGTGAGTCCGGCGCGTGCGTCGCGCTCACCTGCGTGCCGGGCGTCGTCGCTTGCGATGGCGCCAAGGTCGCCACATGCAACGCCGACGCCAAGGGCTGGACCGTGACCACCTGCGCGGCCGGCTTCGGCTGCAAAGAAGGCAGCTGCCAGGCGCAGGTCTGCATCCCCGGCGAGGTCTTCTGCGCCGACGACCGCCCCGCCACCTGCAACAGCGACGGCTTCGCCTTTGATGCCGCCGCGCCGTGCAGCGATGGCCAATCGTGCAAGCAGGGCGCCTGCGTCGGCGAGAAGACGACGTGCGGCGACGGCCTCTGCGACGGCAGCGAGGCCAGCGCGTGCCCCGACGACTGCGGCGCGCTGCCCGTGACGACCAAGGTGTTCGACGCCCTGTCGGCCACGACGCCGATCAGCAAGCCGAGGGCGCCGAGGGCGCTGACCGCGACGCTGCCACCAGCCTGGACCTCCGGCCGGGCGATGGCGCTGCACGGCGGCAAGCTGTTCATCATCGACGCCGACAATGGCGCGCTGGTGGTGATGGACGCCGCCAAGCTGACGATTGAGGCGACCTTGCCCGTCGGCAAGCGGCCCGAGTCGCTGCTGGTCGGCCCGGACGGCGCGGTCTACGTGTCGGTTCGCGACGAAGCCAAAGTGGTCCGCTTCGCCTATGGCGCCTGGCAGGGCGGCCAGGGCCTGCCGCTCATCGTCGGCTTCGAGCCCACCGGCATCGCCATGTCGGTCGATGGCAAGGTGCTCTACGTTGCCCTGGGCGGCGAGGACGCGATCGTCGCCGTCACGCCGGACAAGGGCCAGACCCTGGGCCGTTGGACCGGGGTCTCGCGGCCGCAGTCGCTGCTGGTGCGCGCCGATGGCACCATCATCGCGCTCGCCGGCCGGGGCGAGGCGCACATCGCGCCGGCGCTGGACTTCACGGTCAAGCTCGAGGAGGTCAAGAAGGGCACGGTGACGCCGCCGCTGATGGGCAGCTGCACCAGCATCGGCCTGCGCACCTTCAATCCGGTCCCCGTCTGCCGCGACAAGCTGACCATCGAGGCCCGCGGCGCCAACCGCGCCATCGCGGCCACCATCGATCCCGAGAAAGGCACGGTGCTCATTTCGCACGTCCTGGTCGCCAATGGCTCGGCCGAGGACGTGCTCGACGCCGCCGGCCTCAAGCCGGTCGACATCCCGCAGCCGCCCAAAGTCATCTGCTCGGGCGGCTACGGCAGCACTTGCCACGTCGTGCCGCCGCCACCCGGCAAGCCGCCGTGCGTTGGCGCGCCCGTTCGCCCCTACGAGGTGACGATCTCGTCCCTGCCGGCATCTGCCTCTGCGCTGGCGCCGATGGTCAAGAACGACAAGGCCATCGTCGACCCAGAGACCGGCCGCTCGATCCTGACGCGCTTCGACCAGCCGGCCGACATCGTGCACCACCCGACCCATACCCTGGCGCTCATCGCCGGCCGTGGCAGCAACAACGTGCTGGTGGTCAACACCGCTGCCAGCGACCCGATGCGCTGGCCGCTGGCCGACTTCGCTGTCGGTGCGGGCCCGCGTTCGATCGTCATCGCACCCAAAGGCGACGTCGCCTACGTGCTCTGCGGCCACGAGTTCAAGGTCCACCGCATCGCGCTCGGACCGCTGCTGGCGTTGGCGCCGACCGGAACCATCCCGACCAACCCCGAGGCCCTCCCCGAGGTCGCGCCGCTCTTGCTCGGCAGCGAGACGTCGGCAGCCTACGGCGTTGATCCGCTGCCGGCAGACGCCGCTTTGGGCCGCAAGATCTTCCACTTCGCCCGCAATCCCCGGCTCTCGGGCGCCGGCCGATTCGCCTGCGGCACCTGCCACCGTGAGGGCGAAGAAGATCACACCGTCTGGTTCATCGCTGAAGGACCGCGGCAGACGCCAGCGCTGGCCGGGCGACTCCACGACACCGCTCCCTTCAACTGGCTCGGCACCAAGTTCAAGCTGGTCGACAACGTCATCAACACCACCGCGCGCATGGGCGGCACCGGCTTGCTGCCGCAGGAGTTGACTGCGCTGTCCGCGTTCCTGCTGAAGGGCCTGCAGCCGCCACCCAACCCGAACCTCGGTCCCGGCGGCCTGACGGCGCAGCAGATCCAGGGCAAGGCGATCTTTGACGATCCCAAGGTGGAGTGCTCGAAGTGCCACGTGCCTGGCTCAGGCACCGACGGCGCGATGCACGACGTCGGCACCGCCACCGACGTCGAGATCAAGGTCGCGGCCAAGGAGGGCTTGCCGAAGCCGACCTACAACACGCCGTCGTTGCGAGGCATTTGGTACACGTCGCCCTACTTGCACGATGGCAGCGCCAAGACACTCCACGACGCGCTGAAGAAGACGGCGACCACGATGGGCAAGACCTCGCACCTGTCGCCGGCCCAGCTCGACGCCTTGGTCGCCTACCTCAAAACCCTGTGAACCACGCGGAGTTGACGCTCTGACGAACGGCCCACGGAGAATGGAGGCGGCGGTTTTGCCGAACCGAGGCCTGCCGACGACGCGCGGCCTGCGTTCCGGCCGTTGGGCGACACCTGGCAGCGCCACCCACGCCGTCCTCTTGCTCGGCTGCCTGCTCCAGGCGGCCTGCGGCCTCATGTCGGGCGCGACGGCGCCGGCGATCGCGTTCGGCGGCGGCGACGCGCGGTTGCCCGGGGCCGCCGACAGCATCGGAGACGCACCGGTCGTCGAGGACCGCGACGCGGAAGTCGTCGGCGCGGACGGCGGGCCCGACGCCGATGCGCAAGACGCAGCGCCGCTGCCCGAGGACACCTCGAGTGTGAGCGACGGCGCGGGCGAGGACGTGGGGACGGGCGAGACGGAGACCCATGGCTCCGGGGACGCCGACGACGGGACTGAGGTGGAGGAAGTCGACGACGTCGACAAAGACTCCGACCCGGACTCCGACCCCGACGCCAACGTAGACCCCGACTCCGTCCTCGATGCCATCGCCGACGCCGACCTCGACGCAAGCGCAGACGGCGGCCTCGACGCCAACCTCGACGCCAACGCCGACGGCGGCCTCGATGCCAACCTCGACGCCAACGCCGACGGTGGCCTCGATGCCAACCTCGACGCCGGTCCTGCCTGGCCGCCGACGGCCCAGGCCCTGAGCAGCTGCAAGGGCAAAGACGGACAGAAAGCCTGCAGCGTCGATGGCAAGCTGCGCCTGGAGTGCATGCTGGGCGCCTGGACGCCGATGTTTCACTGCGGCTTTGGCGTCTGCCAGGCGACCCAGCCCAAGAGCGGGCCACCCTTGCTCTCGTGTTCCGTTCCCGAAACCGCCCACCCGCAGCTCGCGGCGGCGTGCGCGCAACTGCTGCCGTGTGTGGCGCCCAACCTCGGGCTGCAGGCGTGCATGCGGGCCGCGTTGGCGCCAGACCTGGTCGGCATGGACGTCCAGACCGGAGCGCTGCTCGACCCGGCGCACGCCGCGCTGGCGGGGCTGTTGCCCCATGCCGCTTGCGTCGCGAACGCCTCGGGGTGTGCCGCAGTCGCGGCTTGCCTCGGCGGCGTGGCCTGTCCAAGCGGGCCGAGTCAGGGCTGCCAAGAGGCGATGGCATATCACTGCCATGGCGGCGTAGCGCTGCCGATGGGCTGCGCCAAGCACGGCGCGATCTGCACCGTCGTCGAAGGCGCGCCGCGCTGCCTGCTCGACGCCCCTTGCCCGGCGGGCGACGTCAGCGAGTGCAACGACAAGGTGGCCACCGCCTGCTTGCAGACCCCGACCGGCCTGCGAGCGGTCAAGCACGACTGCGGCGCCTCAAGCCAGAACTGCAAGGCCGGGGTGGCAGCCAGCGGCAACCCGGCGGCGGCCTGTAGCGGAAGCCTCGCCTGCCCGGGCGCCGGCGTACCGGCCTGTGACGGCGGCGCACTCGCGTTGTGTCAGGGCAACTCCCTGGTCGTCACCACCTGCCCAGCCGGGGAGATCTGCCTGTTCGAGGAGGATACCGGTCTACAGGGGCCGACCTGCGCGCCGTTCTCCACTTGCCCGAAGGTGGTGTGCAGCCAGGCCGGCAGCTGCACCTTTGCTGCGCGCTGCGAAGGTACCGAGGTCTTCTACTGCGAGCTCGGCCAGCCGCGGCGCTACGACTGCAAGGCGATCGGCAAGTCGTGTGGCGGCGGTGCGGTACCGCGCTGCAATTGATGCCGAGGCTGGCAACACCAGATCACGCCATGGTGCCGACCGCGGCGGGCGGGGCAAGGCGCGGAGGCGCGAAGGCGCAGCGATGGCAGAGCGATTGCAAGCCTGAGTGACGTAGCCGCTGCCGTCCTGGACAAGCCAGCATCGGGCCGAAGTCCACGGATTCGGTCCGTGGCGCGGACAGGGCCTCGCCTGGAGTCGTTGCGTCAGGGCTGCGCGCCGGCGCTGATCCACTGGCGGACCAGCAAGGCGGCCTCGGCGTCGACGCCGCCCTTGCTCGGCATCGCGAGGCCGCAGAGCATCAACTTCGGGTCGATCTTGCGCAGCAACACGGACTTGTCGGCGTCGCCGGGCACCACCAGCAGGCCCGGCGCGCATGGCCCCTGAGCGGGCTGTCCGACCATCTTGGCGCGTGCTGAGAACTGGTCGACGAAGAGCGGCGAGCCGCTTTTGGAGCCATGACAGGCGGGCGTCGCGCAGCCCCACGGCTGGATGACCTCACTCCACACCTTGGCGATCGTCGGTGGCGTCGAAGTGTCGGCCGGGTTGGCGTCTGGCACCACGGCGCCGTCGCCAGCGTCTGTGGCCGTCTCGGGCGCGTCGGACGCGATGTCCTGACTCGTGCCGTCGCCGATCTCCTGGCCGGTGGCGTCGCCATCGCCGGCGACGCCGTCGCCAACACCGCCGCCGCCATCGACGACGCCGCCATCACCCGCGCCGCCATCCGCGCCGCCGTCTCCGCCACCGCCGAGTCCGCCATCTCCGCCATCGAGCATCGTGTCCGCGCGCGGCGCCACCTCCGCCGCTGCCTCACCGCCGGCGCCGCCATCCCCGAAGTTCGGCGCCACGACGTCGTCGGACCACAACGGCTCGACCTCGACCTTGGGCGCCTCGCAGGCCCAGAGAATCGACCACGCCGCAAGCGCGAGCAGGTGCCAGCGTTGCCGCTCGGGCTGAAGGATCGGCGCGCGAGGGGAGCGCCTGCGGTGGAGCAGCGACGGAGGAAGGGAGGCGGGGAGGAGGCGCATCGTCCGCAGCGTAGCGGTCCCTGCCGCTGGCGTCGAGTCCGCCGGCAACCGCTTGCCGGCAGCCAAACTCATTAGAAACTCTGAAAAAGTCTTGTCGGCTTGGGGTGGTTTGACGGTCCCGGCTCCCGGCCCTTATCCTGGCGGGATGCGACGCCGGATGTCACGCCACGCCGCCAAGACAGGAGCGGTCGCGACGCGTCGTGCGGCACCGACCTGGGCGACCCCGCGGCGATACCCCGTCGCGCTTGCGTTGGCGCTGACGCTGGGCAGCGGCCTCGTCGCCGCCGGCTGCAGCGGCGCACGCGGCGCGGCCCTCGCCAATGAGCTGTGGCTGCCGTCGCCGCCGACACCCACGGGGCTGCCTGAGGGCGTGAGCCTGGCCGCTGAGGCCAGCGAGAGCGGGCTGTCTGCAGCCCCCACAGCCACCTCCGATCTCGCAGCGGTGGCGCTGGCGGAGGCGCCGACGCCTGGCGCACCGATCCACGACGTTCGCAAGGCCATGCAAGTTGTGGCCAACAAGACGAGCGCCGTCCGCGCCAAGGCGCCGGGAGTCCTGCTCGAGAGCGTCATCGGTTTGCTGCTGCTGATCAGCCTGGCGTGGCTCATGGGCCACCCGAAGGTGCGAGAGGTCGAGGCCACGCTTGGCATCGCCAACATGGTGGCGACTGGCTTCCCGTTCCTCATTTTGGGCTTGGTGGCGCGATTGCCGGCGGTCGGGGTGCTCGACGACGCGCTGCTAGCGCGGCTCTCGCCGGTCCTCGACTTCGGCCTTGGCTGGCTCGGGCTTCTGGTCGGCATGCGCTTTGACCTCCGCATCCTCGACCGCCTGCCAGCGGGCACGGCCTCCGCCGTCGCGCTGCGCACCGCGGTGCCGTTTGCAGCCCTGACGTTGCTCGGAGGCGCCAGCCTCTGGCTGCTGCAGCCAGAGCTGGACTTTGAGACAGCGGCCCGAAATGCCGTGGTGATCGGGGCGGCGGGGGCGATGACGGCGCAGCTCACCGGAGCGCTGGCCCATGGCGACGAGGTCGCCGGCGCTGGGCCCGGCGATCGCCGCCTGCTCGAGTCCTTTGTCGCCCAGCTCGATGAATTCGCAGGAATCGTCGGCCTCGCGCTGTTGGCGTCTTTTTTCCGGCCGCCCGGCGAGACGGCCTGGCAGCTGCCGGGGACGGCCTGGCTTTTTGTGCTGGTCGGTATGGGCGGCGTGGTGGGGCTGCTGGTCTATGCCACCGTGCGGCGACCGACGACTGGGCCGGAATTCCTCGCCGTCACCATCGGCTCGGTAGCATTCTCGGCCGGCCTATCGGCCTACCTGCGCCTGCCGCCGCTTGCGGTCAGCTTCCTCATCGGCACCATGCTGACCAACCTGCCGGGTGATTTGCGGACGCGCCTGGCGCCGATTTTGCGCCGCCTCGAGCGGCCGCTGCAGTTGCTCTTCCTGGCGGCGGTCGGCGCCTCGTGGGACTTCGGCGACTGGCGCGGCTGGGCCTTGTTGCCGGTGTTCGTCGCTGTCCGGGCTGTGGCGGCTGGAGCCGCGCGCCGGGCTGCCGCCCGCACCAGCGACCTGGTCGACGCCACGCCCCGGCTCTGGCATCTGGAGCCCGTGGGACTGATGGCGATCGCCCTGGTCGTCTCGGTGCAGACGCTCTACGCCGCCGACTCGCTGCGATGGCTGGTCTCGACCGTGGTCGGCGGCGCGATGTTGACCGAGCTCCTGTGGCAGATTTGGCCTGACCGCCACCCGGACGCGCGATGATGGCGCTGTTGCTCGTACTCGCGCTCGGCGGCTTGATGCACGCGGCGCGCACGTTCTTGCCGCCGGACGCCGCCGCGCCGCCGGGCGCCGCTGGGCTCGCGTTCGGCTACCTGCTGCTGACCGCCTTTTTTGCCGGCCGCATCGCCGCGCGTCTCAATTTGCCGCGCCTGACGGGCTACATCGTGGCCGGCATCGCGATCGGCCCCTCGGGGCTCGGCCTGCTCTCGTCGGGCATGACCGCAGATCTGCGCTTGCTGAGCGGAATTGCCGTCTGCCTCATCGCGCTGACTGCCGGCGGCGAGCTCGACCTGCGCCAGCTCCAGCCGCTGCGCCGCGTGGTCTGGCGAATGACGGCCTTTGCCGTCGTGGGCACTGCCGCGCTGCTGACGCTCGCGACCTTTGCGATGCGTGACTGGCTGCCCTTCATGCGCGAGCTCGCCATCTTGCCGGCGTTGGCGCTGTCGGCCGTGATCGGCATCGCCCTGTCGAGCCAGTCGCCAGCGGTGGTGATGGCCCTCTTCGCCGAGACCCGCGCCGACGGCCCGGTGAAGCGGGCGGTGCTGCCGGTGGTGGTCGCTGCCGACCTCGTCGTCATCGTGCTGTTCGGGCTGGCGACTGCGCTCGCACAGGCCGCCCTGCTTGGCACCATCGATCCAGGCCAGATGGTGCGCGGAATCGCCTGGGAGGTGTTCGGCTCCATCGGCGCTGGCGCGGTCGTGGGGGCAGTGCTCGGCCTCTACCTCGTCAAGGTAGGCGATGGGGTCGACCTCTTCGCGCTGTTGGTCTGCACGGTCGTCGCCGAGGTCGGTGCGCACCTGCACCTGGACCCCTTGGTGGTGGCGCTGGCGGCGGGGGTGTTCGTCCAGAACGCCACACCAGGCGGGGCGACGCGGCTGATCCACGACATCGAGGGTGCCTCGCTGCCGATCTACGTGGTCTTCTTCGCGTTGGCCGGCGCTGGGCTCCAGCTCGGGCTGCTGCCGGCCGTGGCCGCGCCTGCGCTGGCGTTGATCGCGCTGCGCACCCTGGGCATTCGAGCGGGCAGTTGGGTCGCCACCCGCGGTCCTTTGGTGGCGCCAGCGGTCCAGCGCTACATCTGGGTGGGCTTGCTCCCGCAGGCCGGCCTGGTGCTGGCGATGGCGCTGGTCATCGAGCGGACTTTTCCGGGCATCGGCGAAGGCGCGGCCGCATTGGTGCTGGGCATCGTCGCGGTCAACGTGTTGCTGATGCCGATCGCGCTTCGCTACGCGCTCTCGCAGGCTGGAGAAATAGGTCAGGCGCAGCGCGCCGACTTCGGGGAGATCGCGCCGGCCGCTCATGCGTCTCTTCACCAAGGGGCGCCGTCGTCTCCGACCATTGCCGACCCGCAGGAGGAACCTTGAAGAACACCCCTCACCCCATGGTCCTCTGCGAACAGGCCGTGGACCGAGCGTCGGTGTCGCCGCAGCCCTGCCTCGGCCTGCTGGCACGAGCGCTCGTATTCGTCTTGCTGGCGATCGTCGCCACCCTGCCCAGCGGCGCCAAGGCCGGCAGCTTCAACGGCAAGGGTGCCAACTACCCACGCGGCCACTACTGGCAGCGGACGCCGCTGACCGGAGCCGAGGTGGTGGTGCGGCCGGACGCCCTCCAGCTGCAAGTGACGCTCATCCGCGTAGATCGCGACCCTGAGGCGGCGCTGGCCGCCATCGAGGAGGTGGCGATCAAGGTCCAGCAGGCGCTGGCCGACCTCAAAGGCCAGAAGACGTCGATGTCATGGACGGGCAGCAGCGTGTCGGTGTGGACCGACGACAAGGGCCGGAACCCGACGCCGCAGGTGTCGCTGACGGCCATCGTCGAGCTGCCGCTCCCCCCCGAAGCCGATCTGCTGCAACGCGCGCGGTGGCAGGTCGCCATGTTCAAGGCGCGCGACGCCTTGGTCGAGACCTACCCGGACGCGCGCAAGGGCGTCCAGGTCATCTGCGGCGTGCCGCAAGCCCTCGTGTCGGCGCCGGACGACCATCGCCCGGCCTTGGTACAGCGCTGGGCCAAGCAGATGCAGGAGTTCGTCGCCGCGGCGCAGACCCCGGGCGCGCCGCTGGCGGTGGTCGACTGCAAGCCGCCGGGCGCCATCTATCAGCAGCACCTCTCGCTCGACGGCGTGAAACTGACGATGGCGGTCGAGTGCCGGGTCGATCTCGTCGGCGCGGCGCACAAGTAGGCCCCGGAGCCTCTCATCGGCGATCGCGAGACCGCGGCCATGCTTGGCGCTTGACAGCGGCGGCACGCGGGTGATGGCGGCCGGGGGGCGGGGCCGCTGGTTCCCACCGACGTCCCCGTCCAGCGAGCCGCGATAGATCTGCCAGCGACGCCCGTGCTAGACTCTCGGTAGGGCGCCTTGGGGCGTCAGGGAGGCAGCGATGGCCGGACCCCCGCAGAGCAGACTCGGCGACAAGAGCATGGTGCCTGCCGATGCCCACGGCTGCCCGGCCTGTCCGCACCCCTGCGTCGGCCCTGCGGTCGGCGGCTCCCCCGATGTGTTCGTCAACAGCCGCCCAGCGCTGCGCGTCTCGGATCCCGGCGTCCATGCCGCCTGCTGTGGACCCAACACCTGGACCGCCAAGGCCGGCAGCGGCACCGTCATCATCAATGGCCTCAAGGCGCATCGGCTCGGCGACGCCGACCAGCACTGCGGCGGCATGGGCAAGATGATCGAGGGCAGCGGCGACGTGTTCACGGGTGGCTAGCGGTCTGTCAGAGCTGGGCCGGCCTCGCCGTCGAACCGGGCTTCCGGCCCGACCAGCCGGCACCCGCGGCGGTCCATGTCAGCCGGCGCTGACGCCACAGGGCAGCGCACGGCAGCGACGGCAGCCAGCGTGGGCACCGGCGGCACGCCATGGCGTCGCAGGCGGTCGACGCTGGGGCGCTGACCTGTGGGCATGGCTTCTCGTGTCGCTCGTGTGCGCCTGCGTGGTCGGGACGGCGTGGGCCGCGCCATCGCCGCTGAGCCGTGGCCGAAAGCCGCCAGCCCCAGTCGCCTCCGGGGCAGCGTCATCGCGAGGCTCGGCGGCCGGCACCTCGAAGCCGGCGGGCGGCCAGCGGTTGCCGGGCGCGACCGCGGCAGCGGCTCAGCCCCAGACCCTCGAACCTACTGCCGACATCGCCTACGGCCCGGCCGTAGCGGTGTCGCCGTGCTGCGGTGAGATCGACGCGACGGCCCCGATACACCGCCGCGCCTTCGACCTGCCCCTCGACGCGGCGGGCCAGCCACTACGCGCCGGCGACCCTGGCGACATCTATACCCTCGGCAGCGGGCCGCGCGGCGCCGTCCGCCGGCCCGACATCGGGTCACTGCGGTTGCAGTTGCCGGCACCGGAATCGCTGGCCTTCGACCTCACCAGCCGGCTTCCGGCGCTGCGGTCGGTGCGTTTTCCGCTGCTCGGCGACGCCGCCGCCCCCCAGGCGGCCGCCGCGGTCGACGCGTTGCTGCGAGCCCGCTATGGCCAGGCCGCCACGCTGACGCGCCTTGGTCGCGGCGGCCACCAGCTGGCGATGCGCGTCTGCAGGGAGGCGGGTTGCCTCGTCGCCAAGCTGCGGCGGCTGGAGCGAGTGGCAGCGGGCGGCAACGTCCTCGGGATGGCGGAGGACGCCGCTGACGCGATGAGACGGGACCTCGTGATGCTGATCGCCGCTGACATCTTCTTCGCTGGCGCGCGCTGGCTGGCCGATGACGGCGCGCCGTTGCCATTGAACGTCGCTGGAGAAAAAGTCGCGCCGCCGGCCGCGAGCAGCGCCGCGACGGGCCAGCTGGCCCGCACCGCTCGCCTCACCGATCCCAAGGCCCTCGGCGTCGGGCTGCTCGAGATGGAGCTGGTGCCGTGGCGAGCGAGCGCCGCGCTTACCGCGATGCTGGCTGGCAACGTCGGGGCGCAAGGGGCGACCCGCGAGGCGCTATGGAGCCAGGCCGAGCCTGCCGGGGTGCCACGGGTGCTGGCGATGGCCTTCGCCGATCGCTATCAGACGGCGAGCGACCTGGGCCCGGAGCTCATCAAGCTGCGTGTCTTCGTCGACGACTGCCAGAGCCTCGGCAAGCTGCCGGCCGTAGCCCAGATCTGCCGCCAGGCGGCGCAGGACTTTCGTCTGGTCGACGACCTCGACGCCCGAATGGCCGCGCTGGAGGAGATCTATCGCCGGTCGACACCGCTCATTCTTCGGCTCGTCCGGCAGCAGCTCGGCCGTTCCATCGCCAACGACCGCGCCGGCGGCCAGCCCGTGGAGGTCGGCCTCGACCTCAACCACGGCCGCAACGTCGGCTGGGACCCAGAGACCTGCCAATTCGTGATTTTCGACGCGTGACCGCCCGGCGGGTCGCGCACCGCGGCTGCCACGATCGGGTCGATTGCTACACCATGGCGTTGGCTGTGGCAGAGTAGCGGCGATCACGCTCGGCTGCGCTCTGCGGGCCGCGCGCCCGCAGCCGATGGGCTCGACGACAGAGGTGGAGAATGGGATTCGGGCTCGATCTGACACGGGTGGCGCTCAAGCATCGGCGTACGCGCATCGTGGCGACCGTCGGCCCGGCGTCGTCGTCGCCGGCGGTGCTGCGCGAACTGGTCGAGGCTGGGGTCGACGTCTTTCGCATGAATTTCAGCCATGGCAGCCATGAGGGCCACGCTGCCGCCTACGCCGCGATTCGCTCTGCGTCAGCGCACGTGCAGCGGCCGGTGGCGATTCTGGGCGACCTCTGCGGCCCCAAAATTCGGGTCGGGCGCTTCGAGCAAGGCAGCGTCGAGCTGGTCGAGGGGGCCGAAGTCATCATCACCACCCGCCCGACCTGGGGTGGCGTGCGCGAGGACGGCACAACGATCATCCCCTCGGAATACCTTCCGTTGGCGCAAGACGTTCGGTCGGGTGACCGCGTCTTGCTAGCGGACGGCGCGATGACCCTGGAAGTCATCGACAGCGACAGACTTCACGACATCCGCTGCAAGGTCATCTACGGCGGAACCTTGAGCGATCGCAAGGGCATGAACCTGCCCGGCGTCCCGCTGTCGACGCCGTCGCTGACCGAGAAGGACAAGATCGACGCGCGCTTTGCCGCGGAGCTCGGCGTCGACTTCTTGGCGCTCTCCTTCGTCCGCTCCGCCCGCGACATCGAGGAGCTGCGCGAGCTGCTGCGCGGCGGCCCATGCAACCCGGCGATCGTGGCCAAGATCGAGAAGCCTGAAGCCCTGCACGACATCGAGGCCATCTTGCTCGCCACCGATGCCATCATGGTGGCGCGCGGCGACCTCGGCGTCGAGCTGCCGGCCGAGGAGGTGCCGATCATCCAGCAGGAGCTGGTCGCCGCGGCCATCCTGGCCAACCGGCCGGTCATCGTCGCCACTCAGATGCTGGAGTCGATGATCGAGGCCCCGCGACCGACGCGCGCCGAGGTCAGCGACGTGGCGTGGGCGGCCGCGTCTGGCGCTGACGCGGTGATGCTCTCGGCAGAGACCGCCGCCGGCCGTTACCCAGTGCTGGCGGTGCAGACGATGGATCGGGTGCTGCGGCTGGTCGAGGGCTGGCAATGGCGCCACGGCCAGTTCCGTGGCCTGGAGCGGCTGCGAGAGGACGGGCGAAATCCGGTCGACCGCGCCCTGTCGCGCGCCACGGCCGGGCTCTCCCGCGACCTGACCGTGCGGGCGATTGTGGTCCCGACGGCATCGGGCCGCACCGCCAAGGCGGTCAGCGCCCAGCGGCCGGCCTCACCGGTCATCCCCCTGTGCACGAGCGTGGCGGTGTGGCGGCAACTGGCGCTCTATTGGGGCTGCAGCCCACGGTTGGTCGATCAAGAGACCCTGCGCCGACCGCCGGACGTCGCGCTCGGCATCGTCGACCAGATGGGCCTGGCACCCGCTGGCAGCCACATCCTGCTGGTGTGGGACACTGCGTGGGGCCGCAACGGCTGGGCGCCGACCGTCAGCGTGCTCGAGGTGCCGCATCACGGCAGAGAGGACGCCGACGACGACGAAGTGCTGTGAGTGGGCCGCTACGCCTGCCGCCGCGGCTACGCGCGCTGTGCGAGCGGATCCCGGCCTGCGAGGGACTCGCTGACATCGCCTGCGACCACGCCCTTGTCTCGCTCTCGTGCCTGGCGATCGGCCGAGCGCAGCGCGCCATCGCCATCGACATCGCCGAGGGGCCGCTGCATGCGACACGCGCGCGGCTAGGCGAGTCGATGCCTCTGGGCCTGACCTTGCGCCAAGGTGACGGCTTCGCGCTGCAAGCGGGAGAGGCGCAGGTCGCCGTGATCAGCGGCATCGGCGGCGCGCAGATGGCCGCGCTGCTGCGTCGCGACCGGCCGCGCGCGCTCGGTGTCGAGCACCTGCTGCTGCTGCCCCACAACCACGCCGCCGAGCTGCGGCACGCCTTGGCCGAGACCGGCTGGCAAGTGACGGCGGAATGGCTGGTGGCCGAGCGATCGCGCCTCTACCTCGGATTGGCAGCGGTGCCGGGCCAGATGAGGAAGCTCGAGGCCAGCGAGGCAGACTTCGGGCGCTTGGCCGAGGACGCTGACCCGGTGCTCTGGCAGCGGTGGCAGGCGACAGAGCTGGCGCGCCAAGCGCGGGTGGCGGACGCGCGGCGCTCAGCCGGGCGCTGAGCGCCGACTTCGCGGGAACCCGGCGCTACTGGACGACGATCGCGGCCGTGCCGGTGACGCCGTCGCGGATGGCCTCTACGGCGGCGTTGCCTTTGCCCAGCGCGGTGGCGAGGCCTTTGCTGCCCAACGCGTTGCTGATGCCGACCACGCCAGCGGGCTTGGTGAGCCAGGTCACGTACGGCGTGATGTCGAGCTGCAGGCCGCCCACAAAGGTGCCCAGCGCCTGCAGTTGCGTCGATTTACCAAGCGTGAGGCTGCTGGTCGCCGGCGTCACGGCGATGGCTTGCAGCTTGGCCTCGGTGACGGTGATCGCCGCCTTGCCGGTCTTGCCGAGATAGCTGACGACGATATCGGCGCTGCCGGCCGCCAGCGGCATGACCTGACCCTTGCTGCCCAGCGTCGAATTCACAGAAGCGATCGCGGTCTTGGACGACGACCACGAGGCCGACTGCGTCAGGTCCTGGGTGGTGAAGTCGGAGTAGATGCCGGTCGCCTTGAACAGGGTCAGGTACCCGACAGGCAAGGTGGCGACGAAGGGTGTGACCTGGATCTCGGTGAGCGACGCCGGGTTGACGGTCAGCTTGGTCTTGCCGGTCTTGCCCGCCCAGGTGGCCGAGATCTCGGTGCTGCCCGCGGTTAGCGCCTGGCAGAGGCCCTTGCCGAGGAAACCATTGGTGTTGTCGATGGCGGCGACGGCTGGCGCCGAGCTCGCCCACGAGGCCAGGATGGTGATTTGCTGCACCGTGTTGTCGGTCATCACCGCGACGGCCTCGAACTTGACCCAGCTACCGGGCGCCACCGCGGGCGCAGCCGGTGTAATCTGGATCTCCGCGACAGTGGCTGTGGTGACCGTGATCGCTGCCGTGGCCTTTTTGCCGTTGAATGATGCGGTGATGGTCGCCTTGCCTTGGGCCAAGGTCTGCACCACGCCCGAGAGCGGTCCCGCGTCGATAACAGCCGCCACCTTGACGTCGGAGCTGGTCAGCGTCGCCTGACCGGTGACCGTCTGGCTGGTGCCGTCGCTGTAGTAGGCAGACACCTGCAGGGGCACCGGCACACCGGCGGCGACCGTGGCGGCGCCAGGCGCGATGGCGATCGACGACAACTCCGCGGAGGAGACGTCGACGGCGACGTTCGCCGAGAAGCCTTGGAAGGTCGCGGTGATCGTCGCCTTGCCCGGGCTCAAGCACTGCACGAGGCCCTTCTGGCCTTGGCCGTTGAGCGCGGCGGCGACGGCCTGTGCCGTGCTCTGGTACGTCGCGAACTGGGTGATCGGCACCGAGCTGCCGTCGCTGTAGATCAGCGTCGCCTCGATTTGGCGGAACTGGCCTGGCGCGCAGCTCTGCAAGCCGGGAAACAGCGAAAGCGCGGTCGGCACTGCCGGCTTGACCACGATGGTCGCCTTGCCCGTGAGGCCCTGCGCCGTGGCGGTGATGGTCACCGTGCCCGGTGTCATCGCGAGGACGCGGCCCTTGGGCTGCTGGCCGGGGCCGCCGCCGCCGCCGCCGCCGCCGCCGCCGCCGCTATTGCCGACGACCGCGATCTGGGCGTTGGCTGAGCTCCATTGCGCTTGGAAGGTGACGTTCTGCGAGCTGCCGTCGGTGAAGATCGCCACCGCCTGGAGCTGCATCGGCGTGCCGGCGTTCAGCTCCCAGTAGGCCGGCGAGATCTCGATCGACATCACCTCGGGGTCGGTCACCGTCAGTGTCGTGCTCACGGTCTTGCCACCGAACGCGGCGGAGATCATGGCCTTGCCGGCGTTCTTGGCCTGGGCCCGGCCCTTCTGGTTGCCGTCATTGCCCACGCTGGCGACCGCGATGTTGTCGCTGCTCCACTCGGACTGGAAGGTGACGTTTTGCGTCGCCTGATTGCTGTAGACGGCGGTGACGAAGAACTGGAGCTGCTCGCCGGCTTTGCGCTGCGGGTTGATGGGCCCGATCTGCAGGGCCGTCAGCGTGGGCGCTTTGACCTCGACCGTCGCCTGCCCGCTGACCGTGCCGATGGTCGCGGTGACGGTGGTGCTGCCCTGGGCCTTGGCGGTCACCACGCCCTGGCTCCCGGCTGCGTTCTGCACTTCGACGACGGCGGTGTCACCGACCTTCCACACCGCAGAAGCGGTGACTGTCACTTCGCTCTTGTCGGAGTAGGTGGCGACGGCGGCCAAGGCCTTCTGTCCACCGACCTCGAGCGAGAGCTTGTCGGGCACCACCTTGACCGAGGTCAGCGCCGCTGCGCTCACCAGCAGCTCGACGCTGGCGACTTTGCCGTCGAGCGAGGCGCTCAGGGTGGTCTTGCCGACGGCCAAAGCAGCGGCTTGGCCAGCGGTCTTGCCGGTCGATGACACGGTGGCGATCGCCGGCGCCGAGGAGGCCCACACCACCAGCGACGTCACGTCCTGCACCGAACCGTCGCTGAGGGTCCCGATCGCCACCAACTGCAAAGTCACGCCCTTGGGGACGCTTGGCTTGGCAGGCTCGATCGCCAGCGCCTGCAACGTCGCCTTGCTGACCGTCACCTTGGCGGTCACGGCCTGGCCGCCGTAGGACGCCATGACCAGCGCGCTACCGGGGGCGGTGGCGGTGAGCTTGCCTTGGCTGCCCGGGGCGTTGCTGATGCTGGCCACGCCCGGCGGCGCGATCGACCAGGTGACGGCCAGGGTGAGGTCAGCGCTCTTGCCGTCGTCGAAGGTGCCGAACGCCTTGAACTGCGCGCTACCGCCCGCGGCGAGCACCATGTCGGGCGGATCGATGGCCAGTTGGGTCAGCTTGGGCGCGACGACGGTCACAATGCGCGTCGCTTCTTGGCCGGCGTAGACGGCGGACAACACCGAGCTACCCACCGCCAGGGCGGTGACGGTGCCGTCGGCGGCGATCTTGACCACGTCGGGCGAGGCGCTGTTCCAAGTCACTGCAGAGGAGACGTCGCCCTTGCTGCCATCGTCGTAGCTGGCAATGGCCGTCATCTTGAGGCTGGCGCCGAGGGCCAGCGTCGGATCGACGGGCTCGACGACCAGCTCCACGACCTTGGCGGTCAGCACCGTCAAGACGGCGCTCGCGGTGACGCTTCCGAGCTTGGCGGTGACGATCGCCTTGCCGGCGGCCTTGGCGCTCGCGAGTCCGCCCTGAACGACCTCAACCACGCCGGGTGTGTCGCTCGACCACGCCACCGCGAGGCCGAGGTTCTGCTGGCTGCCATCGGCGAACGTGCCGACCGCGCCGAGTTGCAGCACCGCACCGACCGCGAGCGTGGCGTCTGTTGGCTGGATCTCGAGGGAAACCAGGGCCGCCGCCACCACGGTGACCTTGCTCGAGGCGGTGTGGGCGCCCACGGTGGCGCGGATCTCCGCCACACCGGCCGCCAGCGCGGTGAGCTGGCCGCCCTTGGCAACGGCGACGAGGCCGGGCGCGGTCGAGGACCACGTGGCGATGGCGCCGACGTCCTCGCTGCTGCCATCGGCGAATTTGGCGCTCAGCACCAGCGTCGCCTGACCGCCGACCGGCAGCGAAAACGCCGGGGGCTCCAGGGTCAGCGCGACGATGTCGAGGTCGCCACCACCCGGTCCTCCGTCTTGATCGGTGCCAGGCCCGCCGTCGACGGCCGAGACGTCGGTGTCCTCGACAGGAGCGCCGTCGGGCACAGGGCCGCTGTCGGATTGAACGGCGTCCTGGCCGGCGTGCCCACCGTCGAGGACAGCGTCGTGGGCGCCGATCGCACCGTCCTGGGAAGCGGTGTCGGCGCCGGCGACCGCATCAGGCCCCTGCACCGACTCGTCGTCACCGAAACAGCCGTGCAGGGCGACGACGATGAGCGCCAAGCCAAGCGCACGCAAAGCCCGGGCGCTGGGGCGCTGGGCGCTGAGTAACAGGGTATTCATCGGTGCTCCTCGGGAACTGAAGGCGCAGGTTGTTTGACGCGCCCCACATCTAGAACAGGATGCCGCACACCACCGCGCGCGTGAACAGCGCCCGCGCTGGCCTTTGCTTGCAGCCGTGCACGCGGCTTGGCGAAGCCGTCGCGCGATCGCGGCCAGCCTTGAGCGCCCCAATCGCGCGCGATCGGCAACGATCTCCAGCCTGTCGCCTTCGAACGCGGCGCCATCAGGCGGCGATTTCCGCCCATACCCATCGCGCGGCACCCCCGCTGGACTTGGGGCCCTGAATGGGCCCTAAACGCTAGACGCAAAGGCCGATCCCGATGATCAGGGCACGCAGCGCGGGAAAGTAGGGGTTCCGCGCCCTTGCGATCTTCAAGCGATCGGATCTACAGGCCTGGATCCGCGCCGCGCTCTCGCGTACGGCACCTTGGAGGCCAAAGCATGGCGGATCTGAAGGTTCTCGGTTGGTTGGGTCGATCTCGGACGGCTCTCGGTATCCACAAATCGCCACAAGTGCGTGGCTGGAAGCAGGCCCTGCTGACGCTCCTCGCGCTTGGGCTCGTAGCGCCAGGGGCGGCCCTGGCGGAACCGCCCACGCCACCGCCGACCGACGCCGAGTTGATGCACCAGGCGCTGCACCGCTGCCGCAGCGTGTCCAGGGCGCGGCGCGAAGGCATCGACCGCAAGCTGCTGCAAAAGTTGCTCGACCTCGAGCGCGCGCACGGGGTGCCCGAGGCCTATCGCGGCCTGACGCTGGCCAAGGCCTGCATCGAGTCGGGCTTTTCGGCCAGCAGCCGCGGCGACTGCAAGGGCGGCCACTGCCGGGCCGTCGGCATGGTGCAGCTCTGGCCGTGGACCGAGCGCTTCGGCGTCAATCGCCGAGATCCGGTGGCCAGCGTCCGCTTCTTGCTCAAACGAACGGCCATCGGCATGCGCGACGGCCGGCTGGAGAAGATCTGCGGCCAACGGGCGCATGGCGACCTCGACGCGTTCCGCGTGGCGTGGCTCCGCATCAACCGCGGCCCGCTGCACGGCGGACGTCAGCGCTGCGAGGGGATGCCCAAGGACCTCGCCCGCCTGCAGCTCTGGCACCGGATGGTGGCGTACGACCGCGCCGCAGGACACCCGACCGACGCCGCCGCCGCTGCCCAGAGCGCGCTGACGCCGGCCGCCGCTAGCCTCGCCACCACGCCGTCCCCGGCCGCCGAGGCGCCCAAGTCGATCGCGCAGCCGGGCGGCGCCGCCGAAGCGAGCCCGCCGAAAGGGCCCTAAGGGAGGCAAGGGCGCGCGACGACGACGCTTCGCTCCGCTCCCGCTGTACCTGGCCCCTAGACGTGGAGACGAGCTCCGGGGGCCGACCCCGCTCATTTGTGCCCGAGGGGATCGCGTCGCGCCCGCATGTCGCCGCGCTCCACGATCGCCCATCGTCCCTGGCCGAAGCGCTTGCCCAACCGCCTGCCCGGTCCTAGCCTGCACCGCACAGGAGGCAGCAGGATGACGGCGCGACTGCACCCCGAGGTTGAACCCTATGCCTCGGGCCTGCTGACGGTCTCGGGGCAGCACCGAATCTACTGGGAGCAGGTGGGCAATCCGCGCGGCGAGCCGGTGCTCTTTCTGCATGGCGGCCCGGGCGGCGGCTGCGCGCCGTGGAACCGCCGCCTCTTCGACCCACAGCATGACCGCGCGGTCCTGTTCGATCAGCGCGGTTGTGGCCGGAGCACGCCGCACGCCAGCCTGCGCGAGAACACGACCTGGCATCTCTGCGCCGACATCGAGCGGCTGCGACAGCACCTCGGCATCGAGCGCTGGCTGGTCTTTGGCGGCTCGTGGGGCAGCACCCTGGCGTTGGCCTACGCCGAGCAGCACCCGGAGCGCGTTGCTGGACTCATCCTCCGCGGCGTGTTCTGCGCCACCCGCGACGAGGTGCGCTGGTTCTACCAAGACGGCACCCGCCACCTCTTCCCTGACGCATTCGAGGCCTTCGTGGAGCCGCTCACCCTCGCCGAGCGCGGCGATGTGCTCAAGGCCTACCACAGCCGCCTGACGCGCGGCCCGCGGCGCGAACAGGTGCAAGCGGCCCGCAGCTGGACGCAGTGGGAGATCGCGACATCGCGGCTGCGGCCCGATGCGGTGGGCGCCGGGTTCTCCGACGGCCTCGCCCTGCAGTTGGCGCGCATCGAGGCGCACTACTTCGTCCACGACAGCTGGCTGCGACCGGACCAGCTGATCGAAGACGCCGGCCGCATCGCGCACTTGCCCTGCCACATCGTCCAGGGCCGCTACGACGCCATCTGCCCGCCCTCGACGGCGTGGCGCCTGCACCGCGCGCTGCCAGGGAGTGAGCTGACTTTGGTCGATGACGCCGGCCACTCCGCGCTCGAGCCCGGCACCCTCCTCGGCCTGCTCGCCGCCCTGACCGCGCTGCGTGGCTGGTCGACGCGGCAACCGCAAGCGGTGCGGCCATGACCGCTTCGCGGCGCGCGGGAAGCCTGGGTCTCTGGCGGCGGGTGCTGGCCTGCACCGGGCTCGCCCTCGCCTGCGCCTGCGCCAGCGATGCCGAGGTCGGCTGCGGCGATGGTCAGCAGCGAGCGTCGGTCGAGGCCGTCAGCACCGCAGGCGGCGCCGGTAGTTTCGCCTTTACGATCGAAGTCCGCGCCGACGATCGCGACTGCGGCTGCCAGGCGGATTATTGGGAGATCGTCGGCATCGACGGCGTGCTGCTGCAGCGCCACCCGCTGCCGGCCCGCAGCGCACCGGGCACGATCTCGACCACGACAGGCGCAGCCCTGACCTTGTCCGAAGACCTGTATGTCGTGGTCCGGGCCCACATGCGGGGAGGGGCGGGCGATGGTGTCGCGGCGATGCGCGGCTCGGTGCGCGACGGTTTTGTCGCCTACGACGCGACCGGCTTCGGCCTTGGTCTGAGCGGCCAAGGGCCGCAGCCGCCAGCCTGCCCCTGAGGGCCTAGGGCGCCGCGATGCCGTCGTGGATGACGTCGATCCACAGCTGCGACTCGCCCATGCTGCTGCGCTCGCTGTCGATCGTGCAGGCGGCCAGCAGTGCGGCGGCCCCCTGCTCAGCGTCGGCCGGGTTGGCGGCGTGCACAAAAGCCAGCGGCTCGCCGCTGCGGACCACTTCGCCCGGTTTACAGCAGAGGACAAAGCCGACCCTCGGATCGATGGCGTCTTCCTTGCGCATCCGGCCCGCCCCGAGGCGCAGCGCGGCGACCGCAACCGCGTAGGCGTCGATGCCGACCAGCAGGCCATTGCGCGGCGCCAGCACAGCGTGAACCTCCGGTGCGCTCGGCAGGCGTCCGGGATCGTCGACGACGCGCGGATCGCCGCCGTGGGCGGCCACGACCTGGCGGAAGCGCTCCGCCGCGCTGCCATCATCGAGCGCGCGCGCGATCATGGCCTCGCCGGCAGCGAGGTCCGCCGCCTTGCCGCCGAGCCGCAACATCTCGCCGCCGAGCCGGCAGACCAACGCTCGGGTGTCGGCGGGACCCTGGCCATGCAGAATCGCGATCGATTCGGCGATCTCCAGGGCGTTGCCGATGTGGGTGCCCAGCGGTCGATCCATCGACGTGAGAAATGCCGTGACCCGCCGCCCGAGCGCAGCGCCCGCCTTGACCATCGCCTGCGCCAAGCGCCGGGCGTCGGCCTCGTTCTTCATGAAGGCGCCGTTGCCGACCTTGACGTCGAGCACCAACGCGCCGGCGCCCTCGGCGAGCTTCTTGCTCATGATCGAGGCCACGATGAGCGGGATCGACTCGACGGTGCCCGTCACGTCGCGCAGCGCGTAGAGTCGACGGTCCGCCGGTGCGATCTCCTCGGTCTGACCGATGAGCGATACCCCGATGCGGCCCACGATGGCGCGGAATTCTTGCAGCGAGAGCCGGGTCTGGAAGCCGCCGCCCGTGCCACCCAGGCCGGGGCCGGGGATCGACTCCAGCTTGTCGAGGGTGCCGCCGGTGTGGCCCAAGCCGCGGCCCGAGATCATCGGCACCGCCACACCACAGGCCGCCACCGCTGGTGCGAGCGGGATGCTGACCTTGTCGCCCACCCCGCCGGTGCTGTGCTTGTCGGCGGTCGGCCGGTCGAGGTGGCTCCAGTCGAGCACCGCCCCGCTGTGCAACATCGCGTGCAAAAGCGCCGCCGTCTCGCCTTCGTCGAGGCCGCGAATGGCCACCGCCATGGCGAAGGCCGCCATCTGGTAGTCCGGCACGCTGCCGTCGGTGTAGCCGCGGACCAGCGCGCCGATCTCGTCGGCGCCGAGGCGCAACCCGTCGCGCTTGCGGGCGAGCAGTTCGTAGGTGAAGAGCACAGCGCCTCCAAGCACGTAGAGTCAGGCGCGCGGTCGCAGCCAGCGTCGGCGCCTCGCGATGGTGGCATGCCACCGCCGGAGAGGCAAAATAGGCGGCGTCGACAGCCGCAAGCGGCCGATGGCAGTTCGCCTCCCGTGCTGGCGTGGCGGGGGTCAGCCCTGGATGGTGTCGAGCGTGTTGCGCGACCTCGACCGCGCTGCCCTTGCCGACGGGCGCCCGAGGCCTGCTGGCCCTGCCTCGGCGCTGGCGCTGCGGCGAGGTCTCGGTGTCGCCGATTTCGGAGATCGGCCATCGGCGGCAGCGAGTTGAGCGCGCTACCAACGTCTGGGGCAGGTGACAGCGGCGGCCTGCCGTGTCAGCCTCCGGGCCCAGGGGCGGCCGAAGGCCTGGGCCAAGGGGGGATCGCGATGGCGGGGAGTCGAGGTCAGAGCGCGGGCAACGCTGAAGAGGCGCCGCTGTCGAGTGCCGTGACGCGAGGCGTGCAAGTCGACGTACGGGTCCGCTTCGTTCCCGAGCGCAGCGCGCCGCCGCACGCCTGGTTCTTCGCCTACGAGGTGACGATCTGCAACCTCGGCGCTGTGCCGGTGCGCTTGCTGGCCCGCCACTGGATCATCACCAATGGCCACGGGCGGGTCGAAGAGGTGCGTGGGCCCGGCGTGGTGGGCGAGCAGCCGCTGCTGGCGCCTGGCGAGGTCTTCCGCTACGCGTCGGCCTGTCCGCTCGACACCCCCACCGGCACCATGCGCGGCAGCTACGCCATGGTGCTGGACGACGGCGGCAAGTTCGATGCGGAGATCGCTGAATTCCCGTTGTTTGATCCCGCGATGGTGAACTAGCCCGCGCGCGGCGGCGACGCCCAACAGTCCAGCGCGGCGCGAAGCAGCGGCCATGCTGCATCGCCTGGCGGCGCAGCGTCGCAGGCAGCGCCTGATCGAGGGAGCCGATGATCATCGCAGCCGAAGACCTCCGGCGGCTCGTCGTCCGGGTCGCCGTCGTCACCCTGGCGTTGCGCGCGGTGTCAATGTTTTCGGTCGATCCGATGGCGCGGGAAGTGGCGCGCATGTTGCCCCCGGCGGAGGTCGGCGCCGCGATCGAGGGCGCGCACGGCTGGACCCTGGCCTGGGCGACCGTGATGCAGGGCTTGGCGCCGACGACCCGGCTGCCGGCGGTCTTTGCCGACGTCGCGCTGGTGCTGCTCTGTGTCGCCTATGCCCGTGGCGCGGGCTGGGGAACGATCGCCGGGCTGATGGCCGGGGCGGTGACCGCGATGGCGCCGCTCGGGCTCGGGCTTGGCTGGCGCGTCGACGCCAACCCCGCGCCTCTGCTGGTGCTGCTCGCGCTCTGGCAGCTCCGCGTCGGTCTACGGCGCGGCGAGCTGCGCCGCTGCCTGCTCGCCACGCTGGCCCTGCTGCCAGCGGTCTGGTTGACCCCCGCGAGCCTGGTGGCGCTGCCGGGGGCGCTGTGGCTCGCGGCGCGCTCGGTGACGCTGCGCGAAGTGCGGCTGGGCGCCGGCGTCGCGGCCATCGCCGCCAGCGTCGCCGGGCTGCTGGCGCGGCTGCTGCACCCAGGCGCACTGCTGCCGCTGCCCGAGCCGCAGTGGGCGTGGCTCGGCGGCGCGCCCGTGGGCACCGGTGATGCGTTCGAGGCCGTCTACGCCGCCGCTGGCGCGCTGTCGGTGGCCGGCCCGACCGGCTCGCTCGCCGCCGCTGCCGAGCTGACGCCGGCGCCGACCTGGCGGGTCGCCGTCGGGGCGCTGCTTTGGCTCGTCGCGGCGCTCGGTTACGCCCGCGGCCTGGTGCGCGAGGACCTGCCCAAGGCGACCCCAGGTGAGGCACCCGGCCTCGGCGGCTTCCGCACGCTCGGGGTCGCCGTAGCGGCGGCACCACGGCGCCTTGGCGAGCGCGACGCCCTGCCGCTGCTCCTGCCGGGACTCCTGGCGCTGCTCTGGGTCGCCGTCGGTGCGGGCGAAGGATCTCTCGCTGCCGCCGCCCGGGCCAGCGCCATCGACGCGGTAGCGGTGGCGCGGGCGCCGATGGCGTTGCTGCTCGGCGCCGGTTTGGCCGCCATCGGCCTGCGCCCAGCCCTGCTGCAGCAGGGCGACGATCGGGGTAGTGGGCGCGCGTCTGTGGTGCGGCTGGTCGCGCTGACGCTCGTCATCTTCGGCGTCGGCGGCGCGGCCCTGGTCGACGGCGCCACAGCCGTCACCAACACGGCGCCGCGCAAAGTGGCGCGCCAGGTGGCCGAAGAGATGGGGGTCCGCGGTCAAGCGCTGCTCATCGGCTCCGGCGGGCTGCGCTTGCGCTGGAAGCTGGCCGCCGGGGGCCCGAGCAACCGAATCGCGCTGTTGCCGACGGTCGACGGTGATGCCCCGCCGAGCGAAGGCCAAGGCGACGCCGCCGGCGCCAAGACGATCTGGGCGCGCGCCCTGGCCACCGCGCTGAGCGCCAAGCCGCCGACGCTGGTCATCGCGGGCGATCGTGCGGCGGTAGGTGGGGAAGGTTCACCGCCACCTGCCGTCGCGGCGCTCGAGGCGGCGTTGCTGTCGGCCGGCTACGAGGCCCGGCAGGACGGGCACTGGCTCTACTCCGACCTTGCCGTCCGCAGCTACGAGCGGGGCGGGCGAGGCGATCCCGCCACGGTGCGTCCGCAGCTCGCGCCCGGCGTCGCGCCGTGACGGACAGGGAAGCAAGCTCGGGCACGGCGACGCGAGCCGCATCACCGGCGCCGGCGCTCGCGCCCTGGACGGTGGCGCTCGAGGAGCTGCGGCGCGGCCGCGATGACTTCGAGGCGCGCGTCGACCAGCGCACCATGATCGAGGCGGTGGCTTCCGCGCTCCAATCTGGCGAGGACCTGGTCGTCGAGGCGGGCACCGGCACCGGCAAGACGCTCGGTTACCTGCTGCCGTTGCTGGCGGCGGGACGGCGGGCGGTGATCAGCACGGCGACGCGTCAGCTGCAGGCGCAGCTCTTGGAGTCCGATCTGCCCACCGCTTTGCGAGCGACCGGCTCGCGCGCTGTGGTGGCCGTGCTCAAAGGCCGGGCCAACTACCTTTGCCACGACCGCGTGCACCGCTTGGCTGCCGGCGGCCTGACGGCGCGCCGCGGCGGCGGGTTCGTGCAGGACCGGGTGGTCAGGGCGCTGGCCTCGTCGCCCGACGGCGACATCGCGGCCATCGAAGGGGTGCCGGAGGACGACGCCATCTGGCCGGAGGTCACCAGCACGAGCGAGAGCTGCCTCGGGTCCGACTGCCACTTCGTCCGAGAGTGCTTTGTCTTGCGCGCTCGGCGCGCGGCGCTCGAGGCCGACGTCGTCGTCGTCAACCACCACGTCTTGCTCGCCGACTACGCCTTGCGCGAGCGGTGGGAAGGCGCCGGTCTGCTGCCCTCGACCGACGCCATCGTCATCGACGAAGCGCACGCGCTCGAAGACGTCGTCGCCCACTTTTTTGGCCGAACGGTCAGCAGCCGCCGACTCGAACGTCTGGTGGAGGACCTTGGCGCCGGGCTCGACGCGATCCAGGCGCCGACCACGGACGACGCCCGGTTGGCGGCCGGCGCGCTCCAGGCGAGCGGCGCTGCGCTCTTTCTGGCGGCGCGCAGCCTGCCGGCGCCACAGCGGATCGACGACGACGCGGTGCACCAGCTGCGGCCGGCGCGCGAGGCGATGATCGACGCCCTGGGTCGGCTGTGGGTAGCGCTGGCCGGCCACGTCGCGGTTCAGCCGACGCTCGGCAAGCTGCGCGAGGCCGTGGTCGCCCTCGAGGCCGACCTGCTCGAAGTCGCCAGCGATCGCGGCGATCCGAGCGCGGTGGTGCGCTGGGTCGAGGCGCGGGAGCGCTCGGTCGCGCTGCGCAGCCAGCCAGTGCGCGTCGCGCCGATCTTGCAGCGCACGCTGCTGGCCGAGCCCGCCACGCGCCTGTTCTGCTCGGCGACGCTGGCCGTCGGCACCGACTTCAGCCCCTTCCTCAGTCAGCTGGGGCTGCCTGCAGCGGTGGCGACGCAGCGGCTCGAGGGTCCCTTCGACTACCCCAGCCAGGCCATGCTCTACATCGCCGACCAGCTGCCCGATCCCTTCGCGCCGGGCCGTGACGCGGCGGTGGCGGACGCGATCGCGGCGCTGGTCGCGTGCTCCGGCGGCGGCGCATTTGCGCTGTTTTCAAGCCACCGCGGCCTGCAAGACGCCTGGCAGCGCCTCTACGGGAGGCTCGGGGTGCCGATGCTGCGGCAGGGCGAGATGGGTCGCCAGGCGCTGCTCGACCGTTTTCGCCAGGAGCAGCCGGCGGTCCTGTTCGCGACGATGGGCTTCTGGCAAGGGGTGGACGTCCCGGGCGACGCGCTGCGCTTGGTCATCCTCGACAAGATCCCTTTTCCGCCGCCGGATGACCCGGTGTTCGCGGCCCGCGCCTCGGCCATCGACAGCGAGGGAGGGCGCTCGTTTGCGCAGCTCAGCATCCCAGCGGCCGCCACCGCACTGCGGCAGGGCTTTGGCCGCCTGATCCGCCGCCGCGATGACCGCGGGGTGGTGGCGATCCTCGACCCGCGGCTGCACCACAAGCCCTATGGGCGCCGACTGGTCGCTGCCCTGCCGCCGGCGCGGCGAGCCCGCAAGATGGAAGAAGTGGCGGCTTTCTTCAGCGCTGGGGCCGTCGACCCGTAGCACCGAGGCGTCCGTTCGCCGCAGCGGGAGCGACCCGCGACCTCGCGCTTACTCAACCGTCGCGGGCGCGTCCCGGCGCCCACGGCCCGCGGCCCACGCTGGCAGCCGCAACACCATGCGCGCCCCGCCGCTCGGCGCCGCCTCGACGCGCACGCTGCCGCCATGGCCGCGGGCGGTCTCGCGCACGACCGCCAGCCCGACGCCCGTGCCGGCAGGCTTGGTGGTGAAGAAGGGCTCAAAGACGCGCTCGCGCGCCGACTCCTCGATGCCTGGCCCGTCATCTTCGACGGCGAGCACGACGCTGGTCGCGACGGCGGGGCCGCCCGCCGCCGCGGATTCGCGGCCGTGCGCCACCGAGACGCGCACCTCGCCGCCCGTAGGCATCGCCTCCCAAGCGTTGCGGAGCAGGTTCCAGACCGCCGACCGCAGCGGCCCCTCCTGGCCGTCGACCAGGCAATCCGGCTCGATTTCGAGGCGGACCCGGACGCCGCGCTGCGCCAACTCGGTGGCCGAGAAGTCGGTGACGCGCCCCACCAGCTCGCCGAGATCAAGCGGTCGGTGGCCGTGATCGGGCGGCCGCGCGTGCTCGAGGTAGCGCTCGGTGATGCCGCGGAGCCGCTCGATCTCGGCGCCGATCGCGGCGATCAAGGCCGCTGCCTCGGCGGGATCGCCCGTCGCGCCAGCGCGCAGCTCGTCGCCTAGCATCTCGGCGTTGAGGCCGATGGACGACAAGGGGTTGCGGACCTCGTGCGCCATCCGCGCCGCCAGCTGCCCGACCGCCGCCAGCTGCTCGGCGCGCGCCAGCTCAGCACGAGCGGTCGCGATCTGCTGCTCGCGTGCCTGCAGCGCGTCGGCCATGCGGTTGGTCTCTTCGGCGAGGGTGCGAATTTCCGTCGCGCCGGCCAGCGTCGCCCGCGCGCTGCGATCGCCGGCGGTGAAGCGCCGCACCACCTCGGCCAGCGCCGCCATCGGCCGCAGGGTCGCCAGCATCCAGAGCAGCACGACGATGCTCGCGAGCAAGGCCAGCCCCGAGCTGACCAGCACGACCAGG
Source organism: Myxococcales bacterium (assembly GCA_947491025.1). GTDB lineage: Bacteria > Myxococcota_A > UBA9042 > UBA9042 > UBA9042 > SXNM01. The sequence goes on from CANLIC010000011.1 coordinate 77,610, forward strand.
ACCAGTTGGCGCTCGCTGTACTCGGCGGCGGTGAAGCGCTCCTGCAGCGCCGACTGCAGCTGCGACTCGGCGTCGCCGATGGCGCCGTGGGCCCGCCGCACGATGCGGCGCGCCTCGACGACCAGCCGAGCGGCGTCGGCGGAGCGCTTGTCGGCGACCGCTCGTTCGAGCCCCACCACGAGGCGGTCGAAGGCCTCGGCGTCGTCGGTCGGCGTCGTCGCTTGGGGCAAGAGCGCCAAGAGCCCTGGGTCATTTCCGATGCGCCGCGCCGAGTCCGCGCCCTTGCGCAGCGCGTCCAAGCCGACGCCGACCGCAGGCAGCGGTCCTGGGCCCGCCACCAGCAAGCGCGCCAGCCGCGGTGGCCGATCGCTGGCGCGTAGGGCCTCGACCTGCTCGCCGATTCGCTGCAAGCGCTGGAAAGGCCTGGCGTTAGGCAAGAAGCGCGCCACCCACTCCAGGTCGTGCGGGGCGGCGCGGGCCAGCGCCTCGTCAAAGCCCCTCAGCTCCAGGCCGTGGTCGCGCAAGGTGCCGAGCAGCGGCAGGGCGCGCGTGCGCAGCAGCCCGAGCTCGTGGCGCAGCGTCGCGACGGCGGCGGCGCCGTACAAGGCGGTGGCGGCAAAGCAGGTGACGACCGCAGCGAAGCCCAGGAAGATGCGCGTCGACAGCGAGAGCCGCATGGACCACCCAGCCCCGGCCATTGCGGCCGCCGGGGAATCGTCCGTCGCCGTCTTGCGTTGTGCAAGGCGTGCGGTCACCTCCTTCGGGCCGCGGGAGGCGCTCCATGACTCATAGACACGGCCCATGGCCCCGACGGGCCCAGCTAGCCGCGCCAGCGCTGGCGGCCCTGGCGTGGCTCAGTGCGACAACCCCGCGCGACGCCAGCGCCCGGGCTGCCACCGCCCTGGACGCGACCGCCTTCTCGGACGTCGCTGAGCGCGCCGTGCGCTCGGTCGTCAACGTCGCGACGACGCGCAGGCTGTCGCCTCGTCAGGAGCAGATGTTGCCGCCCTGGTTTCGCGGCCGCGGCAGCATCGACCGCCCGGCATCGCTCGGCTCGGGGGTCATCATCAGCCGCGAGGGCTTGGTCCTGACCAACAATCATGTGGTCGAGCAAGCGCACGGCATCGAGCTGACTTTGCACGACGGCCGCAAGCTGGAGGCGCGCCTCGTCGGTCGCGACCCGCAGTCAGACATCGCCGTGCTCCGCATCGCGCGCCCCCCTGCGGACCTTGAGCCGATGCTGATCGCCGACAGCAGCAAGGTCCGCCTGGGCGAGATCGTGCTCGCGATCGGCAGCCCCTTTGGCCTGGCCCAGACGGTGACCCTCGGCATCATCTCGGCCAAGGGCCGCGCCAATGTGGGCATCGTCGACTACGAGGACTTCGTCCAGACCGACGCCAGCATCAACCCCGGCAACTCCGGCGGCGCTCTTGTCAGCGCCACCGGCGAACTGCTCGGCATCAACACCGCCATCGCGTCGCGCTCGGGCGGTAGCCAGGGCATCGGATTCGCGATCCCGTCCAACATGGCGATGGCCATCCTGCGCAGCCTCGTCGACAAGGGCACGGTCGAGCGCGGCTGGCTAGGCGTGCGCATCCAGGACCTTGACGCCCGTGACGCCGTCGCCCTCGGCCTCAGCGACCGCCCGGGCGTCCGCATCGTCGACCTCGAGCCGGGGAGCCCCGCCGCCGTCGCCGGTCTGCGCGCTGGCGACGTCGTGCTCGCCGTCGAGGGCACGGCCATGACCGACGCGGCGCGGTTGCGGGTCAAGGTGGCCGGCCTGCAGCCCGGTTCCGTGGCCCGATTCGACGTCTGGCGCGGCAAGCAGGCGGTGGCGGTGCCGGTGCGCCTGGGCCGCGCGCCTTCGCTGGCGGTCGCAGGCGACAAGGAGCGCTAGCCTCAGGGGCCTGCAGCGGCGGCGCCAACGCGCGCTGGCGGTGGACGGTCAATCGCGCGATGCTGACAGGTGGGCCGACGAGAGGCGGGCGCGGGCGCTTGGCCGCTGGGTCGCGCCGCAGGGAGCGCCCATGGCCGCCCACCTCACCGGCTGGATGATACGACTCACCATCTTTCTGCTGCAGGGCGTCGCCTGGCTCGACCGCACCCTGCGGCCCGACCGCGCTTTTCCGCGCGACCTGCCCCAACTGCTCGACCGCCGCGACTGGCTGGAGGCGTCCTTGCGCCGCGGCGGTCTGCTGGTCGACGGGGAGGCGCTGGTCGCAGTCGCCGGCCGTCAGATCAAGCAGCAAGAGGCCTTTCGGTCCACCGTCGCCGCGATCGACTGTGAGACGCGCACCCCTGCTGGCGTGACACGTAGGCTTGCGATCTTCGCAAAGCTATCACCTGTTGCGACGTCGCTGCGAGAGCACGCGGTCTACATCCTGCAGGAGAACGCGGTCAAAGAGACGACCGTCTATCAGACGCTGGCCAAGGCGCCCGGCTTTCCTGCGGCAAGGGCGTACCACATCGACGTCCACCGGCCGAGCGGCGGCTTCTGCTTGCTGCTTGAGCGGTTGGAGGCGCGCGAGGTGCCCGAGCATGAGGGCTGCCCTCGGGAGCTGGCCGAGGTCGCCATCGACGCTTTTGCCTCGCTGCACGCCAGGCACTGGGCCGACGAGACGACCGCGGCGCGCGACCTGCGGCGGACACCGCCCGCGGTGGTCGACTGGCTGTCCCGTCAGCTGCAGGGCCCAGACGCCGCGCTTTTCGGCGCGATGTTGCGCGAGGCATGGGCGGCCGACGCCACGGCGCCTGTCGCGATCCAGCACGCCGACGCCCGGGTCGGCAACCTGCTCTTCGTCGAGGACGACAGCCCGACGGCGCATCCGTGCGGTCGCCGGGCCGTCTTCATCGACTGGCAGGCGGCGCGCCGCGGCAAAGCGGTGTTCGACGTCGCCTACTTTCTGGTGCTCTCGCTGGAACCCGAGGTGCGCCGCCGCCATGGCCTTGAGCTTCTGGAACGCTACCACCGCGCGCTGCTCAGCCATGGCGTCGCCGACTACCCACTGCAGACGCTGCTCGAAGACGCCCGCATGTCGGTGCTGCTTGTTCTTGGCTTTGTGACGCTGCCGCTGATGAGCGCCGAGGCGAGCACGACGCAGGCCAACCAAGAGGGCATCGGCGCCCTCGGCGCGGCTTGGGCGCGGCGGATGGTCGCGGTCGTCGAGGAGCTCGACCTCGTGGATGTCGGCACGCGCTGCGACATCGACGGAGCGGCGCTGCGGGACGCCTTCCGTCGCAGCAATGATGGCGCGGTGCGCGACTTCCCGGTCGCCATGGCCGACCGCCAGGCCGCCCAGGCCTTCGTCGCCGCGCATGGCGCCGGGCTCTTCCGCCCGTGGCCGCAGAGCATGGACGGTTGAACAGACGGTTTTTGTTTAGAATCAATATTTTGACGGATCGGAAAATGAGAGCCTGGGTCGGCGTGCCGGGCAAGCGCCTCTCAGCCCGCCGGGCCGCCGCGGCCGCTCTCTTGCTCCATCCGCAGCTTGGCGCCGGGTGCGACGCTCTCGGTGACCCACGCGTTGCCGCCGATGACCGCACCGCTGCCGATGATGGTGTCGCCGCCCAAGATCGTGGCGTTGGCGTAGATGACGACACCGTCTTCGAGCGTCGGGTGACGCTTGCCGCTCGACTGCCCGCGACCCAGGCTGCGGGCGCCGAGGGTCACGCCCTGGTACAAGCGCACGCCGCGCCCGATCACGGCCGTCTCGCCGACCACCACGCCAGTGCCATGGTCGATGAAGAGGCCATCGGCGATGGTGGCGCCCGGGTGGAGATCGATGCCGCTGCGGGCGTGGGCCTGCTCCGTCAGCATCCGCGCGCACAAGATCGCCCCGGCGCGCCAGAGGCGGTTGGCGAGGCGCCAAGCCGTCAGCGCCCCGAAGCCGGGATAGCAGAGCACCACCTCCGCACGGCTGCGGGCCGCCGGGTCGCCGTCGAGCGCCGCCTGCAAGTCGGCTTCGAGCGCTGCCCGCAATTCGGGGATGGCGGCGACCACCAGATCGGCCACAGACCCGCCAAATTGTCTCGCACTTTCAAGCTCATCTTCTCGAATCGGTCCCGTTGCCGCCGGTCCCTCTTTGTCGGGCCGCGACAGGCGCTCGGTCACCACCAGTTGGGTGAGCTCCTGGCGCAGGTCGGTCACGGCCAGGACGATGGCGTCGACGGTCGGCGCGCTGCCGGTCCAGATCTCCGGGTAGATGACGCGGCGGAAGCCCTCGAGCAGCTGCGCGACCCGCGCCGGATCAGGCAACGGGCGGCGGCAAGGCTGCGCACCGACACCGGCCCGCGCCGCCAGCCAGTGGCCGATCTCAGCGTCCTGCGCCACCCGCTCTCTGGGGGGAAAAGGCGGAATCTCGCTCATGCGAGGTAGCGCTCGCCCGAGTCGCAGAGGAACGTGACGATGGTCGCACCCGCCGCCGCCTGCAGCGCCTGCTGGCGCGCGACGTGGACGTTGGCGCCCGAAGAGGGCCCGACCAGCAGCCCTGCGGTCAACGCCAGCTCCTTGGCCACGGCAAGCGCATCCTCGTCTTGCACCGTAACGACCGCGTCGATGGCGCCGTGGTCGACCAGGTTCGGCACGAAGCCGGCGCCGATGCCCTGAATGGCGTGCGGCCGGTACGGCTCGCCGCGGAACGCGGCTGCCCGCGCCGGTTCGACGCCGATGATGCGGACGCCGGGAACCTCGGCCTTGAGCACGCGGCCGCAGCCGGTGATGGTGCCGCCTGTGCCGACGCCGGCCACCAGCACGTCGATGCGGCCTTCGCAGGCGGCGAGCAGCTCGCGCGCGGTGGTCGACTCGTGTGCCGCTGGGTTGTCCAGGTTGTCGAACTGCCGTGTCAGAAAGGCCGCTCGGCCGGTCGCCGCCAGCACCTCGGCCGCAACCGCCTGGGCCCGCTGCAAGGAACCGCGGATGCCGTCCTCTTTGCGGGTCAGCTCGACGCGAGCGCCGTAGGCGGCCATCAGCCAGCGCCGCTCGACGCTCATGTCCTCGGGCATGACGATGACGCAAACGTAGCCGCGCGCCGCGGCCAGCATGGCGAGGGCGATGCCGGTGTTGCCGGACGAGGCCTCGATCACCGTGTCGCCGCGAAGCAGCTCGCCGCGCGAAGCCGCGGCATCGAGCATCGAGCGCACGGGGCGGTCCTTGATGCTGCCGCCGGGGTTGAGGAACTCCAGCTTCGCCAAGATCTGGACGCCCGGCGCGCAGCCGGCCGGGCTCGCGAGGCGCAGCAGCGGGGTGCGGCCGATGACCTCGTCGATGGCGTCAACGATGGCTGGGGTTGCGATCGGCTCGGGCATGTGCTGGTGCTCCGCAGGTCTGGCGAGGGGTACGACGGCCACTGTGGACCGCGCGGCGAGAGCGTACCCGCGCCGCCGGCGCCCGCCAAGCGTCGGCCTCCAGGATCCACCACCGAACGCCTGTCCGACCGCCGAATTCGGAGCCAGCTCTGGGCGTTGCGCGGACCGGACCGGAGGCGTACACGGGGTACCTTGAGGACCGGACCGCAGCAACAACAACGAGATGGCCCGAAGGCGGCGGATCGGGGGCCTCAGGCGGCGGGGCGGCGGGGCGGTTCATGCGGCAGCGTGACGATGAAAGCGGCGCCGCCAAGGCGTTCGCTGCGGCTGACCCGTACGGCGCCACCGTGGGCTTCGACGACGCGCCGCACCGTGGCCAGCCCGAGGCCGGTGCCGCTTCGGCGCGTGGTGTAGAAGGGCTCAAACAGGTGCGGAACGTCGATCTCTGCGACGCCCGGTCCGCTGTCCTCGACCCGCAGCACGGTCGACGCCCCTTCGCTCACCAGAGATACCGCAACGCGCGGCTCACTGCTCTCCTCGGAGGCCTGCTGGGCGTTGGTCAGCAGGTTCCAGATCAGGCTGGCCATGCCGCTCTGATCGGCCAGGATCAGGATGGGTTCAGCAGGGATATCGGTGGTGACCTGCAGGTGGGGTTGGCCAAGGCGCGGATCGTTGCGCCAGGCGTCGACCTTGGCCTTGACCAGGCCGGCGAAGTCGAGGCGCTCGCTGCGCGGCTCGGAGGGCTTGGCGAACTCGAGGAACTCCCCGATCCAGTGCGAGAGCTGGTCGGTCTCGCACACGATGATCTGGCCGAGGTGGACATTGGTCGCGTCGGCCTGCGACGTCGACTGCAACAGCTGCACGGCGCCGGAGATCGAGGCCAATGGGTTGCGGATCTCGTGTGCCACCGCCATCGCCATGGCGCCGACGCTGGCCAGGCGCTCGCGGTTGCGGTGGGCGACCTCGCGGGCCCGCAGCTCGGTGACGTCGCGGATCAGGTAGAGCGTCTCGCGCTGGCCCCGCAGCTCGACGACCCTGCCGCGCAAGACCTCGGCTCGCACCGTCAAGATCTGCGTGCCTCCGCCCTGACCAGGGCGCACGACCTCGGCGCTGGCGTCCGTCGGGCGGGCAATCTCTTGGGTCTGCTCCATCGCCCGTCGACCGTCCTCGAGCTCGGGAAGCAGGTCGGAGAGCCGGCCCCCCACCACGGCCGTCCGTGCGCGTCCGATGATCTGAGCCGCCGCGTCGTTGGCCGAGCGAACGATGCCGTCGTCAGAGACGGTCAAGAGGCCGTCGGGCATCGAGGCGAACACGTCCTCGAAGCGCTGGCGCAGCGCCGCCAGCTCGATCTGCTCCGAGAGCGCATGGGCCCTAGCCTTGGCGAGCTCGGCGACCAGCTTGCTCGAGAGCAGCGCCGTGGCGTAGAGCGCCGCCACCTGCACCGCGACGCCGACGACGACTTCGCCAGGCGGCTGGGCCGGCGGGGCAGTCGTGCCGCGCAGCCAGACCACCGTGTAGGGGTGCCACTCGCTGCTGAGCCAGCCGAGGTCGATCGCCGCCAGGACCAGCATGGCGCCTGTGCCGAGCGTGGCGGCGGCGATGGCACCGCTTCGTTCAAGCAGCGCCGCGCCGGAGAGCACGGCCAGCGGCGGAGCGAACAGGAAGACCGACTGGGTGCGCTCGGTCACCGCCACCAGGGTCGCGGCGAGGGCGACGTCGATCGCCAGCGACGCCCATGCCAGGACCACGCGCGTCCGTGGCGGCGCGAGGTAGGTCGCCAGCAGCGCCAGGAACGTGAGGACGAAGAAGCCGGTCTCGAGCTGGTAGAGCAGGACCTCGGGCGCCTGGGCCGCCGGCTTCGGGCCGAGGCCGAGGTCCATCGCCACCGTCAGCACCAGGAGCCCAGTCAACGCCACCGTGCGGGCGAAGGTGGTCCACTTGATGCGCTCGACCAGGCCCTCGTCGTCCCAGGTGACAGCGGCGAAGGCATCGCCGGCGGCCCAAGAAGGACGCCCGTAGGGACGCGGTGGAACGGCAGAATTCATGTGGCCCAAGGCCCCACGGGAGGCGGACGCTACTTGTCCGCCATGGTGAAGATGGGCATGTAGAGGCCGATCATGATGGTGCCGATGATGCCGCCGAGCACAACCATGATCAGCGGCTCCATCATCGCCGACATGCCGTCGACGGCGTCGTCCACCTCGGCGTCGTAGAAGTCGGCGATTTTGGCGAGCATGACGTCCATGGCGCCGGTGGCTTCACCGACGGCGATCATCTGCACCACCATGGCCGGAAAGACCTGGGTCTCCATGAGGGGACCGGTCATGTTCTTACCCTCGGAGATCTTGGTGCGGGTGAAGGTGATGGCGCGCTCGATGACCTCGTTGCCGGCTGTTTTGCCGACGACCTCAAGCGCGTCGAGGATGGGCACGCCAGCCGACACCAGGGTGCCGAGGGTGCGGGTAAAGCGCGCCACTGCGGCTTTTCGCAGCACGTTGCCGAGCAGCGGCGCGTTGTAGAGCATCAGGTCGCGGTAGTACTTGCCATTCGGCACCTTCATCAAGAAGCGGTAGAGGAAGTACAGGCCGAACATACCGGCGAAAATGTAAGGCATCGCGGCGACAAAGTTGTTGGAGACCGCCACCAGCATTTCGGTGATCTCGGGCAAGCGACTCTTGCCCATCGAGCGAAACGTGTCGGCAAAGGTCGGCACCACCTTCCAGAGCAGACCGCCGGTGATGCTCATGGCGGCGAACAACACGGTCGCCGGGTACTTCATGGCACCCGCGACCTTGGCCCGGGTCGCGGCGGTCTTCTCGATGTACTCCGCGAGGCGGTTCATGATGGTGTCGAGAATACCGCCGAGCTCACCTGCGGCGACGAGGTTGACGTAGAGCTCTTCAAAAACTTTGGGGTACTTTCGGAGCGCTTCGCTCAGAGATTGGCCGCCCTCGACCTGGGCCTTGACGCCGAGGATGGTCTTCTTGAGTGTGGGGTTGGGCTCCTGATTGCCAAGCAATTCAAGACACTTGATCAATGGGAGGCCGGCGTCGATCATGGTCGCCATCTGGCGCGTAAAAACGACCATCGCCTTGAGCGGTACCCGGTCGGTGATGCCGGGGATGTTGATCTCGATGTCGTTCTGTTTCTTGTTGAGCTTGAAGGGCTTGATGCCGAGCGCGGTGAGCTTTGTCTTGGCCTCGTCCTTGCTCTCTGCCTCAAGCGTGCCTTCGCGGTACTCGCCGTCGCCGTTGTTGCCTTCGTAGACCCACACCGCCATAGCTGGCTCCTGCTGGTCCCGGCGACTCCCGGACCGGGACGCCTCGCAGCTTAACCCCTGGGCCTGAGCGTGTCACGACAGTTTGGAGATCTGCGATGCGTGGCGGCCGGTCACGCCGCGCGGGCGGCCGAAGCGCGGGCCGTTTCGGTGGCGGCGCCGGCGCAAGCGGAAGTGATGGCAGCGAACCGGCAGACTAGACGAGACGGAGCCCGGCAGCGGCGGACGGCCCCCTGGCCCTCCATGCGCCGCGCACGGGGGCGAGTGGCCCTCTCAGCTTTGCGGCGCGGGTGGCCGGCTCGGCGTCAGGCGTTGTCGGAGCGGGTGACGCGCAAGATCTCTTCGAGGCCGGAGAGACCCTGCATCATCTTGCGCAGACCCGACCGTCGCAGGGTTTGGAGGCCGTCCTGGATGGCGACCTTCTTGAGCTCGCCCGAAGAGAAGCCCTGGAGTACGGCCTCTTTGAGGCCATCGGTGATCGGCATGATCTCGTAGAGCGCGACGCGGCCCTTGTAACCCGTATCACCGCAGACGCGACAGCCGACGCCCTTCATTTGACCGCCGGCGTCGTACTCGGCTTCGGTCATGCCAGCGTCGATGCAGCCCTTGCGGTCGTACTGGAAAGGCTGCTTGCATTCCAAACAGTTGCGGCGGGCAAGACGCTGCGCGGCGATCAGGTTGAGCGCCGCGGTGACCATGAAGGGCTCGACGCCCATGTTGAGCATGCGGCTGATGGTCGAGGGCGCGTCGTTGGTGTGCAGCGTCGACAGCACCAAGTGGCCCGTCAACGCTGCCTTGATGGCGATTTCGCAGGTCTCGAAGTCGCGGATCTCGCCGACCAGGATGATGTCCGGGTCCTGACGCAGGAAGGAGCGCAGCACGCTGGCGAAGTTGAGGCCGATGCTCTCGTGCATCTGCACCTGGTTGATGCCGTCGAGGTTGAACTCGACGGGATCTTCGGCGGTGCTGACGTTCTCGGACACCTTGTTCAGCTCGGCGAGGCCCGAGTAGAGTGTCGTCGTCTTGCCCGAACCCGTGGGGCCGGTGACGAGGACCATGCCGAACGGCTGATGAATCGCGTGCTTGAACTTGAGGAGCTCGTCCGAGTCAAAGCCGAGCTTGGTCATGTCGAGCTGCAAGTTCGACTTGTCGAGCAGTCGAAGAACGACCTTCTCGCCAAAGAGCGTCGGCAGCACCGAGACGCGGAAGTCGCACTCCTTGCCGTCGGCCAGCTTCAGCTTGATACGACCGTCCTGCGGCAAGCGGCGCTCGGCGATGTCGAGCTGACTCATGATCTTGATACGCGAGATGATTGCGTTTCGCAGCTTGGTCGGCGGCCGCATGATCTCGTGCAAGACGCCGTCCATGCGGTAGCGGACCCGGAAGCTCTTCTCGTAGCTCTCGACGTGGATGTCCGAGGCCTTGCGGCGGATGGCATCGACCAGGATCAAGTTGACGAGGCGGACGACGGGCGCCTCCTCCGATGAGCGCGCGAGCTCCTCGGTGTCGGCGTCGTCCTCCTCCTGCAAGAACTCGATCTGCTCGTTCATGTCGTCGAGCAGGGCGAGCTGATCTTGGGCACCGTAGACGCGGTCGCGGCTCTTGTTGATCTCGTCGGCGGCGGCGACGACGACCTCGATGTTGAGGCCAGTGAGGAACTTCAGGTCGTCGATGGCGTGGTAGTTGCCCGGGTCGACCATGGCGACGACGAGCGTGCTGCCGTGCAGCGCCACCGGGATCAGGTCGTGGCGCTCGCAGACCTCGCGCGGCACCAGGCGGACGATGTCCTCTGGGATGTCGACGCTGCCGAGGTCGATCGACGGCACCTGGTATTGACGACTGAGGAAGTCGACGAGCTTGGTGCCATCGAGGTAGCCGAGGCCGGCCAGCGAATCGTGAAGGCGCTGGCCCGTCTTCTGGGCCTGTTCGGTGGCGTTGCGCAGCTGCTCGGGGGAGACGAGCTTCTCGCGGAGCAAGATCTCGCCCATCTGGCGGACGGGCACCGGCATATAGCCTGACTTGCGGCGTTCCTTTTCTTTGGGCGGCGGGGTGACGGCCATGTCGACTCCAGGGGCACGGGGGAGGGGTCGGCGGCTGCGCCCGGGTCCACGGCCAGCCCAGACATCCAGATGACGCGCCGGCCGTGCAGCGGCAGGCTAGGACCGACCTTCGAAGCCCGTCAAGCGACGGCTGCGCGTCGGCGACGCAGCACGCGCTCGTGGGGCAGCAGATCGCGCGGCGGCTCAAAGGCGTGGTGCGGCGAGTAGACGGCGTAATTGGCCACGCGGCTGGTGTACAGGCACGCGTAGTTGGCCATCTGGGCGCCGAAGAGCGAGTGCTTCTGGCGCTCCTTGAGCAGCTGGCCCCAGCGCGGGTTGTGCAGGCGCTCGATGGCGGTGGTCAGCTCGGCGATTCGCGCCGCGTTGCGCTCCAACGTGGCGCGGATGTCGCCGACGGCGGTCCGCAAGGCCTCGCGCTCCATGCTGCGGCCGGCATCGACGCGCCCACCCTCGACCTCGCCGTCGGAGCGGCGCTCGGCACGGCGCACGGCGCGCAGGTTCATCTCGGCCGAAGCCAGGACCGCCTCGTACTCGAAGCGCTCGTCTTCCAGGGCGCTCCGCTCCGCGATGGCCTCGCTCTCGGCCTCCAGGGCCGCCAGCTCGGACTCCAACTCCGGCACGATCAAGGCCGTGCGCCAGCCGGTGGTGCTCTTGGACTTGAGCACGTCGCCGTAGATGTGATCGCCGACATAGAGGATGCGGTCGCCCTGGACGCCGAGCGCCTTCTCGAGGAAGGGGCGGCTGCCCTGATCGAAGACCTTGTCGGAGATCTTGAATGGCTCGGCCATGCTCTCGAAAAACGTCGGCTTGCGCGCGGTGACCCAGACGATGTGGAAGTAGTCCTGCCAGCTGCGGTAGTCGGCGAGGCGACCGTCGAGCAAGTGGCTCATCACCGCTTCGGTGTAAGACATATCCGAATTGGTCAGCACGAACAGGGTCTTGCCGGCCGACCGCAGCCGATGCAGCGCGTGGGGCAGCTCGGGGTCGAGGTCGATGTAGCGGGCGCGGTCAAGCCGCACGGCGCTCTTGAGTGAGTCGTCGCGGTGGACGAGATCGATGCAGTAGCGAATGTCGGCGTAGAGGCGGCGGGTCTCGGGAGGCTCGATGGGCTTGCCGGACTCGCGCTCGATGAGATCGACCAGGTGGGCGAACAAGAAGCTCTCGGGTGTCGAGAAGAGCGTGTCGGTCATCGCCCAGCGCTCGGCCGAAAGACGCGGCGGATCGGCGTGGTAGGCGGCGCGCCGCTCCTCATCCGGCAGCATACGAAGCCCGTGCATGGCCCGAGTGACGTGGCGGTGGGCGTCCATCTTCACGAGGTTGCCGCGCTGGGTGTCGATGACGAGGCCGCGGATCGCGAAATTGGGGTCGTAGCGCAGGCCGGCGAGCGCGGTCGGGTAGCCGCGGCGCACCAGGTGACCGATGGCGAGCTCCGTCGCCAACACCTCGAGCTCCGGCAGGTAGCGACACAGCGTGTAGTCCATGTCGAAGCCGATGGCCTCGATCTCATCCAACGCCGTCGCCCGGTTGACGAAGATGCGGCGCTCGACCAGCAGTTCGCCGCGGTCGTGGCCACCCAGGAGCCCCGGTAGCGCGGTCGCCACCGGCGCCGGGGTGGGGTCGTGTGGTATCTCGCCGTTGCCGAGCGTCATGCTTGCGCCTCCTGGGGCTGGGTGTTCGCCGTCATCGCCGGGTGGAGCGCCCGAGTGAGCGCCGCCCACGCTGCCAGATCGAGTTGCTCTGCGCGAGCGTCGGGGCGCAGACCGTGCGCCGCGAGGGCCGCCAGCACCGCCTCACGCGGCAGGCCCAAGCTGTGGCCAAGGGCGCCAGCGAGCTGTTTGCGGCGTTGGCCGAAGCCGGCGTTGACCAGCCGATCGAAACTCGCCTGAGACGGGACCTCCGCCAGGGGCGCGGCGCGTGGCCAAAGCGCGATGACGGCGCTCTCGACCTTGGGTGGCGGTCGAAAGGCGCCAGGTCCCACTCGGAAGCAGGGCCGCACTTCGGCGCGCCAACCGGCATGGACCGAGAGCAAGCCCCAAGCCGGGTGGCTCGGACCGTGCGCGGCGATGCGGTCGGCGACCTCCCGCTGCAGCATCACCACCATGCGGGCGGGCGGACAGTGGCTCTCGAGGAGCGCCATAACGATGGCGGCGCCCACATTGTAGGGCAGGTTGCCGACGACAACGGGTCGCGGACCAAGCGCCGGGTCGGCGAGGACGGCAGGCCAGTCGAGGTGGACGGCGTCGGCAGCATGGAGCCGCAGAGCCGGCCCAAAGCGCTCGGCGAGCAGGGGCAGGAGGCGATCGTCGCGCTCAACGGCGTGCACCGGGCAGCCAAGGGCGAGCAAATGCTCGGTCAGGGCGCCAGTTCCAGGGCCCACCTCGACGATGCCGGACCCCGGTTCGGGCGCCGCGAGCGCGGAGATGCGACGCAACACGCCTTGATCGTGGAGGAAATGCTGGCCGAGTGACTTGCGCGGATCGATGTCGGCCAAAGGCCTTCGGGATTCAGAAGCGTCCGATGCGGCGGGTGTGCGCTGGCCCTTGGACATCAGGCCCGCCGTGCCGAGGCGCCCGGTCGCGCCGTGGGGACCGCGTCAAGGTGCTGCAAGTCGGTGGCGTGGCCGAGCGCCAGCAGGCTGCTCCCGAGGCCGGCGACCATGGCGCCGTTGTCGGTGCACAGGCGGGTCGGCACCGGCCAGCAGCGCGCGCCCTCGGCGGCGAGCGCGACGCCGAGGCCGTCGCGCAGGGCCTCGTTGGCGGCGACGCCGCCGCCGACGATGAGGTCGCGAAGGCCGGTCTCGCGGCAGGCGCGCAGGCAGATCGTGACCAGCTGCGCCACGATCGCGGCCTGCAATGACGCACAGACGTCAGCGACATCGGCCGGTCGCAGCGGGCCTCCATCTGCCTCAAGGGCGTCGATGGCCTGCCGGGCCGCGGTCTTGAGGCCGGAGAAACTGAAGGCGAGGTCGGCGCGGCCGCGCATCCCGCGGGGCAGCCCGAAGCGGCTGGGGTCGCCGCCTCGGGCCAGGCGCTCGACCTGCGGGCCAGCGGGGTAGGAGAGGCCGAGGCGCTTGCCGACCTTGTCGAAGGCCTCGCCAGCGGCGTCGTCGAGGGTCTCGCCGAGGACGGCGAAGCGGTCGGGGCCATCGATGCGCAGCACGCTGGTGTGGCCGCCGCTGACCGCGAGCGCGAGTGCGGGCAGTTGGGGCTTTTCGTCCGTCGAGGACCCTCCCGGCAACGTCAGCATGGCTGCCCAGCAGTGGGCCTCGATGTGGTGCACGGCGGCCAGCGGTAGAGGCAGGAGCGCCGAGAGGCAGGCGGCGGTCTGCACCCCGACCAGCAAGGCGCCGGCGAGTCCTGGCCGATCTGTGACGGCGATGCCACGCAGATCGCGAGGTTGCAGCCCAGCGTCGTCAAGGGCGGCCACCACGGTGGGCAAGATCGAGAGCAGGTGGTTGCGCGAGGCGACCTCGGGCACCACCCCGCCGAACCGCTGGTGGAGCGGCACCTGGGTGGCGAAGCGCATCGCGAGCACCTGGCCGCGATCGACGACCCCAACCGCCGTCTCGTCGCACGAGGTCTCGATGCCGAGCACAGGCCCGTCGAAGAAGGGCACAGGCGCCGTGGTGTACGTGGCCATCAAGGCGCGGGTAGCTCGCCGCCGATCGCAGCGTGCAGGCGAGTCGCCGCCTCGGCGTGGCGGGCCCCCGCCATGAGGGTGTAGCGGTGCAGGTCGCGCTTGCCCTCGTCGACCTCGCCGAGCTCGAGCTCCAAGATCGCCTGCTCCAAGAGGGCCTCGGCTGGAGCGCCGGGGCGATCGGAGATCATCTGCAGCAGCGTGAGGGCCTCGACCGGCCGGCCGGCGTCTGCCAGGCGCACAGCGCGCCGGTGGGTCTGAATGATGGGGGCGTCGACTTCGCGACCCATGGCGCGGTAAAGCGGCGACTCCGGCCAGAGCACCAAGAGCGCCAAGCCGGCACCGCACAGCACCATCGCTGCGCTCCACCACATGCGCTTGCTTTTCGTGGTCGCAACCTCGGGCTCCCCTTGGGAGGCGTCGAGGTCGGCGCCCTCGGCGTCGCCGCTCCAGGCGTCGAGCGTGCTGGCCTGACCCTCGTCGCCGCGCATCCGATGGAGCTCGGCGGGCGTGGCCGAGAGCTGGGGCGCGGCGCCGTTGTCCTGGTCGCGGGGCTGGTCGCGCGGCACCGGTGCGACCAGCGAGCGACCCAGGGCCTCGAGACGGGCCTGGCCCTCGTTGGCGTCCGGGCGCACGTTGACGCCGAACCAGTTGGCGCTGCGCCACGCACCGGAGGCCAGGCGGCCCCCTTGACCGTCGGTCGGCTCTGGATCGAGGTCGAGGCCCGCCGGGTCAGGCAGGACGTCGGGCAAGAGCTGCTCGGGCTCGCGGCCACCCGCCTCACCTTGCGCCTGCGGATCTCGACTTCCAGGCAGCGCGTGCGTCCCGCTCTGGTAGGTCTCCGTGGCAGCGTGGCGGTGGCTGGCGCGGGTCGAGACTGGCGAGTCGACCCAGCCGACCGGGGCTGACGGCAGCAAAGTGCCGCTGGCGCCAGCGACCGTGGGGCTGCGCCGACCTCCGCCGCTTGCGCCACCGCTCGGGGTCCCTGCAACGGTGGCGCCATCGCCTTCAGCAAGGGCGGGTGCGCCGGCGCGGCCATCGGCGCGAAAAGCCGCCCCGGCCATGGTCTGGGCGTGCCGCTGGCCGGGGCGCGGATCAAGCGCCGGGCGGCCGACCTCGGCGCGCGCCGCGAAGCCGGACGTGTACACATCGACCTTGCCGCCGGCATGGGCTCCGCTTGCCCCAGCGGGACGGCGCACGCCGTATGCGCCGGTCTGTCCCGCGCTGCCAAGCCCCTCCCCATCGCGGGCGACGACCGCGCCACGGGCGATGCGGCTGTGCAACGAGGCCAGGGCCTCGAGCTCGTCGTCACCCTCGCCGTCAATCGCGACACCGATCGGCATGCCGGCCGCGATGCGCCGAAAAACCGCCTCTGCGACGGCAGGCAGCGGTCGCGCCTTCTCCCAGCGCACCTGGCAAACCGCGTCACGCAGCGGCATTGTGACGCGCGCTTCGTCGACGCGACGGGCGTATTCGTGGGCGGCGGCGAGCGTCCCGCGCCAGACGCCAGCCAAGGTCCGCGGGCCGGTGTGCCGGCCGTACGACAAATGCCAGCGCCCGCGTCGCCAGCAGAACATGCGTTCAAGGGCGTGACGGCCCTGGTCCTGGTCAGCGACGGCATGGACGAGCTGGCCATCGATCATGGCCACCTCGCCGGTACGGCCATCGCTCTCGAGGCGCACCACGGCGTCGGTGCGCCCACCCCGGGCGGCCTCAAGCACCAAAGCCTCAAGCAGGTCGCCGAGGGTCTTCTGGCTGAGGTCGCCGAACTCGCCGCCATCGCGACCGCCGAGCCGCGGCATCGTCGCCGGCTGGCGCAGGAGCTCGAGCAAAGCGTCGATGGCGATCGGCCGTTCGGCGACGCCGCTCCAGCCGCTGCGAATGGCCTCGTGCTCGGCGAGCGAGAGGTCGCGCGGACGCACCCCGACGATGAAGCGGGGCACCATGCCCTCGTCGACGAGCGACTTCCAGAGCGCAGTGGCACGACCGACGTCGTCGAAGGTGGCGACCACAGCCAGCTCGGTCAGCACGCCGCCTTCACGCGCCGCCCTTGCCGCGCCAAGCACAGCGTAGTCATCGCCGGCAGCGGTGGCCGAGATGCCGGCCTGCACAAGGTCGAGCGCCAGCATGCCAGAGGCGACGGGGTCGTCGCCGATGACCAGGACGGAGAGGTGGCGCAGCGACTCGCTCATGGCCGGTGAGGGTGGCAAGGTCGGCCTGCGACTGCAAGCGCTTGACGCGCCTCAAGGGAGACCGGCAGCGATCGCAGCCGAGATTCAGCGGATTCAAACGCCGAACGCGCCGCGGCGAGCCCCCCGTGAGGGGCCGTCGCGGCGCGCTCTGCGCCTGCGTTCAGCGAACGCGACGCGGCGAAACGAACGCTTCGGCTAGATCTTGCCGAGCAGCATGAACGAGATGACCAGCGAGTAGATCACCAGCGACTCGATCAGGGCCAGCGAGAGCAGCAGCGGCGTGAAGATCTCCTTCGCGGCGCCGGGGTTGCGGCCGATGCCCTCGAGGGCGGCGGCAGCAGCCTTGCCCTGACCGAGGCCACCACCCGCGGCGGCGATGCCGAGGCCGAGACCGATCGCGAGCGCGATGTAGCCCTTGTCGGAGGCGCCGCCGGCAGCAGCCGTGCCCTCAGCGAAGGCGGGCACCGCGAACAGCACCAGGGTCGAAACGAAGGCGAAAATCGACGCAGTCAGCTTCTGGAAGCGCATGGAACTCTCTCCTGTTGCCGGCCGTTTGCCGGCCCACGGTGGGCGGCCTGGCTACGAGTGGCCGTGCGCGTCGTCGTGACCGCCGGCGGTCGCCATCGACAGATACACCGTCGACAACATGACGAAGACGATGGTCTGCACCACGCAGACCATCAGACCCAGGAACATGACCGGCAGCGGCACGAGCGGCAGCTTGAAGTACGTAAACTCGAAGAGCACGTTGTGGTCGCCGGTCATGTTGCCCATGAGGCGCAGCGACAACGAGATCGGACGGACCAGGTGGCCGACGATCTCGATGACCACCATCAGGGGCGCCAGGGCAAGCACGGGCCCGGCGAAGTGCTGGGCATAGTGGACGATGCCCTGCGACCGGATGCCGGCGTAGTGGGTGGCGAAAAAGATCGTCAGGCCCATGCCGATGTTGGTGTTGAGGTTGTCGGTCGCCGGCGCGCCGAGCGGCAAGAGCGCCAGCAAATTCATCGTCAGGATGTAGACGGCGCAGGTGGCGACGATGGGGAAGTACTGCCGAGCGACAGCTGGCGCCATCATGCTGCGCATCAGGTTCCACACCGCGCCAACCACGACCTCGAAGAAGAGCAACGGCGACAGGCGCGTGGAGGGCAGCACGCCGGCGTCAGCGTCGACGCTCAAGCGCTGGCGGGCAGCCATCGCCGTGGCGAGCAAGATCAGCAGGGCGATCAGCGCCCAGAAGACATGGCCGAGCTGGCCCTTGGTGGCGAAGTCCTCGCCGTCGACCAGGCTCTTCGGAAGGCCGACTGCGGGGCCGAGCTTGGCGCGGATCGCCTTGCCGGTGTCCTCCGAGATCAGCAGCGAGGCCAGGGAGAAGTGGCGCAAATGCTCTTTGTGAGCGGCAGCGTCGTGGTCGGCCGAGTGGCTGCCGGCGGCAGCACCAGCCTCGGCGGCGGCGCCGACCTGACCGGACACCGCGCCAACGCCATCGGGCGCCGAGGCGCGCGCGAGGCTAGGCGCAGCGAGCAGGCCCAGCCCGACCAGCAGCGCCGCAACACCTGCCAGTTGGCCGAGTCGAATTCGCAGGGTCATCGCCGTCATCGCGGCACCTCCGGCCGCGAACGCGGCTGAGACGCCGCCGCCATGCTGCCGATGAGCCACAGCAGGGGCGCGGCAGAGATGCCCGCGACGAACGCGATGGGGTCGACATTCGCCAGCAGCAGGACGGCACCCACTGCAGCGAGCAAGAGGAGCATCTTGAGGAAGATCAAGGCCATGGGGCCGGCCGGCGTCGAGTCGACATCGGTGATGCGGCCGACGAGGGTGGCCAAGGCGCGGGCGTTGAGTCCGCCGAGGACGGCGCCAAACGCGATGCCGCGCACCACTTCGGCTGAGAAGACCAAGGCCGCCGCCCCACAGGCGAGCAGCGCGACGACGGCGTGAACCAGCTCCAGCTGGCGCAAGCGGCGGCGCGGATCGGTCACTGGGTCGGCCATGATCGTGTCGAGCCCTGGTTCGTGTGCCCCAGGCAGAGCCCAGGGCGGGAGGGAGAGAACCGCGATTGACCTGCGATTCCCGCTGGTTGAGCCGGATTCGGCGCACAAGGCCGGCCGACTCGCGGCGCTAGTTAGCATGGAGGCACCGGGTGGTCAAGGCGAAGACGGCAGGGCGGCCGCGCTGCGTCGGTCTGTCACGGAAGTCATCGGCGCCGCACAGGGTCGCGGCGGCGACGCCCCCTACAAGGCAGATCGCGGCCATGGCAGACTGCGCGCGGCGGGCCAACCGCCGACTCGGCCCGCGTGGAGCCCGCCATCGACCCGTCCCTGACCACCCCCCGCACGCATGAGGCCGAGTCGTTCGTCGCTTGGGCGGCGGGCCTGCGTCGACGGGGCGAGCAGCTGGCGGCGATGCGGGCGCTTGGGCTCATCGCGGCGTCGGCGCTCGGCGCTGGCTGGGCGGCGATCGTCGCCATGGCAACCTGGGGTTGGACGCCTGCCCTGGCGGCGGCGAGCGTGACCGCGGCGACGTTGATCGCGGCGTTGCTGAGCTGGGCTTGGCGCCGCCCCGATCGCCAACGCGACGATGGGGCGTGGATGGCGGCCCAACGGGTACGCGTCGGCGATCTGCAGGGTGCAGAGCGCTTGCGCACGACCTGGGAGCTTTTGCGCCGCCACCCGCAACACCCGATGGCCGCAGGCCTGCTACGCGAAGTGCGCCAGGCCGAGCGTGCGTTGCAGGTCCAGGCAGCCAACAAGCTGAGGCGACGCGCGATGGAGAGCGCGCTCTGGCTGAGCGTCGCGCTGGCGGCGGGGCTGCAGGCGCGCGCCTCTTGGCTCGAGATCGAGCGGCTGGCTCGACAGACCGCCCAGAAGCCGACGGGACCCCGCGCGCTGGCAAGCCTCATCGACGACCTGTCGCTCGACATCGAGGCGCCAGAGTATGCCCGCGAGGCCGTGCCGCCGCGGCGCGAGACGGGCGAGGAGGCCACCGTCTTGCGTGGCTCCACAGTGCGGATCGCGGTGCTGCCACGGGCCGGCGTCAAAGACCTGGAAATCGAGATCGACCGGGGAGGCAGCCGCGAACGCGAAGAAATGCTGGCGATGCCCGGCGGCCGGCTGCAGACCATGGTGACGGCCGGCGAGGCGTTTTCCTACCGGTTTTTCGGCCGTGACGCCTCTGGCGCGGTGCTTTTTGAGCGCGGCGGACGCCACGTGCAGGTGGGCGCCGACGCGGACCCGATCGCCGTGTTGGAGGAGCCCGTCGCCGAGGTTGAGGTGCGGGCCGGCGAGTCCGTCCTGGTGGCCGGCTGGGTGAAGGACGACATCGGTCTCGCCAGCATCGACCTCGTGGTCGCGGCCCCAGCAGGCAACGAGCGCCGCTCGCTGGCGGTGACCCCAGGCGAACGACGCGTCACTATCCGCGAGAGCCTCGAGGTGGATCGCTTGGGCCTGCTGGCCGGCGAGATCGCGACGCTGACGTTGGAGGCGGTCGACGTCGCCGGCGACGGCACACCGCGGCGCGGGCGTTCAACCGCGGTCTCGCTGCGCATGTTCTCTCCTGATCGCTTTCACGGCAGGCTCTTGAGCCGCCTCAGCGAGCTCGCCGTGGCGTGGACCGTGGCCCTCGCCGACCGCCTGGAGGGCGACCCGCAGCTGCCAGCACGCCGCTTCGCCGATGCCCTCGCCGCGCAGGCTGCATTCGCGAGCCGCGAGGCTGGGCTGCTAGCCGCGCTGCAGGAGCTGCGGGCCGACCTGGACGACGACGTCTTGGTGCGGGCCCAGCCGCGGGCGGACGTCGACGCGCTCGATCGCCTGCTGCGCGACCGCACCGCGGAGGAAGCGCGCGGCGTCTCGCGCCTGTTGGCCGAACGCGAGGTCGACGCCGGCGAGGAAGGCGCAGCTGCGGCGCAAGCCCCTCCCGAGGCGCCCGAGCGAGCGGGGGCGGAGCCCGACGAGCGCCAACTGCGCCGCGACCTGGCGCGCCTCGGCAGGCTCCACGGCCGCGTGGTCGACGGCATCGAGCGAGCCGTGCTCGGACTCGGGGCGGTGGCGCTGAGCGAGCATCGCAGCGCCCTGGCGCGCGACGGCCGCGCCCTGGAGAAGCTGGAGGCCCGGTTGGCCGAGGTGCTGGAGAAGCTCCGCGCCCAGCCCGACGACCCTGCGCTGCGCGCCGAGGCCGAGCGCCTGCTCGACGCGATCGGCCAACGCTTGGAGCAGATGCGGGCCGAGGCCGGGCGTCAGCTGCAGCTGGTACCGCCCGAGCGCCTCAACGAGAGCGCGCTGGAGCCGACCGAGCTCGAGGGCGCGCTCGGCGAGCGGCGCGACGCCCTCGATCAGGTGCGCGAAGCGCTGCGCGCGGGCAAGATCGACGACGCGATGAAGGCCTTCGAAGCGAGCCGCGGCCGGCTAGCGTCGGCGCTCGATACGCTGCAAGCGGAGGCAGAGGCGGAGCGGACCGCCGAGGACGCTGCGCTTGAGCGGCTCATCGCCGAATTGCGCCGTGGTATCGAAGAAGCGCGTGCCGACCAGGCCTCCCTGCGCGAAGCGCTGCGCCCGGCTGCCGAGAGCCAGGAGCGGGCGACGGCCGACGAGCTCCGGCGCGGCCTCGAGCAGCTGTTGCCGAAAGTGCGGGCCTTGCTGGACGACGCGCGCGACCAGCTGCGACCGAAGCGACTCGCCACCCCAGAGCTGCGCTCCGGCCTCGCCCTCGCCGACGCCCGCGCCGCGCTGTCTCAGGCGGTCGCAGACCTGGAGCGCGCCGACGTCGACTCGGCGCTTTTGGCGCTCCTAGAGGCCGAAGACAGCCTCGACATTGCGCGGCGTGGGCTGCTCGAGCGTGAGGCGCTGCTCGACCGGGAGGCCGGTGTCAGGACCCCTGCCGACAAGGCGGAAGCGGCTGCCCTGGCTGAAAAGGCGCTCCGTCACGCCCTGGGCCAGGACGGCGGCCGCGTCGACCTCGCCCGCGACCGCGCCGCCCGCGCCGCGGCCCTGCTACGCCAGCTGCTGCCGCGGCCCGAGTCGCTGCACGATCCAGCGACCCGTCGGCGCCTGGCCGGGCACGGCGGCCGGCAGGAGGCCCTCCGCAAGCGTCTGGAGCGGGTGCGGCAGCGTCTCAGCCAGCAAGCGCTGGCCCAACCCGGCCTCGAGAGCCAGGTCGGCGGCCGGCTCGATCACGCCGAGCAGATGATGCGCCAGGCCGGCGCCGCGCTAGGCGCCAGCGACGCGACCCGTGGCGATCGCCGAATGGCCGAAGCGGAGGCCGCTCTCGACGCCGCCCAGCAGATGCTGCAGCGCGCCACCGGTCAGGGTGGCCAGGCGGCGCAAGGCGGCGCTGGCAGTCAGGTCGGACGACGGCCCGACGCCTCAGACGTGCCGTTGCCAGACAAGAAGGCCGCCGAAGCGGCAGATGATTTTCGCAAGCGCGTGCAAGACGCGGCGCGACGCGAAGCGCCGGCCGGCTGGAGCGAGCGCGTGCGGCGGTACTGGTTGCGGCTCGGCGAGTAGCGGCGCCGACGGCATGGGCTTTCGCCTTGCCGCAGCGACCTCTCGCCCCGCTCCCTGCCGACCCAAAGCGATCGGCGCTCTGGCCAGAGCATCGACTTTCCGCGCCAGCGCGCGGGTCTGCGCCTCAGATGGGAGTTCGCTCGCGACCGCGACGGTGGACCTTGCGGCTCCAGGCGCCATGCCTTGACACCCGACGGGGCCATCCTTAGCTGTCAGCGGGTTCCGCCACAGCGGCCGCCGCAGCGGCCCCCGGGCTTGGCGGCGCTGGCGCAGTTTTCGCGCTCGGCGCTGACGTTCCGTGACGCCCTCAGCCGAGGAACCCAAGGAGCGACCCATGCAGATGGACAAGCTGACCACCAACGCCCGCAAGGGCCTCGCCTACGCGGTCGAGACGGCGAAGGCGCGGCATCACCAGCAGCTCGAGCCCGAGCATCTGCTCTTCGAGCTCGTCGGCGACCGCGTCGAGGGCATCGTCAAGCCCATCTTGAAGAAGCTCGAGGTGCCGATCGATGCGCTGCGCAAGGAGATGGAGGTCGCGCTCAGCAAGCTGCCCCAGGTCCACGGCACCGACGACGTGCTGACCAGCAAGCGCACTGGCGACTTGCTCTCGGCGGCGGACAAGGCGCGCGGCGGCTTCAACGACGAATACCTGAGCACCGAGCACCTGCTGCTGGCGCTGCTGGAGGACACCCGAGGCGCCGCCGGCCGGGCGTTGGCCGAGCGCGGCGTCAAGCGCGAGCTGCTGCTGGCGGCCCTGCGCGACGTGCGCGGCAGCGAGCGCGTCGCCACCGAAGATCCCGAGGCGACCTATGAGGCGCTGGCGAAGTACACCCGCGACGTCACAGCCGAGGCGCGCAAGGGCAAGCTCGACCCCGTGATCGGCCGCGACGAGGAGATCCGCCGCGTCATGCAGGTGCTGAGCCGGCGCCGAAAGAACAATCCGGTGCTCATCGGCGAGCCCGGCGTAGGCAAGACGGCGGCGGTCGAGGGGCTCGCGCAGCGCATCGTCGCCGGCGACGTGCCCGAAGGCCTCAAAGACAAGCGCTTGCTCTCGCTCGACCTCGCCTCGATGGTCGCCGGCGCCAAGTACCGGGGCGAGTTCGAGGAGCGGCTCAAGGCGGTGCTCAAGGAGCTGGCCAACGCCCAAGGCGAGATCATCCTGTTCATCGACGAGCTGCACACCCTGGTCGGCGCCGGCAAGGCCGAGGGCAGCTCCGGCGCAGGCGACATGGTCAAGCCGGCGTTGGCGCGCGGCGAGCTGCAGTGCGTCGGCGCCACCACCCTCGACGAGTACCGCAAGTACATCGAGAAGGACGCCGCGCTCGAGCGGCGGTTCCAGCCGGTGATGGTCGATGAGCCCTCCGTGGAGGACACCGTCTCGATCCTGCGAGGCCTCAAGGACAA
The DNA here is from genome assembly GCA_947491025.1 of Myxococcales bacterium. Classification (GTDB taxonomy): domain Bacteria; phylum Myxococcota_A; class UBA9042; order UBA9042; family UBA9042; genus SXNM01. The sequence continues at coordinate 100,984 of CANLIC010000011.1, forward strand.
GTACGAGCTTCACCACGGCGTCCGCATCCAGGACGCTGCGCTGGTCGCCGCCGCCGTGCTCAGCGACCGCTACATCGCCGACCGCTTCTTGCCCGACAAAGCGGTCGACCTCGTCGACGAGGCCTGCTCGCGGCTGCGAATCGAGATCGACTCGGTGCCCACCGAGATCGACCAGCTGGTGCGCCGCATCCAGCAGATCGACATCGAGTTGCTGAGTCTGCAGCGCGAGGACGACGCGCAGAGCCGCGACCGCAAAGCGAAGCTGGAGCGCGAGAAGGCCGAGCTGCGCGAGCAGGAGGGCGCGGCGCGGGCCCACTGGCAGCAGGAGAAGGCGCTGATCGAGGCGATTCAGAGGGCGCGCCAGAGCAAGGAGTCGTCGCAGAGCCAGCTTGAGGCAGCGCAGCGGCGGGGCGATCTCGAAGAGGCGGCGCGTCTGCAGTACGGCGTTCTGCCGGGGCTCGACAAGGAGGTCGAAGCAGCCAAGGTCAAGCTGGCGAGCCTTCAGAAAGACAGCAAAATGCTTGAAGAGAGCGTGGGCGAGCAGGACGTCGCCAAGGTCGTCGCCGCTTGGACCGGCGTGCCGGTGACCCGGATGTTGGAGGCCGAGCTGCAGAAGCTGCTGCGCATCGAGGAGCGCCTCAACGCGCGGGTGATCCACCAGGAGGACGCCGTCTCCGCCGTCGCCAACGCCATCCGCCGCGCCCGCTCCGGCTTGCAGGACCCCAACCGCCCCATCGGCAGCTTCCTCTTCCTCGGACCCACCGGCGTCGGCAAGACCGAGCTGGTCAAGGCGCTGGCTGAGTTCATGTTCGACGATGAGCAAGCGCTCGTCCGCATCGACATGAGCGAATACATGGAGAAACACGCGGTTGCCCGCCTCATCGGCGCACCCCCTGGCTATGTCGGCCACGAGGAGGGCGGCCAGCTCACCGAGGCCGTGCGGCGCAAGCCCTACAGCGTCGTGCTCTTCGACGAGGTCGAGAAGGCCCACCCGGACGTCTTCAACGTCCTGCTGCAGCTGCTCGACGACGGCCGCCTCACCGACTCGCTCGGTCGGGTCGTCGACTTCCGCAACACCATCGTCCTGATGACGAGCAACCTCGGCAGCCACGCGATCTTGGAGGCCCAAGGCGCGGGCGCCGACGACGACACCGTCCACGCGACGGTCCATGCCGCGCTGCGGGGCCATTTCCGGCCGGAATTCCTCAACCGCATCGACGAGGTCGTCATCTTCCACAGCTTGCGCCGCCAGGACATGGAGCAGATCGTCAACCTGCAGCTGCGGCGCCTGCAGAAGCGCCTCGCCGAGCGCAAGATGACGCTCGAGGTGACCCCCGAGGCCCGCGCCGCGTTGGCGGAGTGGGGTTACGACCCGCAGTTCGGGGCGCGGCCGCTCAAGCGGGTGTTGCAGCGCAAGGTCGAAAACGCCCTGGCGATGGCCATCTTGGGCGGGAGCTTTGGCGACGGGGCGTCGATCGTGGCCGATGTCGCCGACGAGGCGTTGGTGTTTCGCGCGACCGCGCCGGCGGCATAGCGACGGCGACGACGATTCCCGCCGTTTCAGGATTCTCTGCCTGCCCTGGCCGCCCAGCCTGCCGGGACGCCAGCGCTCCAACGGCCACGTCGACCGGGCGAGCGCTAGCCTTGGCCCCATCCGCAGCGCCGCGGCGACCCCCGCCGGCCTGCGCCGAGACCCAGAAGCAAACGCTGACGTAACCCGCCGCGGCGCGGTCGCAAGCGCCCCTCTGGCCAACCCCAGAGGCCCCGCGCATCCTCAAGGCATGAGCGATCTCGCGCCCCGTCCGCCGCCTTCAGCCGCCGCGCGCCGCCAGCGCCTCTTGGCGCTGTTGGTCGCTTCCTGCGCCGGCTGGAGCGCCCTGCTGGTCGCCGTCCAGACGATCGCGCGCCAGGCCCAGACGGGCGACCCGTCCCATCCTTTCGTCGCCGCCGATCTGCTGCCGGCGCTCGGCCTCGCCATGGCGTGCGTCGGCGCCGCGCTCGGGTTCGACCTCGCGGCCCTAGCGCTCTGGCGGCGCTGGCGACCGTCCGCGTCCGGCCTGCTGCCCCTCACCGGCGGCTCGCTCGCCGTGCTGCCCCTGGTGGCCCTCGACCAGTTTGCGCTCTGGCGCGGCAACCAGGGCCTGGTGTCGCTTGTCGGCATCGGCATCGCCGAAGGGGGCGCGGGCCTGCTGGCGACGCTGGAGGCGTCCGGCATCAGCATCCCAGTGGTTGCGCTGGCCTTGGCACTGCCAACGCTGGGGGCGGCCCTCGCGGCGGTCGGTCTCGGGCGATGGCTGGACGCAGGGGCACCGCCCTTCAGCGCGCGCGCGAGCGCGACGGCCACCCGGTGGACGGCAGGGACGGCGGCGGCGGGGGCGATCCTGCTGGCGCTGGCCCCCGGCGGCGGCGACCTGCCGCGTTTGCTGCTCAGGCTGGCGGCCCCCGACCGGCGCTGGCAAAGGACGATGCCGATCGACGCCGAGCCTGTGGCGCTGACGTTGCGACCGCCGTTGCCTGGAGCGCTGCAGCCGGCGGCAGGCACCCTCCTCACGGCGACGGCGACCGCAGATTCGCTGCCGGCGGACGCTCCGCGCCTGTTGGTGCTCATCGTGGTCGAGAGCCTGCGCGCCGATGCCATCGACGCAGCCGTCACGCCGCACCTGCATCGCCTCTGGCAGCGCGCCGAGCGCTGGCCGCAGATGGTCGCGGCCGCCAATGCCACCCACCCCTCCTGGTATGCCCTCTTCTTCGGGCGCTGGCCGCATCTGTGGCACCGACTGCGCAGCGACCCGGCCTCAAGAGGCGCCCTGCCGTTGCAGCTCCTGGTGCGCCACGGCTACGCGCTGTCCGCGATCGGCGGCGCTGGGCTCGACTACTACGGCTTTGAACAGCAGGTGCGCGGCCAGGGTCCTGGGGGACCGCGCCTGCCTTGGCGGCGCTTCGACGCCCGCGACGCCTTCGCTGCTGGCGCCCGCGGCCGCGCCGACGCCGATCGCATCGCCATGCAGCAGGCGCTGGCCGAGGTGCTGCGACCTGGCGGCGATCGCCGTGCGCTGCTGCTCTTCCTCGACGGCACCCACTTCCCGTACGACTGGATCGACGCCGCGACGCCGTCGTTCGGCCCCGAAGCCGACGCTGCCGACCTCCGCCTGGGCCGCCTGGGCGCCGCGGGTCCCAGCGGCCTGCGCAACCGCTACCGACGGGCGTTGGCCCAGGTCGACACCCATCTGGCGCCCGTGCTGCAGGCGCTGGCGGCCCGCCCAGACGCGGCGGTCGTCGTCACCGGCGACCACGGCGAGGAGTTCCTCGAGCACGGCCTGCTCTCTCACGATGGCGAGCTCTGCGACGTCCAGCTTCGGGTGCCCTTGCTGATGGCGTGGCCCGGACGGCCGCCGGGCGATCGCCCGCAGATGGCGTCGCATGTCGACGTCATGCCGACGATCTTACAAAGGCTTGGGATCTCCCGAGCTACGAGCGCCGCACTCGACGGACAACCCCTCGACCTCGCTGCCGATGGCGGACGCGGCTACGCCGAGGTGGTGGCGACCAGCGGCGGGTCGCCTGCGCTGGCTGCCATCGTGCTGGCAGGGGAGCCGGGCACGGGCAGCTCGCTCGGCCCCCGGCTCGAGGTCGTCTTCGGCGATCGCCGCGAAGTGACCGCCAGCCCGACGCTGCACTTGCTGCGCATCGCTGACGCAGCGGGCCGGACGCGATGGGCCGCGCCGCAGCCAGTTCGCAATCGCGAGCAGCTGCTGCCCTTTGCCGAGGCGCTCCGGACGTTGTACGGCGCAGAGCTGGCGGGGGCCGCCGCGGCAGACGCAACGCCGGCAGCCGGTGAGCCCTACCGGGCGCGCCTGGCGGCCCATTCGGGCAGCGAGGCGGGAACGGTGGTCGCGCCGACAGGGCCGAACCCGGCGGCGATCGAGGTCGAGGTCGAGGTCGAAAACACCGGCGCCCGCGCCTGGTTGCACGACGTCGCGCTCGGCTGGCGCTACCTCGACGACGCCGGTCGCACATTGCCACTGGCAGGTGGCGAGCCGAGGGCCGCGCTGCCGGGCACGCTGGCGCCAGGGGCGCGGGCGAGGGTCATCGTCCCGCTGCGACCGCCGCCTCGCGCTGCCCTGGTTGAACTCGACGTGGTGCGCGAGCAGGTCACCTGGTTCGCGGCTGCCGGCAGCACGCCACTGCGGCTGCGGCTAACGCGACGCTAAGCCAGCTTCAAGCCGCCGCGGCCACCCCGACCTCCGGCGTCACGCTGACATCGCTGGCCGAGAGGTCGCAACCCTGCCACACCTCGACGTGGCCACCGAAGTCGCGGCCAGCGCCGCCGCTCTCGACCGCGATCAGCCACGGATCGGCGGTCCCGGATGTGGTTTGGAACTCCGCCAAGCTCAACGGAAACTGCTCGCCATCCGGGCTGCGGGGAGCGCTGCCGGCGCGCAGCTTGCGCACCTGCTGGCGGGTAAAGTGGACCACTTCTTTGCCCGACTCGCCCATGCCTTCCTGCTCGACGTCCAGGGCCCACTCAAGCTCATTGGGCCGAAAGCGGTCGGGATTGGCTGGCGCCTGGAACAGCCAGAAGGCCCCCGCGTCGAGCAGATCGGCGCGGTTGCCGGTTGGGGCCCCCTCGGGGCGGTGCAGGAGCCGCAGTGTGAACGCCTCGCCGTGGACGCTGACCAGCAGCAGCAGCGGCTGGCTGGGATCGTCGAGCAGGGCGAGGGCGAATCGAAGGCCGCCATCGCCCTCCGCCCAGGTGACTCGGCTGACAGCGTAGTCGCTGCCGTGAACCGAGCCGCGGCCGATGTCGAGGGCGTCCTTGAACGCGACCACGTCGGAGATGGCGACCTGATCGCCCGGACGCAGGCCCAACCAGTGGTTGGCCAGCTCGGGATCGAGCTCACGGGGACCCGGCGGCGGACCCGGCGCAGGCCCGCCCAGCGCGCCCGCGGCCTTTGCGCCACCGAGCCGACGCTGCTTCTCGTTGCGGCGCACCATGACGACGATGAAGATGACGGCGCCAAAGACGATGGCGGCGCCGACAAACGCGATGATGATGATCACCACGGCCACGCCCGCGCTGGCGGTGCTGCCGGCGGTTGTGCTGCGGTAGCCGACGTTGCCTCCGCCATAGCCAAAGCGCGTCATCGGCATCAACGGCCCGCCGCGCATGCGTCCCATCGGGGCGCTGCGGCTGCTCGACCAGGGCCGACTGCTGCTGCTGCTGGAGGACGACGACGACGAGGGCCGCGGGCTGTAGGACGAGCGGCTCGGGCTGCTGCGCGGAATGCTGCTGCGGTACGATGAGCGCGAGCTCGACCAGGAGCGCGAGGAGCTCGACTTGAAGGAGCTCGACTTGAAGCCGCGGGCTTCAGCGTCGCTCGGCGCCAAGAGCGCCGCGAGGGTCAGCGCGGTCAGGGCCGGGCCAAGGGCCAGGGGCAGCGCTAGTGCGAGCGCGAGAAGCGTCACGGAGGCGCGACGCAGCCAGGAGGCTGCTCGCCGTCGGAGGCCGATCGCGCCGCGCTCGTGCATCTGCCCTGCCCCTCCCGAACGCAGCCTAGAAGGGCCGCAGCGCGCCAGCCAGCAACAGCGCGGTGGCGACATGGACGCAGCCAACGACCAAGCCTGAGGCCGCGTTGTGCTGTTCACCGATCTGCTCGCGTAGGCCGGCGCGCAGCACCAGGGCCGACACGATGGGCGCGGAGGCCGCCAGCACCACGACGCCCAGCGCGCCATCGACGGCGAGCACCAAGAGCTCGTGCGTGAGGTCACTGCTGGCGCCGGAGATCGCCGCCCGGGTCACGATGCCCATCCCGAGCAGGAAACCAGCGAGCCCGTAGCCGGCGGCGGCGGAGTCGCGCTTCTCGATGGCGTCATGCACCTCGAAGGGAGCGACCTTGGCGTACACCAGGCTGCCCACGATCATGAAGGCCTGCGACGCCAAGAAATACAAGACGATGTCGCGCAAGCCGAGGAGCCAGCTCTCGGAGTGGCCGGTCAGCGCGCCGTCGAGTACGAGGCCGGTGCCGACCGCGCTCGCCGCCAGCACCACGCCGGTGCCGACGTTGCGGTCACGGGCGATCTCCACCCGGGCGTCGAAGGTAGGCAGGACGAAGCGATCGATGAGCCAAGAGCCGGCCGGCAGCAACAAGAGGGCCAACCCGCCGCCAAAGAGCAGGCCGAGGATGTCGGCGACGACGTCGTCTCCCGCGCCGAACATGGCGCCGCGCAACGCCATCCCGAGACCCACGAGGTGCCCAGCCCACCAGGCGGCCGCCGCCGGGTTGCCGCGCGCCACCACCTCGCCCTGTATGTCGAGGCCACAGAGGCGCTGAAAGAGACGCGCCCCGCACCAGAACATCAGCGCAGCGGCGAAGTAGCGAGGCAGGGCCAGCAGGCCCATCATCATCCAGGACTCGGCCACGCCCCCTCCTCGCTGGACTGTGCGCCTGCACCCCCAGCCGCTACTCCATGAACGAGAGCTGGTCCTTGAGACCCTGCGCGCGCTTCTTGAGCTCAGGCAGGAGCTTGTGCTTGGCGTCGATGGCGGCGACCGCCTCCTCGCAGGCCTTGAGCGCGCGGATGACGTTATCCTTGCTGCCCGTCAACACGGCCTGACCGACCACGCAACGGTTGTAGTGCGCCTCGGGCTTGGGCTGCTCAGCGACCACCTTGTCGAGCATCGCCATCGCCTCGTCCGACTTGCCAAGGCGCCGCAGGGCGACCGGCAGCGTGACCAGCGCCCAGTAGTTGGCGGGCTCGCGCGACAACACCTCGCGCAGCAGGCGCTCGGTGGCCTCGAAGTCGAGGCGGCGAATCTGCAGCGAGACGATGTCCAGCAGCGGCCGGGTGGCGTTGCTATCGGCGTTGGCCGCCTGCTGCAGCCCGTTGAGGCCCTGGCGGATGCCGTCGATGGCCAGCCAGCTCATGCCGATGAGGCGCAACAACTCAACGTTCTTCTCCAACTCCGGCACCACGAACATCGCCGCGTTGCCGACCATGATGGCCTCGCGGTGCTGACCAAGGGCATGGTGCGCAGCGGCCAACTCGACAAAGAGCGGCCCGACCTGCACCTGCCCTGCGGCGGCGTCGCTGCTTTCGACCATCGCCTCGCGGCGGGTGCGGCCGAACAGCTGCGTTCGGATGCGCTCGATTGTCTCTTTGGGCCGCTCCTTGCCTTTCCACTCGATGGACGAAAGCTCGACGGCGAACTCGGGCATGGTCACCGTCGCGGCGAACTCGGTGTCGAGCTCCTTCAGGTTGTCGCGAGCCTCTTCCCAGTAGCGGTCGAAGGCGAAGAGCGAGGCCGCGCGCTTGAGCGCCGCCTGGTAGAGCTCCTTGGCCTTCTGCTTGTAGGGCTCGGCCTTCTCGAACATCTTGGTGCGCCACTCCTCGCGCAGGTCGTCGACCTTGGCGAAGGCCGGCGGCGGCGGCAGGTTCTCGAGGCTCTTGGCGATCTCGTGCTGGGCGCGGCCACGGCGCGACGCGGCGGCGGCGATCCACTTGCCGTTCTTGCTGTTCTCGACCTCGACGTAGAAGGCCTCGGCCTGGGCGGCCAGCTTTGCCTTCTCGGCCGCGTACTTGACCGCGTCCTCCAGCTTCTTCGCTTTGGACTTCACGCCGATCATGCCGCGGAAGCTCGTCTCACCGAGCAGGAAGAGCGCCTGCGCCACCGCGTTCTTGCCCTCGCGGTCGAGCGGCTCGAACTTGCCCTCTTCGTTGAGCTTGCGGGCGGTGGCGACGATCTCGTCGAGGTAACCGCGCGCCTTCTTGGCGCCGCCTGGGAGGTTCATCAAGGCCTGCGCAGTGTTGGCGAGGGCTGCCAACCGCAGGTGCAGCGGCGCCTCAGCGTTCTTCTTCAAGAACGACTCGCTGGCGCGGATCACGCCCTTCCAGTCCTCTTTGTTCACGTACTGCACCGAGAGCTTGTAGGCCACCTCGGCCGCCTCCTTGGCCGCCTCCGGGTCGCCGCTCTTGGCCTTGAGCGAGCGCTCGGCGTTGTCGATCACCTTGTCGTACTGGCCGAGGCCGTCGCGGATCAGGGCCGCGCGCTGCAGAGCGGCCTTGGCCAGGGCGTGCTGCGGATATGCCTCCGCCATCGCCTCATAGGCGTCGGCCGCCGCCGAGAAGTCGGCGACCTCACGCC
>CANLIC010000012.1 GCA_947491025.1 Myxococcales bacterium
GCCGGCGCCTGTGCGACGGTCGACTGGAAGGGCTGTGACGACGGCAAGACCCGCACCGCCGACGGCTGCGATCCCAAGCTCGGCTGCACCGCGACGCCGATCAACGGGCTGCATTGCGACCCGGTCAACGGCTGCTCCAAGGAGGCGCTCTGCAGCGGTGGCACCTGCAAGCCGAGCGCGAACGGCCGCATCTACACGCGCAATCTCAACCTCCACGGCCTAGGCGATGTCGGTCATGACGTCGCGTACGCCGACGGCAAGATCAGCTTTGTCACCCCCAGCGACCCGGGCAGCACGCAGCTGATGGCCAACACCTGCAATGACGCCCTCGACATCGAGACGAGCGAAGTCATCGGCGTGTGCAGCGACGTCAAGCTCAACGACGTCCACCGCGGCGTACAGGCCAAGTCGCTGTGGAGCCTGTGGGGAGACGCGACCGGAACCAAGGCGGCGACCCTGTGCGTGGGCGTCGGGCTCGCTGCCAAGAAGCACGCACTGCCCGTGTGCGCCGGCTGCGGCGTGAGCGGCGTCGCCGTGGCGGTCACCATCGACGGCGGCGGCTGGGCGTTGACCCACGAGACGCTCGCCGGCGCCAAGGCCGGCAAGCTGCACCGCTTCGACAAGGCGGGCAACAAAGGCCCCATGGCGGCCCTGCCTTGGTGCGGCGATGGCACCTGCGCGCTCGAGGAGACGGCGACCAATTGCGTAGCCGACTGCGCCGTCGCCAAGAACGGGAGCTGCCAGCAGAAATGCGGCGGCAAGGACCCATCGGGCAGCTGTCAGTGCGACACCGCCTGCGTGGAGTTCAAGGATTGCTGCGCCGACTACGCCGCCGTCTGCCAGGCGAAGTCGGCGCTGACCCCGGTTGCCCTGGCCGCGATGCCGGATGCTTCGGCGCTCGTCGCCTCCATCAGCGCTTCAGCAGCGCCGGACGCCGCGCAGCTCGACAAGGTCGACGTCGCCGGCAAGTCGGTCTGGTCGCGGACGCTCAAGCTGCAAGGTGCGCTGCAGCCGCGGGCGGTCGCCTCGAACACCAAGGGCTGGGCGGCGATGGTCGGGCGCTTTGAGCCCAACGCCGCGGTCCATGCGCCGGCCCACGCGCTGCTCGACGCCGCCGGCAAGACCGTCTGGCTCGAGGCGATCTCGCCGCCAGATATGGGCGAGGCCGACGCTGTGCTCATCGAGACCGACGGTGGGCTGGTGATGAGCGGCTGGCGAGACGACAAGGGCGTGCTGCGGCCCGCGATGTGGCGCGTCGATGCGGCTGGCAAGACGATGTGGTCGCGGATGATCTACCCAGGCCACGAGCTGCCGCTCACGCCGCGTCCAGGGCAGCTCGCCAGGGCGCCAGACGGCTACCTCGTCGCCGCGGCATCCAAAGGCACCACATCGCCGGTGGTTGCGATCATCCGCACCGACCTCAGCGGATTTGCCTCCTGCGTCGACGCCGGCACCTGCGCCGCCAACAAGGCCGACGCGTGCGACGATGGCAAGCCGTGCACCGCCGACTCTTGCCATCCCATCAGCGGCTGCGTCTTCACGCCCGTCGCGGCGCCGGGCTGCGGCGGCTAGCGCGCCTTTTGGCAGCAAGGGCCGGGACGGACGTGGTTGGTGGCGCTTCAGTCCCATCCGCGGCGGTATCAGGCAGAACGCTGGCCGCGCTCGGGCGCGGGAATCAGCGACAGGTCCCAGACCGCTAGCGAAATTGCCCAGGCGCGCGCACCTCGGCCTGGTAGTCCAGCAGGGCCGGTCGCTGCTCGAGGTGCGCCATCGCCAGCGCCGTGTCCATCGCGTGCAGGCCGAGGACCGACTCCGGGTGGTCGTCGCGGTAGCCGCCGAAGAGGGCCAGCGTCACCGGGATGGCCCGCTCCTTGCGCACGCCCTGGATCAGGCCGTAGACGATCTCGCTGGCGCGCAGCCACTCCTCCGTCGTGCACTGATGGCCAAGCTGGTCCCATTCGTGCGAGTCGGCGCCATGCGCTACGCAGATGTAGTCGATGGAGCCCTCGGCGACGCGCGCCAGGAGGTCGGTCATTTTCTGTTCGAGGTCGCGCAGGTACTGCTGGTGCTGGCCGTTCGGGTTGAGATTGACGGGGATCGCCTGGTCGAGGTCGGGGCAGAAGGACCGCGAGTCCTCGATCGAGTTGCCGAAGTGGCCGTCGAGATCGACCCAAGCGCCGCGCAGGCCGCGCTCCCGATAGAGCTTGAGCCCTGCGATCACCTGACCGCTGAAGGTGCAAAAGCCGCTTCCTCTCGCCGGCTGGGCGTGATGAAACCCGCTGACCGGCGCCATTGTCAGGATCTGCGGCTCGGCGTTGGCAGCGGTGATGGCCGCCAGCAGGCAGCCATTGGTCATCAAGACGGAGTCGCGAAACGCTGGTGACCACCGCAGGCCGTTGGATTCGCAGAGGGGTGGCTCGCCATCGAGGAAGGCATCCACGTACGCGGGCGTGTGGGCGAGCAGCAGGTCCTCGCGGCGGATCGCGGCGAAGTCGTCATGGAGCGCGATGTGGGGCCACAGCGGGGAGCGCTGCAGGAATTCCACAAACCGGCGCGGCTTGGTCGGTGACTTCGAGTAGTTGCCAGGCTCGTCTTGCGGGCACATGTCGTGTCGGTAGAAGAGGCGCATGGGGCGGTCCTTGGGTCGCGGGGCGCTCGTTGCCGCCTCATGGGATTGAAGGCTTTCGCCTGCTGGATCGACTCCAATCGGTGACGCCGTGTCGGGTTCGGCGGATCGCCCGCCGGCGAGGATAAGATGCGCCTTGTGGCTCCGGCTGCATCGGAGCGTGATGCCTTCGACAACGCCCAGTCAGCTTGGAGCAATGCGGCCCGAGCGCAAGTGCCGGGCACGTGTCGCTGCGTCGGGTGGTCGCCGGCGCGGGGCGAACTCCGCCTCGCGCCCGGGCGATGGTCGATGGGCTTGGACGCGACGTGCAACCGGCCGCCGCTCGCTGCCTGCCCCGTCCTGGCATCACAGCGCGGTCGTTACAACCGCGACCTGGGCGTCGATAGACCGCTGGAAGACTTCTTGGCGCGATGCTGCCCCGCCGCCGAGGTTGGACCGTCAGAGGCCAGCGCGCCTGGGCCAGGCGGTCGACTTCCGGAGCGAGCCATGGACGATTTGCGCTGGGCGTCCGCGAAGGGCCGTGCTATCTTCAGGAGTTGGACGCGGCGTCAGGTCCGAGCTGGAGTTCGCACGCCTGAGCGTCCCCGAACGGCGAGGTCCCCGTGAACCGCAGCTGCGAAGTCGCCGTGTGGATCGCGGTGGGCGCCGTCCTGTTCGCCGGCTGTGGCGCGAAGTCGACGACTGGCCCCGGCCAATCGGAAGACGCCGGCGCCAGCGCGGACGACAGCAAAATGAGCGACGGCGCTGTTTCGCCAGTCGTCGCCGAGGCCGGCCTTGACTCCATGGCGGCGAGCGCGGACGGCGACAGCACCGATGGGCCAAGCCTTGCGGACACGGAAATCGACAGTGGCCTCAACCCGGCCGTCGACGCGCCTCTCGACGCCACGGTTACGGTCGATGCCGCATTCGATGGCGACGCCACGGACAGCGCCGCCGAGCCAAGCGCCGACTGCGGTCAGGGCGCTGGCGGCGACAGTGACGCCTCACCCGTCGGCTACCCATGCCCGGGTCCGGACAAGCCGGCGGCCGGCGCTGTGGTCCCTGGGCCGCCCAAGCCGGATATGCCGACTTGCAGCTGGCAGCCTCCAGCCCTCTTCAAGGGTGCCACACCGCCACCGCCGACGTTGCAGGTGCAGACCGGCGCGGCCGACGCCAGCGGCGCCTTCGTGCCGTACCAGGACGGCGATTGGCTGGGGATGTTCCACGGCGTTCAAGGCGGCTTCCACATCAACGTCGGCTTGCGGGTCGTGGTGCCGGGGCTGACGGTCGACAAGGCCAAAGTGCAAATGGAGGTCCGCACCTACGATGGCTGCAGCCTCGTCGGCTACAGCCTTGCGCCGGTGGTGTACCCGCTGCAGCAGCCGGACGGGAGCTACGTCTTCGGCACGTTGGAGAGTCCCGGGGTGCAGGGCATCTTCGTCAATGACTGCAAGGAGGGCCTCAAGGGGACGGCGTCCAAGGACTTCTGCAATCGCTGGTTCCTGCTCCGCGTCGCGGTCCGCGAACTGTCGACGGGCCTGTGGGGCGAGCAGGCGCTCCGCTTTCGGACCTTCGACGTCTCCAACAAGGGGAGTTGACCGAGCGGTGCAGCACCTGCCGCAGCTCGTCGAAGACCAGCCGCAGCAGCGTGTCGCGACAGGTGGTGTCCGCGATGCGCTGGGGAAGCCCCAGCAGTTTGCGCGTCGCCATGCTCATGTCGACGTTGAGGTCCTCGACCTCCGCGAGGCCTTTGCAGCCTGCCATCATGCCAACGAGCATGAGCCGGCCAGCTGGGACGATCGACGCGTGGCGACGGCCTTTGCGGTCGCGCGTGTCGGTCAAGTCTTCCAGTCTGAGCGGTGGGAAGCGCTTGCTGATGACGCCGAGCAATCGGCGTGTCATTCTCGGTGTGGCCATGAACCGTTCCTTCGGTGCGTGGCCTTGTCCGACCGACGTACCACCGATGGGTGGAGTTGCCGGGGCCGCCACAGCACCAGCACACAACGCCACGCGGTGTGCAAAGCTGCGTCGCGTCGGACGATCTTGCTACGAACATGTGCAGCGCGCACAAAGACAGGTAGCGACCGGCGCGTGTCGCGGTTCTGGCGTCAGGGCTTGGCGATCTTCAATCGGATCTGGCCAATGGGGCTTGCGTCGGCAATGGCCATCCACCGGGGCAACGAGGCCTCACGCGGCGGCAGTACGCTTGCGTCCCCCCGTGGCATCGCGTTCCATGTTCAGCCTGGACCCGCGGAGTACGTCGAATGCCAGCCATGGACCACCGCCAGCCCAAGTCGCGCCCGCGCCCGCCCATGGGCCCGGGCGAGCGGCCGGCGTCTGGCCAGTCGTCTGCCCTGCAAGGCACGGGCTACGCCGCACAGCGCGAGCGCCTGCGGCCGGGCGCTGAGTCGAAGCCGATGGCGCAATTCGAAGTGCTCGGCGAGCGCTTCGACACCTTGCAGCAGGTTCACGATCACCTGGTGGCGGTGGCGCCGCCGGGGCCCGAGGTGGTGATTCGGCTGACCGACGGCGCGGAGAACCGGCCGACTTCGCAGACGACCTGGAGCTACTACCAGCCCGGCCAGAAGATCGTGCTCGACGGCGTCGGTCGGCGGGTCGACGGCATGCGCGGCGAGAGGCCTACGCTCGGCTACTTCCTGTCCTACCGCCCCATCATCGGCGAAGGCCATGGCCAAGACCGGCCGGCAGCGGCCAACCTCGAGGTCCGCAACCTGACGATTCGCGGCTTTCAGTCGGGAGGCATCGAGATCTCGCCGCAGACGGGCGCGGGCAAAGAGCACGCGTGGGATGGTGGACGGACGGCTTTCCTCAGCGGGGCCCACATCCACGGTGTCCGCTTCAAGGACCTCGGCAGCAAGCGCTCCGCGCCGGGCGATGCCAACTGGTCGAAGCTGCAATTTGGCGCCGGCGGCATCATGGCGCGCGGCCTGACGAACTCCCTCATCGAGGGCAATGAGTTCTCGCGCCTCGAGAATGGCTCGGTCGAAGGCGCAGCCAATGGCGGCAAGGCCGGCCCGCAGCTGATGCACGCGGTCTACTTGAACAACCAGAGCAGCGGCAACACCATCCGCGACAACCGCTTCGACGCGATCTCGGGCGACCCCCTCCGCGTCTCCAACGGCAGCGACAACAACCAGGTGTTGAACAACCGCAGCGACAACGCCGGCAAGCAGGCCTTCGTCTCCGACTGGTTCAACAACAAAGACCCGAAGAACCCGCAGACCGCCTCGCACGGCACCGTCCTCGCTGGCAATCAGATCGGCAGCGGTTACGGCGGCGGGCGCGGCGTCAAGCCCTTCCACCGCAAGGAGAGCAAGGGTGTACGGCCTGAGCTCGCGCGCTAGCGCTCAGCCGAGCTGGCGCTGGCGGACCGTGGCGATGGCGGCGGGTGCCGCGCTGGCGCTCGCTGTCTTGGCGACCCTGCCGCAGCCCCTCCTGGCCCTGACGCTGACCAAGGTCGAGAGCATCAAGCCGGCACCCGGCGTCACCGTCGAGCACTACAAGGTCACCACGCCCAAGGCCCACGTCTGGGTCGCCAAGATCGAGCTGTGCACCAGCGGCGTGCACCTCGACGCGACGCGCGCGCCCAAGTCGCTGCAGACCGCGGCGGCCTGGGGTGCGGCGCGCGGTGCCAAGCTCGTGACCAATGGCGACTTCTACAAGACCGGGCCGGTGCGCGTGTACGGCGACGCTGTCGGCGAGGGCATCCGCTGGCCGCTGGTCCAAACCGGCCTCGACCCGGCGTACAAGTCCGAGTGGTATTGGAATGACGCCGGCTGGATCGCGTTTCTGCACGATGGCGTCCAGTTCAGCCACACCGGCTGGCAGAAGAAGAACGGCAAGGGCCTGGTCGAAGGCTGGTCGCCGACCCAAGTCACCGCCGCCCTGCCAGCCGGGGTCCTGGCGCTGGTCGGCGGCTTCCCCGAGCTGGTCATCGAGGGCAAGGTCTACACCTGCGCCAATCCGACCGCGGACACGTGTTTTCCAGACCGCTCCGACATGCGGGCGCGCCACCCACGCACCGCCATGGGGCTCACGGCGGACTTGAAGACCTTCCTGCTGGTCGTGGTCGATGGCCGCACCTCGACCTCCATCGGCATGTACGGCACGGAGCTGGCGGAGCTCATGGGTCAGCTCGGCGCCCACGAGGCCTTCAACCTCGACGGTGGCGGCTCCTCGCAGCTCTGGGTCGCAGGTGAGGGCACAATCAACGACGCGGACGGCAACAACAACGGCGGCGGACTGCGCACAGTCGCCAACCACTGGGGCGTGCTGGCAGGCTCGACGACCGGCTACCCCGCCCGGCCCGGCCACTGCGTCGCGCAGCCGGTGTGTGCCGCAATTCCCGCAGCGGGAGCGACGCTGGAAGAGACCTCGGCCTGCTTTCGCATGTTCGGCACGCCCGCCAACTGGCACAGCGAAAAAGTGGGCTCGGCGGGCGCGCTGCGCTGGACCAACGCCGGCAACGACGCCGCGGCCGACAACTGGGCGTGGTGGCGGCTGGAATTGGCCGAGGCCGGGACCTACAAGGTCGAGGTGGCGACCTATGCCACCTACGGCAAGTTCAAGTCGACGCACTATGACGTGCGAGCGGCCGGCGTGACCAAGTCGCTCACGAAGGACCAGTCGCAATCGAACAAGGGTTGGATCGACCTCGGCACCTACGCCTTTGCCGCCGGCGGCGCGCAGTGGGTCGCTGTTTTCGACGATCACACCGGCGCACCCGTCAAAGACCAACACATCGTCGCCGATGCGGTACGGCTGACGCGCCTGGAGCCCTGGTGTGGCAGCGGGACCTGCGGCGGCGCCGAGACGTGTACTTCCTGCCCCGCTGACTGCGGCGTCTGCCCGCCTGTCTGTGGCGACGGCGACTGCAAAGGCGGCGAGACCTGCACCGGCTGTCCCGCCGACTGCGGCGTCTGCCCGCCGACCTGTGGCGATGGCGACTGCAACGGCGCTGAGACCTGCAAAGGCTGTCCCGCCGACTGCGGCGTCTGTCCGGTGCCCGACGCCGGGGGACCCGAGGACGCCGGCATCGCAGACGGCAGCAGCGGCAACGGCGAGCCCATCGATGTGGGCGCAAGCGACGGCCAGACGATCGAGACGATCGGCGGCAGCGACGGCTTCAGCGGCAGCGACAGTGGCGACGGCATGCCCGACAGCGAGGACTGCCCCGTCGTGGACGGACTCGAAGCCGGCGCCCCATGCCCCGACAGCGCGAGCGCGGACAGCGACCACGGCGACGGTGGGCGCCTCAGGACAGAGGTCGATGACGCCGCTGTCCCCGGCGGCGACGGCGAACCTGGCCTAGAAGCCGACGGCGACGTCGGAGGCAATCGGGCGCACTTGGTGGTGACCCATCCGCCCAGCGCGGGCTGCTCGACGGCTCACCCCGGGCGACGCGCGCCAAGCACCGAGGCCTGGCTCTTGGCGGCGGTGGCGATCGCGTGGTGCGCATGGCGCCGCGGTGAGCGTCGCGGTGGTCGATGCACCCTAGACCACCAGGCAGAGACGGCATCGCCAGCGCCGTGACCGGATGGCACGAATTTCTGGCGCGTACGCACGCCATGCGCCGCATTGCCAACGACGCGGCGCACAGCCGACACCTCAGCGTCTCGCGACCAGCGCCATCGGCCCCCATCCCCAGCGAATTCGTTTTGGGCTCCGCCGCCAAACTTGGTTTCCTTAGGTTTCATGGGCATCTAGGCGCTGCGGTAGAGCGGCGTCAGCCCCTGTGAACCGGCATCCACCTGGGCGGGCGTGGAACTCCCAGCCAGACGTGGTGTGGGGCGCGCAGCAGCGGGCCCCGTTGGCATTGCACCCAGATCGGGTAGAGCGACGGGCGGAGGCTCTTGAAGCCATGCGCGTGGCAGCCTCCCGGCGATGGGTGAAGGGTGAACATGCGCCGCAGGCGGTTCCGACATGCCCTCTGCGGATGTCAGAGCCGAGCGCGTATCGGTCGGGCGGGAAACCCGCCGCGGAGCAGCCTGCCGCTGGCCACGTTGCCCTCGGCATCAACCACGGAGGAGCCCAACGCGCCCCGGCCTTGCCCGATGCTGGTCGTGCGCAGCCAGGGGTATTTGTGGGGCGAAGGCCGTCTGGTCGAGGTTCGATGCACCAGCAAGCTCGTCGAGCGCCTGCGGGATGCGTACCGCGCTTGGCGCGCTCCACCTGTATCCACGGCGCGACATCGGCGACAGGGGATCAGCGGAACAGCGCCCGCAGGCCGGACCCCAGCAGGGCGAGCCCGCCCACAATGACAGCGACGTGGACAGCGGCAGCCAGCAGCAGGACCCCGACATACGTGACAACGTCCGCCGCGTCGGGTCGCGTCCCCGCCGGGGCGAGTTCGATGCGCTGCCGCGCCCAGCCGAGGGTGTGGTCGAGCAGACCTTCGTCCCAGACGAGGTGATAGAGGGTCTTGCTGCGCCTGCCACGGGCCCAGCCCGCCAAGCTGGCCCGGGGCGCAACCAGGCCGAGCAGCATGACTTGGAAGTTGATGAGCCAGGCGAACCAATAACGCCCACAGCCGCCGGCGAGCTCGAAGGCGCTGATGGCTCCCTCGCCAGCTAGGTCGGTGTCGTAGCCGGCGACCAGGTGGTGCAGGTCATGGAAGCGAATCGCGGCGACGCGCCCCTGGACGTTGCGAACAGGGAAGGGCAGCCCTCCGATCCGAATGATCTCCCACTTCTTGCTGTAGCCGCCATCTGCTCCAAAGCCATTGGCTTCAAAGTAGGCGGCGCGCGCCGCGCGCAAGGTCATGTCGTCCGGGGCATCGAGAACCGCCATGGCGTGCTCCAGCAGCAGGGCCGACCCAGGTTGGCCCTTCGACGGCCCCCGGTCAAAGGCCGCTGGAGGCCCGCCTCGCTGCGCCGCGGACGGCTGGCCCCGAGCGCGATCCTGCGCGGGGCTCCCCTGGCGGAGGTCGGGGCGACCTACGCGCCTGGCGGCATGGAAGAGCCAGCGAGACCCCGGACGGCGGCGGCCGAGATCGCGATCGCCGCCGGGTGCTTGAGCCGCCGCTCGACCGAGATGGCGTAGAACCTCTCTTGGACGCCCTTGGCGCGGCCAATCACGCCAACGCCGTACTGTGCGCACACCTGGGCCTCGACCGTGGTCGGCGCGGGGAAGAAACCGACCCCATCGGCGCCAAAGACCTTGAGCAGCGCGCTGTCTTCGAACTCCGCCACCACGCGGGGCTTGAGGCCGTGTCGCGCAAAGAACTGGTTCAGCGAGCGACGCAGGGTCAGGTTTTCGAGCGGCAGCAGGACGGGCGCGCCGTCGAGGCAGCGCGGAAATTCGGCGGGATGCTGGCGGCGCAGCTCGGTGGCGCCAAAGAAGCTGACGTCCGACTCCTCGAGCAGGTGGTGGTAAGCGCGCACGCTGCTGCCGGACGGCACCGGCGCGTCGGAGATGACGATGTCGAGCACGTGGAGCGCCAGATCGGCCAGCAGCTTGTCGTAGGAGGACTCGTGGCAAGCGACGTGTACCGGCAGGCCGAGCGCGAACGCCGGCTGCAGCAGTCGCCGCACCACGAGCTTGGGCACCGAGTTGGCGATGCCGACGTCGAGGCGCAAGGGCGCGCCGGTGGAGCGCCCACGCACGGCCTCGACCATCTCGCGGCCCAGGCCAAAGATCTCGTCGGCATAGCGAAACACCACCCGGCCGGTGTCGGTGAGGGTGAGCCTGCGCCCCGTCTTGACGAAGAGCTGTTCGCCGAGCTGGGCCTCGAGGGCATGAACCTGCGTGCTGAGCGTCGGGTGCGACAAGCGCAGGACTTTGCCGGCAGCGACCAGCCCGCCCTCGCGCGCGACCATCCAGAAATAGAACAAGTGGTGGTAGTTGATCCAGTCCATGACCCAACCTTATGTACGTCCTATCTACATTTCAAGTAGGTATTTCGTGATTGTCGACATGACTGAGGTCTCCTAGATTGGGCCCATGACGAAGCCCTCCGCACAGCCCCATGTCCTCCTCTCCGCCCCGCAGCTCCTGTCGCCGCGCCACGGGACGACGATGCTGTTGCTTGCAGCAGCGGCGGGCGCGGTGAACGCCGGTGCGTTCGCTGTGTGCGACCGGTTCGTGACGCACGTGACCGGGACGCTGACGCGCATCGGCACCGACGCCGCGCACTGGCTGCTGATGCTGGAATACTCGATGGTTCTGGCATCGTTCGTCGTTGGCGCCATGGTCTCGGTCCTGGCGATCCAGGGCCGGGCGCTGCGCGGCAAGCCGCCGATGCCAGCAGCGCCTCTCATCGGCACCGTGGCGGTCTTGCTGCTCGCGGCTGCCCTCGGCGACGCAGGCGCCTTTGGCCCGATCGGCGCCCCGGCCGAGGAGGCCGTGCACTTCGCGTTCCTCAGCCTGCTCGCCTTTGGCATGGGCCTACTGAACGCCACGGTGGCGAGCAGCACGGCGTTGGCGGTGCGCACCACACACATGACGGGACCGGCCTCGGACTTCGGTGTCCACCTCGCGACGGCGTGGTTCAGCGACGGCGAAGCGCGGCGTCAAGCGCTCCAGCTCGCAGCGCTGCGCGGCGGCAAGCTCGTGGCCTTCGTCGCCGGTGCGGCGCTGATGTTCCCGCTCGTGCCGGCCATGGGCTTTGGCGCGTTCGGCCTGCCGGCCCTGCTCCTGGTCGTCTCGGTGGCGCGGAGCTTCGCTCCAATCAGCCCGAGCCAATCGCCCTCGCCTTCCACCCTCACCGCCCTGACGTCCCCTGAGTCCATCGCGCAGCGCTAATCACGGCGCCCCATTCCGCAACCATGGAGGTCCCTATGAGCGAGAAGTCCGAAATCGTCCCCCACGCCGAAGCGCTGGAGCGGCTCCAAGAAGGCAACCGGCGCTTCGTCGCAGATGTCCGAAGCGTCGCGTCGTTCACCAGCCAAGCCCAGCGTGAGTCGCTGGTGGCTGGTCAGCGCCCCTTCGCCATCATCCTGTCCTGCTCGGACTCCCGGGCGCCCTCGGAGCTGCTCTTCGACTGCGGCCTCGGTGAGCTCTTCGTCGTCCGCGTCGCCGGCAACGTCGTCGCGCCCTCGATTCTCGGGAGCGTCGAGTTCGCCGCCGCCACCTTTGGCAGCGAGCTCGTGGTGGTGATGGGACACTCGCGCTGCGGCGCCATCGCGGCGACCGTCGACGCGGTTCGCACCGGCGGCCAGGCGATGTCCGAGAGCGTCGGCGACATCGTGGCGCGCATCAAGCCGGCAGTCACCGAGCTGGTACACGCCGACGTCGACGGCGACAGGCTCCTTGGGCACGCCATCCGCGCCAACGTCCGCGCCGCGACCAATCACCTGCGGCACGGCAGCCGGCTGCTCGAAGACCGCATCGCCGCAGGCAAGCTCCGCGTCGTCGGCGCCGAGTACTCCCTCGAGACCGGTCAGGTCGATTTCTTCGACCTCTGAGCGCCCTCGCCGCACCGCCTGCTCAGCGTGCCCGGCGCCAACACCAGCCGACGAGCGCCACGCCGGCCAGGGCGAGCAGCCAAGCGGGCCAGACACCCCAAAGGCGGAACGGCGAGCCCATCTCGCGCACCTCCGCCTCCACCTTCAGCGTCGTCGCGCTGAACCAGGGCGCCCGCGCCACGACCCTGCCGGCGGCGTCGATGGCCGCTGTGTGCCCGGTCGCCGTGGCGCGCCAGAGCGGTCGCCGCAGCTCCACCGCCCGCGCCGCTTGGACCATCAGGTGGAGCTCCGGGGCGTTGCTGCGGCCGAACCAGACGTCGTCGGTGAGGTTGATGAGCACCTCGGCGTCGCGGTGCAGATCGTGGACCAGCGCTGGAAACAGGTTCTCGTAGCAGATCGAGAGTCCCGCCCGCGCCACGCCGACGTCGAAGACCGCCGCGCCCTCGCCCGCGCCGATGTCACTGATTCCTGGAATGGACTCGGCCAGCGCCGGCACGAGGTCGCGGCCCGGCATGTACTCGCCGAAGGGCACCAGCCGCTGCTTGTCGTAGAAGGCACGCGGCCGACCGGGCACGAGCACCAACGCCGCGTTGCGAGCGCGCTCTCTCCAGTCGGGATCGAGCCGACGCAGGGTGCCCACGATCATGGGTTTGCCGAGCTCTTCAGCCAGAGCGTCGATCTCGCGCGTCATCCCGCGCAGCAGCGCGTTGGCGCGACCGATAGGCTTGGCGTCAGGCGCGCGCCCATCGACCTCGCTCGGGACGTAGAAGAAGGGCAACGCCCCCTCCGACCAGACGATGAGATCGACCTCCTCGAGCTCCGCCTTTTGGGTCAGGGCCTTGGCGCGCGCCAGCATCGGCAGCCTGGGTTTAGGGGACTCTGCCTTCTTCTCCCGCAGGCTCGGGTTGTGCTGCACCAGCAGGCCGCGAACCGTGCGCGTGGCCGGCGTGGACTCGAGGGCCTCAATCCGCAGCGCCCCATAGCCGAGCCAAAGCGCGAGTAGCGCAGCCAGCGACACGCCGTTTCGTCCGCGCCGGGCTGGCTCTGCGATGAGCTCGGCAAGGAGCGCAGAGCAGGCGATCGCCGCCGCTGAGACGCCCCAGATACCGATGAGGTCGGCGGCCTGGTGCAGCCAAGGTGCCGTGTAGAAGGCGTTGCCCAGGAACCACGGAAACTGATACGGAACGATGACCTCCGCGCTCAGGACCGCCAACGCCGCCACGACGGGCGCGAGGCCCAAACGCCAGCCGCTGCGCCGGTGGGCCGCGACCATCGCCGCCGTCGCCGCCTGGTGCAGGCCCATGCCGGCGCCGTAGAGCAAAACGACCGCCGCCGCCAAAGGCATGGGAAAGCCGCTCATGTCGCGCATCGTGTCTGCGATCCAATGAAAGACCACGACGTGCAAGAGGGTGCCGGCCAGCAGGCCGAGCCCAGCCGCTCCGGCCAAAGACAGATCGCCGCGTCGCAAACGCAGCAAGAGAGGCGTCCAACCGCAGAGGGCCAGCGGCCAGGCGCCTAGGCTGGGATAGGCAGCCGCCAGCAGCAGGCCGGTCAGGACCGCCGCCCCGACCCCGGAACCGCCACCGAGCAAGCGCCATAGGCGCGCCGCCACCGTCGCCCTTGCGACGCTGACACGCTCGCCGGCGTTGCCGACAGCGGCCCCAGTCTCTGCCCGCGGGCCTCGTTCCGCCGCCTCAGGCCCGTCGCCGCGCGGCCGTGGCCGCTTGTCGCTCCGCTCTGCCACCAAGCCCTCCGCCCCGCAACACGCCCCCAACGGCCGGCAGCCCTTGCGCTAGCCCCGTCTGCAGCTTGCAGACGCCGCAGCCGCGGGCTACACGACAGCGGTGCGTAGTGTCTTTCTCTTCAGCTCAGATGTCACCACATCGCCGATGCGCGACGCCCTCGGCTTTGTCGACATCCAGCTGGAGTGCTTCCCGATGCGAGACGGTCGGCCGCACTGCCCGATCACAGCGCCGCCACAATTGGCCATTCTGGAGCCGGAGCCCGAGCGCCCGCTCGGCGCCCTCTTGCACGGCCTCGACCAGCACCCGGTCATCGGGCGGGTCCCGCACCTGCTGGTCCTCGACGTGCAGTGGCTGTCGATGGCGGACCGCTTCGCTGTGACGGACTTTCTTGTCCGCGGCTTTCGGCCCGCGGAGGCGTTGGCACGCGTCAACCGGCTGCTCGGCCGCGTCGAAGCCAATGCCCAGCCCACGGTCGTCGACTTCGACGGACTGGTCATCGACGGCGACGGCCACGAGGCCCGCCTGCATGGCCACCGCCTGGCGCTCACGCCGCAGGAATTCGCGCTGTTGCGCCACTTGACCGGGGTACTCGGCCGCGTGCAAAGCCGCGAACAGCTCTTGCAGCGGGTCTGGGGCCGACGCTATGAGGGGGGCGCCCGCACGGTCGACATTCACGTCCGGCGCCTGCGCGCCAAACTCGGCGATGCGCTGGCGGCGAGGCTGCAGACGGTGCGGGGTATCGGCTACAAGTGGGCGTAAGCGCGCAAGTTCCGCGCAGTGCCCAGGGCGAAATCGTCGCTCAGGACTACACGAACTCGATGATCTCCATCGAGGCCTTGTCGCCGTGGCGTGGCCCGAGCTTCAGGCGACGGGTGTAGCCGCCCGGACGCTGGGCAAAGCGCGGCGCCAGCTCGGTGAAGAGCTTGTGCACGAGGCCCTGGTCGCGCAGCGTCGCGAAGGCGAGGGCGCGGTGGTGCTGGCTGTCGGTGCGCGCCATCGTGATGAGAGGCTCAACCCACGACCGCAGCTCCTTGGCCTTGGCCGAGGTCGTGTGGATGCGCTCGTGCTCGATCAGCGACTTGCACAGGTTGTGCATCATCGACTTGAGGTGGGCGGTGTCCCGGCTCAGGCGGTTGCCACGCTTTAGGTGTCGCATCTTCTCACTCTCTCGCGGTCTCTACAGACGCGTCGCTGTGGGGCGCTCCCCCGTTGCCGTCCGCCCAGCCGGTGAGGGCGGGCCGCTTGGCCACCCTACGGTGGCGGCTGCGGCGTGCCCTGCCTGGCCTGGCTTTGGCCCTACTCCTCGATCAGGGTCGCCGGACGCTTGTCCGGATCCCAGCCCTCGATCCGCATGCCGAGCTCGAGGCCGAGGTCGACGAGGACCTCCCTGATCTCCTTGAGCGACTTGCGGCCGAAGTTCTTGGTCTTCAGCATGTCGGCTTCGGTCTTCTGCACGAGCTCACCGACGAAGCGGATCTGCGCGTTCTGCAAGCAGTTGGCCGAGCGAACCGACAGGTCGAGGTCCTCGATGGTGCGCCAGAGGTTGTCGTTGAGCGGCTCATTGCTGACCGGCTGACGAACCTCGCTGCCCACCTCGAGCTCGGCCTCGTCGTCGAAGCCCACGAAGACCTTGAGCTGCTCGCGCAGGATCTTGGCGGCGATGCCGACCGCGTTCTCCGGGTCGATGGCGCCGTTGGTCCACACCTCAAGCGTGAGCTTGTCGTAGTCCGTGCGCTGCTCGACGCGGGCATTGTCGACGCGGAAGTTGACCCGGCGAATCGGCGAGTAAATGGCGTCGATCGGCAAGAAGTCGACCGGCATCGACTCACCCTCGCCCGCCGGGGTGCGCGCGCCCGGCATGTAGCCGACGCCCTCGCGAACCGTGAGCTCAGCCTCGACCCGGCCACCCGGCTGGATGGTCAGGATGTGCTGATCTGGGTTGAGGATGGTCACGGTCGGCGGACACTGGAGGTCGCCCGCCTTCACCTGCAGCGGCGCGCCGCCAGCCGGCGCCTCGGCGATGAGCGAGATGAACTCGGTCTGCACCTCGTCGAGCCGGATGTTGACCTCTTTGAGGTTCAACACCACCTCGGCCACGTCCTCGACGATGTCGGGCAGGGCCTGAAACTCGTGCAGCGCCGACTGCATCTGCTCGACCAGGCGCCGCTGAACACGGCCCTTGGACTCGTCCTCACGCACCACTCGACCGAGCGCCGCCATGCGGATGCCGGTGATGGCCGCGCCGCGGATGCTCGAGAGCAGCACGCGCCGCAGGCTGTTGCCCATGGTCTGGCCGTAGCCACGCTCCAGCGGCTCGACCACGAACTTGCCGTAGGTCTCGGTGAGCTCGTCGACCTCGAGCGGGTACGGACGGATCAGGTTGCGCCAGTTCCGTTGCATGGTGCCTCCCTCGAATGCGGCCCTGGCCGCGGTGGGCGTCCCGAGGTCTCTCGACCACGGCGCCTGCGAACGTTGTCCTTGCGCGCCGGCGCTCCCTGGCTGGGGTGGCGCCGGCCTCTCGGGCGGCGTAAACGCCGCGCCGATTCGCCCTGGCAAGCCCTCGGCCTGCCCGAGCCGACTACTTCGAGTAGAGCTCGACGATCAGTCGCTCCTCGATCGGCGCGGTGATGTCGGTGCGTTGCGGCAACGTGATCACCTTGCCCTTGCCCGCCTTGCGATCGATCTCCAGCCACGCCGGGACGCCGCGGCGATCGACGCCGTCCAGCGACTCCGAGACGCGCACGTGCTCACGCGAAGCTGCCAGCAGCTCGATCACGTCACCCTGCCGCACCTGGTACGACGGGATGTTGACCTTGCGGCCGTTGACCAGCAGGTGGCTGTGACGGACCAGCTGACGCGCCTCGGCGCGGCTGACCGAGAAGCCCAGACGGAACGCCACGTTGTCGAGGCGGCACTCCAGGTAGCGCAGCAGGTTCTCACCCGTGACGCCGCCCTTCTTGCTGGCCATCTCGTAGTAGCCGCGGAACTGCTTCTCGACCAAGCCATACATGCGCTTGACCTTCTGCTTCTCGCGGAGCTGGCGACCGAACTCCGACACCTTGCCCTTGCGCGCCTGGCCATGCTGGCCGGGGGCGAAGCTGCGGCGATCGAAGGCACACTTGTCGGTGTAGCAGCGCTCGCCCTTGAGGAAGAGCTTGATGCCCTCGCGGCGGCACAGGCGACAGACGGGACCGATATAACGAGCCACGATGAACTCCTTGGAACTGGACTAGACGCGCCGACGCTTGCGCGGACGGCAGCCGTTGTGCGGGATCGGGGTGACGTCGCGGATCGCCGTGACGCGGAAGCCGACGTTGGCCAGGGCACGCATGGCAGCTTCGCGGCCGGCGCCCGGACCCTTGACGCGGATGCTCACGGTCTTAAGACCGTGCTCCTGAGCGCGGCGGGCGGCGTCCTCGGCGGCCATCTGCGCCGCGAACGGCGTCGACTTGCGCGAGCCCTTGAAGCCGCGGCGCCCGGACGTCGACCAGGCGAGGACGTTGCCGGCCACGTCGGTGATCGTGACGATCGTGTTGTTGAACGTCGAGGCGATGTGCACCACACCGGTCTGGACGTTCTTGCGGTCCTTGCGCTTGGTGCGCTGGGCGGCCGCTGACTTTGCTGGCGTTGCCATGGAGTTCTCCGGGGTCGGTCGGCGGGGAAGGGCTGCTCTGCCCGCTCCGCCCTCGCTGCTCGCGGCGTGCCGCTGGTCTGCACCAGCGCCGCACCGCCTTGCCTAGGCTGCTTGGGGGACGCTGCTACTTCTTCTTCTTGATCGCCGCGCGCCGCGGGCCCTTGCGGGTACGGGCGTTGGTGTGGGTGCGCTGACCGCGGACGGGCAGGCCTTTGCGGTGACGGAGGCCGCGGTAGCAGCCGAGGTCCATCAACCGCTTGATGTCGAGTGCGATCTGGCGGCGAAGGTCACCCTCGACCTTGTACTGGGTCTCGAGAACCTCGCGGATGCGCGCGACGTCCTGGTCGGTGAGAGCGTCCGAGCGCTTGGCATGATCGATGCCAGTCTTGCGGCAGACCTGGTCGGCGATCTTCGGACCGACGCCGTAGATCGACTGCAGGGCGATGTCGAGACGCTTGTTGCGTGGAAGGTCCACACCCGCGATGCGTGCCATCTTTCAGACTCCTCTCAGGCGCTCTGCGCGCCGAGCGCTAACGTTCCCCGACCGCGCTGGACTAGCCCTGGCGCTGCTTGTGCTTCGGGTTGCTGCAGATCACGCGGACGACGCCGCGGCGCTTGATGACCGTGCACTGCTCGCAAATCGGCTTTACGGAGGCGCGTACTTTCATGACCCTTCTCCCCATCTGCAGCGCCGGCTCGGCGCTGCCTCGTCACCGCCGTCAGCCGACGCCGGGGCGCCTGACGGCGCGGTCGCGGACATGGCGTCCGCTTCTTGATTGCTACGCAGCGTCGAGCGACACCCCGCTGAGACGCTGCCCATTCTGCTTCGCCGTAGCGCCCATGGCGCCCAGCACGTCCTGCAGCACCGCAGCAGGTCGCTGCGTGCCGTCGATGCGGACGACGATCTTGCCGTAGCGGTCGACCAGCGGCGCCGTCTGCGCCGTGTAGGCGGCGAGGCGCTTGCGGATCGGGCTTTCTTGATCGTCGGCGCGATGCACCAGCGCGGTGCCGCACGCATCGCACAATCCGGCCACCTTCGGCGGCTGAAAGTCGACGTGGAAGGGCGCGCCGCAGCCAGGGCAAGAACGCCGGCCGGTCAGGCGGCGCAGCAAGTCACCCTCGGGGACATCGACGTAGATGACGATCTCCGGCGCCAATCCGCCGGCGTCGAGGGCGTCAGCCTGCGGCAACGTCCGCGGGAAGCCGTCGAGCAGAAAGCGGGGCATGCCGTTCGGCGCTTTGCAGTCGGCCTCAGCCGTCCGCTCGGCGATCAGCGCCACCATCACGTCGTCCGGCACCAGCTGGCCGCCGTCCATGTAGCCCTTGGCGAGCTTGCCAACCTCAGTTCCCGCCGCCACCGCCGCGCGCAGCATGTCACCCGTGGACAGGTGCGCGATGCCGAGGCTCGCCACCAGGCCCTTGGCCACGGTGCCCTTGCCGGCGCCGGGGGCACCAAGCAGCATCAGCTTGTGGGCAGAGGTAACCATGGTTGCGTTGCTCAGGGGACCTACGTTCAGGCGATGACGGCGCGACGACCGCGGATGCGCGGACCGCCAGGGCCGGCAAAGCCTTCGTAGTTGCGGGTAATGAGGTGGCTCTCGACCTGCTGCGCAGTGTCCATCGCCACGCCGACCACGATCAGCAGCGAGGTGCCGCCGAAGTAGAACGGGACGTTGAACTCGAGCTGCAGGAAGCCCGGCAGCACGCAGACCGCCGAGATGTACAGCGCGCCAGCGAAGGTGATGCGCGACAGGACGCGGTCGATGTACTCGGCCGTCTGCTTGCCAGCGCGGACGCCCGGGACGAAGCCGCCACCCTTCTTCAGGTTGTCGGCGACTTCGACCGGATTGAACGTGACGGCCGTGTAGAAGTAGCAGAAGAACACGATCAGGACGACGTAGACCGTGTTGTAGAGCGTGCGGCCGGGGACGATCATATTGATCATCGAGGCAACGAACTGGCTGTCGGGCAGGAAGTTCGCCAGCGTGGCCGGGAACATCAAGATCGACGAGGCGAAGATCGGCGGGATGACCCCGGCGGTGTTGACCTTCAGCGGCAGGTAGCTGCTCTGCGCGGCCACGATCTGGTCGCCCACCGCGCGCTTGGCGTACTGCACCGGGATGCGCCGCTGGGCCCGCTCGAAGAACACGATCACCGCCACCACAGCGATCACGATGGCGAAGATGAAGAGGATGATCGGCAGGCTCAGCTGGTTGTTGGTGAACAACGACCAGGTCTGCTGCAGCGCCGCGGGCAGCCCCGCGACGATGCCGGCGTAGATGATGAGCGAAATGCCGTTGCCGATGCCCTTGGCGGTGATCTGCTCGCCGAGCCACATGATGAACACGGTGCCCGTCGTCAGCGTCATGACGGTCATCGCCTTGAACGCGATGCCGCCGCCACCGAGCACTGCCGAGCCGCCGCTGACCTGAGAGTTCAGGTTCTCCAGCCACACCGCCATCGCCAGACCCTGGACGATGGACAGGACGACCGTGCCGTAGCGCGTGTACTGGTTGATCTTCTTGCGGCCGGTCTCACCCTCTTTGCTCAGCCGCTCCACCGCAGGGATGATCAGAGTCATCAGCTGCAGGATAATGCTGGCCGAGATGTAGGGCATGATGCCGAGCGCGAAGATCGAGATGTTCTCGAGCGCGCCGCCAGAGAACAGGTTGACCAACCCGAGCAGTCCGCCGCCGGAGCTGTTCAGGTAGTCCGCCATGACCTGACGATCGACCCCGGGGACGGGGACGAAGACGCCGATGCGGTAGACAGCAAGCATCGCCAGGCTGAAGAGGATGCGATTCCTCAGCTCTGGGATCTTGGCAATGTTCTCGATGGGGTTAGCCACCGACGACCTCCGCCTTGCCGCCAGCGGCGCTGATCTTCTCGGCAGCGCTCGCGCTGAACTTGTGGACGCGGACCGTCAGCGCGCGATCGAGATCGCCATCGCCGAGGACCTTGATGCCGTCGAAGCGGCCCTTGACCAGGCCGACCCGACGCAGCGCCGCCTCGTCAACTTCGCTGCCTGCGTCAAAGCGCGTCAGGCTGCTGATGTTGACCGTGGCGTAGATGGTCCGGAAGATGTTCGTGAAACCGAATTTCGGCAGCCGACGCTGCATCGGCATCTGGCCGCCCTCGAAGCCGGGGCGGACGCTGCCGCTCTTGCGAGCGCGCTGACCCTTGTGGCCACGACCTGCGGTCTTGCCGAGGCCGCTGCCGGTGCCGCGTCCGAGACGCTTGCGGTCGCGGTTGGCACCTTTCGGTGGCCGCAGCGTGCTGAGCTCCTTCATGACCACATCTCCAACGCCGCAGGAGGCGCCTCTGGGCGCGTGCGGCAACGAGGCAAAGGCCCCGCGAATCGCCTCTTCCCCGCAGGTTCGGCGCGATGGCCGATTCCCCCGGGGCGGAGGGCGCGCGATACTACGCGCGTCCGACGATGCTTGCAAGGGGTGCGCGGGCCACGACAGGATCGTTTTTTCGATCCCCCTCGCGGACTTGCGCTAACCGCGGATCTCCTCAACCGACTTGCCGCGATGCGCCGCAACCGTCTCGGCCAAGCGCAGCTGGCGCAGGGCGTCGATGGTCGCCCGCACAACGTTGTGCGGGTTGCTGCTGCCAATGCACTTGGTGACGATGTTGTTGATCCCGGCCTGCTCGAGCACCGCGCGAACCGCGCCGCCGGCGATGATGCCGGTGCCGCGGCTGGCAGGCAGCAGCAGGACGCGACCAGCGCCGTGGTGGCCGACGACGTCGTGCGGGATCGTGCCCTTCACGGTCGGGACCTTGAACATGACCTTCTTGGCCTGCTCGGTGCCCTTGCGGACCGCCTCGGGAACTTCGCTCGCCTTGCCGAGACCGACGCCGACCATTCCAGCGCCGTCGCCGACGACGATGAGCGCCGAGAACGAGAAGCGCCGGCCGCCCTTGACGACCTTGGCGGTGCGGTTGATGCCGACGGTGGCGCTGGTGAAGCCGTCATCGGCCTCGGGGCGATCGCGGCGCGGGGGGCGGGCGTTGTTGTCGCGATCGCGGCTGGGGCGCGGGGTGGTCGACATGGGCTACTCCTGCTCGATCGCGGTGGCCGAGTCGTCGGCTTCACCGGTCCATCCGTCCTTGCTCAGCAGACCGGCTTCGTGCGCGGCCTTGGACACCGCCGCGACGCGACCGGTGTAGAGGAAGCCGTTGCGGTCGAAGACGAGGCGGGTGACGCCCGCCTTGAGTGCCCGCTCGACGATCAGCGCGCCGACCTTCTCGGCGAGGTCGCTCTTGCTGCCCTCGCCGGTGCGCAGCTCCTTGTCGAGCGACGAAGCCGCAGCCAGCGTGCAGCCGGTGCTGTCGTCGATGACCTGGGCGTAGATGTGCTTGGTCGAGCGGAACACCGACAGACGCGGACGCTCGCTCGTGCCACGGATCGTGAAGCGCAGCCGCTGCTGACGCCGTACCCGCGGATCCTTGATTCCCTTGGCCAACATCGATCCTCCGTGCGGTCCGATCGAGTCGTGCGCTCGTCGGCCTGCCTCCGGACGCAGTATGCGCCCGATCTGCTACTTCTTGCCGCCCTTGCCGCCGGACTTGCCGGCCTTGCGGCGGATGACCTCTCCGGTGTAGGCGATGCCCTTGCCCTTGTAGGGCTCCGGCGGGCGCAGCCCGCGGATGCGGGACGCCGTCTCGCCGATCAACTCCTTGTCGATCGACTCCAGCACCAGGTGGGTCTGGTTCTCGACCTTGGCCGAGACACCCTGCGGGAGCTGGAACACCACCGGGTGGCTGAATCCGATATTCAGGGTCAGGCGCTGCCCGGCCAGCTCGCAGCGGAAGCCGACGCCCTTGACGTCGAGCTCGCGCTTGAAGCCGTCGGTCACGCCCAGGACCATGTTGCGCAGCAGCGCGCGGCCGAGGCCGTGCATCGCCTTGCCGGTCTGGGTCGTGGCCTCGGGGTGGACGACCACTTCGTTGGCCTTGACCTCGAACGACACACCGACGAACGACCGCTTCAGCGACCCCTTGGGGCCCTTGACGACGACATCGGTCCCATCGGCGCTCACCGTGACGCCCTTGGGCACCGCCACGGGGGCCTTGCCGATCCGGGACAGAATGACCTTCTTCTCGCTCATGACTTCCTCTCGCCTGCCAGCCGCTTTGGCCGGGTGTAGCGTTCGACACCGGACCACCTGGGCGTATCGCCCCGGCGGCCTCCGGCCCGTTGCGCTACCAAATGGTGCAGAGCAGTTCGCCGCCGACCTGCTGCTCGCGCGCTGCCTTGCCAGTCATCACGCCGCGCGAGGTCGAGACGATGGCGATGCCGAGGCCGTTCTTGACGCGGGGGATCTCGCCACTGCCGACGTAGTGACGGCGGCTCGGCCGCGACACGCGCTTCAGCTCGTGGATGGCGCTCTGGTGGCCCGTCAGGTAGCGCAGGTGAACGATCACCTCGCCCCGCGGCCCGGTCTCCTCGGTCTCGACGGCCTCGACGTAGCCCTCCTGCTGGAGGATCTCGGCGATGCGGTGAATCATCTTGCTGCGCGGCACCCGCAGGCTACCGTGCCGTGCCTGGATGGCGTTGCGAATCCGCGTCAGGAAGTCGGAGATCGGATCGTTGCTGGTTGCCATGGCTCACACTCCTTGCCGCCGCGCCGTACCCGCACCGGGCGGGCGCACGCGGGGGCGACGCACTACTTGCGGAACGGCATGCCGACGCCGCGCAGCAGCGCGCGGCCCTCGGCGTCGGTCTTGGCGGTGGTCACCACCGTGATGTTCATGCCCCGAACGCGATCGACCCGGTCGTACTCGATTTCCGGGAAGATGATCTGCTCCTTGAGGCCCAGCGTGTAGTTGCCGCGGCCGTCGAAGGCCTTGGGGCTGACGCCACGGAAGTCGCGCACGCGCGGCAACGCGACATGCAGCAGACGGTCGAGGAACTCCCACATCTTGTCGCGGCGCAGCGTGACCTTGACACCGATGGGCATCCCTTCGCGCAGCTTGAAGTTGGCGATCGACTTCGCAGCGCGGGCGATCACGGGCTTCTGGCCGGTGATGGCACCGGCTTGCTCGACCACGCGCTCGATGACCTTGGGGTTGGCGACTGCCTCACCGAGGCCGAAGTTGACGACGACCTTCTCGAAGCGCGGCACCTGCATCGGGTTGGTGTAGCTGAACTCCTCCGTCAGCGCCGCAACGACTTGGTCGCGGTACATCAGCTGGAGCCTCGGGACGTACTTGTCACTCATCGCACTCTCCTGGCCTTCGCGCCGCGTGATGCACCGCGATGCCGTTGGGGCGTGGCGCGAGGAAGCGCCGGCGCCGAATCTCAGATCTGATCGATGACCTCGCCGGTCTTGTGGACCGTGCGGACCTTGCGGGAGACCCCGTTGGCATCGACAACCGTGGTGATGCCGACGCGCACCGGCTTGCCGGTGCTCGGGCTGACCAGCGCCACATTGCTGATGTCCAGCGGTGCCTCGCGCGGCACGATGCCACCCTCGCGATTGGCGGCGGCGTTCGGCTTGATGTGGTGCTTGTGCAGGTTGACGCCCTCGACCACGACTCGCGGTCCGAGGTCGCTGTCGACGACGCGCAGCACCTTGCCGCCGCGGCCCTTGTCCTTGCCGGCGATCACCTGGACCTGGTCGCCTTTGCGGATCTTGCGCATAACCCTCTCCTCCTGACCGATGGACGCCTCGACTCCCGACCTCCGGGACTCACCGCTGTGGCGGCCTACTCGGCTGCCGCGGCGCTCCTGGCTCGGGGCCCTACAGTACCTCTGGCGCCAACGACACGATTTTCATGTAGCGCTTGGCACGCAGCTCGCGGGCGACCGGCCCGAAGATGCGGGTGCCGACCGGTTCGCCGGTCTTGTTGATGAGCACCGCGGCGTTGCCGTCAAAGCGGATGTAGCTGCCGTCGGGCCGCCCCACCTCTTTGGCGGTGCGCACGATGACCGCGCGCACGACGTCGCCGACCTTGACCTTGCTCCGCGGCATGGCCTCGCGCACCGAGCAGACGATGACATCGCCCACCGACGCGTACTTGCGCTTGCTGCCGCCCAGCACCTTCAAACACCGGAGCTGCTTGGCTCCGGAGTTGTCGGCCGCCGTCAGGTACGACTCCATCTGGATCATGGCTGCCTCGTCTCTCAACGCCCCGTGGGCGTTGCCAAAATGACGCCGTCGCCGACGCCCTACCGGGCCCGGGCCCGGTTCAGACCTTCTCGTTCTTCCGCGTGACCTCGCGCAGCCGCCAGCGCTTGCGCGCCGAGAGCGGCCGGCACTCTTCGATCACCACCAGGTCGCCGACGCCGGCGACCTCGTGCTCGTCATGCGCCATGTACTTCTTCGAACGGCGTACGTACTTGCGGTAGGTCGGGTGCAGGAAGGTGCGCTCGACCTTCACCACGGCCGTCTTGCTCGCCGCGGTCGAGACCACGATGCCGATGACTTGGCGCCGGTGGCGGCCCTGGGCCTCGCCCTGCTCGCCTTGGATCTGCTCGCTCATCCTTCGATCTCCTTGCCGCCCTGGGCGCTACCGACGTCGCCGAGTTCGAACGCGCGGATGCGGGTCAGCACCTGCGCCAGGCCCCGGCGCGCGGTGCGGATCTTCGCCGTGCTCCCGAGCTGACCGGTGTGGTGCTGAAAGCGCAGGCGGAACAATTCCTCCCGCAGCTTGCCTTCGGCGTTGCGCAGTTCCGGCAACGTCAACTCCTTGGTGACGCTCTTCTTCATCGCTTCACTCCGTCTTGCGTCGGTGCGGCCTTGGGCACGACCGACGGTTCGCCTCAGCGGATCTCGCCGCGGCGGACGATCTGCGTTCCGAGCGGCAGCTTGTGGGCCGCCAGCGCGAACGCCTCGCGCACCAGGTCTTCGTTGTCGGACTCGATCTCGTAGAGCATCGAGCCCGGGTAGATCACCGCCACCCAGTGGTCCGGGCCGCCCTTGCCTTTACCCATTCGAGTCTCGGCGGGCTTCTTGCTCACCGGCTTGTGCGGGAACACACGGATCCAGATCCGCGCGCCGCGCTTCATCTTGCGGGTCATGGCGACACGAGCTGCTTCGATCTGGCGGCTGGAGAGTCGGCCACAGTCGACCGACTGCAGGCCCCACTCGCCGAACGACACCTCTGTGCCGCGGCATGCGGTGCCGCGCGTGCGACCTTTGGTGACCTTGCGCCATTTTACGCGCTTGGGTGCCATCATGACCGTTCCTCCTATCCCTTTCTGATCTCGGGCGAGGGGCGCATCGCCCCGGCCGGTGCTGCCTCAGCCGCTGCGACCTCTTCGGCCGCGTCGCGCTCTGCTGGACCCGTCTAGGTCCGCACCAGACGCTCCGGGATGATGTCGCCGTGGTAGATCCAGGTCTTGACGCCGATGACGCCATAGGTGGTGTGCGCCAGCGCCGTGCCGTACTGAATGTCGGCGCGCAGCGTGTGCAGCGGCACCCGACCCTCGAGGTACCACTCGTAGCGGCCCATCTCGGCGCCACCGAGGCGACCGGCGCAGGCGACGCGGATGCCCTTGCAGCCGTAGCGCTGAGCCGACTGAATCGCCTTGCGCATCGCGCGGCGGAACGCCACACGGCGCTCGAGCTGCGCGGCGATGTTCTCGGCCACCAGCACGGCATCTGTCTCGGCGCGACGCACCTCGTGGATTGCCAGGTAGACCTCACCGCTCGCGATCTTGGCGATGTCGCCCTTGAGCTTCTCGGCGTCCTTGCCGCGCTGACCGATGAGGGTGCCCGGGCGGGCGCAGTGCACGCCGATGCGGATCTGACGGGCGCGGCGCTCGATGTCGATCTTCGAGATGCCAGCCTGCTTCACCTTCTCGTGGATCAGCTTGCGGATGAGGAGATCTTCGCGCAGCCAGGTGGCGTACTTCTTCTCCTCGAACCACTTGCTATTCCAGGTGCGGATCACGCCGAGGCGCAATCCGTTCGGGTGCGTCTTTTGTCCCATGGCTGCTCTCTCTCCTGCCCCGGCGCGGCGGTCCACATGGACACCGCTGCCAAGGCCAATGCTTGCTAAGCGCGCTCGCCGAGCACGAGGGTGACGTGGCTGGTCTTCTTCAAGATGCGGGTGGCGCGGCCGTGGGCACGCGGCGTCCAGCGCTTGAGCGACGGCCCCTGGTCAACGTAGACCTCGGAGACGTAGAGGGCGTCGGCGTCCATGCCGTGGTCGGTGGTCGCGTTCGACACGGCGCTGTCGAGCAGCGTCCCCATGTTTTCGCCGGCCTTCTTGGCCGTGAAGCGCAGGATGTCGAGCGCCTCAGCCGCGCTCTTGCCGCGGATCTGATCGACCACGACGCGCACCTTGCGCGGGGCGATGCGCACGTTGCGAAGGTGGACCTTGTGCGTTGCCATGACCTTACTCCCGTTCGGACCCTGCGACGTCTTGGCAGGAGCTGCCAGCCCGCGAGCCGGCACCTGCCGTGGATTCGACTAGCGCTTCTTGGCCTTCTTGTCGGCCGCGTGGCCGTAGAAGGTGCGCGTCGGCGCAAACTCGCCGAGCTTGTGGCCGACCATGTTCTCGGAGACGAACACCGGCACGAACTTCTTGCCGTTGTGGACCATGAAGTTGTGGCCGACGAATTCCGGGAAGATCGTCGAGCGCCGCGCCCAAGTCTTGATGGGCTTCTTCTGCCCGGACTTGTTCGCGTCGACGACCTTGTCCATCAGGTGCGCGTCGACGAAGGGGCCTTTCTTAATGGAACGCGGCATCGCGGTGCTCCTACCTACTTGGCTCTCGCCGCTCCCCAGGTCTTCACCTGCGGGCGCGGCAGCCGGCTACTTCTTGCGCCGGGCAACGATGAAGAGATCGCTGCGGTGGTTGCTGCGGGTCTTGCTGCCCTTGGTCGGCTTGCCCCACGGGGTGCAGGGGTGACGGCCACCGCTGGTGCGGCCTTCGCCA
Organism: Myxococcales bacterium; assembly: GCA_947491025.1. Taxonomy (GTDB): domain Bacteria; phylum Myxococcota_A; class UBA9042; order UBA9042; family UBA9042; genus SXNM01. Next base: position 27,304 of record CANLIC010000012.1, read on the forward strand.
CCGCCGAGCGGGTGGTCGACCGGGTTCATGGCCACGCCGCGCACGGTCGGACGGATGCCCTTCCAGCGATTGCGGCCCGCCTTGCCGAGGTTCTCGTTGATGTGCTCGACGTTGCCAACCGAACCAACCGTGGCGCGGCAGCGGGCGTTGACCTTGCGCAGCTCACCCGACGGGAGGCGAAGCAGGGCGTGCTTGCCCTCGAGCGCCATCAGCTGGGCGCTGGCGCCCGCCGACCGGCAGAGCTGAGCGCCGCCGCCGACCTTGAGCTCGATCGCGTGGACGGTGGTGCCGACCGGGATCACCGACAGCGGCAGCGCGTTGCCGGGCTGGATGTCGGCGTTGCGGCTGCTGATGATGGTGTCGCCGACGCCGAGGCCGAGCGGCGCCAAGATGTAGCGCTTCTCGCCGTCCTGGTAGTGCAGCAGTGCGATGCGGGCGGTGCGGTTCGGATCGTACTCAATGGTCGCGACTTTGGCGGGCACGCCCACCTTCTCGCGCTTGAAGTCGATCATGCGGTAGCGCCGCTTGTGGCCGCCGCCGCGGTGGTAGGCGGTGATCTTGCCGCGGCTGTTGCGGCCGCCCGACTTGCGCAGGCCAAAGACCAGGCTGGGCTCCGGGGTCGTGCACGTGACCTCGGAGTAGTCCGGCAGCGCCAGCTGGCGCGTTCCCTGTGTGCGGGGGCGGTACTTCTTGATGCCCATCGGATGCTCCTACTTGCCCTCAGCCGGCTACGGCTTAGGCGCCCTCGAAGTAGTCGATCGTCGAGCCAGCGACGAGCTTGACGAACGCCTTCTTGCGGCTGGACTTCTGGCCCTCGAAGCGGCCGATGCGGCGCGGCGCGCCGCGCTCGATCAGCGTGCGCACTTCGGCGACCTCAACCGCAAACAGCTCTTGGACCGCGCTCTTGATCATCGGCTTGTTGGCGGCCGGGTGAACCTCGAAGAGGTACACGTTCTGGGTCGCCTCAGAGACCTTGGCCTTCTCGGTGACGAGCGGCTTGATCAGCACTTGGGTCGAATGCAGCTTCATCTTCGCCTCCTAGCCCAACCGGACTTCAAGCGCGCGGACGGAATCAACGGTCAGCACGAGCCGGTCGTACTTGAGCACGTCGAACACGTTCACGCCCTCGGCGCGGATGTACTTGACGGTGGGGAGATTGCGCAGCGACAGGTGCAGCGCCTTGTTCTCCTCGTGGGCGACCACCAGCGCGTTCGGCGCGCCGAGGCGGTCGAGCGCGCGACGGGCGACGCTGGTCTTGGGCTGCGAGAAGCCGAAGGTGTCGACCACGATCAGCTCGCCGTTGTGGGCGCGGGTCGACAGCGCTGAGCAGAGGGCGGCGCGGCGCACCTGCTTCGGCACGTGGAAGGCGTAGCTGCGCGGCTTCGGGCCGTGGGCAACGCCGCCGCCGACGAAGGTCGGGGACTTGCTGCTGCCGTGACGCGCGTTGCCGGTGCCCTTCTGGCGGTAGACCTTCTTGGTCGCGCCGGAGACCGTGCTGCGGGTCTTGACCGCGTGGGTGCCCTGGCGGCGAGCTGCGAGCTGCGCGCGCACGACTTCCCAGTGCAGGTGCGGCTTGATCTCGGCGCCGAAGACGGCATCGCTGAGCTGGAGCTCACCGACGACTTCTCCGTTCGCGTTGTGGATTTGCACGCTTGGCATCATGCCCTCCAGAAACCTTGGGCGTCCTCGCCCCTGCTCGCGGCTGACGCCCTCGCGCCAGCCTTGTCTGCATGTGCGCCGCCGTCAGGCTGCGCAGCGGCCGTCGGGTGACGGCCTCGTCTCAGGTCTTGATCTCCACCGAGACGCCGGCCGCCAGGTCCAAACGCATCAGGGCGTCGAGGGTCTGCTGCGTCGGGTCGAGGATATCGATCAGGCGCTTGTGGGTGCGGATCTCGAACTGCTCGCGGCTCTTCTTGTCGATGTGCGGGCCGCGCAGCACGGTGTACGTGTTGCGGCGGGTTGGCAGCGGAATGGGGCCGGCGATGCGGGCGCCCGACGACTTCACCGTCGACATGATCTCGTGCACCGAGGCGTCGAGCAGCTTGTGATCGTACGCCTTGAGCCGGATTCGGATGCGCTGGGTGGCCATGTGTGTCCTCTCCTCTGCGGGTGCGGCGTCCTGGTGCCGCCGCCCTGCCCTGCCGTCGCCGGGCTAGCTCTGCTTCTTGATGATCTTCTCGGTGATCGAGTTGGGAGCCGGCGCGTAGTGCGCGAACTGCATCGAGTAGGTCGCGCGGCCCTGGGTCATCGACCGCAGCTGCGTCGCGTAGCCGAAGGTCTCGCCCAGCGGCACTTCGCCGCTGATGATGCGGGCGCCGGCGCGCTCGTCGAGGTTGCTGATGCGGCCACGGCGGCTGTTGAGGTCGCCGATGACGTCGCCCATGTAGTCTTCCGGCGTGACGATTTCGATCGAGAAGATCGGCTCGAGCAGCACCGGCTTCGCCTTGCGCATGCCTTCCTTGAAGGCCATGGAGCCGCAGATGCGGAACGCCATCTCGTTCGAGTCGACGTCGTGGTAGCTACCGAAGTAGAGCGCGACGCGCACGTCGACGACCGGGAAGCCGGCCTGCACGCCGGTGTGCATGGCGTCCTGGATGCCCTTGTCGATGGCCGGGATGTACTCGCGCGGAACCACGCCGCCCTTGATCTCGTCGACGTACTCGTAGCCCTCGCCCGGCTGGCGGGGCTCGAGGCGCAACGACACGTGGGCGTACTGGCCGCGACCGCCCGTCTGCTTGACGTACTTGTGGTCGACCTCAACCGTCTGCGTGATCGTCTCGCGGTAGGCGACCTGCGGAGCGCCAACCTTGGCCGACACGCCGAATTCGCGCTTGAGGCGGTCGACGATGATCTCGAGGTGGAGCTCGCCCATGCCCGAGATGATGGTCTGTCCGGTCTCCTCGTCAGTAAAGACGCGGAACGACGGATCTTCGCGGCTGAGCTTGGCGAGACCGTTGCCCAGCTTCTCTTCGGCGTCCTTGTTGTCGGGCTCGATGGCGACCGAGATCACGGGCTCGGGGAAGTTCATCGACTCGAGCACAATCGGCTTGTCCATCGCGCAGAGCGTGTGGCCGGTGATCGTGTCCTTGAGGCCCGCGACGGCGACGATGTCGCCGGCGTAGATCTCCTTGATGTCTTCGCGCTTGTTGGCGTGCATCTTCATGATGCGGCCAATGCGCTCCTTCTTGCCGAGCGTGCTGTTGTAGACGGTGTCGCCGACGACAGCCGAGCCCGAGTAGACGCGGACGTAGGTCAGGTGACCGACGAAGGGGTCGCTCCAGAGCTTGAAGGCCAGCGCCGAGAAGGGCTCGCTGTCCTGAGCCTTGCGGATGAGCGGGTGGTCCGGCTCGTCGGGCTCGAAGCCCTCGATCGGGGGCACGTCGTTCGGCGCCGGCAGCAGCGCGATGACCGCGTCGAGGAGCTGCTGAACGCCCTTGTTCTTGAAGGCCGAGCCGCAGAGGACCGGCACGATCTTCATGTCCAAGGTGGCCTTGCGCAGCGCCCTCATGAGGTCGTCGACCGGCAGCTCCTCGCCATCGAGATAGCGGATCATCAGGTCGTCGTCGCACTCGGCGGCAGCCTCGACGAGCTGCGTGCGCCAGTGCTCGACTTCCTTCATCATCTCGGGCGGGATGGGCAGCTCCTCGAACTTGCTGCCCTGCGTGGTGTCGTCAAACACCATGCCCTTCATCAAGATGAGGTCGACGACGCCAAGGAACTTGTCTTCCTTGCCGATCGGCAGCTGCATCGGCACCGGGCGGGCGCCCAGGCGGTCGCGGATCTGGCTGACGACGCGGTGGAAGTCGGCGCCGGTGCGGTCCATCTTGTTGACGAAGCCGAGGCGCGGAACCTTGTAGCGGTTCGCCTGGCGCCACACCGTCTCGGACTGGGGCTCGACGCCACCGACCGCACAGTACACCGCGACCGCGCCGTCGAGGACGCGCATCGAGCGCTCGACCTCGATGGTGAAGTCGACGTGGCCGGGCGTGTCGATGATGTTGATCGTGGTGCCCTTCCAGAAGCACTGCGTCGCAGCCGACGTGATCGTGATGCCGCGCTCCTGCTCCTGCTCCATGAAGTCCATGGTGGCGGCGCCGTCATGGACTTCGCCGATCTTATGCAGGCGACCGGTGTAGAAGAGGATCCGCTCGGTCGTGGTCGTCTTGCCGGCGTCGATGTGCGCCATGATGCCGATGTTGCGGTAGGTCTCTAGCGGCACTGTGCGGGGCATCGGATCCTCCTCGTCCAGCAGACGAGCGTCGTGTCGGAGCCTGCTGGACTCGGACTGGGTGGGTAGCGGCGGCGGTCACAAGCGGCCAGGCCCTGGGGCCAGCGCGCCTATTCGCTCAGTCTGCTACCAGCGGTAGTGGGCGAACGCCTTGTTGGCTTCGGCCATGCGGTGGGTGTCTTCGCGCTTCTTGACGGCCGAACCGCGGTTGGCGGCGGCGTCGAGGAGCTCGTTGGCCAGCTTCTCGGCCATGCCCTTCTCGCCACGGGCGCGGGCGTAGTTCAGAACCCAGCGCAGCGCCAGGGCATTGCGCCGCTCGGGGCGAACCTCGACGGGCACCTGGTAGGTCGAGCCACCGACGCGGCGCGACTTGACCTCGACGGCCGGGCGCACGTTCTCGAGGGCGCGCTTGAGCACCCGAACCGGGTCCTCCTTGGCACGCTGCTCGATCTTCTCAAGGGCTTCGTAGAGGATCCGCTCAGCGGTCGACTTCTTGCCGTCGCGCATCAGGCAGTGCGTGATCTTCGTCACGAGCTGCTCGTTGTAGCGGGGATCCGGATCGACGGGGCGCTTCGGTACCAAGCGGCGGCGCGGCATGGTGGGCTCCTTCTTCTCTTCGCTGCGGGCCGCTCTAGGTCGGCGGACAGCTTCTAACGTTCACTCGTCTCGTTCGGTCTCTGGTCGGGGCGGTGTGGCGTTGTCCGTGCGTGACGGAGCGCTGCCAGCGCCTCCCGGCTACTTCTTCTTGCCGGCGACGGCGGCCTGCGCGCCCTTCTGCTTCGGCTTCTTGGCGCCGTACTTGCTACGGCTGCGGTTGCGGCCGTTGACGCCGGTGGCGTCGAGGGTGCCGCGGATGATGTGGTAGCGGACGCCGGGGAGGTCCTTCACGCGGCCGCCGCGGATGAGCACGATGGAGTGCTCCTGCAGGTTGTGGCCGACGCCGGGGATGTAGGACGTCACCTCGATGCCGTTGCTGAGGCGCACGCGGGCCACCTTGCGCAGCGCCGAGTTCGGCTTCTTGGGCGTGGTGGTGTAGACGCGGGTGCAAACGCCACGCTTCTGCGGGCAAGACTGCAGCGCCGGGGCCGCGGTCTTCTTGCGCTTGGCCTCGCGCCGGTTGCGAACGAGCTGGTTGATCGTCGGCATCGGTGGGTCCTTCCCTTGCTCTCGGGCGCCACGTCGAAGCGGGCTACCCTGCAGACACTGCCATCGCGGCCGGGGCACGGCGTCGAGCCGGCTCCAACCTGGTCGCGCCGACGTCCCTCGCGTCGGTTACGCCCGAACTACCCGCAGGGACGCACTGGGCGTTTGCTGCGGGCCAACTTCTGTGCGCTGGGCTCCGAAGATCCCTTGGCCGCTTCGCGTGCTGCCCCTGCGCGCTCACTGGGGCAACCGCCTCTGCCGGGAGTTTGCTTTCGCACTTGCCGGCGGACGCGATCCGGTCCGGGACGGCCGCCCGGGTGGGGCGACGCCTCGGAGTCTGCGGACGAACCCCCAAGAGGGTCCGGCCGCGGGGCGCGCAGTCTCTACGGGCTTGAGCACCCTGTCAAGGGCTGCGTGCATGTTGAGTCGCGCAGTCATCGGGTGTTTCCGGCGCGAGCGGCGGCGCGGCGGCGGCGCGGCGGCGGCCAGCGAACGCCCTCATCTTTGGACAACCATTCAGAAAGTCCTGAGAACCCTAGGTGCGCGGCCTGGCTGATCGCTGCAGCGACGTCGGGAAGTCGTGGCGCCAGATCGTCGAGATCGAGGGGAACACCGGCGCGATCGGCAATGGGGGCGTCGCAGACCAGACGGACGAGCTGGAGGCAGCGGCGCGCGTCGGCCGCACCGGCGCGCAGCGCCGCCTGGGCTTTGTCGGGGCGCACCGCGTCGATGCGCGCGAGGGCGCCTTCCACGCTTCCGAATTCGCGGATGATCTTGGCCGCGGTCTTGGCGCCGATGCCGGCCACGCCGCGGATGTTGTCGATGGCGTCGCCGACCAGGGCCTGCACCTCTGGGACGGCCGCGGGCGGCACGCCCCAGCGCGCCTCGACCGCGGCGGCGTCGAGCCAGAGGTCCTTGCCCGGATCGTACTGGACCACGCGCGGATCGCCGTCGGCGACGAGCTGGCCGAGATCCTTGTCGGCGGAGGCGATGACCACGTCGAAGCCTGCGGCGCAGCCACGGGTGGCGAGCGTCGCGATGAGGTCATCGGCTTCGAACTGCCCGTGTTGCAAGGTTCGCTGGCCGAGCGCCTCGAGCAGCGCCACCGCCCGCGGCCACTGGTCGGCGAGCTCGGGCGGCGTCTCGCCGCGGTTGGCCTTGTAAGTCGGGTCGATCGCGGTCCGGAAGCCGGTGTCGGTCTCATCGAAGCAGATGGCGACGGCGGCTGGCTGCACGCGGCGGTGCAGATCTTCGAGCTGGCGCAAGATGCCAAAGACCGCGCCTGTGGGCCGGCCGTCGGGGCCGTGCATCCCGCGGATGGCGTAGAAGGCGCGGAACAGGGCCCACGAGCCGTCGAGCAGCAGCAGCACCGGGCGGCGGCCGATGCCGAGCGCGGCGGCGTCGAGAGGCTGCGGCGCGGGCTGCGGGGCGTCGTCAGCGGGTGCGGTAGCGGCGGCGTCTGGGGTCATTGGGGCTCCTCTGCGGCCTTAGGGCGCGACAGGCGCGCGATGGCCTGCGCGGGGAGGCTGAGGGCCAAGGGCAGCGCCAGCGCTGTCTCTCGGGCCCATGGCCAGCCGAGGGCGGTGCAGAAAGCCTCCGCAGGCTCCAGGTCGAGGTCGATGAGCGGATCGGCGCAGTGCATCGGCACCACGCGTCGCGGCATGACCGCGCGGGCGAAGGCGGCTGCGGCCTCTGCCCCGAGCGTGTAGTGGCCGCCGCAGGCCAGCAGCAGCGCGTCACAGCCGGCGGCGAAGGCGATCTCACGCGACCCGAAGCTGCCGAGGTCGCCGCTGTGGACCACGCGCAAGGGCCCGCACTGGATCTCGATGAGGCGGGTCAGGCCCATGCGGCGGCCGCCGCAGTCGTCGTGCGCCGCGGCGAGAAAGCGCAGCGTGAGGCCGCCGACCACCTCGTCGCGCTCGATCCAGCGCGTAGTGCCGAGGGCCGGCGTCCAGGCGGCGTGGTCTTCGTGGCCGTGGCTGCAGGCGATCGCATCAAAGGGGCCGGCGATCGCGGGGAGGCGAAAGCGGCCGCCGAGGACGCCTGGGCGGTGGGGGTCGATGACCAGGCGAGCGCCGGGGCCGGCGATCGCGAAGGCGGCGTGACCCAGCCACTCGACACGCAACCAGGCATCGCTGCTGGGGATCATGCTGTCGCTCAGCCGTGCCCGAGGTCGGGCGCCGTCTCGCCGGGCGCAGGGTCGAAGTGCATCGCGCCGATGAACGGCAGGTTGCGGTAGCGCTGGTCGTAGTCCAGGCCGTAGCCGACGACAAAGACGTCGTCGATGGTGAAGCCGACGAGATCCAGGGCGACCTCGACCTTCTTGCGGGCCGGCTTGTGCAGCAGCGTGCAGACGCGCAACGACGCCGGTCGACGGGCCCCGAGCAGCTCGAGCAGGTACGACATGGTCAAGCCGGTGTCGACGATGTCTTCGACGATGACGACGTCGCGATCGGCGATGTCGATCGTCAGGTCGTGCGTCAGGCGGACCGCGCCGGTGGTGCTGGTGCCGCCGTCATACGACGACACTGCCAGGAAAGCCGTGTTCACGTGCAGGTTCAGCTCGCGCAACAGGTCGGCGTAGAACAAGAAGCTCCCCTGCAGGACGCAGATGAAGACCGGCGGACGCGAAGCTCCGGCCAGCAGCCCATGGAGCTCGGTCGCCAGCACGCGGACGCGGGCCGCGATTTGATCGGCACCGAGGTAGGGTTCTACGCGCTCGATCATCGCGATCTCCTGTCGGATGGGTGGGGTTGGGCCCGGTGTATGCCGCGGGCGCGGGGGGATCTCGGGTCGCGGCTGGCTATTGCAGCGCGTTGTTCATGATCTCGCCCATGCCGCCAGCGCCGGGCACGATGTACTGGATCTCATTGAGGCCGCGCTCGCGGTGCCACTGGCTGCCGGGTCGCGTCCGCAAGACGTCGGGATCGGAGAGGCCTCGGTCCAGACGGTAGGCGAAGATTTCGACCTCGCCGGGAAAGTCGTCGGTCAGGCGGCGGATGAACTCTGGCGTCACGATGAGGTTGAGCGCGAAGCAGCGGCGCGGCTTGCCGTCGAGGCGCTCGCGGTAGAAGCGCATCGCCTCGGAGAGCGAACCGCCGGTGGCGCCCATCGGATCGGGGAACAGCACGAGCCGATCGCGGACGGGGCCGGCGATCTTGCGACCCGAGGTGGCCGAGCCGGTGACCTGGTCGGCGGCGTCCGTCGTGCGGTTCATCAGGATGTGGTCCTGCCGCACCCGGGCTGGGTTCAAGATCTCGCAGAGCGCCTCGAAACAGACCATGGAGGGCAAGATGCCGGCGCGGGCGATGTCGACCGTCGTGACGTCGACCTCGGGATCGAGCACCTCGCCGCGGAAGACCCCGAGCGGCGTCAGGCCAGCCATGCGCGTGGGTACGTCCACGCGTTTGCGCGGCAGGGCGCGGTTGGCGAACTCCCGGAGCAACCCGCGGTAGAGCAGCGTGACGAGCCGATTGACCTCGGGCTGCTGACACTCGGGGCTACCGAGCCGGGCCAGCCAGGTCAGCGCGAGCGGATCGGAGACCAGATGGACGTGGGGGCCGTAGTCGTGGCCCAGGGCGCCGCCGGCGGGGTCGAGCTGGAGGTAGGCCTCGTCGAGATCTCGGCGGTCAGGGTCGAAGCTGTGCAGCCCGAGGCTACCGCCACCCGTGGAAGTGTCCTGCACATGGGTCGCCATCGCCGGCCTCCAGGTCGCGACCGCCAGCGCGATGGCTGGGCGGGCGGGCGCAAGGTGGCGCCTTGGGCTGCGGCGGTCAATGGCGCCGAGCGCGCAGCGATCGTCCGGGACGGCTGCAATGCCTCGTCTTTTCTGCGTTCCTGGAGGCCCGTTCGGCGACGCTCTGCCTAGGGCGGCTGGGCTGCGCCGTCACGCGGGCGGCGCTTTCGGTTGGAATTCTCGACGCTCCCGCCAGAACAGCCGCGCCGGAGCCCCGGATCGTCGGCGCTCAGGCGTCCGCGGCGGGGTCGGTCTCGAGGCCGTCGAGCGCGCTGGCGCTGCGGGTACGGCGGCCGAGTTGCTCGTCGAGGAGCCCGGCGACGCGCTGACGCAGCAGCCGGGCGCCGCGCGGCGTGGGTCGGCCGCCGGCAGCAGCGGGATCGCGAACCAACGCAGCGAGCAGGTCGAGATCGTCGAGGCTGATATCAGCCCCCTCGCGCCCCTCGCAGCGCAGGCAGCGCAAGCCGTCGTGGGAGCGCGGCCAGAGGGCGCCGGTTTGCCACGGTGCGCCGCAGCCGCTGCAGCTGTCGATCGGCGGCGCTGCGCCGATCGCCTGGAGCCAGCCGAGCTCGAGGCCGATGCGGGCGGCGGCGGGGTCGGCGACGCCGCGGCTGGTGCCGAGAGATCGCAGCACGCGACAGAGCCAGGCGTGCAGGTCGGGATCGGCGTGATCGGGCTGCGACGAGGCGAGGGCAAGCTCGGCGGCGTGGCTGCAGAGGAGCAGGCGGGTGTAGTCGAGGTCGACGCCGACCAGCGAGGGCCCTCGGTCGAAGCCGGCGAGCAGCGGCAAGCTGCCCCGGGCGCGGCCGATGCGCGCGCTGCCCTGGCCAAAGAGCTCGAGGCGGCCGCCAAAGCGGCGGGTCGAGGCGCGGGCGTTGCGGGCGTAGGCCTCGACGCGGCCGGCGTCGGCGCTGAGCAGCGTGATGATGAGGTCGGCGTCGGCGACGGGCTGCACGCGGACCAGCACGCCTTCGACGCGCTGTTCGGGCCCTGTCATCGCCGCGGCGCGCGCCTTGTGGCCTGCGGGCTCTCCGCGCGCGGTGGCTTGGCAGGCGGCCGGTCGGCGGTCTCGGCGGCAGGCCGTGTGCCCTGGCTTGGGCCGCCGTCGAGGGCGGAGGCGCGCTCTTCTGGCACGGTGAGGGTGGCGGGCCCGGCCAGCTGCCGGCCCTCGCGCTTGCGCTGCGCCGCCAGCATGAAGACGACCGCCGTGGCGACGGTCACGATGAGGAAGAAGATCTGCGCCGGCGACAGGCCGCGGCTGGTCGGCGTCGACTCGCTCAGCCAAGACGGCGTCGGCACCGCGGGCAGTGGCGCCGGCTCCAACCCCGGCAAGCGGCGGGCGTCGAACGCCTCGACCAATCCCTCGCCGTCGAGGCCGAGGTGGTCGGCGAGCTGGCGCAGGAAGCCACGGACGTAGAAGTCACCGCCGACGTCGTCGAAGCGGTCGGCCTCGAGCGCGAGGATCACCTGCCGCGACAGGCGGGTCTTGGCGCAAATCGCCTCGACCGAGGCGCCGCTGGCCTCACGCGCGCCGCGCAGCTGCGCACCGATCGTCGAACCGTACGCTCGCAGGGAGCGTCGGGGCGGCGATGGCAACAGGGTACGCGCGTCGGTCATTTCGGCCCAAGGCAGCGGCCGGCGCGACTCTGCGCCAGACGGGGAGGGCGCAGGGCATAGCCCGAAACGACCTACGCTGGCAAGCTCACCAGGTGGTATCGACCCGAAGCACGCGCTTGCCCTCGATGTCGACGAGGTAGAGGCGATCGTCGGGTCCGGCGGTCAAGCCACCGAGGCGATCCGGACCGAGGCCGGTGTCGAGCGAGCGCAGGTGCTTGCCTTCGAGATCGTAGGCGTGGAGCTGGCCGGTGCCGCGATCGCCGACGTAGAGCGTGCCCTGGTGGAGCTCGAGGCCGGACGGCATCACAAGGTCGGTCGAGATCAGGGCCGTCATGGTGAAACCGTCCATGGCGTACAGCTGACCGTCGAGCGGGAACGACTGCATCTTGGGGCCATGGGTCGCCGCCTTGGGATCCAGGCGCAGCACGCGGCCGTTGCCGGGATCGGCGATGTAGAGCAGCTCGGTGGCGGCGTCGTAGGCGAGGTTGGCCGGCACGCCCTTGACGCGCTTGATGACGAACTTGGGATCGAGGAAGCGCCGCTTCTCGCCGTCGGAGTGATCGTCGCCGCCGGGCACGTGTGGGTCGTTGAAGTCGTACCAGTCGATGCTGCCGATCAGCCCGTTGGCGCAATAGAATTGGTCATCGCCGGCGGCGGCGATGCCGATGCAGAGCGGCGTCGAGTGGAGCATGTCCCAGTGCTGCTCGTGGGCGCTGCCATTGACCGGGTAGTGCCCGAGATCAGACGGCCATTGCACCGGCCCCATGAAGTCGTTGGGCTTGGCGGCACCGCCGTAGCCGTTGCGGTTGTCGCCGCAGGTGCCAAAGGAGCCGTGGCCGTCGAAGGAGATGGCCAGCACCTCTTCGAGAAAGTGCTGCGAGATGTCCAGGATCGTGCGCTTCTTGGCGCCTTCCGTGCCCGGATCGTGGATGACGAGGAAGGCGTCGCGCTGGCGATCGACGATCCACAGCGGCGTGCCCTCCTCGGGGCTGAAGGCGAGGTCGGTCGGCGCCTTGAGGCCATTGCTGGCGCTCGCGATCTGGGTCCAGGCGACCGCCGTGCTATCGCCGCCGGGGCCGAGCAAGCCGCCAGGCTCATAAGCGCAGACGCTGCCAGTCGCGCTCTGCAGGCAGGTGCCGAGGGCGCAGTCGGTGGGAACGAGGCACGGGCTTTCGAGCGGGCAGCGATCAGGGCAGCTGCCGCCGCAGTCGGCCGCGCCTTCATCGCCGTTCTTGACCTTGTCGCTGCACGAGGGCGCGGCGCAGAGGCTGGCTGCGCAGACGCTGCTCTGGCATTCGGCGTCGGCGGCGCAGGCCTTGCCCTCGGCGAAGGGCGCGGCGATGCAGATCGAAGCGGAGCAGCCGAGGCCAGCGGCGCAGGGCGAGGCCCCAGCGCAGCACGGCTCGGCGTCGCCACCGCAGCGAGGAGCGGCGGCTTCTCCCTCGTCGGTGGCGCAGGCCAGTTGTGCGCTGCCGGCGAGCAGGGCCAGCAGGAGCGCGCGCGTGAGGCTCGAAGGCACAAGCCTCGCTGCGGTGGGGCGAGGTCGGTAGGTGGCGACGGAGCTGAACATGAAGTGCCTCCAGGCGGCGCTGGGTGCGGACCGCCGCGCGGGCAGGGTCCACGATGCGCACCCTCGTGGGAAGGGCCACCCGCATTGCAGCCATACAAGCTGGCGGCGCGGCGCGCGTGAGCTCGTCGGCGACGAAGCGAGCGCTAGTCGGGAGCGCTGCTGCTGTCGGCGTCGGCGGCGCCTCCAGCGTCCTCGTCGAAGTCGTCGGCGGGGCACGTCGGCGAAAGATCGCATGCCAGCTCGACGCAGAGGTCCTGCCAGCAGAGGGTGCAGGTGCAGTCGCAAGGTGGCACGGGGTGGACGGTGCAGCCGACGTTGCCCAGGCAGATGGGATGGAGCGTCGACCAGGTGCCAGCGGCGCAAGCGCCCTCGGGCTTGCCCCAGTGGCTGCCTCCGCCGTGGCCGCCGTCGTGCCCGTCGCCGCCGTGACCGTCGCCGTCGTCCTCGGCGTGGTGGTGGGCGCCGTCGACCGAGCCGCCCGCGCCATCGCCGCTCGCGGGGTCATGGTCGTGGCCGCCGTGATCGCCTGTGTCCGGCGCTGCGCTCCCCCCCTTGACGTCGAGCTTACGGTCGACCTTTGCCTGCCACTCAGCGGCGGACAGCCCCTCGTCGGACGTCCGTCCACAGGCAGCAACGGCGACCAGCGCTGCCAACCCGCGGGCGAGAGCGCGCCACGGCCCCTGCCTCAATCGAGTCTCCGCAGGCCGTCGACCGGCGAGCGCTCGGAAGCCCGGCGCGCGGCGACCCAGGCGGCGCCGAAGCAAAGCGCAACAGCAGCGGTCCCAGCCAGCAGAAAGGGCTGCGGCTCGATCAGCACCGGCAGGCGCGAGATCAGGTAGACGTGCGGGTCGAGTGGATAGCCGATCTGGTCGAGCAGCACGCAGCAGAGCCCGCCGACGAGGAGGCCGAGTGCGGTGCCGATGAGGCCGACCGCCATGCCTTGAATCAAGAAGATGGCGCCGATGGACCGGCGGCGGGCGCCCATGGCGCGCAGGATGGCGATATCCCGGGCGCGCTCGTGGACGACGACGGCCTGGGTGCCGATGACGTTGAGGGCGGCCACGAGCACAATGATGAAGGGGAACAGCGACATCGCCACCTTCTGCATGCGTGCGGCGTCGAAGATGTTGCGGTTCATCTCTTCCCAATCGATCACCCGGTACATGCCGCCCACCGGCCGCCGCACCTGGCGCAACGCCCGGACGCCGGCCAGCCAATTGTCGACCTGAGCACGCGCCGTCGCTGGCTCGGCCTGCAGCTCGAGCCCGGGCGTTACTTCGCGCTGGATGCGCTGCAGCCGCTCCCGAGCGTCGCGGGCATCGCCGAGGAGGTCGGCGAGGTCGCGCGGATCGATGGCGGCGCGCAGGGCGGGGATCTGCTCCTTGGCCAGCAGCGGATCGTCCACGCGGACGTCGATCCAGCGGGCGACGTCGCCCCGGCCGAGGAAGCGCTGCGCCGCGCCGAAGTCCACCAAGGCGAGGCGCTGGTCGTGATCATAGAACCCGGTGCGGACGATGGCTGTCACCCGAAAGCGACCATCGACGCCGCGCACGGTACGACCGCCATCGCCGCCGGCGCGCAGCGGCGAGACCGCGCGCACCTCGTCGTGCAGCTTGGCGCCGAGCCGCTCGGCCAAGCCCTCGCCGAGAGCGATGGCCGGCAGCTCGCCAGCCATCGACAGCCACCCGCTGCGCTCACCGGGCGGCAGGGGCCTTGCGCTGTTGCTGGCGGCGTCGGCTTTGCTTCCGGCGCTGGGCGCCCGGCCGCCGACGCGGATCGCCAGCGGAAGGGTGCCGAGGTTGGCGACGAGGACGCCGGCGGCGGTCGGTGGCACGTCGGCAGAGGCGGGCACGACCACAGCGATGTCGCCTTGGATGGCGACAGCCAACGTCTGACCCTCGTGCAGCTGCAGCGCCTGCCGACGCGCTACACCGCCGGCCTGCCACACCAGCTCGACGTCGCCATCGAGCACCTCCCACCAGGCGGCGATGGCGCAGGGTCGGCGCTCGACGTGGCGCTGGACGTCGCCGCGTTCGCCGCGATCGAGCCGGATCTCGCCAGCCGGCGGACCTGCGGGGTCGCTCTTTCGACAGCCACCGGCGTCGAAGACCAAGAGCCCAGCAAATCCGGTCTGGGGCGGCAGCAGCGGCGAGACCTGCAGGGCCCGATCGTCAGCGCCCGCCCCGACCCAAACGACGTGGCGACCACCGGCGGTCGCGGAGACGACGTCCAAGGCGCCATCGGCCATGAAAGCGAGCCGCGGCGCTTCGCCGTGCAGGTCGACCGCGCCTTGGAGGATGAGGCCCTCGGGCAGTCCGGCCAGCGAGGCTGCCGGCACACCGCGGACGACGGCGCCAGCACGGCCACCTTGGCTCGACAACATCATGTCGTCGTAGGTCGCAGGCACGGCGCTGCGGACGAAGGGCAACCGAGCCAGCTGCCGCTGCACCCGCCGCCACTCGTCGAGGTCGAGCCCCTGCCGCATGACCACGAGGTGGGGGTAGGTCGAGAGGATGCGGTCCTGAAACGCCGCCTGAAAGCCTGTGTTGACCGCCAAGACGACGATCAGCGCGGCCACACCGAGCGCAATGCCGGCGGTCGACATCGCGGCCACCACCGAGAGCTGCGTCGAGCGCCTGCCCCGCAACATGCGGGCCGCCAACATCAGCTCAAAGCGATCGGCGAGGCGAAACGACACAAGGACTCCGATGCGTTGCCGGCAATGCGGCAAGGGCCGCCAACCTTGACCCGGGCCGGCGGGCCCGAACATGCTGCGGGCTACCCGGCGCCGTGGCAAGGCGGCCCCCGGCGCTGGCACCAGCCGCCGCACCGCCCGACGCGAGGTACGCTGTGACACCGACCCGCGCCCCTGCACGACCCGCGGCCTCGTCGCGGCGCTATGGCTGGTTGGCCTGCGCGGCGCTCATCGCCAGTTGCGGTGGCAGCGACGCGGGCAGCAGCGATACCACCGCGGGAGCGGTCGACGGCGACACAGCCGGTGCGGACGCCGCGGTCGGCGTCGATGGCTTCCATGGCGGCGAGATCCACGTCGGCGACGGCGCGTCGGTCGACGCGGCGGCCGGCCTTGACGCGAGCGATGCCGGGTCAGACGGGGCGGCAGACGGGGCCATGGACAGCGACGCCGCGGCCCCCAGCGACGGTGGCCTCACCTTTGACGTCGACATCGACGATCCAGACCTCGGCCCGCCGCCAGACGTCGACAAGCCGGACGTCACCTACGCGCCCCTGAAGATCGTCGCCACCGATCCGCCGACCGACGGCGAGAGCAAGGGCGTCAACGCAGCGTTCAGCGTCACCTTCGACAAGCCCATCGATCCCATCACGCTGACGCCCTACACCGTGGAGGTGCGCGGCCCGAGCGGCGCAGAGGTCGCTGGTGAGCTGACGGCCCAGGGTGCAAAGGTCAGCTTCGCAGCGACCGCGCCGCTGCCGCCCTTGAGCCGCGTCAGCGTCACGGTCACGCCGCTGGTCAGCGACGACCTGGGGCAGAGCCTGGAAGCGCCCTACACCTTCCACTTCCACACGCCGGATTTCGCGGACATGGCGCCCTACGCGCAGCTCGCCTCCCGCTACGCGCCGCGCTTCGACGTCGCGCTCTCGGAAGGGGCCGACGACGCCTTCGACCTGCTGCGCAGCCCGACCGACATCGGCTGGGACCTCGCCAACGCCGGCGGGGTGGCCGCTTCGACGCCAGCGCTGGCCCGCGTTGCCGCCGTCGTCATCGAGAGCCACAGCCACTTCTTCATTCACTACCAGCTGTTCTGGCATCGTCGCCCGGCGCAGCCCGGCACCGTCGGGTTCGACAACGACAGCGCCAGCGTCACCGTCATCGTCGCGCGCTACCCGCAGCAGCGGCCCGTCGGCCTGCAGACCTGGTGGAAGCGCGCCGACGACGAGCAGATGTGGCTGTGGCTGACCGACGACGCCGCCGTGCTGCCGCAGGGGGCCAAGCCGAGCAGCTTCGGCGTGCGGGCGATTCTGCCGTCTGCACAGCTATTTCCGCCGACTACCGACGGCCTCGGCTGCGCCGCAAGCTCGTCGAGCTGTCAGGCGCGGCGGGCGCCGCTGCTGCTGCAGGGCGGTAGCCACCGCGTCTGCCTGCGCCTCGACGGCGGGGAGTCGGCCGGCGCCAAGGCCTGCCAGTGGGACGCTGCGACGGAGGCCTCGAGCCGCCTGCTGCGCTACCAGCTCGCCAACGCGCCGACCGCAGCCAGCGCCGCCGGCGTCGAGAAGGGCCAGGCGCCCAAGGAGTTCGCCTACGCCCTGGAGCCCCTGACCACCACCTTTTTTGCCCGCCGAGGCGGCCCGCTGCTCTTCGGCGGCAAGGCCGATATCAGCTTCGTGTACACGCCGCCGCCGGGCCGTCCCGCCGGGCAAAAGGTGGCCATGGGCAGCAAGTTCGTCGGCGGCAAGGGCAGCGAGTTCGGCCGGCCGCTGTGGGCCTTCCGCTGGAAGCCGGCAAGCAATGACTCTTACTACGATCTTCCGCGCGGCACCGTGGCGCTCGATCCGGCCTACGCGCTCTGGAAGCGGCTCGGCGGCGGAGCGGGCGGGCCCGTCGAGTTCGACCCGATCTCCAAGGCCGGCTGGTCGCTCGCGACCTGCTTCAACCCGCTCTTGTTCTTGGACGCGCGCGGCGATGCCCCTTGCCTCGGCAGTCTGGGCGGGCCCTAAGGGGCGATCAACCTTCGGGTTCTGAGCCCTCAGCGGGCGTAGCGCCGCGGCTGGACTTCAAGACATGCTCCGCCCGACGGAGTTCGCGCGCCACCAGCACGGCGTCGGGCCGCAGGTCGACGCCGACGAGCAAGCGGACCTCCCGCCAGCGATCTCCGGGCTGCGACTGGCGCATCAGCCAGAGCGCGCGCGTGAGCGGGCCGCCCAGCACGAACTCGGCGTCCGGCGGCGTCGCCAGCACGAGGCTCGTCGGCAGCGCGTCGGCCATGGCGAGCAGCGGGTCCTCAGCCACGAGGCCGAGCCCGGGCCCGTCGACGACGCCAGCGCGCTGGAGCCACGCCTGCGCCTCGTGCAGGGCGCCGACGCCGGGCAGCAGCAGCAAGGTCGGGCCAGCCACCTGCAAGCGCAAGGCAGCGGCGGCTGCAGCCTCGTAGCGGCCGACGAGGCCTCGGTGCGGCTCGGTGTCGACATCGACCCAGAGCGGGTTGAGCGTCTCGAGGACATCATCGAAGGCGAGGCGGACACGGCGACCGCTCCAGAGCAGCATCCCGGCCCGCAGCTGGGCCGTGGGCGGCGGCATCCCGGCGGCGGCGGCGGTCTGGCGCAAGGCGAGGGCGTGCGCCAGGTCGGCGCCAGCCTCGGCGTCGCGGGCGGCGACGGCGGCGTGGACGAGCTCCAGCAGCTCAGCAGCGAGCAGGGCCGCGGCCGGCGTGGCCAGCACCTGCAGCCGTCGCGACTCGGCGAGCGCGCGAGCGTCGAGCGCGGGGTCGTGCCAAGGGATGAGCATCGGCTCCTCGCCGAGCGCGACGTGGTGGGCACGGGCGCGGAGGATCGCCCACTCCAGGTCCGAGAAAGGCGCGTCGTCGAGCCCTGCGCCGGGCAGCGCGTCCTGCAGGCCGCGAAAGGGCCGGGCCTCGGAGGTGACGCGCGCTGGGGCGGGGCGGCGCGGCGATGGGCGGGCATTCATGGCCGCAGTTTGGGGCGCGGCCCTGCGCCTTCGCAAGCAGCGGCTGGCAGTACAATGCCGAGAGGTGCGCCTCGGCGCCGCGTGGCGAGGCGACGGAGGGGTCGATAGACAGCGCACGGCGACCTCGCCATCCTACCGCCGCGCACCCGCCGCGCCAGGAGCCCCATGGATCTCGCCCACGCCCGCAGCCTTGGACCCGCCGGCCTCTGGCGCGCCATCATCATCGAGCCGTGGGAGCGCATCGATCGCGACAACGTCGGGCCGCGCGTCGGCCGCTTGAGCGCGCGGGAAGCGGCGTTTGTGACCGCGGTCACCACCGCGTTGATGCTGACATTCCTGCGCTTTGTGGTGATGGACCGCGGCATCCAGTCCGGGGTCGCTGGCGTCATGGTCGCGATCGGCGGCGCGCTCTCGCCCAGCCTCGGCGAGACCCTACAGGACCACCACCGCCTGCTGGTCAACTGCGCCTGGGTCCTCGGCTGCGTCGTCGGCTACACGCTGATCCCGGCGGCGGTAGTGCGCATCGTTTTTGGCATGACGCTGGCCGATTTCTACCTGGCGCCGCGCGAGTACTGGAAGCACCTGCCGGTCTACGCCCTGCTCTTTCTGCCCGTGGGCATCTTGATCCTCGTCTTCGCCGGCTCGCCTGACTTCGCGGCGCAGTACCCCTTCTACAAAGATCAGCACGGCTGGGCTGACCTCCTGGTCTGGGAGGCGGCCTACGGCGTGCAGTTCTTCGCCCTGGAATTCTTCTTCCGCGGCTTCTTGTTGCGCGGACTCGCTGCCGAAATGGGCAGCATGGCTGTGCTGGTGATGATGATTCCGTACTGCATGATCCACTTCGGCAAACCGCTACCCGAGTGCCTGGGCTCCATCATCGCGGGCCTCGTTCTGGGCGTACTGGCCATGGACACCCGCAGCATCTGGGGCGGCGTGACCATCCACGTCGCCGTGGCCTGGGGCATGGACTTTGCGGCGCTGGCTCAGAAGGGCGTGCTGAGCCGCCTCGAGTAGGCCGCGAGCCTGAGGGGACGCGGAGTTCAGGGCTTGGCGCCGGCGTTGATCCAGGCCTGCAGCGCGTCGCCCGCGGCCTTAGAGATGCCGGACGTGCCATCGGGCATCTTGTCGCCGCAGCTGAGCGGGACGCCCTGCACCATCTTGGCCACAAACGTGCTGGCGGCGGCGTTGCCCGGGACCACCAGCTTGCCGCCGCAGTGGAAGCCATTGATCACGGTCTGGTAGGCCTGGCTCTGGCTGCCGTAGCCGCCATGGCAGCCGCTGCAACCGTTGCCTTGGATGGCCAGCTTGTAGACCTCGGCCCAGGTCGGGCCGCCGCAGGTGGTCGGGCCGCCCTTGCAGGCACCGTTCTGGCAGGCGTCGTTGGGCGTACAGGCGTCGCCGTCGTCGCAGCCGACGCCGTCGGCGACCGCTGCGGTCTCGCAGAGCCCGGTCTTGGCGGTGCAGGCGACCTGCTTGCAGGGCGGCGCATTAGGGCAGCTGACCAGCGTGGCCGGGTTGATCACGCACTTGTTCTGCTTGCACATCAGCGTGCCATTGCAGAGGTCGCCGTCATCGCTTGCCTGGCAGTCGCTATCGATCTTGCACTGACAGACATCAGAACCGGGCTTGCAGTCACCAGCGGCGCAGGCGTCGCCAACGGTGCAGGGTTCCCCGTCGCTGCACGGGAAACCGGTAGCGGTCGCGACCTGGGCGCAAGTGCCGGCCTTGGGCTGGCAGGCGTTCTTGAGGCAGGGGGTGTCGGCGCTACCATCGCAGGTGACGAGAGTCTTGGCGTCGAGCGCGCAGGCGAACTTGCTACAAATCAACGTGCCGTTGCAGGCATTGCCATCCTCGAATGCACCGCAGTCGGCGTTCTGTTTGCACTGGCAGATGTCGGTTCCGGGCTTGCAGAGACCGCCATCGCAGCCATCTCCGGCCGTGCAGGGGTCACCGTCGTCGCAGAACGCGAACTTTTCAGCGGCGACCTGGGTACAGGTGCCCGTCTTGGGCTGGCACTGGTTCTGGCTGCAAGCGGTGTCGGACTTGGCATCGCAGGTCACGATGGTCTTGGTGTCGACGACGCAAACGTTCTTGCTGCAGATGAGCGAGCCGTTGCAGGCATTGCCGTCCTCGAAAGCGCCGCAATCGGTGTCGATCTTGCACATGCAGCTCTGGATTCCTCCCGTGCAGCTGCCGGCCTGGCAGTCCTCCCCAACGCTGCAGGGATCGCCATCGTCGCAGATCTTGCCATTGACCTTGGGGGTGTCTTTGCAAGCGCCAGACTTCGGGTCACAAGCGTGGACGTTGCAGAGGTCAGACTTGGCGGGGTCGCAGACCGGAATGCTCGACGGCACCACCTTGCAGACGTGCGGAAACGCGAACTTATCGCAGGCCAGCGCGCCGTTGCAGGCGTCTCCGTCGTCGAAGCCGGCGCAGTCCTTGTCGTTCTCGCATTGGCAGACGTTCGCGCCAGCGACGCAAGCGCCGCTTTTGCACGCGTCCTCAAGCGTGCAGGGCTTGCCGTCCTGACAGGCCGTGCCGTTGGGCTTGGCGAGCGGGGTGCAAGCGCCCGTGGCGGGATGGCAGTTGGAGGTCTGGCAAGCGTTGTCGAGCGTGGGGTCGCAGACGACGGCGGTGCCGGGCGCGACGCCGCAGCGATAGGGGAAGACGCCGAGCTTGCAGACGGGCTTGCCGGCGCAGAGATCGGCCCCGAGCAGGCAATCGGCGTCCGCCTCGCACTCGCAGAGCTGGATGGCGCCGGCCAGGCACACCCCGGCCTTGCAGCGATCGCCGGCGCTGCATGGGTCGCCGTCGTCGCAGTCGACGCCATCGATGGGACAGGGTCCAACGTCGACCGGCGAGACGTCGACGCTTGCTTCGGCGGCGTCGACGGCGGCGGCCGAAGTGTCGGCCTCCGCATCGGCCGTCAGCACATCGGCGCTGACGTCGGCGGCGGAGTCCGACGCACTGGCCGCGTCAGCGGCGGCGGCCGAGGCGTCGTCACCGGCGGCTGGCCCCTCGCTGCAAGCGCTCTGCAGCGCCCCCATCAGCGCAAGCGCGGAAAAGATGCCAACGAGGCGCCCGCGTCCCGCGTCTCCCGCTTCGCCCATTCGCTGCATCGACTGCTTCCCCCACATCGCCCGGCCGATACGCTGCCCAAACTTGAACCGGGACGCAAATTCGCGAGCCCGGACCCACGGTCCGGGTCGGCGACCGCGACTACGAAGCGCCGCCGCCAGCGCAGTGGAGACTCGGGACCCCACACTGCGCAACGCGGCTCGGCCGCGCAGTTGCACGACCACTTGGGCTGCGCCACCTTCGTTGTGGGCGGATCGCGTGGTCCGTAGAGGCGCCGGAGGAGAGCATGCCCATCCAAGGTCCAAGGCAGGCGCCGGGTGCTCAGCAGCGTCCCGGCCCCCAGCGGCCTGGCAGCGGCGGCGGCGGCGCAAACCCGGCCTCCTCACTCGACTACGCGACAGGACAGCGCTTTCTCAGCCCCGATGGCGGCCGCGCCGGCACCGCAGCCTCGCAGGGTGGCCTGCTGCAGGTCGGCAGCGTGGGGCCTGCAGTCACCACCTTGCAGACGCAGCTGACGCGGCTCGGCTACCGACCGGGACCCGTGGACGGCGAGCTCGGACCCAAGACGAAGGCCGCGGTGACCCGGCTGCAGCAGGCCAAGGGGCTGCCGGCCGATGGCATTGTGGGGCCAGAGACCCGCGGCGTTCTCGAGGCGGCGTTGGCGACGGCGCCGACGCCAGCCGGGCCGCCCCAGGCGACCGCAGGCAATCCGGGCGGCGGGCAAGCGCCGGCGCCAGCGCAGCGGCCCCGAATCAAGCCGCCGCAGGTCTCGCCGGGCGCCAGCGGCCCGGCGGTGGTGTTGCTGCAGAAGGAGCTCAAGGAGCGCGGTTTTGACCCGGGCGGTGTCGACGGCGACTTCGGTCCCGCCACCGCCGCCGCGGTCCGCGCGTTCCAACGAGCGCAGGGGCTGGACGTCGACGGCGTCGTCGGCGGCTCGACGTGGGAGGCCCTCGGCTACCAGCTCGGCGGCGATTCCCGCGAGGTGAACCTGCCGGCGAATGGTCAACGACCGCGCCCGGGCGGGGGTGGCCGTGACGGACCGCCACCGCCGGTGCCGGGCCGCGACGATCCCGACCTCCGCGAGCGCATCCTCGCCCACGCCCGTGGCGAGCTCGGCAAGAAAGAAGCGGGTTGGAACGGCGGCGACGCCAAGAAGTACCAGGAGTACTTCGGTCGAGGCCGCGAGCCCTGGTGCGCCGACTTCGTGTCGTGGGTCTACACCCAGGCCGGCAAGCCGATGGACAACCCGTACGTGCCGAGCATCGTCAATCAGCTCAAGAAGGCCGGACGCTGGCGCACCAGCAGCCCGCGCCCCGGCGACATGGTGATCTTCGACTGGAACCACGACGGCGTGGCGGACCACATCGGCATCGTCGCCGAGGTGCTGCCGAATGGCCGCGTGCGGACCATCGAGGGCAACACCGGCGACCCGGCCGGCCGTGGCCCCGAGGGTGTCTACGAGCGCTCGCGCACCAAGGGCACCATCATGGGCTACGGCGACGCGACCGGCTGAGCCTGTGGCGAGCGGCCCACCAGCCAGCCCGCGACTGAGCTTGGTTGATGCCCAGGCCGCCATGCGCCGGGCCACTCGCGCCGCCATCGCGGTGGCGGCGGCCCTGCTCCTCCTCAAGGCCATCGGCTGGTGGTCGAGCCGCAGCGCGGCGCTCTTCGCCTCGCTCACCGACAGCAGCCTCGACTTGCTGGCCTCGGGCCTCAACGCCTGGGCGATCGCGCGGGCGATGGCACCGGCCGACCGCGAACACCGCCACGGCCACGGCAAGCTCGAGGCGCTGGCGGCGCTGGCCCAGGCCGTGCTGATCACCGCGGCAGCGCTCACCGCGGCCTGGCAGGGCTGGCTGGCCATTCGCGAGCCACAGGGCATCGGCCCAAGCGGCATGGCGATCGCGGTGATGGTGGTGTCGCTGGTCGCCACCGTCTGGCTGGTCCGACTGCAACGGCAGGCGGCAGGCGCGACGGGGTCGCTGGCGATCGCCGCCGACTCGCTGCACTACAGCGGCGACATCGGCCAGAACGCGGGTGTGCTCATCGGCATCGCCGCCTCGGTCTGGCTCGACCTCGCGTTCGTCGACGGCGCCGTGGGTCTGCTGGTCGCGCTCTGGATCGGCCGCGGAGCCATCGCCATCGGCCGCTCGGCCGTCGATCAACTCCTCGACAGCGAGGCGGACGATGAGACCCGCGCCGAGGTCTTGCGCTGCCTGCGTGAGCAGCCAGGGGTGCGCGGGGTCCACGACCTGCGCAGCCGTCGCAGCGGGCCGCAGCTCCACGCCACCGCCCACCTCGCGGTCGACGGCGAGATGACGGTCAAAGCCGCACACGAGCTCGCCACCGCCGCAGAGGAGCGTCTGCAAGCCCAATTCCCCGGCGGCCACTTCGTGCTTCACGTCGATCCCGATGACCTCGACCGCGAAGACCCCTTCGGCGATGATCCGGCCGGCGGCGAACCTGGCCGCTCGACCCAGGGGGCGGGCGCAAGGCCAGCCTGACGCTGCGGCAGCCTGGCGCTGCGGCAGCCTGACACTGCGGCGGCCCGACGCAGTACGGCGCTGACCTAGCCGCGGCTGCGCGCCGATGACACGAGCGACGGGAGCAGCGATGGCGCGAACCTGGCTGCGCGACGCACGAGGCCAAAAGGCGCCGCCTTGGCGCGTGGCGGTGTTGCTGGTGCTGCTGGCCGCCGCCGGGTTTGCCCTCGCGGCGCGGCTCACCTCGCGGGTGCCGGTGGCGCTTGTACCGGTGCTGCCCGTCGAAGTGGACGAGCCGCTCGTCGCGTTCGAAGTGTTCGCGCGCGACCTGCCGGAGGTCACGGACCTGCAGTTCGTCGACTGGCCCGAGCGCGAGGGCCAGCCGGGACGGCGGCGCGTCCTGCTGGTGGCCCAGAAGGCTGGGCAGATCGACTGGATCGAGGTCGAGAGTCGGCAGCGGGGCGTGCTGCTGCGGGAGCAAGTGCGCACCGAGTCGGAGATGGGCCTGCTCGGGCTGGCGCTGAGCCCGCGTTTTCCCGCCGACCGCAGGCTTTTCGTAGACCTCGTGGCGGTGGCCGGCGAGGAGCTCCGACAGACGCAAGTGCGCGTCTACACCGTCCCGGCGAGCGTCGAGGCGCTGCGGGCAGGAGCGCTGGCGGCACCTGGGCCCATTGTCTTCCACATCGACCAGCCCTACAGCAACCACAACGGCGGACAGATCGCCTTTGGCCCCGACCGCATGCTGTATGTCGGACTTGGCGACGGTGGCGCTGGCGGCGACCCGCACGGCTACGGCCAGAACTCCGGAGAGCTGCTTGGAAAGATGCTGCGCCTCGACGTCCTCGACCCGCCGCCCGGCCGCTCCTACGGCATCCCCGCCGACAACCCTTTCATCGTCGCGCCTGGCTACCGGCCGGAGATCTGGGCGCTCGGCCTGCGCAACCCGTGGCGCTTCTCCTTCGACGGCGCGGGCCAGCTCTGGGTGGGCGACGTCGGCCAGAGCGAGGTCGAGGAGATCGATGTCGTCGGCCGGGGCGACAACCTCGGCTGGAACGTTCGCGAAGGCCACCGCTGCTACAACGCCGACGACTGCGCGAGCGACGGGCTGCGGCCGCCGCGCTACGTCGCCCTGCACCCCGACAGCGTCTGCCTGACCGGCGGCTTCGTCTACGAAGGTCGGGCCATCGCGGCGCTGCGCGGTCGCTACGTCTTTTGCGACTACCTGCTGCCGTGGCTGCGGGCGCTGACGCCGGAGAGTACGGCGGGCGACGTCATGCGCGAAGACGGCCTGCCGGGCAAGGCGACGACGATCGGCAGGCACGATGGGCTGTGCAGCACGATGGGCCGCGACCCGGATGGCGAGCTCTGGCTCGGCGACTTCCGCGGCAGGGTGCTGCGCATCGTGCCCGTGCGGCCGGACGGCGCCGACGGGAGCTCAGGCGCCGCCGCCGACAGCAACCCCTGAGCGCCGCGCCTCCGAGGTTTCAGGGCGCCTTGCGCACGTAGGTCAACCAGCCCTTGTGGTTGGCCGGACAGATCGCCATCTCGCCGTTGACGTGGACGATGTCGGAGGCGGCGCAAGCGCCGATGGCGCTCATGCCCGGCAAGACGCGGTTGGCGGTTGGGGTGTCGCCATTGCTGCAGCCCCAGCCGGAGCCGCAGGGCGTCACGGCGAATGAATCGTCAGCGCCGCAGGTCACGGCTTTGCCATTGACCTGCCACGTGCCCGGTACGGCGGTCTTGCCGGTCCACGAGAAGGGCTTGTTCGAGGCGGGCGACACCAGCGACTCCGGGCCGTTGACGCTGCAGCGCAGCATCACCTGGCCCTTGCCACCCTCGATGGTCGTGCCGAGCAGCGCCTTGACCTCGTCCACGCCAAAGGCGGTGGTGACGGCCGTCCAGCCACCTCCTGCGGTCTCGTCGTCGCAGGTCGTCTGGCGCTTCGGATGCTCGCCGGCGCCGTCGACGTCGATCCAGGCGAAGGGCAACCCCTGGTAGGTTTTGGTCTTGGCGATGGCGGCGCAGGAGGGCGCGGCCGTGCTCTGGCTGGCGCCGGCGAGCTGGTCGCAGGTCTGGACGTCGAGGCGGAGCCGGAGGACGCGGTGGCCCGTGAAGTCTGCGACGGCAATCGTGCCGTCATCCATCATCGCCATGCCGGTCGGGTACGCGAGACGCGCCTCGTGGCCGAACCCCAACACCAATGGAGAATTGCCCACATTGCCAACCACGGTGTAGGCCGAGTGGAAGGGCTTGGCCCGCCTGACTAGCCCGTTGACGGTGGCCAGCAGGAGGTCGCCGTCCGGCAACAGGACGAGTCCCGAGACATCGACCATGCCAGGCCCTTGCAGGCCCAAGCCGTCGGCGTGCGCGCCCGAGTTCATCCAGCCGCGACCCAGCGCGAACTCAAGCGCACCGTCGGGCTGCATGCGGCGGAGCGTGCCGGCTGCATCGCCGATCCAGAGCACACCGCCCTTGCCAAGGGCGAGGCGGTACGGCGAGAAGAGGCGCGCAACGGGGGACTTGCCGTCGACGACGGCGGGTGAGCCGGGCATTCCGGCGACGGTGGTGACCTGGCCGTCGACCGCGATCTTGCGGATGACGTGGTTGCCGGTATCCGCCACGTAGATGACGCCGGTCGCCTCGACAGCGACGTCGCGCGGTGTCCAGAATTTGGCGCTGAACACGGGCCCATCCTCGTGGCCCTTGCTGCCCGAGCCAGCGACGAGCGTGGTATTGCCTTGCGGGCTCACGCGGCGAATGCGGCTGTTGTCTCGGTCAGCGACGACGGCGTTGCCGAGCGGGTCTCGAGCCAGGCCGGCCGGCGAGTTGAAGCGGGCCGTGCTGCCATTGCCCTCGACGTAGCCGGCGGAGGAGGCGCCGGCGAGGGTCGACACGACGCCCTCTGCACTGAGATGCCGTACGGAATTGCCCACCTGGTCGGAGATGAACAGACCGCCTTTGCCGTCAGAGCTGAGCCCGGCCGGGCCGAGAAACGCGGCGGTGGCGGCCGGACCGTCGACCATCTTGTAGTCGCCCTTGCCAGCCAGCGGCGTCAGCAGGCCGCCGGGGCGGCAGGTGCCGTGGTCGCATTGGCTGCCGCACTGGCCGGGCTTGCCGCAGAGGGTGCCGTTCGGGCGTGGCGCGTAGGAGCAGACGCCTTTGGCGACATCGCAGCTCGGCTCCTGGCAGGGTCCGCCGTCGGGGCAGGTGAGCTCCGGCTTGACGACGGTGTTCTTGCAGCCCGCTTTCGGATCGCAGACGTCGAGCGTGCAGTCGTTGCCGTCGTTGCAGCTGAGCTCGACGCGCTGAATCCGCACCACCCGATCGCTGTAATGCTCGCTCACCAGCAGTGAACCGTCCGGCAACATGGCGAGACCGGAGGTGCCGACCATGACCGCGCTCGCCCCTGGGCCGCCCTTGGGCTTGGCGCTAGGGGAGCTGGCCGTGCCGGCGATGGTCTGCAGTCCGCCCGCCGCCGTCCAACGGCGCAGCCGCCAGTTGCCGACGTCGGTGATGAAGACCTCGCCTCCGCTGCCTACCTCGACGTCTTGCGGCTTGTCCAAAGCGCCGCCGAGCACACCGATTCCGTCTTGGTAGCCGATCCCGGTGCCGCCGGTCAGGGTGACGACGAATCCGTCTTGCATGCGCCGCAGCGCGTGGTCGCCTTCAGAGACGAAGTACACCGCGCCGCCCGGGGCGACATCGACGCCGGCCGGCGTGTTGAGCAGGGCCTGCGCGGCCGGGCCATCGGCCACGCCCGCGGTGCTGCCGGCGAGGGTCGTCACCTCGCCATCGAGGCCGACGCGGCGCAGGCGGTGGTTGGCGGAGTCGGCGACCACGATCGAACCATCGCTCAGCACCGAGACGCCGCGCGGGAAGTTGAAGCGGGCGACTCCGCCCTTGCCATCGGCGAATGCGGCGATCGCCGTCGGCTTGGCGCCGGCCAGGGTGGTGACTGCGACGTCGACGCTGACGATGCGGATGGCGTGGTTCAGCTGGTCTGCGACCACGAGGTCGCCGCCAGGCAAGACCTCAACGTCGCGTGGGCCCTTGAAGCGCGCTGCCTGCCGATTGCCGTCGGCGTAGCCGCCGTTGCTGCCAAGGTGTGCGCCGGCCAAGGTCGTGACGTAGCCGTCGGCCTTGATGAGCCGCAGGCTGTTGTTGGAGAAATCGCAAACCACCACCGAGCCGTCAGTAAGCGTGGCCATGCCGCGCGGGTCGTAAAACTGCGCCCAGGCGACGTTGCCGCCCAAGGGCAGCAGGACCCCGTCCGCGATCCCGCCTTCAGGCTGGCCATCGCGGCTGCCCGTGAGCCGCTGTACCGTGAATTTGTTGGCATCAGGCAGGCACTTGGTGCCGCTGCACTGGCTGAGGTTGCTGCAGGGGCTGCCGTCGTCGCAGGCCGCGCCTTCGGGGCGTGTTTTGGCGGTGCAGCCGATCTTGGCGTCGCAGCCGTCGTCGGTGCAGGAATTGCCGTCGTCGCAGCTCTTGGCTTTACCGTCCGGCAACTTGCAGGCGCAGTCGTTGGCAGCAGGGCCCGCCTTGCACGCGCCGGCCTGGCAGACGTCGCCGACGGTGCACGGGTCGCCGTCGTCGCATGCGTCGGCGTTCAGGACATGGACGCAGCCTTGGAAGGCGACGCAGCGGTCGATGGTGCAGGGCTTGCCGTCGTCGCACGAGAGGATGGGCCGGGCGACGCGGGCGATGCGGGCGCTGCCTTCGGTGCCGATCAGCAAGCTGCCGTCGGGCAGAGCCACCAAACCTGAGATCGGGGTCAGGGACGCATTGGGTCCAAGGCCCGGCACGATGGCGCCGCTCTTCTTGCCGGCGATAAGGGTCAGGCGATCGCCGTGCAGCACGGAAACGACGCCGCTGCTGTCGCCGATCCAGAGCCCGCCATCGGCGTCGATGTCCAGCGACAGCGGCAAGTTCACGGTGGAACCGAGCGGAAGGCCGCCGGTGGTGCTTTGGACGCCGCGGCCGGCCACCGTCACCACCATGCCGTTGGCGATGCGCCGGATGTACCCCAACCCGGTATCCGCGACGTAGATGACCCCACTCGGCGCACGCGCCAGGGCGCGGGGCTGGTTGAAGAGCGCATCGGCGAGCTTGCCGTCCCGCCAGCCGCTGATGGTGCCGACCAGTGTCGAGACCGTGCCGCTCGGCTGCACGACGCGGAGGCGGTGGTTCATCCGGTCGGCAACGAGGGCGCCGCCCTGGCCGTCTGGGATGATGTCCTCCGGGGAGTTGAAGCGAGCCACGCCGGCTTCACCGTCGAGAGACCCGATCGACCCTTGGCCCGACAGCGTGCTTACCATCCCGTCTGCGCCGAACCGCCGGATGCGGTTGTTCTGGCGGTCGGCGATCCAGAGGCTGCCGTCAGTAGCCGGCATCACCGCCGCCGGGTCGGCGAACCGCGCCTCGAAGGCTAGACCGTCCTTGTAGCCGGCCTGGCCCCAAGGCGCCCCGGCGAGCGTCGTCACGGTGCCGTCAGGGGCTCGCTTGCGGATCAGGCTGTTCGGGCCGTCGGCGAAGACGACGCTGCCGTCCGCCAGCAGCGCCATGCCCGTGGCCGACTGGATCCGGTAGGTCTGGGGCCCGCCGTCGCGCTCACCGCTGACGTCGGCGCTCTCGATGACGACCTTGCCTGCCGCGTAGCACTCAAAGCCGCTGCAGAGGTGGCTGGTGGTACAGGGGTCGTCGTCGCTGCAGTTGGCGCCCTCGGTGGCAGCGACAAAGCTGCAGGCGCCGGTGGCCTCGCTGCACGAGTCGATGCTGCAGGGGTGGTCGTCGTCGCAGATAGGCGCTGGCTTGGCGCAGATTCCGCTCTTGGCGTCGCAGCGGTCCAGGGTGCAGAGGTCGCCGTCGTCGCAGCCGTGGCGGCGTAGGGCGACATGCCGCAGCACCACGTTGTCGCTGTCTGCCACCACCAGGTCGCCGAAGGGGTCGAGGACGACGTCGAGGGGGCTGCTGAAGCGCGCTGCGGCGCCGCTGCCCTCCTGGTAGCCGGCCTGGCCGCCAGCGAGGGTCGTGACCGCGCCGCCGGGCAGGACCAAGCGGAGCCGGTGATTCAAGAGGTCGGCGACGTAGATCTCACCGCTGAGGGCGACCGTCAGGCCGCGCGGCTGGTTGAACTTGGCGGCGGTGCCCGTGCCATCGGCGAATCCGGAGCCCGAGCCGGCGAGGGTGGTGACAAAGCCGTCGGCGGCGATCCGTCGCAGGCGGTGGTTGCCGGTGTCGGCCACGACGAGGCCGCCCGCAGGATGGACCGCGACTCCTTGCGGGTTGCTGAAAGAAGCGGCGGCCTTGGGGCCATCCGCGGTGCCGGACTTGGTGCAGGTGCCGGCAAAAGTGCCGACTTCGGCCAGCTTGAGGTCGATGCTGCGGAGGCAGTGGTTGTCCTTGTCGGCAACAAACAACGTACCGCCTTGCGCGGCGAGGCCGAACGTGGCGCGGAACTGGGCCTGCGCGCCCGGGCCGTCCTTGTAGCCGTAGCTGACGCCGGCCAGGTGCGTGACAGCACCGTCGGGAGCGACCTTGCGGACCTGCCACGTGGAGTCGCTGACGTAGATCGTGCCATCGCCGGCGACAGCGAGGCTGTTGACGTTGGTGAAGCTGGCGCCGAGGCCGTCGCCAGCCCTGCTGGTGTTGGCGCCATCGCCGGCGAGGGTAGTCACCTGGCCGTCCATGGCGACGCGCCGGATTTGGCCGCCGTTCTTGTTCGCGACGAGGATCGCGCCGTCGGGGGCGCGGGCGACCGCGGTGGGGGCTTCCAGCTGCGCGCGGAGGCGATGGCCGTTGGCCTTGCCGTTGCCGGCCTTGAAGGCCGCGACGAAGGGGCTGACCGCGACACCGACGATGGCGCCGCGACAGACGCCGCCGAGGCACGTCTCGCCCTTGCTGCAGGCGTCGCCGTCGTTGCAGGCAGCGCCGTCGGCCTTGCCCTGGCACTGAGCGGGATCCACGTTGCAGAGCGCGGACTTCGCGCCGGGGACGCACTTGCCAGCGGCGCAGGCGTCGCCGACGGTGCAGGCGTCGTCATCGAAGCAGATCGCACCGTCAGGGACCGCGAGGTGGTCGCAACCCGCGCCGGCGACGCAGGTGTCGAGGGTGCACGCCGACTTATCGTCGCATTTCGCGTCATTGGGCGTGAACAGGCAGCCGACCGTCTTGGCGCAGGCGTCCAAGGTGCAAGGCTGATTGTCGGTGCACAGGGCGTCAGTCGCCGCGTGTTGGCAGCCGAGGACCTGGTCGCAGGTGTCGATGGTGCAGGCGACGCCGTCGTTGCAGACCACCGTCGGCAGCGCCTTGGCGTCGAAGACGCAGGCCCCGCTCTTGACGTCGCAGCTGTCCAGCGAGCACGGGTTGGTGTCAACGCAGACCTTGGGAGCGCCGGCGGCGCAGACGCCCGCCTTGCAGCCATCGCCGAGGGTGCAGGCGTTGCCGTCGGTGCACGTAGCGGCGTTCTCGAAGACCAGGCAACCCTGCTTGGCGACGCAGTAGTCGGTGGTGCAGAGGTTGCCGTCGTCGCAGGTCTTGGCTTTGCCGCCGACGCAGGCCTTGCCGCTGCAGGCCTCGCCGATGGTACAGGCGTCGCCATCCTCGCAGGGCGCCTTGTTGACCACGTTGAGGCAGCCGACCGCCTTGTCGCAGGCGTCATCGGTGCAGGGGTTGCCGTCGTCACAGGCCTTGTCCTGGTTGATCAATGGGTTGATGCAGTCGTTGCCCTTGCAGACCGTCGCCTCGGTGCATGGATTGCCGTCGTCACACGCACCATCGATGTTGGTGAGCAAGATCTCGCACTTGCCGGTCTTGGGCTGGCAGATCGACTGCTGGCAGTCGGTGTCGTTGACGTTCGGGCAGGTGATGACCGTCGAGGGCTTGACCTGGCAGCTCCACGGCAGACTCGCGGTGTCGCAGAAGAGCGTGCCGTTGCAGACATTGCCATCTTCTTTGCCGGCGCAATCGGCGTCCTTGTGGCAGAGGCAGACGTCGGTGCCGGCCTTGCAGGCGCCATTCTCGCAGAGATCGCCGGTGGTGCAGGGCGCGCCGTCCTCGCAGATCTTGGCCTGATTCACAAAGGTCAGCGCACACTTGCCGGTCTTGGCCTGACAGAGCGACTGCAGACACGAGGTGTTGTCGGCGCTCGGGCAGGACACCACGGTCGCCGCGTTGAGCTGGCAGGTGGCGCTCTTGAGGTCGCAATAGAGGTTGCCGTTGCAGAGGTCGCCGTCGTCGTACTTGGCGCACGCCTCGGTCGAGGCGCACTTGCAGGTGTTGGCGCTGTCGACCTTGCAGAGGCCCTCGGCGCAGGTGTCGACCGGCGTGCACGGCGAACCGTCAGCGTCGCACTCACTGCCGTCGGCCACAGGTTTTTGCGCGCAAGCGCCCGTCTTCGGCGCGCAGGTGTTCTTGGTACAGGCGGTGTCGTCGACGGTTGGACAGAGGACGACGGTCGCGGGGTTGGCCTGGCACGTGCCCGTCGATGGCGCGCAGTAGAGCGTTCCGTTGCAGAGGTCGCCGTCGTCTTTGCCCTGACAGTCCGCGTCCTTGGTGCACGCACAGGTGTTGGTCGCCGCCTTGCACACGCCGTCCTCGCAAGCCTCTTGCCCAGGCGTGCAGGGGTTGCCGTCGTCGCAGAACTCTTTGTTCGCTAGCGATTTCTTGCCGCAGAGTCCGGTCTTGGGTGCGCAGACGTTCTGGCTGCAGGCGGTGTCGTCGACGGTCGGGCAGAAGACCACGGACGCCGGATTGGGCAGGCAGGTGCCCGTCGCCTTGTTGCAGTAGGGCACGCCGTTGCAGAAGTCGCCGTCGTCCGTGACCAGGCAGTCGGCGTCGACCTGGCAGCAGATCGGCTTGCCTCCCCCGCACTTGGCGCCCTGACACGTCTCGCCGCCGCTGCACTTGTCGCCATCGTTGCAGGCGGTGCCATCGGCCAGCGCCGCGAGGGTGCACTTGCCGGTGGTCTTGTCGCAGGCGTTGAGCAAGCAAGGGGTGTTGGCGCTTGGGTCGCAGAACACCACCGTCGCCGGGTTGAGGACGCAGGTGCGGGCGCCGTCGGCCTGGAGCGCGCAGTACTGGCTTCCGGCGCAGGCGTTACCGGCCTCAGCCGTCGGGCAGTCGGCGTCGGTGGAGCAGGTGCAGACGTTGGTGCCGCCTTTGCAGGCTCCGCCCTTGCAGGTGTCGTTCTTGGTGCACGAGAGTCCGTCGTCGCACGGCACATCGTTCGCGGGCGTCGCGGCATGCGGCAGGTGGACGCAGGCGCCGCCCTCGCAGCCATCGACCGTGCACAGATCGCCGTCGTCGCAGTCCTTGAGCGCCTTGGCCTTGCAGATACCGCTCTGGCAGCTCGCGGTCGAGGTGCACGCATCGCCCGCGCTGCAGAGCGCGTCGTCAGGTGCCAGCGCCACAACGCAGCCGAGCTCGCTGTGGCAGACCCAGCGCGAGCACGGATCGGGGTCGGCGCCGCAATCGACCGGCGCGGCACAGGGTTTGCCGGGGCCGATGATCTCGACTTCTGCACTGGCGTCCAGGGTCGCACCGCTGTCGGTGCCTGCAGACACATCCGCCATGACATCGTCGCCGGTATCGCCAGCGCCGGCGTCGGCCCCGGCGTCCGTTTCGACATTTTCGTCCGGGCTGGAGCAAGCAGCGAGCCAGAGGACCCAGAAGAGCAGCAGCGCGTGCGCAACAGGTCGAGGCCCAGAGGGCGTATAGGGGCGGAAAGTGAAGGTCATCTCGGTTCCTGCCGTCGCCGTCAGTCGGGGTGGCTGCGTCTGACCGCGATCGTAGAGAAGACGCTGCTGACGCGCAATGTCGACGTTTGGCGGCAGGGCTTTCGGCCCCGGGTCGGGCGCGACGGGCCTCGCACAGGGTGGCACGCCGCAGGGCGACTGCGGGGACGGCGCCCTGGCGGCATGGGTGGGCGACAATCGACGAAAGAATGCCACCGCGCTGGCCGCCTTGACAGCCCAACCCCTCAAAGGTACGCATGAAGCATGATGATAGCCCGCTCGCGCCCCTGCCCTGCTCTGCTGTCCCGCCTTTCCCTCACCGTCAGCCTTGGTCTGCTTGGCTGCGGCGGGGCAGCGACACCCGACGCCGATGCCGCCGATGCCTCCTTGGACGCCAACGCCGCCAACCCGGCCACGCCGACGCAGGGCGACCCGACCTTTGTGGTGCCGTCGGCGGGATTGCCCACCGAGGTGACCCTCGGCGCCAGCAACAACAACCTCGACGTTGCCAGGCACGAAGGTCGGACTTTCTTGGCGTTTCGCAGCAGCGGTAACCACTTCGCGAGCGACGGCACGGTGCTCTGGGTGGTGAGCAGTGCGGACGAGGCCGTCTGGCGCTACGAAGGGCACTTCGCCCAAGGCACCGACCTCCGCGAGCCGCGCCTGTTCGTCTGGAAGGGACAGCTGTGGCTCTACTATGCCGTTTTAGGCAAAGACCCCGCAGACTTCGAGCCGCAAGGCAGCAAGGCGGCCCGCTGGCTTGGACCGGGGAGCTGGGACGGGCCCAAGGATGTGCTGTCCAAGGACTTCATCCCTTGGCGCGTGCGCCTGCTGCCCGATGGCCGCCCGGTGATGATCGGCTACCAGGGCGGCGCCAACGTCTACCGCAGCACAGGCGGCGGCCTGCGCATCCAGCTGTTGACGACGAACGACGGCTGGACCTGGACGCCCCTGGTGACGCAGGGCAAGGGGCTAGACGGCAAGGGCAAAGGCGTCAGCGAAGGGGTGGTGCTCGAGGGCGGCGGGTCGGAGGCGGACTTCGCGCTCTTGCCAGACGGCGGCCTCTTGCTGGTGGTGCGGAACGAGGCAGGCGACAGCGATGGGTACGGCGCCAAGGTCTGCCGCGCTGAGGCAGCGGACTGGTCGGCCTACACCTGCAAAGCCGACCCGCGCAAGTACGACTCGCCGTTGCTGATTCAGCATGGGGAGGCGACCTGGCTCATCGGCCGCCGCTCGCTGAAGAACGATGGAAAGTTCGACCTCGGGCAGGTGCACCGCTCCAAGGACGACCGCTACATCAAGTACCAGACCCAGTGGTGGAGCGGCGCCAAGCGCTGCAGCTTGTGGCGCGTCGATGCCAAGGCGCTGCGCGTCGACTTCGCGCTCGACCTGCCGTCGGCCGGCGACACGTGCTTCGCCAGCGCGCTGCCCATCGCCGGCGCGCCCCATGGCTATCGGGTGTGGAACTACACGTCGCCGCTCGACAAGCCGGACATCTCCTGGCTCGTCGGCCAACTCGGTCAGACCTCTATCTACCGGGTCGACCTCACGCTGCCCTCGAAGTAGCCGCGGCGGCACAGCGACCGCCAGGCGCCTACTTGCGCGCTTGCAGCTTGGCCGCCAGCTCCGGCACCGCCGTGAAGGCGTCGGCCTTCAGCGAGAAGTCAGCGATCTTGTGGATCGGCTCGTCGTCGCGGGTGTTGATGGCGACGATGATCTTGCTGTTCTTCATGCCGGCGAGGTGCTGGATGGCGCCGGAGATGGCCACTGCGACGTAAAGCTGTGGCGCCACAACCTTGCCGGTCTGGCCGATCTGGTAATCGTTCGGCGCGTAACCGTCGTCGACCGCGGCGCGGCTGGCGCCGATGCCAGCGCCGAACGCGTCAGCCAGCGGCTCCATGACCTGGCGAAAGCCCTCGGCCGACTTCAGGCCGCGCCCGCCCGCGACGACGATGGTCGCCTCATCCAGCGAGGGGCGGTCCGATGCGGTCGCGTCAAACGACACAAAGCGGGTGCGCGCGCTGGCGAGCGCCGGGTCGGCGGCGAAGGCGACAATGGGCGAGCTGCCGCCGGTGGGGGCGGCGGCGTCGAACGCCGAGACACGGGCCGTGACACACCAATTCGGCGTGTGGATGACCACGTCCGAGAGCAGCGCTCCTGCCCACATCGGCCGGCGGAAGGCCGGGCCCTTGCTGGTGGCCACCACGCCGACGACGTCCGACGCCATGCCGGCGCCGAGGCGTGCGGCGGTGCGGGGCAGCACGTCCTTGCCGGTGGTCGAGGCGCTCATCGCCACCACCGAGGCGCCGCACGCCTTGGCGATGTCGGCGATGACCTTGCCCCAGGTCGGAGCCAGGGCGTAGCCGAGGTCAGCGTGATCGGCGACATGGACAGCCCCGGCGCCGTAGCCCGTCAGCTGAGCGGCGATGCCGCCGACCTGGTGGCCGAGCACAGCGATGTCGATGCTGGCGCCCGTCTTGGCAGCCAGGTCGCGGGCCATCTGCAGGGTCGTCAGCGTCGCCTTGCGCACCGTGCCGCCGCCGTGCTCGGCGATGACCAAGATCTTGCTCATGTTGTGGCTCCTTGGGCCGCGGCGCCGTGGCTGCCAGCGGCGGGTCAGGTGCGGCCGGCGGGACGATGTCGCCCGCGCTGCCGCAGCGGAGGTGGGGCTAGATGACGCGGGCCTGCGATGAGAGCTTGTGGATCAGCTCATCGACGTCGGCGACGCTGACGCCAGCGCTGCGCCCCGAGGGCTCAGTGATGGCGACCACGGAGACCTTGGGGTCGAGGTCGTCGACGCCGAGCTCGTCGGGCTGCAGCTCGTCCATCGCCTTCTTCTTGGCCTTCATGATGCCGGCGAGGCTGGCGTAGCGCGGCTCGTTGAGCCGCAGGTCCGCGGAAATGACGCAGGGGAGGCCGATGGCCAAGGTCTCGAGGCCGCCGTCGACCTCGCGGGTGACCATGGCCTCGCTGCCCTCGATGGTGACCTTGCTGGCGAAGGTCGCCTGCGGCCAGCCGAGCATCTCAGCCAGGAGCTGGGCGACCTGATTGCTGTCGCCGTCGACCGCTTGCTTGCCGAGCAGCACGATGTCCGGCTCTTCCTTGCGGACAACGCCGACCAGGATGCGAGCGATCGCGTCGGAGTCGAGTGAGGCCTCCTCGGCCTCCACCCAGATGCCGCGGTCGACGCCGCGGGCGAGAGCGCCCTGGCGGATGAAGCGCTGGACCTCCTCGTCACCGATGCCCACCGCCACGGTCTCGACGTCGCCGAGGGTCTCTGCGAGCTGCAACGCGCACTCGATGGCGTTTTCGCAGAAGGGGTTGAGGATGTACTCCACGTCGTCGTCGATCCAGTTGCCGTCGTCATTGACGACCAGCTTGGCGTTCGGATCAGTGACGCGCTTGGCGGTCACGAGGATCTTCATGCGGTCTCTCCCCTGCAAAGTGCGCGGCGTCAGGGCCGCTGCACACGGCTTGACGCGGGCTCGGCGCCTCCTCGGCCACCTGCCGCGCCGCGCGACTGGGGCCGATGGCGGGCGCCAGTAAAGCCACCTTGACGCAGCGTGTCAACGCGAGACTGATTGGGAATGTGAAGGCCGCCTCAACGCCGGGGAGTGGGCGTCCCGAGGGGCGTCTGCACGATGGGCGCCCGGGGCGACAGGCGAACTTGGACGCCGAGCGGCCCGCGCGTGGCGCTCACCTCATTCGAGAGCTCGATCAGCTCAGACTCGGAGACGCCGGCGCCGCGCAGCTCTTCGAGTTTGGATTCGGCGGTGTGCCAGTTTCCCAAGCGCAATGCTGCACGCGCCAGCAGAAAGCGCGCCCGCGTCGATTGGCGATCGTAACCGTGGGCACGCTGCGCTGCCGCCATCGCCTCGTCCGGCATGCCAGCTTCGAGCGACGTCTCGGCCAAGGCGAGCCAATACGCCCGCATCATCAACTCGTTGCCGCGCATGAACGGAAAGAGGCTGCGGACCCCGGCCAGGGCGGCTGCGCGCTCTGTGAGCTTGGGGGCGACCGACACCGCTTCGATGCAAGCCTCTACCTCTTCGCCGGCGCTACGCTGGCAGACGTCGGCATAGAGCGTAAAAGCGCGCTTGTGGTTGCCGGTGCGGTTGTCGATGGAGGCCAACGCCCGCCAGCCAAGCGCCTCGGTCGTGGGATCGCTGAGGAGGCCGAGGCCGATACGCCGCGCCTGGTCGAGGTCGCCCGCCGACGCTAGACGCGTGGCCACGAGGTACTCCATGCCGAAGCGGCGGCCCTTGTGGGCTGCGCGGAGGGCGTTGCCGAGGTCAAAGAGCGTCTTGGGCCGATGCTCCGACGCGTGGACCGCGACGCTCCACGCCCGAGACGGCGCCGCGACCGCGGCGTCGATGGCGAGCTTGGCGCCGTAGTCGGTCTTCATCAGCTCGGCGATGGCCAGCTTCTGCAGGTCGCCTGGGTGATCGAGCAGCGTCTCGACGTCGGTCGGGTC
Organism: Myxococcales bacterium; assembly: GCA_947491025.1. GTDB lineage: Bacteria > Myxococcota_A > UBA9042 > UBA9042 > UBA9042 > SXNM01. The sequence goes on from CANLIC010000012.1 coordinate 65,029, forward strand.
ACCGCCTCCATCTTCCAGCATGGTCACGAGGCGAAACAGCCGGGCATGCAGGCTCTTTGGCCGGAGCTCGATGGCGTGGCCGAGGGCGACGATGGCGGCCTCGCGCTTGCCCTCGGCGAGCAATGACCGGCCAAGGCGATAGAAGGCGTGGTGCGAATAAGGGTAGACGGTCGCCACGACCTCGCTGGCCTTGTCGCTGGGCAGGTCCGCAAGGCGCTCGCCGATGTCGCGGTTGCGGGCATCCCAGGCCCCAAAGATCAGGGCGGCCGCAAGGCAGAGGCCGATGCCCGACGCCACCAAGGTGCTCGCGCGCGTGGTCCAGTAGCGACCCTTGGGGCCGTGGTAGGGCGCGGGCCGCAGGTGGTCGGCGATGGTGGCGACCATCAGGAAAGGGAAGAGGACTCCGGCAACGTGGAGGGAGAAATCGGCTAGATCATGTAGCAAAACGGCGGCGAGCGCGATCGTTGGCGCGGCGTGGACGCCATAGCGGGTCCAGCGGCGGAACGGCATGATGACGGCATAGAGGATGAAGGCGATGACCAGGGCTGCCATCGGCACGCCGTGGGCGACGATGAGGTCGAGGACCATGTTCTCGACATATTCGAGGCGGACGTCGACACCTGTCGCATGCTGCAGCGTCTTGACCGGCAAAGAGCCGAAGCCCTGGCCGACCCAGAAGCCGTCAAAGAGATGGTTCCAAGCCGACTCGAACGCGATCAACTTTGCGTCACGCCTGCCCAGAATGAACATCGGACCGAATTCGCGCTCCAGGGCGGGCAACCCGATGACACCCAAGGCGCCGAGGGCAGCGATCGTCTGGAGCACTCGCGCGCGACGGTTCTGTGCCAGCGGCTTCTCTTTGTCGACGCGCAGGTGCGGGCGTGTCTTTGGCTGCCGGGTCAAAACGAAGGCGGCGACGATGACGAGGCCGATGATGCCCGAGCGCGAAGGTGTGACGGCGAGGAGCGCGGCCGAGAGGGCGGCAACCACCTGATTCGGGCCCTGGCCACCCTCGGTGCCCTCGGCGACGACGGCGCCAAAGGAGAGGCCGAGGCCGAGCAAAAGCAGCGACGAGACGTGGTTCGGGTTGACGAAGGTCACGTAGCGGAGCTGCTCGCGCATCTCGAGCGGTACATAGGGCGCGAACCAGGGAGCCCAGGCCAACTGCCACAGGCCGCCGATGGCGAGTGGCATCACGGCGAGCCAGCGCCCGGCGTGGACGGACATGCGCCGACCCTGGTGGTCGCTGAGCAGCAGCCCTCCGGTCATCGCCATCGAGCCACCGCCGATCATCAGCGCGGCCTGAAAGGCCGACTCGGCGGGAGCCATCGACAGCGCCAGCATGGAGAGCGGCTCGAGGCCGAGCGCAGCGCGGCTGCTGTCCGACAGGGTCAGCGCCTGCGGGTGCAGGAACGACACCATGAAGCGCGGCAAAGGCAACAGGGGCACCAGCGACCAGATGCCGAGCAGCCAGAACATCCAGGCGTAGGGGTTGGGGGCCGGCGCCACCTGGCGGAAGGTCAGGGCCATGGCCCAACCGACGACGCCCAGGCCGAGCGCGATGGCGACCGGCTCCTGCTCGGTGCCCCCGGTCCAGAACACGGCCACCAGCATCGCCAGAACCAGGCTGGCGCGCCCGACACGGGCCGCCGTGATCTCACCGCCGGTGCGGGAGATCAGCGGGCGCTGGACGCGGTGTCGGCCGCTGTCGCGCGACTTGGACGCAGCGCTGCCAGGCTCTTGCGGCTTGCCCGCAGGCCCTGGCGTCGGTGTCGCAGCGGAGGGCGCCGCCGCCGGTGACGCGGCGGACGTTGTGGGCTCGACGACGTCGCTCACGATTGGCCGGGGACCTTGCGCCAATCCTCAAGGAAGCGCTGCAAGCCGAGATCGGTCAGCGGGTGATGGAAGAGTTGCTCCATGGTCTTGAACGGCATGGTGCCCACGTGCGCGCCCATCTTGGCTGCCTGCAGGACATGCAGCGGGTGGCGCAAGCTGGCGGCCAGCACCTTGGTCTGGAATCCGTAGGCCTCGTAGACCTCCAAGATCTCTTCGACCACCTGCATTCCGTCGTGGCCGATGTCGTCGAGGCGCCCGACGAAGGGCGAGATGTAGGTGGCGCCCGCCTTGGCGGCGATGAGGGCCTGATTGGCCGAAAAGCAGAGGGTCACGTTGGTGCGGATGCCAAGCGCGGTGCACTGCACGACCGCGGCGATGCCGGCGGGTGTCAGCGGAATCTTCACCACGACTTGCGAGCCCTCGGCCGCGAGCTGCCGCGCCTGCTCCATCATGCCAACCGTGTCCTCCGCGGTGACCTCCAGCGAGACCGGACCTTTGACCAGCTGCAGGATGTCGCGCTTGACGTCTTCGAAGCTGCGCCCTGTCTTGGCCACCAAGGACGGATTCGTCGTCACACCGTCGAGGATCCCCCAGGCTGAAGCCTTGCGAATCTCGCCGATATCCGCCGTGTCGAGAAAGAACTCCATCGCACCCTCCGAGGCCAAGCAGCAGCGGCCAGCCCGCGCGCACATCGGACGCCGCCAGGCGGCGCCAGGATCAAGGAATGAAGCCCAGCTGCCACGCCGCGACCGCAGCGCCAGCGACCGACAAGACCAAGGCGAGGGCAATCCAAACGCCACGCGACCTCTTGGCCTTGGGCGGCACACCGCGCACTTCGGGCAGGGTCTCCGGCGCGTCAAGGCGCTCGCCAAGCGACACGGCCGTAGGTGCATCCGCGGTCGGAGGCAGGTCCTCGAGTGGCAAGTTCTGCAGCTTTCCCAGGAGGTCAGCGATCGGTAGCGTGGCGCCACCGCGCGTGTGCAGGTCGGTGGGGCCGAGCGGACGCTGGCCGAGGTGCAGGTCGATGCGCTGGGAGCGCGCCGCGGCCTCGAACTCGGCCCGCAGCACGGCGAGCACATCGAAGGGCGCGGCGTCCTTGGCTTCGGTGTCGAGCTGGCGCAGCCAGTCGCCGAGGTCGGTCGCAGTCACACGGTAGTTGTGCTTGTAGAGGTAGGCCGACAGCGCGGCCTCGAGCGCACGAGCGCTCTGGAAGCGCCGCTTTGGATTGCGGGCGAGGGCCTTCAAGACCGTACGGTCGAGCTCCTCGTCGATCTCTGACCGGAGCGTTGAGGCCTTCTCGACGTCGCCCTTGCGGACCAGCTCGACGGTCTCCATGTCGGTCTGACCGGCGAAGAGCTTTCGGCCGGTGAGCATCTCCCAGAGGATGATGCCGACGGCGTAGACGTCAGCGCGCAGGTCGACCTCCTTGCCGTCCACCACCTCGGGACTCAGGTAGGCGAACTTGCCCTTGATCACGCCGGCGTCGGTCGCGGTGGCGTGGCTAGCGGCCTTGGCGAGGCCGAAGTCGGTGATCTTGACCTCGCCCTGCCTGGAGACCAACACGTTCGGCGGTGAAACGTCGCGGTGGACGATGGAGAGCGGCTTGCCGTCGGTGCCATCCTTCTCGTGGGCGTAGGCCAGGCCGCGGCAGACCTCCATGGTCATGTAGCAAGCGATGGGTACCGGGAAGGGCTTGCCGGTGTCGATCGACTTCTGCATCAATCTTCGAAGGTTGAGCCCTTCAATGAGCTCCATGACCACGAAGTAGGTGTCGTCGGCCTTGCCCAGATCGAAGATCTGCACGATGTTGCCGTGCGTGAGCTGCATCGACAGCCGCGCCTCGTCGAGGAACATGGAGACGAATTTGGGGTCGCTGCACATCGAGGGCAAGATGCGCTTGATCGCGACGGCGCGTGAAAAACCCTCGAGAGAGACCGCCTCGCCGCGGTAGATCTCGGCCATGCCGCCGGCGTCGATCTTCTCAATGATCCGATAGCGTTGATGGACGGACGCCATGAACCTTCCCGGCCCGAAGCCCTGGATCGAGCGCCTGCGAGTATGGTACAGCGAGGGTCGGTTGGGAAGGGCCCGTCATCTGATTGCTGTTGGCGCCATCCGAGGGTCCGCCGGGCTGCTCTCGGCCTTCGTCGCGCTGTCGCTGGCGCTGCCGACGGCGGTTGCGACCGGCGGCGACCCGATGCGTCACCGCGACCGGGCCCACGCCCTCTATCGCGTGGTGGTCAACGTCGACGGCAATGACCACCCGGTGCTGCCGGTCGCTGTCTTGGAGCGCGCGACGCTGGTCACCATCGAGGCGTCACACGGCCTGCGCGTCCTCGGCACCGGCGACGGCGCGGTCGAGGTGCTGGTACCCGCCGGCCGCGCCATCGAGGTCCGCGGCGACGCCATGCAGCCCGGGCAGATCTTGCACTACGTCGCCTTGGCGCGGGCGCCTTCCGGCGACATGGACGCGCTACGCGCGGCGCGAAAGTTCTGGCAGGCGCGGGGGTTGGCGGTCAAACCGCTGACGGTGGGCGCCACCTACGCTGTCGCCGGCCGGGTGCTCGACACCCGCGAGACGGTCCTCGGCCTCGAGCCCCCCTTGGCGGACGCGGCGGCTGCCGAGCGCAAAGCGCAGGAGCTGGGCGACCTCCATGGCCGCGACACGTCGGTGCATGCCGTCGTCCAGGTGCCGCCGAGCGCCACCTTGCGCGTCGACGCCCCCGGCGGAGTCTCGATGCGGGCGCAGGACGTGCTCTGGTTCGAGGCGCTGCCGCCCCAGCCGGCCGCCGCTGGCGGCGGGCCGCAGGCAGGCCAGGCCCCTCCCGGCAGTGCCGGCGCGGCGGTGCTGACGGTGAGCGCCGGCGGCACCCGACTTGAGCTGCCGGGCCGCGTCTACGTCACACCCGGCGATGGCGGTGGCCTGGCCGTGGTCAACGAGGCGCGCATCGAGACGATCCTGGAGGGGGTGGTGGCGTCGGAGATTTTTCAGTCGGCGCCGATGGATGCCCTCAAGGCGCAGGCCGTCGCCGCCCGCACCGACATGCTGGCCAAGGTCGGCCTGCGCCACCACGCCGACCCGTTCGCCATCTGCTCTGAGGTGCACTGCCAGGCCTACCGCGGCAACGCCAAAGTACCGGCACGCGTGGCGGAAGCGGTGCGGGCCACGCGCGGCGAAGTGCTCTTCGGTACGGACGGACGCCTAGTGGACACCTTCTATCACGCCGTCAGCGGCGGCCACACCGAGCACAACGAGAACGCCTGGCGCATGGCGCCCCACCCGAACTTGCGCGGCAGACCCGACCTCGTCGCCGGCGCCGCAAACCCCCTGGCCGTCACCGGTGCACCGCTGAGCACGGCCACCCAGGGCACCGCCGCTGGCGCCAGCGAGGAGTCGGTGCGGCGCCTGCTCGACGGCCCCGACAAAAGCTGGGCCAGCGCCAGCGGGCGCAACAAGGGTGCTTGCCGATGGGAGGTCACCCACAGCGCCGCCGAGATCGAGGCCGCGCTGGGCCAGGCCGGGGTCGGCGGCAAGCTCAAGTCGCTGCGTGTGCTCGAGCGCGGTGTCTCGGGGCGCATCGTCCACCTGGAACTGACGTTCGCCGACGGCATCCAGCGCAAGATTTGGGGCGAACTGCGCATCCGCCGCATGTTCAAGGGGCTGCGCTCCAGCCTGATGGTGATCACCCCCGGTGCGGCGGGAGCCGGCGGCGTGCCCAGCGCCTGGACATTTCGCGGCGCGGGCTATGGCCATGGCGTCGGCATGGACCAGACCGGAGCCGTCGGTCGAGCCGAAAAAGGGCAGCGCTATCGCGACATTCTCGACCACTACTACGGCGGCGCCAAGGTCGAGAGGCTCTACTGATGGCGGTGGCTCTCCGCCCGAAACGGCAGGCCTCGCGCCAGCCTGCGTCGCCGCGCCTGGCCTCGCGGTGGGCAGCGCTGCTCGCCACGGCGCCGCTGTGGGCAGGGGCCTGCGCCAAGGTTCACGTCGAGCGCTCGCTGCGGGTGCAGCCGATGGAGAAAGCGCGCGAATCCGCCGAAGAGCGCGGGGTCGGGGCAAAGGTCGAAGGCAAGCGCGACGGTGGACAGGTGCACGTGCAAGTCCATGCGGTGCGGCGCTGCCAGACTGTGAAGTTGCAGCGGGCCGAGGGGTTTGAGCGCACGACCCGGGTCGCCGTGGGCCACTCGCTGACGATGCAGTGGGCGATGGGAGGCCTCTTCTTTACCTCGGGCGCCGGCATCGCCGCTTGGCAGTGGACGCACCCGACGCCGCCAGCGACCGACGGGCTCGTCGCGCCCGATCGCAGTCGGTCGACCTGGCTGCAGGCGGGCGCCATCGGTGCCATCGGCGTCGGGCTGCTGGTCGGCTCGCTGTGGCAGCAGCTTGGGCTCGGCACGTCCGAGCGCTCCCTCGGCGTCCGCGAGCTCCGCCGCGAGGGTCGGGTGCGCGACTGCGGGCCCGCCCCGCCCGGCGCGGCGCGTGTCCGCTTGACCTTGCCCGACGGCACCAGCCTGCAGGCCGACGTCGACGCCGAAGGTCGCGCCACGCTGGCCCTGCCCGAAGACGTCGAGGCCCGCATGCAAGAGACCGATCGCCGTGGTACGCTGGAGGTTCTCGGCGACTGGCGCTCACAGACCCGCATCGGCTTGTAGCGGCGCCGGCGAGATCGCGAGGCGCTGCCATGACTGCGACGCGGGTGCGAGCCGATAGAGGGGGCGAGCCCGATGGCGCGGGCGATGTCGGCCCACCCATCGCGGCACTTCTGCACCCCGACGCGATCTTCACCGGCACCCGCCTCTGCCAAGACACGGTGCTGGCCATCGGCGACGACGGCCGAGTCCGTGGTCTCTTGTCGCGCGCCGATGCCGGGTTGAGTGGCGTCGCGGTCGAGCGGTTGCCGGGCCAGGTGCTGATGCCAGGCTTGTGCGACGCGCACAGCCACGCCTTCCAGCGGGCGATTCGCGGCCGCGTGCAGCACCGCGCAGCGGGCGGCGATGCCTCGGCCGACAGCTTCTGGTCGTGGCGGACGGCGATGTACCGCGCCGCAAATGGCCTCGATCCCGACGGCGTCGAGGCGGTCAGCGCGCTGGCCTTCCTCGAGCTGCTGCGCGCAGGCGTCACCGCGGTCGGCGAATTCCACTACCTGCACCACCAGCCCGACGGCGTACCCTACGCCGACCCCGACGAGCTCGCCCTGCGCGTGCTGCGGGCCGCCCGCCTTGTCGGCCTACGCATCGCCCTGCTGAGGGTCTGCTACGGCGCCGCCGGCATCGACGCCCGGGGCGCCCCCCTGCCGCTGCAGCAGGACCAGCGCCGCTTCGCCAGCCGCGGGCCCGAGGACGCGCTCGCCGCCATCGCCCGCCTGCGCGCTCGCCACCGTGGCGACGAACGCGTCGGCTTTGGTCTGGCGCCACACTCGGTGCGCGCGGTGCCGCAAGCGTGGCTGCGCGAGTTCGCTGCCTTTGACGGCGTGGTGCACGCCCACGTCGCAGAGCAGCCGGCGGAGGTGGCGGCATGCCAGGCCGCCTTCGGGCGTGGGCCCCTGCAGGTGTTCGCCGACGCGGGGCTGGTCCACGAGCGCTTCGCTGCGGTGCACCTGACCCACCCCTCGGCCGGCGACAAGGCGCGGCTGCAGACGGCGGGCGCTGGCGTCGTCGTGTGCCCCTCGACCGAGCTCGACCTCGGCGACGGCCTCTTGCCGCTCGAGCTGCGCAGCGGGGTGCGCCTCGCCGTCGGCAGTGACAGCTACGCGGCGGTCGAGCCGTTGGCCGAGGCACGCAGCGTCGAGCTCCATGGCCGAGCGCAATCGGGGCGGCGGCTGCTGCTCGGCGCGCCGCAGAACGCGGAGGGCGACGCCATCGGCCTCGCCGAAGCCACGGCGATCTTGACCATCGCTAGCGGCAATGGCCACAGACTGCTTGGGATGCCGGGCGGTTCGCTGGAGCCGGGGTCGATGGCCGACGCATGCGCCGTCGACCTCGATCGCGTCGAGGCAGACGGGGTGCCGACGCTGGTGGCGCTGAGTCACGTGGCGCGTCCGGAGTGGGTGCGTTCGGTTTGGGTCGCCGGCCAGCAGGTGCTGCGCGATCGGCGGCATGAGGCCGACAGGGAGATCGCCATGAAGGCACGCAAAGCCATGTCTGCGCTATGGAATATCAGCGCGGCGCTCCTCATCCTTTTGTCGTGGACGGCCGGCGGATGCGACGACGACGCTGCCACGACCGGACCCGTCGCCGGCGACGCGGCAGGCGGCGGTGCAGATGGCGGCGCGGGAGGCGGCCTCGGCGGCGATGTCGGCGGCGCTGCCGATGGCGCGACCGGCGCTGGACTCGCCTGCAAGTCGGCGAGCGATTGTCCGACGTCCAGCGACCCCTGCCGCGCCCCGGCATGCCAGGCCGGCGTCGGCTGCATCGAGGTAGCGCTCGTCGACGGCGCCATCTGTATCGACAACGACGGCTGCAAGCTGCCCGGCCAGTGCAAGGCCGGCCTCTGCCAGCCCGGTGGCATCAAGGACTGCGACGACGGCAACCCGTGCAGCGCCGACGGCTGCACGGCGGGCGCCTGCACCCACGCGATAGCCGATGGCGTCGCCTGCGACGATGGCAAGGCGTGCACCCAAAACGACAGCTGCCAAGGCGGCACGTGCCAAGGCGGCACGTCGGTCTGCAAGTGCCAATCGGACGCCGAATGCCAACCGCTCAACGACCCCTGCAAGGGCCAGTGGTATTGCGCCAAGGAGGGCGATGCCGCGACCTGCAAGCTCAATCCAGCGACGGTCGTCTCCTGCCCTGCCTCGACCTCGGACTGTCTGCAGATCGCCTGTGACCCCGCCACGGCAGCATGCAAGGCGACGCCGGTCGGCGATGGGCTCCTCATCGCCTGCGACGACGAAGACCCGTGCACCGCCGGTGAGATCTGCAGCGGCGGCAAGTGCCTGGGCGGCGCCGACGTCTGCGGTTGCAAGTCCGACGCGGCCTGCGCGGCCCAGGACGACGGCGATCTCTGCAATGGCACGATGTTCTGCAACAAGTCGGCCAAGCCGCCCAAGTGCGAGCTCAACCCCGCGACCAAGGTCAGCTGCCGGACGGTCGACGACACCGCGTGCAGCGGCACCCAGTGCGAGCCCAAGAGCGGCGCCTGCAAGCCCGTGCCTGCGGCGGACGGCAAGGCCTGCGACGACGGCACCACCTGCACCAGCGGCGAGGCCTGCAAGGGCGGCACCTGCGTCGCCGAGGCCAACACCTGCGCTTGCCAGAGCGACGCCGACTGCGGCGGCAAGGACGACGGCGACCTCTGCAATGGCACGCTCTACTGCGACAAGTCGTCGGGTGCCGGCAAGACCGCGGTCTGCAAGCTGAACCCAGCGACGGTCGTCAACTGTCCGAGCGTCGACGACGCGTATTGCCTGGCCAACACCTGCAACCCCAAGAACGGCGGCTGCGCCATGGCGCCGCGCAACGAGGGCAAGACCTGCAGCGACGGCAACCCCTGCACCCTCAACGACGCGTGCAAGGCGGGCACCTGCCAGCCCGGGACCTTCGCCGACCCGTGCCAATGCCAGAGCGACGGCGACTGCGCGGCGCAAGAGGACGCCGATGTCTGCAACGGCACGCTCTACTGCGACAAATCAGCGCCGCCCTTCGTCTGCAAGGTCAACCCCAAGACGGTCAAGACCTGCACGACGGCGTTCGACGGTCCCTGCGCCGGCGCCCAGTGCGACGCCAAGACGGGCGCCTGCCTCATGCAGCCCAAGAACAACGGCCTGCCCTGCGACGACGGCCAACCCTGCACCAAGGGCGACTTCTGCCAAGGCGGCGGCTGCGCCAGCGGTGCCGACATCTGCGCCTGCAAGGCCGATCTCGACTGCCTGGGCAAAGATGACGGCAACCTCTGCAATGGCCTGCCCTATTGCGACAAGTCTGCTGTGCCCTGGGTCTGCGACACCAACCCGGCGACGGTCGTCACGTGCAAGACGCTCGACGACACCACCTGCCGCAAGGCCGTCTGCACGGCGAAGTCGGGCATTTGCGAGCTGCTCCCGATCAACCAGGGCATCGCCTGCGACGATAGCTCGGCCTGCACCGGCGGCGAAGTCTGCAAGGACGGCGGCTGCAAGGGCGCCAGCGTCGACTGCGACGACGACGTGCCCTGCACCATCGACGCCTGCGACAAGGCGACCGGCTGCAGCCACCTGACCAACCTCGCGCTCTGCGACGACGGCAAGCCGTGCACGAGCGACGGCTGCGACCCGAAGGCGCTTGGCGCCGACGCGCTCGGCTGTACCCACAAGGCCCTGACCGGCACGCCTTGCGACGATGGCTCGCTGTGCAGCGAGACGGATGCCTGCCTCGTCGGCGCCTGCCAAGGCAAGGCCAAGGTCTGCGACGACGCCAACCCTTGCAGCGACGACGGCTGCGACCCGAAGTCCGGCTGCACCCACGCGGCCAACGCAGCGCCCTGCAAGACCGACAAGCCCTGCCAGCCCTTGGGCGCCTGCAACGCCCTCAGCTGCAATCCGCTACCCGGCGCGATGTGGAGCGCGCTCTGCGACGACAAGGCGACGGAGGTTCCGGCCGCCATCGCCGCCGCTGCAGACGGTTCGACGTTCGTCGTCGGCCGCAGCGCGCCACCGGGCGGCAAGGCAGAGGACGGCCAGCTCTGGCTGGCGCGCGTCGCCGCTGGTGGCGCTTCCACGGTGTTCCACAAGACGCTCGGTGGCGCGGGCGACGACGCCGGCTTCGCGGTTGCGGCGCTGGTGGCGCCGACGTTGTCGCCGGGGGCCGCAGCGGGGCCAAGCGACGTGCTTGCGCTCATCGCCGGTCGCCGCGCTGCGGGCAGCAAGGGCGGCGCCGATGGCTACGTGGCCCGGGTCGCCGCTGATGGGGCGCCGCTCTGGCAGCAGCACATCGGCGGGGCAGGCGACGACGAGCTGCGAGGCCTGTGCGCCCTGCCCGACGGCCAGAGCGCAGTGGCCGGCCGCCTCGGCAGTGGAGACGGCGCCGTGGCGCTGTTGGCCCGCCTCGATGCCCAGGGCACGGTGTTGTGGTCGACCGCGCTCCAGCTCGCCGGCAGCAAGGCCGGGATCGCCTGGGCGGTCGATCGCCACGTAGGCAGCAAGGGAACCGAGGCCTGGCTGGTCGGTGGCGGCCGCAAGGACGGCGCTGGCGTCGACGGCGCATTCGCCGCCAAGGTCGATGGCGACGGCAACGTGCTGTGGCAGGTCGGCCTCGGTGTCGGCAAGTCGGGCGACACCACCGGCGTGGCGCGGGCCCTGCGGTCGACTCCATCGGGCGGTGCGCTGCTGGCAGGCGGCGAGGGCGCGGCAGGTCGGCTCATCCACCTGCATGCCGATGGCAAGGTCGTGTTCGACCTCGGCTTTGGTGCGGCAGGCGGCGGCAAGCTCAGCGGGCTCTCGGCCCTTCATGACGGAGCGGCCCTGGCGGTTGGCACCACCAAGGACGACGCCGGCAAGGCCGTCGTCTGGCTGCTGCGCGTCGACCTGGAGGGCACCCTGCTCTGGCAGCGCACGTTGCCGGGCGCCGTCGCCACCACCCTGCCCGGCCTCGCCACCTTCGACGACGGGCGCATCGCGGTGGTTACAGCCATCGACAAGGCGGCCGAAGCGGCTGCGGTCGACGCCGGAGCCCGCGTGACTGTGCTCGACGCTTTCGGCTTCGAGAGCTGCGAGGTCCAGGGCATCTGCAAGGGCAAGCAGCGCCCGGACTGCGACGACGCCAACCCCTGCACGCACGATGGCTGCGCTGCCGAGCTGGGCTGCAGCCACCAGGTCCACGGCCTGCCCTGCGAAGATGGCGACGCATGCAGCCTCGGCGAGGCCTGCAAGGCCGGAAAGTGCGTCGGCAGCAAGGGCGCCTGCGATGATGGCAACCCGTGCACCAAGGACGCCTGCGACCCGAAGACGGGCTGCAATCACCAGAAGTCGGATGGCCCCTGCGACGACGGCGAGCCATGCTCGACCGGCGAGATCTGCGCCGCCGGCGTCTGCCAGCCCGGCAAGCTCCTGGACTGCGATGATGGCAACCTTTGCACCACCGACAGCTGCGAAAAGGGCAAGGGCTGCCAACTAGTCGCCAACGATGTGGTCTGCGATACCGGCTCATGCACCGTCGGCGACAAGTGCCAGGCAGGCCTGTGCAAGACATCGACCCTATCGCGCTACGTCACGACGTGGCACGGCCAGACCGGCGCCGACAGCGCGCGCAAGGTCCGCGCCATGTCCGACAACGGCTTTCTGATCAGCGGCTTGACTTGGACCAAGCCCGACCACGACGGCCTGCTGGTCCGCACCAACGCCGCCGGCAGTGCGCTGTGGCAAGTGGCGCTGGAGGGGCCGAAGGGCTGCTGCGGCCAGCACTCCAACCAGGCTGGGAGCAACGACCGGTTCGAGGACGCCATCGAGACGCCTTTCGGCCTGCTCGCGGTCGGGCGGACCTCGATCTGCACCGACCAGGGCTGGGCCGTTTTCCTGGATCTGCAGGGCAAGGTCCTGTGGAATCACGCGATCGCGTACGACAACACCTGCGGCTCTGGGTACAATCGCAGCATCTTCTACGCCGCAGCGCCCGGCAATGACGGCACGTGGGCGATGGCAGGGCACAACTACTACCACCCGTTTACCCCCTCGACCTATCGGGGCTTGCTGGTGCGCATGACCCAGAGCGGCACTGTCGCCAGCCAGAAGGCGATCGGTACGTTTCGGCAGATCTTCGACCTGCAGGCACGACCGGGCGGCGGCTATTTCGCTGCGGGGGAGATCTTGGACGGCGGCCTCGCCAACCAGGGCCGCCTGGCGCTGCTCGACGCCGACGGGGATGCGCTGTGGGCCGTCAACGTGCATGTGGGCAACAACGGCGACGCTGACTTCCTGACCCGCGTCGCGGCTATGCCCGACGGCGGCGCGCTCGGCATCGGCTACGGCGGCGGCACCGGGGCGCGTCAGATCTTGGCGCTGCGGGTCAACGCCAACGGCAGCGTGCGCTACAGCAAGGTGCTCGGCACCGGCGGCGATGACATCGGCAGCGGCGTCGTCGGCCGCCCAGACGGCTCCGCCGTGGTGCTGGCCACGACCTGGGGCAAAGGACCGGGCAATGGCGACGCTTGGCTGATCGGCCTCGACGGCGCCGGCAACGTGACCTGGGAGAAGGTGCACGGCAGCCCCGACGCCGATCTCCCGAGCCACCTCGAGACGCGGACCGACGGCGGCCTGGCGATGTTGACCACCGCCGACGGGCCCGGCGGCAGCGACACCGACGTCCAGCTTCGCACGCTCGACGCCTGGGGCTACGGCGACTGCAAGGCAGCCGGGACGTGCAGCGCCATGCCCGCCTTGGCTTGCGACGACGCCAACGTCTGCACCGTGGACGTCTGCGACGGCGCCAAGGGCTGCACGCACGCCGCGCTGCCCGACGGCACGGCCTGTGCGAACGGCGTCGGCTGCAAGGCGGGGGCCTGCAAGCCGTAACCGCCGAAATGCCAAGCTGTGCGCCCCCGAGGCCTGCGACGCCTGCGCTGGCGCGGCCGCCGTGGGTTGGCCACGGGTGCGGACGCCGGGTCCATCGCTGCCAGGCGAGGTGCGGGACCGCGCTCGCTAGCCGGCGGGCGCCCCAGCGACAGGCGGCTGCCAGAGCTCGACCTTGTTGCCTTCGGGGTCGAAGACCCAGCCGAAGCGGCCGAACTCACTCGCCTCCACGCGATCTTCGACGTTGCAGCCCATGCCGCGGAGCTGGGCCAGCATGGCGTCGAGGTCGTCGACGCGGAAGTTGAGCATCCACGTGTGGGTGGCGGCGCCGAAGTAATCGCTCTCAGCAGCGAACATGCTCCACACGGTCATCGCGTCGCCGCGAGGGTCATGCTTCGCCCACGGAAAGACCGCGCCGCCCCAGGACATATCGACCGGGACGCCGAGGCAGTCGCGGTACCACGCCACCAGCGTGGCCTTGTCGCTGGCCTTCAGAAAGACGCCGCCGATCCCCTGCACCTGCTCCATCTCAGCCTCCTCGCGGCGTCTCGCGGAGGCCGCGGCGCCGATCGCGCGAAGGGTTCAACGCACGAAGACGTCGACGCCGTGCTGGCTGCCCTGGCCCGTGCCGCCGTTGCTGCGGTAGCGGTCGAGGGACTCCGAGCCGAAACCGTCTTGCCATTGCCGGCCGCTCTCGAGCGTGCCGCCGAGGCCGCTGTAGCTGAGATTCGTCGCGTTGTCGTAGCAGACCCAGCTCGAGGGGTTGTTGACAGTCTGGCCGTTGGTGGCGACGTCGTTGCCGATGCGGACGCCGCTGTGGCTCGACAGCATGTTCATGCGCCATTTCGCCGGCAACTGGCTGCACATCTGGGACGGCGCCGGGTAGCCCATGAGCTCTTGCGGGCTGGCCGCGCCGGCGACCAGGGTCAAGGCCACGCCGGAGTTGTTGGAGCCGGCGCCGCTGCCGAGCTTCTGGAAGCGGTCGAGCAGCGTGGTGCCGACCATGTTCGGCACGGCGAGCACGGTCGTGAGCCCGGTCACTTTGTCGCGCAGCATGACCTGGCCATCGGTGGTCTTGTAGCTGTTGAAGGTCTCGTACTTGGCGTTGACGGAGCTGAGCTGGGCCGGCGCGGCGTCGTTGACGACTGTGGTGCCCGTCCAGTGGCTCGCGTTGAAGCCGAAGGTGGTCCCGTGGCCGGACTGGGCCTGCATGACCAGCACCCAGCCGCCACCCTGCGCCTGCATCTCGCAGTGGACGGGCGCCTTGCCGCTCGGGCCGTCGCCATCGGGATCGAGCCAGTAGACGCCGGACTTGGCGCCCTTGTCCTTGGCGACGATCTCCTTGCAGCTCTTTGCCGGGTTGCCCTTGCTGCCGAAACCGCCGGGCAGGGTCTCGACGATGTCGAACTCGACCCCGTTGCAGATGTGGAGCATGCGCGCCTTCGGGTCGTAGTAGAGGTAGCCGAGCGTGGCGGCGCTGCAGACGACCGGCGCCTTTTCGCTGGCCTGCAGCTGCAGACCGCTCGTCGCCTGGAACACGCCGGTGGCCGCGACCTTCTTGCTCGACAGCGTCTGAATCTGAATGGAGAAGTCGACGATGGTGCCGTCGGTCTTGGCGACCGTGTTGCAGAGCTTGTCGTTGCCCGGCGCCTGCGGCAGGCAGAAGGCGGCGTCCTTGACCTTGAGGGTCCACTGGCCCTTGGGGTTCTGGCCAACCCATGCAGCGATGGCGCCCACCGCTGGCGCATTGCTCGGTGTGTACGTGACTTTGAACGCCTTCTCGTCCTTTTTGCCGCAGGGATCGCAGAGCGTCCAGCCCACTTTCTTGTCGTCAGGCGGCAGGACCTGCATCGAGATCGCCGCGAGGTCGGTGTTGTGGACCTCGACGGTCAGCGCGAACGACTGAGCGAGGCCGATATCGGGGAAATCGATGGTGGCGACGCCGTCTTCGCCGGTGTTGTCTGGAATCGCCTTACCCTTGCTGGTCGTCTCGATGGTGTCGACGAACTGATTGGTCAGCAGGCCGTTGCTGACCTCGTCGAGGGCGTCCTTGGGCAGGGCGCTCGGGTCAAGGCCCGGCGTGCAGATGAGCTTGCCGTCGGCGGCGATGCCCTTGACCACCTCACCGGGCTTGCTGCAGCTGCCGCTCGGCAAGGCGAGGCCGGTGAGCTTGCTGCCGTCGCCGACGAACTGGGTCGCGACAACGCTCTTGGCGACGAGATCGCCGGTGAAGGTGCCGTTCTTGGCCTTGAGCGAGTTGGCGCCGAGATCGACGTCACCGTCAAAGACCAGCTCCGCGACGCTCACACAGCCCGTGCAGCCGAGGTCAAGCGCGGGCCCGCCCTTGCTGGAGCTGCCGGCGTAGTTGAAGCCGAGCTTGGCGGCCGACACTGCGCCGTTGGCCAGATGGTCGCCGCCCACGCAGCCGGAGCAGCTGAGGACGGCGGCATTGGCGGCATGCAGAGCGTAGGGCGCGGCGTACATGCGGCTGCGCGGTAGCTCTGGGTCGCTGCCGACCTTGATGCCGATGTAGGCCTCGGCCAGCGCCGCAAGCGCCAAGGCGTCGATGGGCTTGGTGGCGCCCGCCACCACGTCAAAGCGACCACCCATGACCTTGACCTTGACCGGACCCTCGCTCCATACCGCTGTCCCGCCCGTCGACGCTGCGTAGAGCGCGAGGACGAGGTCGTAGTCGCCGTCGGGCACCGGCGCGCCGCCAGCGCCCATGATCACGCCCTCAAGCCGCATGGCGGCAGGGGCCACAGCAAAGGCAGAGGCGGACAGAAGGACGAGGCCAAGCAGGGCGCCGGCGAAGGCCCCCCAGCGAGGGCCGCGTCGAACCGTCGAGCTGCGAATTCCGTCGTGCATGGCGAATTCCTTGGTGGTCAGCGACTGTGCGAATCTGGCGGTGAGTTCAACCGCGTAGAGTATCCAGGTGCCCGACCGCTCCGTCAATTGTTGCGCAGTTAACCCTTGGCATCCGCTCGAGCGGCAGTGGCGCCGCCGGTCCATGGGGTCCAATGGCCAGACGAGGGCTCGATCACAGGCGCGGCTGCCGCTCTGGCAGCGCTCTGGTACGGTGCTCCGGGCGCGAGGAAGGGAGTGCGGCCTCCGACGCGGCGCTGAGGGGAGCCCATGACCGAAGAGCGACCGACAGCGGCGGGGACGGTGGTGGCGGTGTCGGCCTGCCTCGCCGGCCGCGCCTGCCGGTACGACGGCCGCAGCGCCGGCGATGACGCCCTGCGGGCCCGCCTGGCGACGCTGGAGGCCGCAGGCGCGCTCCTCGTGGCGGTCTGTCCCGAGGAGCTCGGCGAGCTGGGCACGCCACGGCCTGCCGCAGGCCTCACCGGCGGTGACGGCGCCGACGTGCTCGCTGGCCGGGCCCGGGTCCTGCGCAACCGCGATGGCGCCGACGTGACCGCTGCGTTCGTCGCCGGTGCGGACGCCGCTCTGGCGCGGGCGGAGGCGGCCTGCGGACGCGCCGGCAGCGGTCCCGACGTCGCGAGGCAGGCGCTGCTCAAGGCGCGCAGCCCCTCCTGCGGCGCGGGGAAGACCTGGGTAGACGGCGCCGTTCGCCCTGGCGACGGCGTCTTCGCGGCGCGGCTTCGGGCGGCTGGGTGGCAGGTTGCGACCGACGAAGACGCACCCTGAGCCAGCCAACGGCGGGAGGCCCGGTCAGGGCGCCAGTGGCGCGGGGTGCGATGGACGCAAAGCGGCAGCAACCGGCCGCGGCGGACGTCCTCAGCCGCCGTCAGGCGCCTATTCGCGCGCGCGCCCGGCGGCCTGTGCCAATCGATCCAACAGCGAGCGCAGCAGCGCGTGATCGCGTGCGCTGAGATCCATCTTCTCGACCAACTCCACCACCCGCGGCCGAAACAGGCGCGCCTCGCGGGCATCGTGCAGACCCGCTTGCTCGATAGCGCCCTGCAGCGCCTCGATGAGGGCCAGCCGATCGGCGGCGAGGGTCCGCCCAGCCTCGGCTTGCCGCCAGCCAACCGCCGCTTGCGAAAACAGCGTCAACGCGACGGCCACCGCTGAGGCGAGGTTGAGGCTGGCGACAGGTCCGGGCGTCGGCAGCCGCAGCAATCGCTGGCAGGTTGCGGCTTCAGACGTGGCCAACCCGGTGCGCTCGTTGCCGAAGACGAGGCCGAGCCGCCCAGGCGACGCCGGCAGCAAACGCAGCGCCCGATCGAGGTCGAGCGCCGGCCGCACGAGGGCCGCCCGCATCTTTCCAGAAAACCCAACGCTGAAATCGAGGTCCGCGAGCGCCGCCGTCAGGTCGGGATAGGGCGTCGCCTGCAAGAGCGTTTGCTCGCAGGGGTGGGCCATGCGCAGGGCGGGTCGGGTGTCGAAAGGGCACAGCGGCGCGCACAACCGCAGCGCCACGCCGAAGTTGCCGCAGAGCCGGACGACGCTGCCGACGTTCTCGCTGCCTTCGGGCCGCACCAGCACGACGACGAGCGGCAGATCGGGTCGGGCGACGGCAACGGCGCTTGGGGCCATGGATGCGCTGACCCGAAGATCGCGCGCGACCCCGGCGGCTCCACGCGGCGGATAGCGCCTCATGGCCGAGGGCCGCTGCGACGCCAGAGGCGCAGCTCGACGAGGTCGGCGGGGTCACGCAAGTGCCAGGACAAGCCCCGGTCGTAGATGCGCGCCGCGAAGCGCTCCTCGGCCAGAAGCTGCCACGGGCCGCTCTGCAGCACCTCTTCGCAGGCGGGGTGCCGGGCCGCTGAGCCCGGCCGCAGGCTGCACTCCGGCCCCTCATAGAAGATGAGGCAGCCGGTCGCGTCGCGCAGCAAGGCCCGACCCGCGGCGGACAACGACGCGGCCTCCGGCACCTCCTCCAGGCGGTAGGGCGAGTGCGCGGGATCGGCCTTGGCCGCCGGTCCAGAGGCGGCGGCTGAGGCAGCCACAGAGGCCGCAACGCCGCGGCGGGCGGTCTCGAGCGACGTCGAGGCCCGCGCGGCGGGGACGGCGTCGGCGGCGACGAGGCCGAACTCACCGAAGCGCTGGATCTCTTGCCGACGCCAACGCCGCGATGGCTCGGCCGCCAAGAGGGTGCCGACGCGGTCCAGCTTGCTTGCCGGTGGCCCAGCGCGCGGCCGCATGATCTCGACGACCGCGCAGCCCTGGGGC
This sequence comes from Myxococcales bacterium, assembly GCA_947491025.1. Lineage (GTDB taxonomy): Bacteria > Myxococcota_A > UBA9042 > UBA9042 > UBA9042 > SXNM01. The sequence goes on from CANLIC010000012.1 coordinate 83,487, forward strand.
AGCAGCGCCGGTGCGCCGGGCGCCGAGGGCGCGGCCGCGCGGTCGAGGAACGCCCGCTCACGCATGACGTCAAAGTTAACGTCCTGAATGCCAGAGAGGTGCAAGAGCGGCGAAAGCAGCAGCAACGCCGCGAGGCCGACAAGCAGCGCCATTGGGAGGGCTGCCCGCACGCCCCCAGCCGCCGCGCCGTCGGCCGACAGCCGCCCTGCGCGCAACGCGGCGAAGGCAGCGGCCAGTCCGACGCCGCCGAGCAGCGCCATCGCCGGCAGCGAGTGGAGCTGATAGCGCGCGTTGTTAAGCGGCTCGTCGACGACGACCACGCCATGGAGCGCGATGAAACCGAGGGTCCAGGCCACCAGCCAGAGGCCGCGCCGGCGCAGGGTGAGCGCGGACTCGGCGTCGCCCTCGCGTCGCGCTTCTTGGTCCACGGTCGGCGACGGCGCCCGAAAGGCGCCGACCAACGCCGCGGGCCGGTACAGCAACACCACCGCGCCGGCCACGACGAGCGCCGTCCAGGCGGGCGGGGTCAGGCGCCAGAACAGCAGCGGATTGTGGCTCGGCCAGGTCAGCAGCTGTGCAGCGCCGAGGACGCTATGCCAGCCGAGGGCCTCCTGCACCGCCGCGCCGTCCGAGCGCAGCAGGCCCCAGGACACGACGAGGCCGACAGTGGCGATGGTGGCGGCGACCGCCAAGCGCCAACGCAGGGCGTCGCGGCGCGCGGCCAGAAAGACGGCGCTGATGAGCAGCGGCGCGAAGACGAGGTTGAGCGGCTGTGCCGTCAACGCCAGCCAGGTCAGCGGTGGCAGGCCCAGCCAGCGCAGGGCGCGCAGCCAGGGCCTCTCTTCTTCCAACATCAGGTACATCCAAAAGAAGGCGGCCGACGACCACAGCATCGACACCGTGAACTGGTCGTCGGCCGCCGCAAACCGGATCGCGTGTGGGCTGCAGGCCAGCAGCGCGGCAGCGAGCCAGGCGGGGCGGGCGTCGCCGAAGAGCTTGCAACCGTGGCCAAAGAGGGCGACCGGCGCCAGGGTCGAGCACACCCGCATCGCCAGCGCCTGGGCGTCATCGTAGGCGACTCCCCCGGTCGGCCACAGCCAGAGGTGCAGCAGGTCGGAGTCCTGCAATGCCGTGCCGAGGGTGGTGCGCCGCGACCAGGACCATGCGGTCATCGGCGCCTGAATCGGCAGGGTGAAGCGCCACAAGGCCGAGAGCCCCACCAGCGCAGCGAGCCAGGGCCAGCCACCGCCCGGCAAGGTGCGCCCGGCCCGCGCCGCAGCGATGAGGAGCCAGAGGGCAAAGAGGGGCGCCCAGAAGAGCACATCGTCGGGCCGCACCAGGCGCACCGCCTTGACCTCCTGGCGGGCCGGTTGGTGAAACAGCCCCGCCAGGTTCCGGCCTTCCGGGCCAGCGTTGGCCGCGATGCGCTCTGCCACCGCCTCCAACAGGAGGTCGCGCCTGGTCGCGTCGGCGGCGCCCGCCGGCTTGGCGGCGTCCTCGCGCAGGGCGGTGTCGGCTGGGAGTCGCCGGCTGGCCGCAGCGTTGCCCTGTGGTTGCGCAATCGCCGGGTGCTCGGCCGCGAACAGGCAGAGCCGCCGCGCGGCCGCCGGGATCCCGGACCCGGGCGATCCGAGGGCAACGAATCGGTAGCAGACGCGATCACCGGCGATCTCCGCGCCATCCCAGCGGTATCCGCCTGCCGCTGGACCACCGTCGCGCCACGGCGCCAGCAGCTTCTCGACGAGGCGCTCCTGCGCCGGCCCAATCACCCGATACGAGAGCGGTGGGTTGGGATCGTCGTGGGCGAAGCCTGGACGCGGGCCCAGCACGGCAAGCGCCACAAGTCCGTGCAACGCTGCGCAGATCCACGGCGCAGGGGTCCGCAATCGCCGCACGTTCACGGGGCCGCTGGCGGTGGCGGCAGGTCGTCGCGGGCGGGTCCCGAGGGTCGGAAGGCGCCGGAGTCGTCCGCGGGCGGTACCGCCGAGGGTTCAGCCGCCGACCGCTTCGTCGCCGTCATCGGCCGCCAGATGCCGCCGTCCGACCAGCAGCGGAAGGCCCACGGCAGCCAACGCAGCAGCGCCGACACCAACCAGAGGCTCCACAGCAGCATCGCGACGCGGAAGACCCAGAGCGGCAACGAGATCATCGCCGCATCGGGCAGCGGCCCACCGACGCGATCGACGTACCACGTCAGGTGGTTGTTGCTCGAGCCAGCGCCCTCGACCTGCATGTCGACGTCGAGCAGCAGGTTGCTGTGGATGGCGGCGTACAGGGCGCCGAGCGCCGCCACCGTCGCCGCCACCAGGCCGAGCTGGACGAGGTCGAAGAGGCCGCCCTGCTCCGGCGAAGGCCGCGTCGAGAAGTGCTGACGCCGCCAGGACAGCGCGATCAGCCAGCCAACGAAGATGAGCAACGGCGGGGTGCCGATGTTGGCGAACCCGATGCAGAGCAGCAGCCACTGCAGCGGCCGCAGCGGGAGTCCGCGCAGGCGCGACAGCATCAGGGCGAGCAGGAGCAGCACGGCGAGGTGGCTCCAGAAGAGCACCGCCGGCCCCCACGACGGACCGCGGGCGAAGAGCAGCCAGCGGTCGTCGCCGAGGTGGAGCGTGGTGCGGACGTTGACGGCAGGTCCGCCGATGTCGACGGTGGGCAACGCCTCGACGGCCGCGCGTTCCCACGGCTGCTGCCAGGCGATGTGGACCTGGGCCGCGCCGGGCTCGATCGGCAGGTGCAGCACGCCGCGCTCGAGCTGCAGTGCGCGGTCTTTGCCGCCGATGCGGACCTTCTGCAGCTCGGCGTCGGCGGGCAGCGTCAGCTTGCGAATCGCGCCCTGCGAGGCCCGCACGTCGAGGTCGAGCGTCGCCGCCAGCAGGCGCTGGCCGGGCGTGACGTCGAAGCGCACGGCGTCGATGGTCAGTGCCTGGCCCTCGGCGCCGGCGGGCCGGTCGATCTTCAGCGTCAGGGCTTCGCCCGGCCACGGTCGGTAGGTCGGCCGCAGCCGGCGATCGCCGTCCACGCGCTGCACAGGCAGCACGCCGTCGCCCTGGCAGCGCCAGATCGGGCTGCACTCGACGTGCCAGGTCTCGGTCCACGGCACGCCGCGCGGCGCCGTCAGCGCGATCGCGGGTGACACCGCCAGCTGCGACGACAGCGAGACGGTGTCGACGTCGCGCTCGAGCGCCAAGAGCGCGACCCGCCGTCCACCCTTCTCTTCGACGCGGACGCCCTCGCTGAGCACCGCCTCGCCCGCGAGCAGGGGCAGCTCGACCAGCGTCGGCTGGCCCGGCCGCTGGCGTACGACGACGGTCTCGACCCGCCAGGGCAGGCCGATGAGCAGGCGGCGCTCGACCGTGAACCAGTCGGGCACCTCGGCCGCCGCGCGCTCCTGCACGGTGGCGCCGGCCTCGGGCTGCACGCGGCTCAGCTGCAGGCTCTCGCGCGGGATGCCATCGGGATCCAGGCCATCGACGCGCCACTGGCCGGCCTCGACGCGCAGCCGGCCCGGCCGCGACCACGCCTCGAAGGCCAGGGCCACCGAAGCGCCCGCCGGCAGCAGGCCCTCGACCTCGACCGCGTGACGCCCCGCGGGCAGCCGCAGCCAGGTGGTGCCGTCGGCCTCGCGCCGCAGCGCCGAACTCACCTGGCCGTCGACGCGCGCGCCGCCGATCTGCATGCCGGTGGGAATCGCCCAGCCCGCTGCCCGCAGGACATGGACCTCCGCCTGCAAGGTCACAGCGCCAGCGGCGTCGACGCGCAACGTCGCGCTCGGCGTCGTCGTGCACGGCCCATGGCAGGACTCGGCGTCGATCAGGCGATCGCGCAGCGCGTCGAGCGCCTCGCTCGGTGGCCAGGTCGAGAAGCCGGCGCCGGAGAGCGGGCGGGCCGAGGCCAATGCCTCGAGGTCGGTCGCCGATTGGGCCCACGCTGACGGGGCGCCGAGCAGGGCCATCGCGCCGAGGGTGAGCAGCAGCGCCGCGGTGCCGCCGAACATGCCGGTGCTGCGGGCCAGGAGCGCACGCAGGGAGGGCAGCACAGCGCGCAGCTCGAGCACCTGCACCGCCAGCGCGAGCATCAACGCCACGCGCAGCAAGGCCAGGAGGAGGCCGTGCAGCGGGGACTGCAGCCACAGCCGCATGGTGTGATCGTGGCGCACGGGCCCGGACCATTCCAGCGACCAGGTCGATCCCTGCCAGCTCGGCACGCCAAAGCCGGTCTGCACGACCGCCTTGGGGTCGACCTCGACCAGGTTGCGCTCGGCCTTGGACCAGTCAGCCTTGGCCTGCTTGCGGCTTGGACCGCGGCTGTTGAAGCCATACAGCGCGTTGGAGGACGCCGCCTCGACCGCGCCGCCCATCGACTCGCTGAGGCCCTGCTCCGCCTGCTGCTGCACCTGTGCCGGGGCTTCGGCCGCCTTGGCCATCGGGGCGTCCTGCGCTTCCTCCACGAGCGCTGCCTCGACCGCCGTCTGCTCCGCCCGGTCGTCGTCCTTGAGCGCCAAGGACCCGATCTGGAAGGGGGCGCCGAAGCCGCTGCTCACCGAGACCTGCGGATAGACGCCGTGGCGGATCTGCAAGATCGCGAAGGGAATGGCCATCACCAACAGCGCCCCGCCGCACAGCACGCGCAGCCAGACGCCGATGCGCCGCAGCCAACCCTCGGGCAGCACGCGCAGCAACGCGGTCAACGCCAGCAGCCAGACCCAGATCCAGGCCGGCGCGTCCTCCTCGCCGTGGCAGATGACGGTCGTCACCAGCGCCAAGACGCCCCCGATGGGCCCAAAGAGTTTGCCGGTCGCCAGCGCAACCATCAGCACCAAGAAGAAATCCAGCAGCGTCCAGGACGCCAGCCAGGTGTTGGGCGCGCGATCGACGCCCTCGGCGGCCAGCAGCCTCCAACCCGGCGGCAGGTGCAGGCTGGCCTTGAGCTCTTGCGGATCGAGATCCCACCCGACCGCGGGCAGGGTCTCGATGGCGCCCTCCAGACGGGACTCGGCGCGCAGCTTGACCTCGCTGTCGCGCAGCTCGACGCCGACCCGCGGGCTGCCGTCCTCGCCCTGGCGGGTGGTGATGAGCGCGTCGCGCTGCGCCTTGCCGTCGTGGACGCGGCCGAGCCGCCCGCCCGAGCTGGCGAAGTCGACGCGGAAGGCGCGGTGCATGGTGCCGTCGATCTGGTCGCGCGCAGTCAAGCCGCCGCCGTCGAGATCGAGCCAGAGGTCGCGGTGCAGCGTGAGGCGATCGGGCGCCGCTTCGGCCATGCCGCGGCGGAGCGTCTTGATCACCAGCGCCTCGCCTTGCCGCGCCAGCAGCGAATTGCCGCCATGCCAGTCGGTCGGCAGGCCTGCGCGGGTCGGGTCGACCGGCGTCAGGCCCGAGAGCTCGGCGCTGCGCACCGTCTCGTCGGCGAACCAGGCCCAGGCTTCGATCTCCTCGATTCCGGTGGCGCTGGCGTGGGCCGGCACCGGCACCGTGCTCGGATCGCCCGCCATCACCGCGCCGATGGTGACCGTGTAGCTGCCGGGCCGCACGTGCAACCGCAGCGCGCCGTCGTCGCCGATCACCGCCGGCAGACCGCCGCCATCCAGCGCCGTCGGGGTGGACCCGGCCGGCAGCACCAGGCCAACCGCCACGTCGCGGGCCCGACCGGCGGCCTGCACCTCGAGCCGCGTCGTCAGCCGGAGCGGCACGCCGTCGTCGAGGCGGCGAAAGACCCGAACGCGCAGGCTGTCGCGTGCACCCTCGTCGCTGCGCTCTTGCTGGCCGAGCCAGAGCTGACCGCCCTCGCGCCGGGGCCGCGGCACCTGCTTGCCGAGCGCGTTCAGGACGATCGCGGCGACCTCGGCCGGGATGGGCAGCGTCTCGGGGGCGCTGGCCCAGTCGAATCGACCGCTCAGCTTGTGATGGCCGGCGAGCAGCAAAGCCGAAGGGAGGCCGGCGCTGTCGCGCACGACGAGGGCGGGCTGCTCGCCATCGCGGACATCGGTGGGCAATCGCTGGGCGTCGCCGGGCAGCGCGACCCGGCCAGGGGTGTCGAGCCACACCTCGAGCGCCCAGCGGGCGTGGCCCTCGCCGACCTCCAAGGTCAACAGGCCGGGCCATTGGCAGGCCTTGGCCTCGCCGAGCGCGGCACAGAGCAAGTCTTTGTGATCGTGGAGGACCCAGCCGCGGTAGGCCTCCAGCGCAGGCGGAATGGCCGGCGCCTCGCGGTAGGGCACCTGGGCGGCAGCCGGGGTCGAAGAGAGCGTCCAGGGCACGACAGCGCAGACCGCGGCGCAGAGCGCGAGGCGGCGGATGGCGCGAAGCCCTGGACGACGGATGGCGCTGACCCCGGCGCGGTGGGTCGAACGCGCCATAGCGGCGAGGAAGAGCGGGCGGAGCAACATCGGACACCTCCAACGGCGAGGGTGACACGGCGAACCAGGGCCGACCAGAGGGAAGGAGTTGTGCCCGGGGCCACCACGCACGAGCAGGGCCCGTCTTCTCAACGTCGTCGACAACCCCTACCCTCGCCGTGCGCCGCCGGCACCCCGCCGCCCGGCTGCTCCCCCGCCAGCGAGCGCCGATGCCCCGCCTCGACAGCCAGCTCCGCCCGAGTGACGCCACCTACCGCCAGCGCCACGCCGCCATGACGTCGCTGCTCGCCACGCTCGGCGCTCGCCAAGCTGCGGTGCGCAATGCCGGCGGCGAGAAAGCGCTCGTAAAGCTGCAGCGCCAGGGCAAGCTGGCGCCACGGGAGCGCGTGGAGCGGCTGCTCGACCGCGACGGCGCCTTCCTCGAGTTGTCGACCTTGGCGGCCTTTGGGCAGTACGACGACGAGGCGCCGGGCGCTGGCGTCATCACGGGCGTCGGCCACGTCTGCGGCCGCCTCTGCGTCGTCACCGCCAACGACGTACGGGTGAAGGGCGGCGCCATCTACCCGGCAGGCGCCGACAAGATGATTCGGGCGCAGCAGATCGCCATCGACAACGGCATGCCGGCCGTGGCCCTCGTCGAGTCCGCCGGCGCCAACTTGCTCCATCAGTCTGAGCTGTTCGCGATGGGCACCCGCGGCGGGCGTGGATTCTCGAATCAGGCCAAGATGTCTGCGGCGGGCTTGACGCAAATCGCCGTCGTGTTCGGCAGTTCCACCGCGGGCGGCGCCTACGTGCCCGGCATGGCCGACCTCAATATTCAGGTCCGTGGCAAGGCGAGCGTCTACCTGGCGGGACCGCCGCTGGTGAAGGCCGCGCTAGGGGAGGACGCCGACGACGCGGCGCTCGGCGGCGCCGAGATGCACGCCACCGTATCCGGCCTCTGCGACCTGTTGGCCGAGGACGACGCGCATGCCATCGCCCTGGCCCGCCGCACCATCGACACGCTGCCGCCGAGTGGCCACCTGACGCCGAGGCGGGCGCCGCGACCGCCCGCCCACGACCCCGAAGAGCTGCTCGGCCTCGTGCCCAGCGACCTGCGCGAGCCCTTCGATCTGCGCGAGGTGATGGCGCGCCTTCTCGACGGCAGCGAATTCGACGAGTTCCGGCGCGACCACGGCGCCGAGCTGGTCTGTGGCAGCGGCTGGCTGGAGGGCTGGCCGGTAGCGATGATCGCCAACAACGGGCCGATCACCTCGGCCGCGGCGCAAAAGGCGACGCACTTCATCCAGTGGTGCAACCACCAACGTCTGCCCATCGTGTACCTGCAAAATACCGTCGGCTACATGGTCGGCGTGGTCGCCGAGCGCGCCGGCATCGTCAAGCACGGCTCCGCGATGGTGCACGCGGTCTCGACGGCGACTGTGCCGCAGTTCACGGTGCTGATCGGCGGCAGCTACGGCGCGGGCAACTACGGCATGTGCGGCCGGGCCTTCGATCCGCGCCTGCTGCTGAGCTGGCCGAGCAGCAAGATCGGCGTGATGGGCGGTCCGCAGGCTGCCCGCGTGATGCGCATCGTCCAAGAAGCCGCCATCCGCCGCATGGGTGGAGAGCCGGTGGAGCAGGACATGCTCGACATGGAAGCGGCGGTGATCGAGGAGTTCGAGCGCACCGCCGACCCCTACTTTGCGACCAGCAGGCTCTGGGACGACGGCATCATCGACCCGCGCCACACCCGGCCCGCCCTGGCCATCGGCCTCGAGGCGGCGTGGAGCCGCGACCTGCGCACGGCCTCGGCGCCGCGTTTCGGGCTGCTGCGGCAGTAGCGCGCCCAAGGGCGCACCCCCACCTCGGGGCGTGCACCTCGCCACCGCCTTTGGACCCAGGGCCCAGACAACCCGCACTCTCCGGACACATCGCCGCCATGACCGCCCCCCGCCGACCGATCCGCACCCTGCTCGTCGCCAACCGCGGGGAGATTGCGCGCCGTGTCATCGCCGCCGCCCGCGGTCTTGGCCTGCGTACGGTGGCCGTCATGGGCCGCGCCGACGAAGGGGCGGCCTTCGTCGCCGAGGCCGACCTGGCGGTGTCGATCGGGGACGAGGCCGATGGCGTGCCCTTCCTCGACGGCGCCAAAATCCTCGACGCAGCGCGCCGCGCCGGGGCCGACGCCATCCACCCTGGCTATGGCTTCCTCTCGGAGCGCGCCGAGTTCGCGCAAGCGGTCGTCGATGCGGGGCTCTGCTTCGTCGGCCCGACGCCGGCGGTGATGGCCGCGATGGCCGACAAAGACGCCGCCAAAGCGGCGGCGCGAGCGGCGGGCGTGCCGGTCGTGCCAGGCGTGGAAGGCCGCGGCCTCTCGCTGCCAGCGCTTGCGGCGCGCGTGGTCGCCGAAATTGGCTTTCCGTGCCTCATCAAGGCTGCGGCGGGCGGCGGCGGCCGCGGGATGCGCCGGGTCGACGCCGAAGCATCCCTGCTGGCGGCGTTGGAGCTGGCGGCGAGCGAGGCAGCCCGGGCTTTTGGCGACGGTACGCTCCTGGTCGAGCGCTACATCGCCCGTGGCCGCCACGTCGAGGTGCAGATCCTGGCCGACGGCGCCGGCAATGTGCTGCACCTGCATGAGCGCGACTGCTCGGTGCAGCGACGGCACCAGAAGCTGGTCGAGGAGGCGCCAGCGCCTCACCTCGACCCCGCGCTGCGGTCACAGCTCCATGCCGACGCCGTGCGCCTGGCGCGCCAGATCGGCTACACCTCGGCGGGCACGTTTGAGTTTTTGATCGACGTCGAGCACGGCAGCCACCACTTCTTGGAGGTCAACGCGCGCGTCCAGGTCGAGCATCCGGTGAGCGAGCTGCTGACCGGGGTCGACCTCGTCCGTTGGCAGCTCCGCATCGCCATGGGCGAGGCCTTGCTGCTGCGCCAGGCCGACATCGCGCCGCGCGGCGCTGCCATCGAGGTGCGCCTCTGCGCCGAGGACGCTGGCGACGACTTCGCCCCACAAGCCGGCGCCGTGCACGCGCTCTGGATCGACGCCGGCGCGACCGCGCCGCCGCTGCGCTTTGAACTTCCGCCGCGCAGCGCTGGCTCAGCGACGGAGCCAGGCGGCAGCGGCGTAGCCGGCGCCACCGCCGACCTCGATGGAAGGTCCTGGCTGCGCGTCGACGCGGCTTGGGACTGCGGTGTCGCCCCCAATGGGGGGGCCATCGGCGCGGTGCCGGTGCACTACGACTCGATGATCGCCAAGATCATCGTCTGGGCGCCGACGCGGCCGCTGGCGCTTGCCCGGCTGCGGCGCGCGCTGGCCGACAGCGGCCTCTGCGGCGTGCGCACCAACCTGCCCTGGCTGCAGGCCGCGCTCGCCCACCCAACGTTCGAGGCAGGGCAGGCCACGACGGCCTTCGTCGGCGAGTCCGGCATCGCCATCGCGCCACCGGGCGCCGACGATCTCGAAGACGAGGCCCTGCTCGCCGCCGCCTTGTGGCTCCATGAGCCAGGATTGCGCCGACGGTTTCGCAGCAACGGCCACCGCTCCGACGTCACGGTTTTTCACTTGCAAGACGCTCCCGACGTAGCGATTCAGGTGGCGCTCCACGCGCGCCCCGATGGCGGCTTCGATGGCGCGGTGGACCGGGCGCCGGATCCCGGTCTGTTGCGGCCGCGGCCGCTGACGCGCTCGTTGCGGGTGCGCGGACGCGACGCCACCGGGCTGCACCTCGAGGTCGATGGCATTCGCCGCAAACATTGGCTGGTTGGCGACGGTGACGGGCTGTGGCTGCAGGTGCCTGGGCGTGGGGCGGCCTGCGTGCGCGAGGGCACCTTGCTGCCCTGGCCGCGCGCGGCTGCTGCGGAGAAGGGCGCGCTGCAAGCGCGCAGCCCAGCCTTGGTCGTGGCGGTGCACGTCAGCGTGGGCGACGCGGTGGTGGCCGGCGATCCCCTGGTGACGCTCGAGGCCATGAAGATGCTGACCATCGTGCGCGCCGAGCAGGCAGGCGTGGTCGCCGATGTCGCCGTCGCCGTTGGCCAAGGCGTCGCCGCCGGGGCGCCGCTGGTGCGCGTCGTCGACGCGGAAGTGACAGCGGGCCCGACGCCTTGAACCCTCTTCATGCCGAAGCCGGCACCAACCACGACGCGGGCGCCCACGCCGGCGCCGAAGCCGCGGTTCAGCGCTGGTGGCATGCCCATTGCCAGCGCAGCGCGAACGTGGCCGGTTCCGGGGCGCGGGCACGCCTCGGCGGCATGCATGCCGGCAGCGTCGGCGAGGCGTTCGTCCTCGGCTATCAGGAGGCGCTCGCCGTCGCGTTGGCGAAGCCTCTCGCCGCCCGAGAGGCGCTCGTCGCCGTGGGCCCGGGCCTGGCCGACGCACCTTCCCCAGCCGACGCGGCGCCGACACCTCGACCTTTGCGAGCGCTCAGCGTCACCGAGGCCACGGGCAATGGGCCGCGCGATCTGCGCGCCGCGCTGACCCGGGACGGCCATGGCCTCCGCCTGCGCGGCCAGAAGCGCTTCGCGACGCTGGCGACGGCGGCGGACGAGCTGTGGGTCGCTGCGGTCGACGAGACCGCTGAGAGAGACCCGAGCGGGGCCATGCGCCCTTCGATTGCGGTGGTGCGGGTCACGCCCGAGCTGGAGGGTGTGGGGCGGACGCCGATGCCCTCGCTCGGCTTCATGCCCGAGGTCCCGCACGCCTTCCTCGACCTCGACGTCGAGCTTCCTGCTACGGCGCGGCTGCCCGGCGATGGCTGGGCGCAGCTGGTCAAGCCATTCGGTGCCCTGGAGGACGCGCTGGTGCGCGCGGCCGTGGCCAGCTACCTCGCGGCGCAGGGTCAGTCGCAAGATTGGTCGGCGGAGCTCGTCGCCGCGCTCGATGGATCTGCCGAGGCGCTCGCGGACTTCGACGACGCCGCCAAAGTGGATCGCGAAGCCTGGGCCAGGTTGGAGGCGGCGATGGCCGAGCTCGATGCCCTGATGCCGGCCGTCGACGCGGCGTTCCTGCCCGGTACGGCTGCCGACTGGCAGCGCGATCAGCGCCTGTTTCAGGTCGCCACACGCCGGCGCAAGGCGCGCCTCGCTGCGCTTGACCCGTCGCCGCGCGTAGACCCGGTCTAAGCGCGCCCGCTAGCGACTCGACCCCGCTCCTGCAGCCAGGTCAGCGTCGTGGTCGCGGCCGACACGAGATCGGCGAGCTGCCAGGGCGCGCCGTCGGGCCGCGGCGTGCCCGGCATCGGCACGTGCAAGAAAGCGACCAGGACGTCGCGGGCAGCGGCCCAGCGCAGCCCTTCGGCGAAGATGGCGTTGCAAAGGTAGGCGCCAGCGTCATCGCTGACGGCCGCCGGCAGACCGGCGTCGCCGAGGTGGCGCGCCAGCGCCTCGGCATCGAACCTGGCTGCGCCGGCGCTCGGCGTCGACGTCGGCAGGTCGCCATCGACGTCCAACGCCTGCCGGCACGCAGCGGCGGCGACGCGCTCGACCCGCAGGCGGTCGGCGCCGACCGCGACGCCGAGGTGGAGCAGGACGACCGGAGGTCCGACCTCGGCGCTGGTGGCGTCCAGCGCAGCCCTGAGCGCCTCGGGTCCGCGGCGCCAGGAGACGGGCAGCACCGCGAGGGCGACATCGGGCAAGGCGAGCTGGCCGATGGCGGCGGCGATGGCGGCGGTAGGATTGTCGTCGACACCGGGGAAGGGGCCAAAGCCGGTGACCAGCGCCGAGCAGGCTGCGCTTGGGCCGTGCGCACCGGCCTGCGCTTCGGCGGCGCATGTTGGCCCTGTGCTCCCGGCTGTTGGCCCTGCGCTCACCGCCTAACCCTTGGCCGCCAGCTTGCGGCGCTGTCGGCGCACCACGCCGACGACCGCGCCTTGCAGGCCCACAGGGCTCAGGCGGTGGAGGGCGGAGAGCGCTTTGGCGTCGGCGCCGACCAGCACCCGCCGCTGATCGCGCTCGATGGCGCGGACGATTTGCTCGGCGGCCGCCCGCGGGTCGAGGCGCAGGTAGCGGTCGAATTCGGTCTGACCGGCCTCGCCGTCGCGGCCCATCACGGCTTGCATGCCGACCTCCGAGAGGCGCGATCGCCGCGCGATCTCGGTCCGCACGCCGCCAGGGTGGACGACCGTCGCCGAGACGGGCGAGCCCTCCAACTCCAGCTCTTGCCGCAAGACCTCGGTGAAGGCGCGCACCGCCGCCTTGGAGGCGCAGTAGTAGCTCTGGGTCGGTACGGGAATGATGCCAAAAATGCTCGAGATGTTGACAATGTGCCCAAAGCCCGCGGCGCGCAGGTGCGGCAGAAAGGCCCGCGTGCCGTGGATCACGCCGAACAGGTTGATGTCCATGATCCAGTGCAGATCGCCTTCACTGGCGCCCTCGACGGTGGACCCGAGCGCGACACCGGCGTTGTTGATGATGACGTGGACCTCGCCGAAGCGCTTCGCCGTGGCGTCGGCCCAAGCGTAGAGCGCGTCGCGGTCGGCGACGTCGAGCAGCGTGGTGGCGATGGGAGCCCCGCCAGCCACACCGCCGAGCGCGTCGGCGGTGGCCTGCAGGCCCTCGGCATCGCGATCTGCCAGCGCCAGGCGGCCGCCGCGGGCAGCGCACACCTGGGCCAAGCCACGCCCGATGCCAGAGCCGGCTCCGGTGATCGCCACCACTCGCCCTTGCAGGCTGCGCATCGTCCCCTCCGCCACGCCGACCAGCGCAGTGCCGCGGCACGTGGAGGCTAACACGCCGCCAAGCTCGGCGGTACGGCGGCCGAATTCCATGCGCCGACGACCGGCGCTGCGTCGACGCCGACCTCCGATCGCAGCGGCCGCCCGGCGCTGTCCAGGCTGACCAAGGGCAAACGCCGCCACCCCGCCGGCGCCATGGCCACGATCGCGGCTTCGAGGACGCGCAGCGTCGCCGCGTCACGGCCGCACAGCCAGACCTCGCCATCATCCAGGAGGAGCTGTGCATCGGAGAGGCCGCTGCTGTCGTGCGACGCCGCGCGCAGCAGCAGGCCGTGCGGCAACGTGGCGATGCAGAGGGGCGTCCGCAGCAGGGCCGCGGCCAGCGCCACTGGCTTTGTGCAGGCGTAGAGCCGGGCGAGCGTCGGAGACGTTCCGTCGGTCAACGCGGTCGGCGGGGCGCTGGGCAGCGCCGGAGACGGCTGCATGAGGGCGGATGAGACGCCGCCGCCCCTTGCCCGGACTTGGACCTCCGCCGCCCTGGCCGCACCAGGGGTGGGCGACGAGTAGGGGGTGGCCAACGACGGCGTCGCCCGCCCTGCCATGAGGTCCGCATCGCCCGCGGCCGGGCTGGGGCAGGCCCCGCTGCGCACCGCCAGCAGGCCAAAGAGGCCGACCACCCGCAGCGGCCACCTCGCGGCGCCGGACGTCAGGCGCAGCGCCTCGCGGACGAGGCCTTCATCACCGGGGGCGAAGGCCAAGGCCGCTGCGGAGAGGCGGTGCACGATGCCTTGCGTCGCGAGGCGGTCGGGCAGCGCGGCCACGCGGCCGAAGATCAGACCTCCGCGGCGGACCCCGAGGGCGGAGCGCAGGTCGACGAGGCGCCGCTCCCCAAGCTGGCCGGTGTCGTCAAGCGGGTACAGCCAGGCGCAGCCACGGCGAATGGCGCTGCCGACCCAATAGCAGCGCAAGGGCGCCAGGCGCAGCGCCCAAAGCACCTGCGCTGCCTCGTCATCGCCGAGGGCGCTGCAGCCAGCCAGCGCCCGCTCAGCGAGCGCGGGCTCACCCAGGGGGGCGGCTTCGAACGCTGCCAGCTCGTCGAGTAAGCGCGGTCGCAGCTGGCTGAGGCCCTCGGTCCGCAGCCGGCCGCCGGGGCGCCCAAGGGTGGCGGTGCAGCGTTCGGCGAGGGCCGTCCTGGCGGGAGAGCCGGCCACTGCGGCGGCGAGCCAGGCCGCCGCGCGGGTGAAAGCGCGGTCGGAAGCCCGCTCCTGTGGTCCGTGGCCACCCGGTCGCGGCCCCGCGTCGCCCAACGCCGGACGCGGCGGAGGACGATCGCCTGAGCCCGAGTTGAAGGCGTCGGTCCAAGAAGGGAACTTCGGGGTGGCGACCATCAACGACTCCTTTGGCGCTGCAGCCTCGGCGCAGGGAGACCACCC
>CANLIC010000013.1 GCA_947491025.1 Myxococcales bacterium
CGCCGGGAGTCGAACCCGGGTCCGGAAGTGTTCCACGCCACCTTCTACGTGCGTAGTCGCATGATTTCTACGCCGTTCGGGTCCCCCACGCGACAGGGTGCACCGGCGCCGGTCGACTTTGTCTTATTCCACACCCTGCCGACGCGGGTGTGGAACCAGCCCACCTACATGTAGGCGCATCCCCTCGGCGGGCATGGGGAGCACCTCCTCACCGGCTCTTAGGCGGCGAGAGCGAACTCAACGTTGTCGTTGGCAGTTCAATTGTTGCCTCTTGATACGCGGCCTGAGGCTCCGCGGCACGCCAGCGTCGCTTCATCACCCCCGTCGAAACCGGTGCGTCCCCGTGGGTGGTGCCGGCCCGCGCGCAGCGAACTGGACTTGTGCAAGATAGGGCTCGCGCGGTCGAAGTCAACGCAGGCCGCTCGGAGCCGTCCGAGCTGCCCTCGCACGACCTCGGCCTGCCGTAGCCCGCCATGCCCTAGAGCAGGCAGAGCTTGCTGATGAGGCAGGCGCCCAGACTGCAGCACTTGAGCGAGCCGCAGGGAGTGCCGTCGAGGGTCTCTTTGTCGTAGACGCAGCCGCTCTTGGGCACGCAGGTATCGTAGGTGCAGGGGTTGCCGTCGGTGCACTTGACGCTCCCGGTGGCCTTGCAAGCGCCGCTGGTGCAGATGTCGCCGCTCGTGCATGCGTTGCCATCGCTACAGGAATTGGTGTTGAAGCTGTGCAGGCAGCCTGCCTTGAGCGAGCAGCTATCGGTCGTGCAATCGATGCCGTCGTTGCAGGTCAGCGTGGGGCCCGAAGCGCAGCCGCCGGTGGTGTTGCAGGTGTCGGGCCCGGTGCAGGCGTTGCCGTCGCTGCAGCTGCCGGCGATCGGTTTGTAGACGCACCCGCTGGTGGTGCTACAGCTATCCGCCGTGCAGCCGCTGAGGTCGTTGCAGGTCTTGGCGGTGCCCGGCTGACACTTGCCCTGCGCGCAGATGTCATTGTCGGTGCAGGCGTTGTTGTCGCTGCAGGCCAGCGTGTTGACCGGGTAGGTGCAGCCCGAGGTGGCGCCGCAGTTGTCGTCGGTGCACGGGTTGCCGTCCACGCACTTGAGGGCAGCGCCGCCATTGCAGACACCGGCGCTGCAGGTGTCGCTTGTGGTGCATGCGTTGCCATCGTCACAGGCGCTGGTGTTGGCGGTGTTTTGGCAGGCGAACTTGGTGCCGCTGGCGACGCAGGTGTCGGTCGTGCAGAGGTTCTTGTCGTTGCAGTCGACGGCGCCGGTCGCCGGTGTGCAGGGGCAGGAGGCCGCGCCGGGCTTGCAGGTGCCGCTGCTGCACACATCGCCGTCGGTGCAGGCGTTGCCGTCGTCGCAGGCGAGTGTATTGGCCTTGTGCAGGCACCCCGGGGTGGGATCGCACGAGTCCGAGGTGCATGGGTTCTTGTCCTCGCAGCCGACCGCAGCGCCGGCTTTGCAGGCGCCGCTGGCGCAGGCGTCGCTGCCGGTGCAGGCGTTGCCGTCGCTGCAGGGCGCGGGCTTCGAGTCGCTGGCGGTGAGCGGCGTGATGGTGCAGCCCGTGGTCTTGTCGCAGCCGTCAGTGGTGCAGACGTTCCCGTCATTGCAGGCGATGGCTCCGCCCGGCACGCAGCTGCCGGCAGCGCAGGCGTCGCCCTTGGTGCAGGCGCTGCCGTCTTCGCACGGCGCGGTGGTCTGCACCACCTGACATCCCTTGACCTTGTCGCAGCTATCGGTCGTGCAGGGGTTTCCGTCATCGCAGCTCACGGCCGCACCGGGCTTGCAAGCGCCACCGCTGCAGATGTCGCCCTTGGTGCAGGCGTTGCCGTCGTCGCAGGCGGCGGCGTTGGCGGCGGTCTTGCAGCCGAGCGCCTTGTCGCAGCTATCGGTTGTGCAAGGGTTGCCATCGTTGCACTCGATGACCTTGCCGACGCAGGTGCCAGCGGCGCAGGCGTCGCTGCCGGTGCAGGCGTTGTTGTCGGTGCAGGCGTCGCCCGTCTTGGGCGCCGCGACGCAGCCCTTCACCTTGTCGCAGCTGTCGGTAGTGCAGGGGTTGCCATCGTCGCACTTGATGGTGGCGCCCGCCTTGCAGGCCCCGCCGGAGCACCCGTCGTTGGCGGTGCAGACCGAGCCATCGGCGTCGCAGGTCAGGCCGTCGGCCTTGGGCGCGGCCTCGCACTGGCCGGTCGCGGCGGCGCATTGGCCAGCGGCGCAGGGGCCAGACTTGGCGCTGCAGTCGATGGGCTTGCCGCCGGTGCAGGTGCCGGCGCTGCACTTGCCGCTGCCGGCCTGGGCGCACTTGTCCGAGCCGTCGCAGGCCTTGCCGTTGGCGGCCGCGGCCTCGTTGATGCACTTTTTGGCCGTCAGGTCGCAGGTGTCCTCCGTGCACGCGTTGTTGTCGTCGCAGTCGACGGCCGCAGTCGCGGGCTTGCAGGGGCAGGTGTTGGCGCCGGTGCAGACGCCACCCTTGCAAGCGTCGACTGTGCAAGCGTCACCGTCGTCGCAGGCCGCGCCATCCGCAGCTACGCTGGCGCAGCCGGTGGTCTTACAGCTGTCCGTTGTGCACGGGTTCTTGTCGTCGCATGGCCCGTCTTGTGCCGCGTTGCTGCACTTGCCGGTGCTGGGATCGCAGCTGTCGAACGTGCAGGCGACGCCGTCGTCGCAGGCTTTTTGGGCGCCTTGGCAGCCGCCGTTGATGCAGCTGTCGGCCTCGGTGCAGGGGTTACCGTCGTCGCAGGCGGTCTGCGCCGGCTTGATGGTGCAGCCGCTCTTCGGATCGCAGCCGTCTGCCGTGCAGGGGTTGCCGTCGTCGCAGACTGCGGCGGCCTTGGCCTGACAGGTGCCGGCGGTGCAGGTCGCGTCCAAGGTGCAGGCGTCACCATCGTCGCACGGCTGCCCGGAGTTGGTGGGCGTCGGGGCGCAGGTGCCCGAGGACGGCTCGCACTGCGCCTTCTGGCAGGCGCCATCGGCGCTGCCGTCGCAGATGA
Source organism: Myxococcales bacterium (assembly GCA_947491025.1). Lineage (GTDB taxonomy): Bacteria > Myxococcota_A > UBA9042 > UBA9042 > UBA9042 > SXNM01. The sequence continues at coordinate 2,986 of CANLIC010000013.1, forward strand.
TGGCCTTGCCTGGGACAGGCTGGCAGACGCCCTTCTCGCAGACCAAGGGTCCGAGGCAGAGGTTGTCGGTCTTGCAGTCGGCGTCGCTCTGGCAGGCGCAGATCGCCTCGCCGCCGCAGACGCCAGACGCGTTGCAGCTGTCGGGGCCGGTGCAGGCGTTGCCGTCGTCACATGCGACGCTCGCCAAGGCGCCGGTCACCGTGCAGCCCGCTTTGAGGTCGCAGCTCTGCGCGGTGCAAGGGTCGCCGTCGTCGCAGGCAGCGCTGTCGACCGTGTGCTGGCAGCCGTTTTTGCTGTCGCAAGTGTCGACCGTGCAGGCCAAGCCGTCGCCGCAGTCGATCGCCTTGCCCTGACATACGCCCTCGACGCAAGTCGACGCCTCGGTGCAGACGTCGTTGTCGTCGCAAGCCAGCGTCAGGTCGGTGAACTTGGCGTGGACCACCGCCTGGCCTTGATCACAGAAGTCCTTGGTGCAGGGGTTGCCGTCATCGTACGCGCTCGCCGGGACCAGGGCGCAGGCGCCTTGCTGGCAGGCCTTGCCGCAGACGACGCCGCCGCAAGGGCTGCCATCGGCAAGGGCCGCCAGAGTGCAGGCGCCGCTGCCGTCGCACGTCGACTGCTGGCACTCGCCCGTTGTCTCGCCTGGGTTCTGGCAGAGCGTGCCGGCCGGCCGCTGCGCCTTGCCACAGAAGCCCTTGCTGCAGGACGGCAGCAAGCAGGGCGTGGTGCCGAGCACCTTGCCAGCGCAGTCGAAGTCAGTGATGCACTCGTCGCCTTCGGCGCTGTCGACGGCGGTGATGTCGCCTGGAAGCGCACTGCTGTCCGCGGCATCGACGATCGGATCCAGGTCGTCGCCGCCAAGATCGGCGATCTCGACCTGCCCGCAGCCAGAGAGTCCGGCGATGGCGAAGGAGAGCCCGCAGAGGGCGATAGAGAGTCCGACCCGGCGCGCGAGGGCCTTGGCGAGGAAGTGTGTCTGCATAGGGCCTCAGGGCGCGTAGAACGGAACGCGCGGGGGCGGCATAGTAGCAGTTCCCCGCGCTACCGGAAGGGTCAGCGTCCAGCAGGAGCCGGCGACGCGGCCACCGGCGCGGCGGCGCCGGGCGGCGTGTTCGGAGCTGCCGCAGGAGCCGTCGTCGGCGCTGCGGCGGCAGCGGCCCCCGTTGGGCCAGCCGGCGCAGGCGGCGGCGCCACGCGCGAAGCGGCCGAAGCGGCAGGCCCCGCGCCTGCCGGCGCAGGCACCGCGTTGGGCGCCGGGATCGGCGCTGCGGCTGCAGCCGGGCCGACCCCTGGGTCGGCGGCGGGCGACGGCGCCGCTGGACCGGCGCCGGTTGGGGCCGGTGGCGGCTCGGCGGGCCGCACCGGCGCGGCTCGCATCGCTGGCGGGAGGTCGCTGGTGAGCGTGCCTAGGAAGGCAACGATCTTCTTCACCTGCGCGTCATCGAGGCTGCGCCCGAGCTGGTGCTTGGCCATCAGCTGGACGGCCTCGCCGAGGTCGGCGGTCTTGCCGTCGTGAAAATAGGGTCCGGTCATCGCAACGTTGCGCAGGGACGGCACCTTGAAGTGGTGCAGGTCCTCATCCTTGCCGGTGAATTTCTTGCGCCCGGGATCATCGTTGCCGCGCGCTGCGAAAGGCCATGGCTCGACCTTGCCCAGCTTCTGGAAGGTGCGGGCGCCGAGCAGCGGCCCGTTGTGGCAAGTGATGCAGGCGAGCCGCACGAAGAGACCAAGGCCCTCCTTTTCCTCCGCTGTCAGCGCTTCGTCCTTGCCATCCTGCCAGTCGTCAAAGCGGCTGCGTGAGTTCAGGGTGCGCTCGAAGGCGCCGATCGCCTTCGCCATGTTGTCGAATGTGACCGCGGCCTCGCCGGCTTCGGGGAAGGCGGCTTGGAACATCGAGACATAGCCAGGGATCGCCGCCAGGCGCTGTTCGACGGCCTTGGCGTCTGGCATCGCCATCTCGACAGGGTTCAACACCGGCGCCTTGGCCTGCTCTTCGACGTCCGCCGCGCGGCCATCCCAGAACTGCGCGACGTGCCCCGCCGCGAACAGAACGGTCGGCGCGTTGCGATCGCCGCGCTGGCCTTCGTGACCCTTGCTCGTCGCCTCACGGTCGACGCCATAGGACTCGAGGCCGTGGCAGGAGTTGCACGACACGTCGCCGGCCTTTGACAGCCGCGGATCGAAGAACAGCGTGCGACCGAGCTCGACCTTGACCGGGCTCGTCGGGATTTGGGGGTGTTCGTAGCGATCGGGCGGCAGGCCGAAAATCGCAGTCGCCTGGACGCGGTCGACCGCCGGCGTTGCCGCAGGGGCAGCGGACGCGTCGGCGGAGGGTCCGGCCGGGGCCGTCGCCTCCTTCTTGCCGCAAGCGCCAGTCCAGAGCGCGGTCGTCGCGCAAACAAGCGCCAGCCGGCTCGGCGAGCGCAAGCGCCGGCGTGCGCCCTTTGCCATCTTCGTCCCCTGCATGAATGCTCCTTGCTCGCCGTCTTCGGCGCCAACGGGGCGAGTGTGCGGTGCGCACCTGGGCAGGGCAAGCATCTCGCCAGCGCACTTTGAGCTTGCTGCGGCGTCGCCGCCAGCGCACCATCGGTGTCGTCGGACCCCTTCCCTGTAGGAGCCCCCATGCCCACACGATTCGCATCCAGGATCCGCAAGGGCCTGTCAGCACAAGTGCTTCTTGGGCTCGTCGCCTGCTCACTGCCGAGCGCCATGGCTGCGGCCGCCGTGCCCAAGCTGACCACGCTTGAGGGCGTGCTCCTCGGCGCTGGCGGGGGCCCCGCTGTCGACGGCACCTACGACGTCAACTTCGCGCTCTACCCCGCAGCGAGTGGGGCCGCCGCGTTCTGGTCCGAGGGACCCATCAAGGTCCCCGTCGTCAACGGGCGCTTCGCGGCGGCTTTGGGTGGCGTGAAGCCTTTGGATGTTGCCGCCATCGCGGCTGCGCCAGCCGCATGGCTCGGGGTCCAAGTTGGCGTCGATCCAGAGCTGCCTCGGGTTGTCTTGCGCGCCTCGCCCTTCGCCTTGCTCGCCGCCAGCGCTGAGGGCTTGAGCTGCAGCGGTTGTGTCGGCGGCAATCAGTTGACCGATGGCTCCATCGCTGCGGCCAAGGTCGGCTTCAATTTCGCTGGCGCTGCCACCAAGGGCGGCCCCGCCCTCGACCTCGCCTGCACCGGCTGCGTCGGCGTCGACGAGTTGATCTTCGATGGCGACGTCGACCTCGGCGGCCAATCGATCAAGGCCAAGAACGGCACCTTTGGTGGCGACCTGGTGGCCAAGAATGTGACCGCGCAGAGCTTTGTCGGCGATGGCAGCAAGCTCACCGGCATCAAGTCGGTCGCTGGAACGTGCAGCAAGCCCGGCGAGGTCATGAAGGGCATCGCCAACGATGGCAGCATCGTTTGCGTCCCTGGCATCGACGCCTCGGCGCTGCCGAAAGATGCGCTCGACGACGTGAGCAACGGCCTGCTGACCAACCAATATGTCGACAAGGTCGCCGCGCCGCAGAAAGGCGTGAAGATCCCTGACAACACCGGCGCCGACGCCAACTCGACCATCGAGTTTCCCGACCTCGGCATCGCGCAGACCATCGAGATCGCGGTCGAAATTGCCAACACGGACCTCTCGGTGGTGTCGGCTGTGCTCCTGCCGGCCGACGACAAGAAGACCGGCTGGGTTCTCTGTGATCCGTGCGGCAAGAAGGACGAGAAGTCCTTCAAGGCGGTGCTCTCGCCCAGCAACAAGCCCGTGAGCGGCGATATCGGCGCATGGATTGGTCAGAACCCCAAGGGAACGTGGACCTTGAAGGTCAAGGACACGGGTTTCTGCCTGCCGCAAGTCGTCGGCAATGAGGCCCTCTGCGACGCCCCGAACAAGACGGACGGCAGCATCGTCGACTGGAGCATCCAGATTCAGACAGTGTCGAGCAAGAAGGTGAGCGCGCTCGGGGCCTTCCAGGTTGCCGTCACCGACACGCCGCCTGTGCCATGCACGGTCGCGCACATGGGTGTCCTCTACCTCGCGCCGACCACCAAGTCGCTGATGGTCTGCAACGGCAAGGAGTATTTCCCGCTTTACCTCGCCACCGTCGGCACCCAGGACAACCCAGCCGCCTCCTGCAAGGAGGTGCTCACCAAGCACCCTGGCTCCAAGGACGGCCTGTATTGGATCAACGCCGGCGGTGGGCCGGCTTACCAGGCATCCTGCAACATGACCGACAACGGCGGCGGCTGGACCCTGGCCGCGCGCATGGTCTCGGGCAGCCACTGCCACATCAACGAGAACAAGGTCGGCACGTTGACGGCCGCCAACCAGTCCGGCTGCGCCAAGCTGAGCGATGCAGCGATCCGGGCGCTCTACACCAATCAGTTCTGGGTGGGCTGCGGCGCCGCATCGCCCAGCCGCTTCGGCACCATCGACAATATATCGAAATTCAACACGATCTCAGCGACCGGTGACAAGAAGATGACGTGGAGCGAGACCAACGGCGGTCAGACCTACACCGGCACCGATCACGCTTGCTGCAATTTCGGCGACCACGACTACCACTCGCCGCACATCATCTATTCGATCGCCAAGGGCTATAACGGCGGCAACTACACCGCAGACTGGAGCGGCTGCTACAACTCCCTGCACGGCTGGCACCAGAGCGGCTTCCTGTGGGTGCGATAAGGCCGCGTCGGCCGCGGCCCCTGTTCAGCACCTGTCGGCCGCCGGCTCTCGTCCGACGCCCGCCGTTCGCAGTCTGTCAGGAAGCCTATGCGCGGACGGCGCTGACCGCGACGTGGGGCACTTTGAGCCAGCTGCGCGTGTGCTCGACCGCCACCAGCCCCTTGCCGGCACCCAGCGCGCCGCGATGGCCAGCGAACCAGACCGGCGGCGGGAAGATGCGAAACGGCGCCCGCAGCACACTCTTCTGCGGGTGGTCGAGCAGGTAGGTGTTGTGCACCACGCCCTTGCCGGACTGGATATCGTCGTCGGGGTTGCCGGGAAACGCGCCCCAGGTCGTTGCGATGACTCCGAAGATGATGCCGGAGAAGATGTTGACGGCGACCCCACCAAAGCGCAGGTCGGCGATGGCGCGCTCGAACGTCGCCTTGTGCGCCTTCTCCGTCGCACCATCGATGATCAGCGAGCAGCTGAGGTTGCCCCAGCAGACGTCGTTGGCGAAGGTGACCGCCGCGCTCAAGAAGGCCTCGGGCCCGGCCGCGTCGAGCTCGACCACTGCCAGCACGCCGCAGAAGGCCTCATTGCACAAGGCGTATTCGCCCTGCCGCGCCGGTACCGACGGTAGCATCGTCCAGGGCACCACACCGGGGGCGCGCGGCGTCAGGACGTCGGCATCCTTGTACTGCTGCAAGAACGCTTCGTACCTCGCCTCGGCGCCCGGGTAGTACGCCTTTCGGTTCGGGACCGCGGCGAGCGCCGACCGCACCGCAGCGACGAAGGCGTCTTTCTGCGGCCACTGCCGGCTGACCACCAACACCTTGGCGGCCACGCAGTTGAAGCTGGCGTTGTTGGTGACCGCACCGGCGACGGTCTGGGCTTGAAAGCGCAAGTCCGAGTCGCTCCAGCGGCCGGGCACCACCATTACGGGCGTGACGCAACCGAGCTCAGAGCTGACCGGCCGAGGGTTCTTGCGGTCACCGGCCGCCTTGCGCCGCGCAACCTCCTCGGGGTCTGTGCCCCAGACGATGGCGTCGTGGGTCCTGTCGCTGCCTGTGACGTGGATATTGGCGATATCGCTATGATTACAGAGGTGGGCGCCGACCTCGGCCCCCCCGTGGACGATGGCGATGTAGCCGGCGTCGGTGAAGGGACGCAGCGCCGCATCCCAGACCGGCGCCAGGTAGGCGTTGACCGGATTGGTCTTGACGACCACCACCTCGTCGTCGACGAAGAGCTTGTAGAGCGCATCGGTGGGGGTAATCGAGCCGACGTTGCCGGCGCCCAACACCAGCGCCACCTTGGGTTCGCGCCGCCGGCCCGCAGCCTTGTCGCGGTAGATCTCGCCCTGCGTCGCCGCCCGGCCAGGCTCGATCCAGATCTCCGCCGACATGCCGGCAAAAAGTGCGCGATCGATGGTGTCGGTCGGCATCACCTGCACCGCGAGCTGGCCGCTCGGCAGCATGCGCGTCCCGCCATGGCGCGGCTGGCCCTCTGCCGCCATGGCGTCGCGCAGCAGGCGCAGGTTTCGCATGGTCGGCAGCAGCTCGGTCAGCCAAGGCTCGGCCGATCCCTCGCCCTCGGTCGGCAACCCGCGGTTGCGGTTGGTCAGCGTCGCCCACTGCGATGCCGCCGCCAGGAGCGCATCCATCGACTGCTGCAGCAAGGCGGCCCGATCGCGGCAGGAGACCTGCAGCCAGCGCGGCGCCGCTGCCTTGACCCGCGCAACGGCGGCGTCGACCTCGGGCAGGGGGGTCGGTGGCACAGGTGGCGGGGGCTCGGGGAACAGGGGAGACGACATCGCTCACTCCACGGTGCTGCCTTGGCAGCGGGCATGTCCGACGCGGGCGCCTTTCAATGGTGCGCTGGCGCCGGGCCAGGGGGACGTTGACGCAAGGAGCGGTCGCAGCGCGCTGCGATGCTGTCCAAAAGGGGCGCGAGCCGCCGCAGCGCCTCGACGCCGCGCTCCCGTAGGTCATAGCTGCCTTGGGTCTCGAACCAACCGCGCAGCACCGCGCGCATCACGCCGAGCAGGGCGCCGGAGCCGACGCGGGCGTCGAGGTCGTCGGCACCGTCGGCGGCGAAGGCCTCGCGCAATGCCTGCTCCCAGCGCCAGTCGAGCTGCGCGTCGTAGGCGTTCAGCGACGCGCTGGCGACGATGAGCTTGTGCTCGCGCAGTGCGTCCTCGCGGTGCGCCTCGTAGCGCATGGCCATCGCCAGCGCGGCCCGGCGGATGGCACCGAGCGGTGGATCGCCGGGGCGATGATCCATCGTGACGGCGCGGAACTCGGCGAGCCGTGCTTGCTGCGGCCAGAAGAACGCCGCCTCTTTGCTGGCGAAGTAGCGGAAGAAAGTCCGCCGTGACACGCCTGCCGTGAGCGCGATCTCCTCGACCGACGTGGCGTCGAAGCCGCGGGCCGCGAACAGCGCAAGCGCGGCTGCAGCCAAGGCATCGCGGGTCTCCTCTCGGCGTTGCGCGCGAGCGCCCACGGGTGCAATCGCCCCGAGCGCCGCAGTTGCCGCAGTCGCCGCAGTCGCCGCAGTCGCCGCGACTGTCTTCCGCTCACCCATGGCCACCGCCTCACCGTAGCCATCCCAAGGCCCGCTCAGCCCCCGAGCCGGCGCCAGCGAGGGTCGGGGCAAGGCTGACGCGGTGTCAAGCTGAGCGTGACCTCAACCCGGTCGCCCCGCCGTGCACGACGGCGCGCGATCGGCGCCGCTCTCTGCTACGCCCGCTCGATCAGCAGCACGGCCACCGGCACGAAGAAGATGAGCGCCGAGCTCGCCGCCATCCACTTGCCGATGCGCCGGGCGCCCGCCGCGTCGCCGCGGGCGTAAGAGCGGTACTCGACGATCGATTGCAGCACGGACAGGGCCAGGGCCGCGTAGGCGAAGCCGTACATCCAGTCGACGATGGTCATGTAGCCAACCGGCGGCAGCCGCTCTGCCGCCACCGTCTGCAGCTCGACCGCCACCAGCAGGGCGAGGACCGTCAACAGCAGCTTGGCGTCGATCTTGTCGCTTGGGATCAGCGCCGCGGCCAGGCCAAGCAGCACCATCAGCGCGATCGGCGCCAGGTCGGCGAGGAAGAAGCGCAACGGATCGCGGGCGACGGTGATGGCGAACTCGGTGCGGCTGTAGCGCTCGCCGAGACCGTAGTCCGTGACCCGCGAGCCGGACGAGACGTCGACCAAGGTCCAGTCGCCCATTGTGAAGTCAGGCCCGAGGCGGTCGCGGCGTAGGTTCAGCCCTGGCGGCCCCCGCCACTCGACCTCCGAGCGCATCAAGAGCTGCTCGACCTGCAGCAGCGGGTGCTCGACCGCCATCGGCAGTCGGTGAACGTCGAAGGGGTAGCGGCGCAGGTCGAAGTCTGCGCGCAAGCGCCCATGCAGTCGGAATGTAACCAAATCCCAGCCGGCCTTGGTCTCGTGCCCGTAGGAGTCGGCCCGCATCTCCATCGCGTTCATGATCTCGAAGTGGGTGCCGCTATCGGCACGCATCCGCGGATCTTGCCAGCGCAGCTCTAGCGTGGCGTCGATCGCGAAGCTGCCTTGCTCCAGGTGGATGTCGCGCACGTCGTGCAGCCAGACGATGACCTGGACCTCAATCGGCCCCGTCGCCGTCGCAGCTGCAGGTGCATCGACCGCCGCCGCCACCGGGGCCGCGGGCAGCAAGCCAGGCGCCGCCAAGGCGGGATCGGCCAGCGCCGCGACTGCAATCCAACCCGCCACCAGCGCCAGCGCGAACGCCCGCGTCGCGTACGCTCGATGCCGCGTCGCCTCGGTGCAGCGCGGTGGGCGGCCGCCGTTGCTCATCGCGACGTCTGCGGGGCGCTCACGGGCACGCATTGGCGCCGCCTGGCGTGCCGCGCTCTTGCGCCACACACCGTTGCTTGCCGGCCTCTACCTTCTTGAACTGGAAGCCATCTTCGTACTCGAGCGCCAAGGGCGTGCACTTCTCGGGCGCCGTGCACTCGCTGTCGTCCTTGCACGCTGGCTTGCCCCAGTCCGACTTGGTCGGGTCAAAGCCATCGGCTGAGACCAGCACGCCAAAGACGCAGGTCGCCGTCGGGGCCTTCCAGCATGAGCCCTTGTCGTTCTCGGTCGGCGTCAGGCAGGGGTCCGTCAGCATCATCGAGCCGCCCTTGGTAAAGGGGCCGTTGAGCGTCAGGGAGTCGATCGGCACACCGAAAGCATTGACCAGGGTGATGGGCGTCCCGACCTGGCCTGCGATCGACAGGACACCGCCAATCGGGTTGTCGACCCAGCCGTAGATCGCCGTGATGCCGTTGTTCATCGTTGGGCTCTTGCGAGCGGCGATGACCGCGTAGCCCTTGGCCTGAATCAGCAACCCGCTGCCCTGAATCTTGTGGCTGCTGGCGCCGCTGACCACCGTCCAGCCGCCGATGTCGATCGGCGCCAAGGTCGGGTTGTACAGCTCAAGCCATTGGCCTTTGGCGGCCGGCAGCGCCCCAGGATCCGGCATCACCTCGCTCACCACCAACGTGCCCGGCGGCAGCGGGATCGGCTCCTTCTTGCACACCGAGTCGCAGCCGTCGCCTGGCAGCTTGTTGCCGTCGTCGCACTCTTCGCTCAGGTCCAGCTGCAGCTTGCCGTCGCCGCAGCCCGGCTTCATCTCGCAGAGCTCCTTCTGGCACCACATGCCGTCGCCGCACTCGGTGTTGTCAGCCTTGCCCTTGCACGGATTGACACAGGTCGGGTTTTCCTTGCCCGGAGTGCCCCAGTCGCCCGCGCCAAAGGGCGCCTTGGCTGGGCACCAGTTGCCCGGGTCGTCGTTCTCGTTGGCGCTCAGCTTGCCCGGCGCGACGCCGTTGGAGCGCCCTTGGATGATCTGGAAGCCGGCAGACGGGTTCCACGCCACGTGGTCAATCGTAATCTTGTTCCACTCCAAGATCAGGTCATCGGCGAACGCCGACGAGAGCACGATGTCGGTGGTCTGCACCGGTCCCTTATACGCGTACGAGGCGACCACACCGCCGTTGAGCTGGGGGTCGAGCGAGTACGCCAGCACCAGATAGCCCTTGGGCGCGATGACGAGGGGCTTGGTGCTCTCGATGGCGTGGCTCTCGATGCCGCTGTTGCGCAGTCGCCAGCCGTTGATGTCGATCGGCCCATCGGACACGTTGTAGAGCTCGATCCACTGACCGGTCGGCACCAGCGACTTCTGCGGCGCGATCATCAACTCGGTCACGATGACCGAACCCGGGACGTAGAACTCACTCTGGCAATTGCCGTCGCAGCCGTCGCCCGGCAACTTGTTGCCGTCGTCGCAGGTCTCGAAGGCGTCCTTCTTGCCGTTGCCGCACGTCTCCAGCTCGCATGAGTCGCCTTTGCCGTTGGCGTTTGTGTCCTTCTGGTCCGGATTCGGCAGCTTCGGGCAGTTGTCGCAGGCATCGCCAACGCTGTCGCCGTCGAGATCGCCCTGCGTCGGGTCGGCCGCCTTCGGGCACAGGTCGCAGACGTCGCCGATGGTGTCGCTGTCGGTGTCGTTCTGGCCGGCGTTGACGTCGAAGGGGCAGTTGTCGACACCATTAAACGTACCGTCGCCGTCCTTGTCGCCGCTCGGCGGGACGCACGTCGCGTTGGGCGCCGCCGGCGAGCCATAGAGGCCCGGCGAGCCCTGCACCGCCGAGGAGGCGTTGCACCAGTACTTCTTGTGGTCGTTGAGGACCGTTGAGACGTAGCCCGGATCGAGCGTGCGTGACACGCCATTGTCCGTCAGCGGGTTGTAGGGAAACGCCACGCGATCGACCACTTTGTTGCCGATCGGGTCGACCAGCGTCACGGCGTCGCCCTGCAAGCTGAAGGTCATCGGCAGCTGGCCGCCGTTCATGATGGCGTAGGCGCCCTTGATGTTGCCGTTCTGCGCCGAGTCCGGGCTGTTGACCAGGACGATCGAGCCCTTGGCGGGGACCAGCAGCGCGCCGGCGACCGCGATGGTGTGCGAAAATCCCTGACCATTCAGACCCTTGTCGACCAGGACCTTCCAGCCATTGATGCTGACATCGAGTGGCCCGGGGTTGGTCAGCTCGATCCACTGCGGCGTGGCGGCGCCCGACCAGACCATGATCTCGGTGATGACCACCGCACCTGGGATCTTGGCCACCGCCTTGCAGTTCTCGCAGCCGTCGTTGGAAAGGCTGTTGCCGTCGTCGCATTGCTCGCTGAGGTCGAGCTCTTCGTCGCCGCAGACCTGCGGATCGCACGCGTCGCCTGCGCCGTCGCCGTCGGCGTCCTTTTGGTCGGTGTTGCCCAGCAGCTTGCAGTTGTCGCAGAGGTCGCCCGACCCGTCCTTGTCGTTGTCCTCCTGGCCGGGGTTGGCCAGGGTCTTGCAGTTGTCGGTGGTGTCGAGAACGCCGTCCATGTCTTGGTCGGGCGGCACCGGGCAGACCAGGTTCAACGTCCCGGGCGTGCCCTTGTCGCCGCCGGGGAGGAGCGCGATGGCGGGGCACCAGCCAGCGGGATCGTCGTTGCCGTCGTCCGAGACGCGGCTGACGTCGAGCGCCAATGCGATGCCGTCGAGCTTGTTGATCAGCCAGCCGCTGTCGGTCCAAGCCACGCGGTCGACGATGACCTCCTCACCGCCCGCGGACTTGGCGATCAAGATGGCAGAGTCCTTCAGGTTCTTGAGGGTGTATCCGCTCCAGGCATACGCCACCGGAGCGCCGCCATTGGTCTTGGTGTCGGTGTTGGCGCCGATGACCAGCACGCCGCCTTTGGGGACAACCAAGGGCTTGCAGTGGTGGATGACGTGCTGCTCAAAGCCGTCGTCCTCCGCCAGAATCAGGCCATTGATGTCGATGTCTTTCTCGGTGGTGTTCTGCAACTCGAGCCACTCGCCGGCGTCGTCCGCGGTCTTCTTGGGGTTGACCATCATCTCGACGATGACCAGCGCGCCCTCATCGAGCACCGGCGCTGCCGGCGGCGGCCCCTTGACCAGGCAGGTCTCGACACAGCCGCCGGCCCCATCGGGCTGAAAACCGCTGTCGCAGCCGCAGCTCGCCTTGCCGTCCACCACCGTGCAGAGCGACTGGTGCGGCGCGGTGCACGTGTTGGGGTTGCAGGGATCCGACACGATCTCGCCATCTTGCGTTACCGCGTCGACTCCGCCGTCGAGCGGGCCAGCGTCGACATCGGGCTTGGCGCCGCTGTCACCGCTGTCGGGGATGAAGGTCGGGATCTCGACGTTGGCGAAGGGATCGACGTCCGGCTCGGCCTGTGGCGTGGCGCAGGCGGCGCACAAGACGACTCCGACCAGGGCCAGCCAGCGCGGATGGGCGGTGACGCGCGCCCGGTCCGGCACGCAAGAGGGCCGAGACGGAAGGGCAGCCTGGACGCCGCGGGCCGGGCCGAGGCGGGCGCCGGGGAGCGGCGCGGCAGCGCGGGGCTGCGGAGTCTGGACCATGGAGATCGACCCTCCCACGGGCGCCGGCGCAGTCGTCTAGCGCCGGTGCGAACGACGGCGCTTCTTGGGCGCCGCCACCTTCTTCGGCGCCGGCGGTGAGCGAGACACGCTCGGCGTCGAGTCCGGGTCGAGCAGCGCCACCAGCACGCGATCTGCGACCGCCCGGTAGACGCCGGCTGATCCGGCGATATCGTTGAAGAACATCGCGAACGCCCAACGCCCCGATGGCCCCAACGCGTAACCTGCGAGGCCCGACACGTCGTCCAGGGTTCCAGTCTTCGCAAAGACTTTGCCCCGCGTGGCAGCGCCGCCCAGGCGACCCCGAAGTGTACCGTCCACGCCACCAATCGCAAGCGAGGCCTGAAAGCGCGGGCCCTCCGGTGTCGCCGCCATGCCGCGCAGCAGCTGCGTGACCTGACGCGGCGGGAACCGGTTGGCGTGGTAGAGCCCCGAGCCGTTACCGAGGTCGAGCTTGCTGAAGTCAACGCCGACTGGCCCGAGCACCTCTACGGCCGCCGCCAGCGCGGAGGCCGAGGTCGCCGGCGGGGGACGCCGCCGTGCGCCGACGAGCTTGAAAAGCGCCTCAGCGTACTGGTTGTTGCTGGTCTTGTTGCAGCGCGCGATGAGGCTCTCCAGCCGTCCGCTGGCGTGCTGGGCCAGCACCTCCATCCCGCCGCCGGCCGCCTCGTAGCGGGTGGCTCCGACCTTGACGCCGCGGTTCTGCAGCTGGAGCCGAAACAGCTCTCCGGCGAAGAAACCGGCGTCGGCGACGCGTTTGCGGCCAGCGCCGACCACGCCCCGCTTGTGGCCGAGGCTGCCTTGGACCACGACCTCCGTGACCTTTCCCGCTGGCCGCGTCAGCATCGAGAGCTGGAAGGCGTTGCCCTTGACCGTGGTCGCCTGATTGACGACCTGGACCGCCGGCGAGGGGGGCGTGACTTGCACCACCACCGGCGCGCCGGGCGTTGGCCCCGGTCGGACCGCGAACGCCACGGCCCCGCCGTCGACCATCAACGCGTCGATGGGCGCGCGGTAGTTGGCGTCGGTGGCCTTCTCGTCGAAGCCTTGCGGCAGCTTGTCGTCAAAAAGGGTGTGGTCGATGACCAGGAGGTCTACCTGGCGAACGCCGGCGGCGGCGACCGCGTCGGCGAGCGCCCCGAGGTCGTTGGTCGTCAGGCTTGGGTCGCCGGCGCCGACGATGGCGAGGCGGCCAACGCGCTCCTGCTTGCGGCCAGACTGCAGCACGCGGGTCACCAGCGTCTCGTCGGCTGGCAGCGCCCGGGTCGAAGCGGCGGTAGGGAACAACTTGGCCACCGACGCCGGGTAGGCCTTCTGGTCCGCGCCAACGTCGACCAGCTCCGCGCCGGTGTCGAGATCGATGATGTGGGCGTAGACCTTGACCTTGCCGCGGCGAGCGTCGAGCAAGATCTGGCGAATGCGCGCCGGGTCAGGCTTGCCGCCGCGCGGGGCTGCCGCAGCCTGTGGCGGCGCAGTGTGCTTGGCCTCGCCGGCCGCAGGTCCGGGCTGATGCCGCGGTTGGGCGTGGCTGGGCGCGCCGGTCGTGGCCAGCAGCGCCCACACGATGAGTGCAAGCCGGGGCGTGGTTGTTCTCGGCGTCGGTGCGCGGCATACCGGCCGCGATCTCCCTGTCGCCTCGTCCTTCACATCGCCTGCCGTCATCGCTGGTTCCCCTGGCGTCGGCAGGAAGGGCTCGCCGCATCGCGCGCGCAGCATAACGGCAAGGCGAGAGCGCGCGAGTTTTGGCCGCTGAGGGCCGACGGCGTGTTCTGATAGGCGAAAGCAGCGCCCAATGCTCCAGCAGGCGTCATCCCATGCCCTCGACGTCCAAGCGCACGCCGCGCGCGGCAGCCGCCGCCCTGGCGTCCGTCAGCGCTCTGGCGACCTCGGCGAGCGCGTGCAGCGGCAGCGACCCGGCCAGCGGCCGCACCGTCACGTCGCGAGCGCCGAGGTCCGCCGCCCAGCCGACCAGCGCCGCCAGCTCGGCCCAGCCCTCAGGTTCGGGCAGCAGCAGCGCCCTCAGCCGCAGCCCCGGCGCCTCGCCGCGCGCCCGGGTGATGCCGAGCCCCTGCTGCTGGCCTGCGCCCACTGTCTGGGTCGCTGCGTCCTCGTCTTCATCGGCCAGGCGGTGCCGCTTGACCGTCAACACGTCGACACCCGCGGCCTGCAAGCGCCGCGCCACGCCAGGCAGCGCCAGCGCTCGGCCGTTGGTGACGACCTCGACGCCCTGCGCGCCCGCCCGCCGCGCTGCCGCGACCAACTGTGGCAACGCGGGCACCAGCAGCGGCTCGCGCCCCGCGAAGACCACTCGCCCGTCAGCCGCAGCCGCGCGCTCGGCGTCTTGGCGCAGACGCTCGACATCGACCTCATAAGCCCGGTGCTCGCCCAGACAGCGCCGGCAGTGGTTGTTGCAGCCGCCGCCGAGGAGCACCGTCCGCCGTTGCGCCGCGACGACGCCTGGCCCGCGCAGCGAATGCCCGACGCCCGCCCCACCTGTCGTCGGCGTCCCTTGCCGGGCCGCCCCGGTCAGGGCGCCGAGCGCTGCGAGGATGCCAGCGATCTCGACCATATCGGCGCCGCCCGCCGCTTCGAGCTCCTCGCGCCCTTGGGGTGGCAGAGGCGAGGGCCAGCGCCAACGCGTCCACGCCACCGCAGCCTCAAGCTGGCCGAGCGCGTCAGCCGGGCGCCCGCGTCGCAGCAGCGCACTGGCGAGCACCTCACAGCGGGCCAGTCGGCCGTCACCAAAACGCCAAGGCCTCGCCGCCGCGTAGCCGGTAAAACGAGCGCCGGCATCCTGGCCCATCACCGCAGGCGCGCCCTCGTCCGACTCTGCAGCGCCGTCTTGCAAGAGACCGTCATTCTTGGCCTTCCAGTACAGAGGCAGGTGCCGGTACAGGCGCAAACGGGTGTCGCCGATGCCGTGGGCGAGGGCGTGGGCAGCGTGTCGCCGGGCGAACGCGGTGGTCGCCTCTAGATCTTCGAGTGTGGTCCAGGGGTTCCAGAGGATGAAGCTGCTCGCCCCGTAGGCGTGGAGCCGAAACGCATTCGGGTGCGTCCGCTGCAGGGCGTGGAGCTGGGTCAGCGCTGCGGCGTAGTCGGCGGTCGTGACACCTTTGTTGTAGAGGTCGAGCTGGGCCTGCGAAAAGCTCTCGAACCCGATCAGGTAGATGGTGAACCAGAAGCCCGTCCCCTCTGCCAGACGCGCCGCCGCCCGCAGCTCCTCGCCAAAGCGCAAGATGGCGTCGCCGCGGCCAGGGACGAGGAAGCCGACAGGTTGCAGGCCACGGGTGACCGCCCCCTCGATCAGCTGCGGCAGGTAGCGCAGGGCGTGCTGGTCACGCAGCACCACCTCCTCGAGTTGGCGACCGCGCACGCGGGGTAAGTGCTCCTGATACCAAGCGATTTGATTGAGGTGCAGCGGCACGGTCTCGCGCCAGGGCAACGCCTTGTAGTCTCCGCCCATGAAGCAAAAGGCGCACCCCGCCATCGTCACGCCCGCCGCCGGCATCGGCACGGCGGCGAAGGCGGGGTTGGTTGCCACGGGCGCCGAGAAGGGGCAGCCCTTGTTGGTGTCGAGCGTCTTGCGCAGGGGCACCCGCCTGCCGTCTTCCGCGCGCTCTTCACCGATCTCGATGACGTCGAGGACCGGCTCGAAGGGGCGCAGGGCGTCAGGGACCGACGGGTGGGCCTCCTCGCGGTCGCTGGCGAGCGGGCCTGGCATCCCCGGCAACTCCACGATGAGGTTCGGGATCTGCCCCAAGTCTCCGCCCTCTTCGAGCAGCGCGACGAGGTCGTGCAGCGGCTGGCGGTGGTTGTTCAGGTGCAGCAAGCGCAGGTCGATGCGGCGCTCGAGCTCGGCGTCGGGTTCGGTCAGCAGCAACAGGGCGCCCTGCGCCGCCACCGCGTCGACCAGCGATGACAGCCAGAGGTGCTCAAATACGCAGAGGTCGTAGGCGCCCTCGCCGAGGCGGCTGCAGAGCTCAGCAAGCTGCACCGCCGCCGCCGCCTCGTCGCCCCGCGGGAGGTAGACCTCGAAGACGTCAGCGCGACGCCCGCTGCGCCGCAGCTCGGCAGCGGCGAGGCAGAACGGTGTGTCCGCGAAGAAATCGCCGCCGGCCTGCGCTCGCAGGTAGACGAATGCCACGGCCAGACTGTGGCCGCGGCCGGCCACCCGCCGGCCGTCTGGGGCGGCAGGTTTGGCGACTTGGGAGGCTGCGTCTCGCGCGGCATGGGGCTCGGCCATGGGTCCAGCGTAACCGCTGCGCCGCTCGCCGTCAGCGGCCGCCTGCCGGCGTCCCGGCCCGCTCAGGCGCCCCGTCGTAGCCACAGGCTCGCGGCTCCGCCGAGCGACACCAGGACGCAGCCGACCAGCGAGGTGCCGAGCAGCCGAAATCCCGGCAACACTTCGCTGGTCGAGGCCACGAGCAGGGCAAGCGCCGGGCCGAGCAGCAGGCCGTGGGTGGCGATGTTGCGGGCGGCCTCGACCCGAAGCGACAGCGGCAAGCGCGGCCACGCGCGACGGGCGACACGCATCGCCAGCATCGGGGCCCAGACGACGCCGACCGAGACGACTCCGATCACGGCACCTTCGATCATCAGGTCGAGATTTTCGCCGCGTCCGACGGTGCGCTCGCCGTACCAGCGCGCCGCCAAAGCTGCCAGCAGCGAGGTCGCAATGAGCCAGCGCCAAGGCTGCGCGAGGCGCGACACGAGCGCGCTGGCCCGCTCACTGGCCGTGGGGTCGGTCAAGGTCGGACCCTCGGCCGCGCTCATGCCCCGCCTCCGGCCAAGGCCACCTGGGCTTGGCCTGCGAGCGCGCTGAACGGAAGCGTCGCGACTGCCGCCGGAGCCGCTGCCGATTCGGCTTCCGCCTCGCGATCGCGTTGCGCAGCGTCCGCCGCCGCGTAGCGGCCGCCTTGCGCCAGCAGCGCCGCGTGGTCGCCACGCTCGATGATCCGACCGCCATCGAGCACCAAGATCTCATCGGCATCGCGCAGGGCCGAGAGCCGGCTGCTGACGATGACCAGGGTCGTTGCCGGTCGCCCAGCCTCGTCACGCCGGGCCTTGCGGTGGGCGGAGATCGCCGTCAGCAGCTTCTCCTCGGTGTCGTGATCGACCGAGGCGAGGACATCGTCGAGCAGCAAGAGGCGACTTGGCCGGTATAGAGCCCGGGCGAGCTGGGCCCGCTGTCGTTGACCGCCTGAGAGCATCTGGCCGCGCTCGCCGACCAAGGTCTCCACGCCCGCCGGCATCCGCGCCACCTCGTCCGCCAGCTGCGCCGCCTGCAGCGCCGCCGCCACCCGCGCGTCGTCGATGGCCTCCGGCCGATCGACGAAGGCGACGTTGTCGCGCAGGGGCCGCGAGAACAGGAAGGCCACCTGAGGCACCACCGCGACGGCGCGGGCGCGGCTGCCGGGATCGAGCGTCGCCGCGTCGACGCCGTCGAGGGTCAGGCTTCCCTTCTGCGGCTCTAGCTCGCCCGAGAGCAGCGCCACCAACGTGGACTTGCCGGCGCCGACCGCCCCGAAAATACCGAGCACGCCACCGGGCGCGATCTCGAAATTCAGCTCCTGCAACGTCGAGGGCTCATCGGGCGCGGCATCCGCGAAGCGGTGGCTCAAGCCTTGCGCCCGCACATGCATGCCGCAGTCGAGCGCGGGCAAGGCCTCGCCCGAAACGCGATCGGCGGGCAAATCCAGCACTTCCCAGACCCGCTCCAGCGCCACCATGCCGCGCTGCAAGCTGGCGATCAGCCACCCCGCCATCACCAGCGAGGCGACCAAGACGCCGACATACGACGCAAACGCGGCGAGATCGCCGATGGTCAACGTCCCGTCTGCCACCCGCGCGCCGCCGACGAACAGCAGCAAGAAGATGGCGATGCCGCCGGTCTGGCTGGCCAGCGGCAGCACAAAGCAGCGCAGGGCGGCGACATCGACGTTGATCTCGGTGTAGCGGCGGTTGTGGCGGTCGAAACGGGCGAGGAACGCCGGCTCGGCGTGGCCGAGCGCGATGGCGGCCTTGCCCTTGTAGCTCTCGAGGATGTGGTCCGAGAGCGCGCCAAGCTCGACCTGGCCGTCGCGCATCGCCTGGAACATGCGGCCGGTGCCGTGACGCAACACCAACAGAGACGCGGACATCGGCAACAGGCAGAGCAACGTGAGCAGCGCGTCGGTCGCCAGCATGTGAAAGAGCGCCATCGCTGATGCCAAGACCAGGTTGAGCAGCTGCAGCACCGAGAAGCCCACCAAGGCGCGGACGAAGGTTGAGTCGTTGGTGGCGCGGCTGATCAAGTCACCGTGGGCGACCGCGCGAAACCAGGCGCCGCCTTTGGCGAGCAGCCGCTCGAGGAGCTGGTTTCGGATGCGAAACTCGATGGTGCGGCCCGGGTTGAAGAAGAGGACCCGCGACAAGGTGCGGACGATGATGACCACCACCGAGCAGACGACGATCCACAGCGCCAAGCGGTCGATGCCGATGCCGCCGCGCGTCTGCATGGCGTCGAAGACGTCTTTGACGAGGCCGGGGATCGCCACCGTCAGCCAGTTGGTCGCGATGAGGAAGACCAACCCGAGGAGGTAGATCGGCAGGTAGCGCCGGGCGTGGCGGTCGAAGAACACCCGCAGCAGCTGAGGCCCGGGTGGCAAAGGGGCCATTGCCCCTGGCAGCGACGCTGGACCAGCGTCTGCCGCACCCGCCCCGGCCACGCCGACCGCGCCCGCCATCGCTAGGGGACCCCGAGCAGCGCCGCGAGCACCGCGTCGAAGCCCGGCTGCTGCCCCAGCGCGGTGTCCACAGGGCCCGAAGCCGGCAGAAACCAGACCAGCTTGCCGGCGCTGTTGTAGATCAAGATGTCGTCCTTGCCGACGCCATGCAGACCCCAGGCATCAACCGCGGCGACATCCTGAAAAACCGGTACTTTGGTCACGTCCGTCAAGTTGGTGATGTCTGCCGCCGCGCTCTGCGCGTTGACCACCACGACATGGGCCGACTTGCCCGCCTTCACCACCGCCGCCATCAACTCGTCGAGTTCCCCAGCCTGGGAAACGCAGAAGCTTCACCACGCTGCTAAGAAGATCACCAACAACGGCTTGCCCTTGAAGGCGTCCAGGCCAAACTCCTGGCCGCTGTTGGCGGCGGCCTTGTTCTTCTGGGCGAGCTTCCACTGCGGCCAAGGTGCGCCGGCGCAGGTGGCAGGTTTGCCGGTGCAGCCGCCGCCGTCGCTGGCCACGGCGTCGCCGGCAACGCTGTCGCTGGTGCTCGCATCACCTGCGGTCTCGGTCCCGTCGTCGGCGCTGGCGTCGCTGGCACCGGCGACATCCGCCTCGGCCGCGCTGTCTGCCCCAACGGAAGTGTCCGCCCCTACGGAAGTGTCCGCCCCGACCGAAGTGTCCGCATCCGCCACGGCGTCGTCGGCAGTCTCAGCGCCGGCGTCGCTGACGCCCGCGTCCACCGATGCGCCGGCGTCGGCCTCCACGTCGACGACCGCAGCGTCGGGCGTTACCTCGGCGCCGGCGTCGGCCTCCACGTCGACGACCGCAGTGTCGGGCGTTACCTCGGCGCCGGCGTCGTCGGCGGTCTCCGCGCCCGCGTCGTCGGCGGACTCGGCCTCGTCGCCATCGGCCAGCGCCGCTCCGGCGTCGGTCTCGCCCCCCACCTCAGCGCCACCGCTGTCCTCCGCGATCTCGGCCGTGGCGTCTGCCCCTGCGGTCTCGGCGAGCGCGCCGCTGTCGCTGGCTTGCACGTCGTCAGCCCGCGCGATGGCGTCAGCGCCGCCGCCGTCCTTGGCGCCGCCATCCGCCGCGTCGATCCCCTGCTCCGCCTCATCCAGGCCCTGGCTGCAGGCAAACGCCAGCGCCAGCGCCGCCATGAGGGCGATCGGCGGCAGCAGGTGCCACCGCCAACCTGTCGTCTCGTCTCGCATTGTGACCTCTTGCGCCACGCAACCGCGTCCGCGGCCGGCAGCATGCCTTTCCTCCCCATCGGCACGCAACCGCTTGGTCTTGCGGCCGGCGCGCCGTGTCGCCACCCTAGCCCTCATGAGCGAGCGCCTCTACACCGACCTCACCGACTGGTACTTGCTTCTGGACCCCACCGAGGACCACGAAGAGGAGGCCGCCCTATTCGCCGCCGCCCTGCGCTCGGCTGTGGTCGGCGACTGCGTGACGCTGCTCGAGCTGGGCGCCGGCGCCGGCAACAACGCCCACTTCCTGCGCGAAAGCTTCGCTTGCACGCTCGTCGACCTCTCGGCGCGGATGCTGGCGCTCTCGCAGGCCAGGCACCCCGACTGCGAACACCTCGTCGGCGACATGCGCACCGTCCGCCTTGGGCGCCAATTCGACGCCGTCGTCATCCACGACGCCCTCACGTACCTCTGCGCCAGCGAGGACTTGTATGCCATGGGCCGCACAGTGGCCGAGCACCTGCGTCCGGGCGGCGCGGCGGTGCTCTCGCCCGACAGCGTCCGCGAGTCCTTTGTCGAGACCAGCGAGCTCCACGCCGCCGAAGACGGTGACCGCGCCTTGCGCACGCTGGAGTGGTCGTTCGACCCCGATCCGGCTGACACCGAGTTCCGCGCCGACTACGTGTTCGCCCTGCGTCGCGGCGACGAGGTCGAGGTGGTGCACGACCACCACCGCTGCGGCCTCTTCCCGGTCGCGGCGTGGATCGCCTGCTTGGAGGCCGCGGGTCTCATCGTCCAGCTGTGGCCCCGGCCGCTCGACGGCCTCGAGCCGCCCCACGGCTACTGGGACCAAATGCTCGTGGCTCGCAAGCCCATGGAGTCCAAGTGATGTTGTACACTGCCTGGTCGTCGCGGCCTGCCGCTGCCCGCCCACGCGCCCGCGCGTCTTTGGCGTCGCTGCTGCTGCCGGCGTTGGCGGTCGGAGGTTGGGCGTGCGAGGCGGCGGAGCCCGAGCCCGAGCCGGATCTGCGCCTCAACCACATTCAGGTCGTCGGCACCCACAACTCCTACCACCTTCAGCCCAAGACGGGCGGCCCCAAAGATTGGCGCTACAGCCACCAGCCGCTCGACATTCAGGCCGGTGAGCTGGGCGTGCGCCAGTTTGAGCTCGATGTGTATTGGGACGAGGACGCCAAGCATTTCAGGGTCCTGCACGTCCCGGTCCTCGACCCCGAGACCAACTGCTCGACCCTGACCGCCTGCCTGCAGGCCTTGCGCAGCTTCTCAGACAGCCACCCTGGCCACGTGCCGCTCTGGGTCTGGATCGAGCCCAAGGACAGCGACGAGGCCGTCCAAAAGCTCGATCTCGTGCAGCAGATCGCCGCAACGGTCGACGCTGTGTGGCCCGCATCCCGCCGCGTCTCGCCCGACGACGTGCGCCAGGGTGAGGCCGATCTCGTGGCTGGCGTGGCGCGGCACGGTTGGCCGACGTTGGCGAGCGTGCGCGGCAAGGCGATGTTCAACCTGCTCGACTCCGAGACGCCGCGCGATCTCTACGTCGCCGCCCACCCGACCTTGGCCGACCAAGTGCTCTTTGCAGAGGGTGAACCGGGCGACCGCTGGGCCGTCACCACCAAGGTCGACGACCCGACCGAAACGAAGCGCATGGCGGCCGCTCTCGCCGCCGGCCAGATGGTGCGCACCCGCGCCGACTCCACCGCGGAGCCCTGGGCAGGCGACGTCAGCCGTCGCGAAATCGCTTTTGCCAGCGGCGGCCACGCCTGCAGCACGGATTTTCCGGCCCCTGTCGCCGAGCCCGCCGGGTACTCCGTTCAGCTGCCGCAGGGCGTCGCTGCCCGCTGCAACCCTGTGACCGCTCCCAAGGACTGTCGCGACGCCCTGTTGGATCGGGCCCCTCGGTGAACGCGCGCCCCGTCGGGCACCTCGCCCTTGCCCTGTACCTCTTGCTGCTGCTGACCGGCGCCACCGGTCTTCTCTATGAGGTCGTGCTCGGCCGGCTGCTCACGCTGCACGTCGGCTCCTCGGGCGCCGCGCAGGCCGTCGTGCTCGCGACCTTCCTTGGCGGCCTCTCGCTCGGCGCCCATGGCACCGACCGCTTTTTCGCCCAGCGCCTGCGTGGTCCGCGCCAAGCGCTCGCCGCCTGGGCCGGGCTGGAAGCCTTCATCGGGCTCTGGGCCGCCGGGGTGGCTCACGTGGCCGACGCCGTCTTCGCCGCGTTGGTCCCGCTCGCTGCGACCTTGCCGGCGGGCAGTGCCGGCGACGTGGCGCTGTCGATGTGCGGTGCCGCGGCGTGCGCCTTGCCCTTGGCCACCGCCATGGGCGCGACCTTGCCGGTGTTGGCGCTGGCGCTCGGCCCGTTGGCCGAGAGCGACGGGCCGCGCTGGGTCTCGCGCTGCTATGCCATCAACGCCGGCGGCGGCGCGCTCGGCGCATGGCTGGCGGGTTTTTGGGCCATCGAGGCGCTCGGTCTGCGCCAACCCCTGTGGATCGGGGCCGCCATCAACCTCGCCGTCGCCGCTGCCGGCCTGTTGCTGGCGCGTCAGCAGCCGCCGACGGAATCTCCCACCGCGGCGCAGTCGGCCGGTGTCGCGGGCGTCGATGTCGGCGCAGCCGGCGCGCCCTGGACGCTCCGCCTCGCCGCCTTCGCCACCGGCGTCGTGACCCTGGTCGACGAGGTGGTCTGGGTACGGCTGGCCGCCCTGCTGCTGGGGGCCAGCGCGTACTCGTTCGCCTTCATGCTGGTCGTCGTCATCGTCGGCATCTCGGTCGGCGCGGCGCTCGCCAACGCCTTCCTCGGCCGCGGCGTCACGGGCGCAAAGGTGCTGGCGTTCGGTCAGGTCGCTGCGGCCGTCGCCACGGTCGGCCTCGCCTATCGCCTCGCCGCCTTGCCGGAGGATCTGCTGCAGGTTCGGCTGGCGCTGCCGGCGACCCCTGACCACTATGCAACCTGGCTATGGCGCGGCGGCGGCCTGTTCGCGCTGCATCTGCTGCCAGCGGCCATCGCGCTCGGCGCGTCTTTCCCGGCCTTGCTCGCTGCCGCCCGCGACGCCGGCGCTTCGGTCGGTCGAGCCACCGGCCAGCTGCTCGGCGCCAACACCCTCGGCAATCTCGTCGGCGCCTTGGCGGGAGGCTTTCTACTCATGCCGACGCTGGGGCTGGAGCGCGTCCTGCTGGTCGGCGGCGCCGCCTCGTTCGCTGTCGCCGCGGCCGTCAGTCGGCCCAGGCGGGGCGGGCAGCGCGCCGCCTTAGCCGCCCTCGGCGCGATCGTGCTCGCCATTGCGTTCGTCGCACCGCCGAGCGTTGGCTTGCTCTACCATGGCCTGGTCCGCTTCCGCGCCGACGAAGGAAAGCCACCACCGAGTCGGGCGCTCATCGACCCCGGCGAGCGCTGGGTCTTCCGCGAAGACGGCAAAGACGCATCGATCACGGTCGATGTTCTGCGTCGCGGCGACGGCTTCGGGCTCACGTTTGCCACCAACGGCAAGGCCGACGGCAGCTCCGCCGAGTCGCTGACGCAGGTTGGGCTCGGCTTGGTGGGCTTGCCGATGGCCCCGCACGCCAGCGACGCCCTGGTCATCGGCCTCGGCACTGGCCAGAGCGCTGCCGCCGCCGCCGCCATCGGCGACCTCCGCGTCCGAGTCGTCGAACTCTCGCCATCCGTCCTCTCGGTCGCCGCCCTCTTCACCGACATCAACGCAGATCTGCTGCACCATCCGGCCGTCACGATCGACATCGCCGATGCCCGCACCACGCTGCAGCGCATGCCGCCCGGCAGCTTCGATCTCATCGTCAGCCAGCCGAGCAACCCCTGGGTGGTCGGCGTGCCCGACCTCTACACGGTCGAGACCTTCGACCTCGTCCGCCGCGCCCTCCGCCCTGGCGGCGCCCTGGTCCAGTGGCTGCAGGCCTACGAGATGAGCGACGCGACCTTCCGCTCGGTCCTCTGCACCGTCGCCGGCAGCTTCGCCTCGGTGCGCGTCTTTCGCCTCGAGGCAGGCGATTTGGCGCTGGTCTCGGCCACCGAGCCTCGCGACCCTGACCTGGACCGGGCGGCGAGACGGATGCGCAGCCCTGCCTTGCAGCGGCTCATGGAAGGGCTGCCCGATAGGCGGCTACCGCGCGACCTCGACGCGCTGCTTGTGCACGAGCTCGCCGGCCCCGACCGTGTTCGTCACTTCTGCCAGGGCTTTGACGAGCCGCTGCGCCTGTTCACGCCCCGCCTTGAGTACCAGGCGCCGCGCGACTTCTTCGCCGCGCTGGCCCCGGCACGCTCGCTGAAGCGCCTCGACGCCCGATTCGATCCGAGCGACAAGGACCTGCTCTTGCCCAAGCGCTGGCGTACCCGCGCGCCGACGGCGGAGCAGCGGGCTCAGGTCGCCAACCACTTGCAGCGCTCGGCTTCCGCGAACGACGCCGCCGTCGTCGCGGCGTTGCGCGGTGGCGTCGACCTCCCGGAGGATGTCAGCGCCCTCGTGCGCTCGGCCACCGCCGTCCATGACGCCAACCCACAGCCAGACCCGACAGTCTGCCGCCGCATCGCCTCGCGCGTGCCCGGCTTCCCGGCGCAGCTCCGCACCATCTACGGCCAAATCAACGCCGACGCCCGCTTGCTGCGTCTGGCCGCTGCCTGTCAGGCTGCCGACGTGCGCTAGAGCAGACGACGTGCCCCGCGGCGAATGGCGGCGTTCGTGACGACTCGCAGATCGCGCTCGCTCACCGATCGCCCTTTTGACCTGTCGGCAGCGAAGTCGCTACACTATGCGGACGGAGGCCCTACGTGAAACGACGCCCGCCAGCCAGGTTCGCCCCTGCGCCACTCTCCCTGCTCGACTTGTCCTCGCGTCAGCGATGGATGAGCCCACAAGTGGCTGTCTGCGCTGCACTCCTCGCGGTCGCCGCCGCCGTCTTGGCACCGCCCAACGCCGCCCTCGCGGCGCCGAGCACGCTGCAGTTCGAAGGCGCTCTGCGCAGCGTCGGCGGTGGCCCGGCGACCGACGGTCCCTATGACCTGACGATCGCCGTGTACGCAGAGGCCCAGGGCGGTGTGGCGCTGTGGAGCGAGAAGACCAAGGCGACCGTGGCCGGCGGCACCTTCGCGGTCGCCCTCGGCGCCACCCAAGCCCTCAACGTGGCGGCGCTCGCCAAGGCGCCTGCACTCTTTATCGGGGTCAGCGTTGCCAGCGACCCCGAGTTGCCGCGTCTGCCCATCCATGCTTCGCTCTTCTCGCTTCACGCCGCGAGCGCTGACGTCGCAGCCGGGCTGCAGTGCACCGGTTGTGTGTCGCTGAGCGCGTTGCAAATCGACGGCGATCTCGACCTCAAGGGCAACGCTCTCAAAGCTGGCGCCATCGCCGCGACGACGATCTCCGCCGACAAGGCCACGGCCAAGGAGTTGACCGCGCAATCGATCACCGCCGCCCAGTACCTCGGCGATGGCAGCAAGCTGACCGGCATCGCGCTGCCCTCGGGCAACTGCCCAAGCGGCCAGGTCGTGGTCGGCGTCGCCGCCGATGGCAAGCTGAGCTGCGCCAGCAGCGCTGCATCGCTCCCGACGGACGGCCTCGACGAGATCAGCAACAACCTGCTGACGACGCAGTTCCAAGAGACCTTCCTGCCGCCTGCCAAGGACATCGGCGTCGCCATCCCCGACAACACCGGCGCCGAGGCGGTCTCGACGATCACCGTCGGCGAGGTCGGCACCGCCGAGGGCGGGCTAGAGGTCACGGTCGAGGTCGCCAACTCCGACCTCTCCAGCGTCGCGATCACGCTGCTGCCGCCCGACGACAAGAAGGTCGGCTACACCCTCTGCGACCCATGCGGCAAGAGCCAAGAGAAGTCGTACAAGGCCACTTTCCCCAAACCGACGGCCCTGCAAGTCGGCGACCTCACCAAGTGGACCGGCAAGAGTCCGAAGGGCCTCTGGACGCTTCGGGTCAAGGACACCGGCTTCTGCATCCCGCAACTCGACAAAATTCACTGCAACGTCGCCAACAGCACCGACGGCAAGCTCGTCACCTGGTCGCTAGGCTTTGCGGTGCAATCGACCAAGCTCGTCGGCGTCCAGGGCACGCTGAGCTTCGGCACCGGCGGCAGCGCACATGCCGCGGTCGCGGCCTTGGGCCAGGCGCTGCTCGGCCAGGCCGTCCTCGTCAAAGGCATCCCCGGCCTCTGGACCCTGCTGGCCCCCGACTGGACAACGCAGCAGTCGGTAGAGACGCCCGGCCAGATCGTCTACCGGACCGATGTGGCCAAGGCGTACATTCGGCTCGGCAAGGAGTGGCGCGAGCTGCAGACCACCCCGATGTGCGGCGACAGCGTGCGCGCGGGCAGCGAGGTCTGCGACCTGCAGGACCTCGCCGGAAAGGACTGCGCCAGCGCCTACGGGCCGGGCTCCAACGGCGTTCTCGCCTGCAAGACCGACTGCAGCGGTTTCGACATCAGCAAGTGCTCGGAACCGCCGACCTTCGCCGGCACCAAGATCTTGGACGCCGCCGGCATCGCCAAGGTCAACGGCTGGTACGGCGACGCCAACGCCCAGTGGTCTCTCTGCTATCGCCGTAGCGAGCACGGCGCCCAGGCCTCTACCTTCCACAACCTCTGCAACAACAAGGGCCCGTCGATCTCGCTCATCAAGACCAACACCAACCAGATCTTCGGCGGCTACAACCCGCTCTCCTGGAAGAGCAGCGGCTCCTATGCCAACACGACCCAGAGCTTCCTCTTCAGCGTCACCAACAACGCCAAGTTCCCGTATTGCAACAACGCCGCCAACTCGGTCTACGACGCCCCCAACTACGGCCCGACCTGGGGCGGCAACCACGATCTCTACGTCGAGGGCAACATGACCACCGGCTACGCCAACCCCGGCTACAGCCACTGCTGCCCGAATCCGCCCGGCTGCAACAGCTGCACGGCCTGCCAGAACCTGATGGCCGGCAGCTACAATAGCTGGCAGATCGTAGAGCTTGAGGTCTGGGTCAAGAAGTAGGGCCAGCAAGTCACGCCGACCACAGGACAGAGGCTCAGGGCGAGACGTCGAGCCAGTCGATGACCACTGACCAATCGGTCAGGGCTGTCACCACGAGCTCGTGCCAGCCGGGGTCGAGGTCCGTCGCGTCCAGGTCATGCTCGCCCCACACGACGGTGTCGAGGCTGGGCTCCGGCACGGTCGCGCAACGCGGGCGGTGCGCCATTGCCGCCCCGTCGAGGTGGTAGCGGTAGCCGGCGTCGGCCCCACTCGGCGCTGCAGAGGTGCCGCGCTTGACCCGCAGCCGCAGGTGATAGGTGCCGCCGCGACGGACGAGAAAGCGCACCCGGATGCTGTCACCGGCGTCGTGCAGCGGCAGCGACCGGAAGGTGTCGGCCCCGAAGTTGGCCGGTTCGATCGTGCCGTTTGCGCCGCCGTCGGCCTGCGTGACAAATGCGTCCTCCACCTGGATCCGGCGGTCATCGAGGTACGCCAATACCTCGGCATCCGTGGACGTTGCGACAGGCAGGGCACAGCCGAGCTTGAAGCGCCGTGCCGGATCGAAGCTCGCGAACCCCCCGCCGCGAATGTCCGGCGAGCCGGTCGCCCGCGCCGCAAGATGCCCGGCGGCCTCTACCCGCGCCACGACCGCGGCGTTCCAGGCACCGAGCGGATAGATGTAGTGTTTGGCTTCAAAGCCATGGCCTTGCAGGATGGCCCGGGCCCCATCGACCTCGACCTCGAGCTGCGCTGGCGACAGCGCGGTCAGATCGACGTGGGAGTGGCTATGCGAAGCGATCTCGAACCCTTCGGCCTCCAAGCCCTTGAGCGTCTGGATGCTCATCGCCCACGGCTGCGGGAGGATCGCGGTCTCGAGTCCAATCGTGGCCCGGTAGCCGAGCTCGCGCAGGACCGGCGCTGCGTGGTCGGCAAAGACTTGGGCGGTCACATCGGAGAAGAGCAGCAGCGGGCGCTCGGGCATCAGCGCCCAAGGGGCCTTGCCATCGGCGATCTCAAGCGCCTTCTCCATGGTGAGGGCCGCGAATCCGCGCGCCTTGGCCGCCTGCAGGTGTCGCCGATAGGTCTCAATGGTCACGACGTAGGGGTCGTCGGTGGTGTCAGGCACGACGCCGTCGTAGTCGAGGCAGTGGACGGTCCCGAGGACCTGCGGCCACCCGGCCTTGACCGGCCGGTCGCCCGCGGCGCCAAGCGGCAGGTCTTGGCACGACTGCCCGCCGGCATCGACTCCCTGGCCTGGCGTTAGGCCCTCGGGAGACGCCTCAGCGCAGGCCAAGAGCAGCGCCGAACCCGCGACCTTCCACCTCCAAGACCCACTTGCCATCGCATCGCCCCCTCAAGTTACCCCTTTTGCGATCATGGCGGGCCCGGTCACGCCCTGCAACAGCGTGGCGCCGGCAACGCCCTAGGCGCGCCAACGGGTCCGGGCGCGGTGGCCGACCTGTACCCGTTGCCGATAGAGGCGGATGAAACGCCGCGCGCCGTTGCTCCAAGGCGGCGCGGGCCCTACCATTGCCCCATGGATGGCCCCGACGCCACTGCCGACAAGCGCTGGGACCGAGAAGCTCTTGAGCACCTTGGCGCCGACGAATTCGACTTCCGCGAGTACAAGGCCTCAGAGTTCCTCTGGAACGCCGGTGCCATCAGCGCTGACCTGCAGCACGACCTGAGCCGGCAGATCTCCGCTTTCGCCAATGGCGGCGGCGGCCAACTCTTCCTCGGCGTCAACGACCTCGGACAGGCCGACGACGGCATCCCCATCGACCTCAAGGGCGGCGGCACACGCTCCTGGCTTGAAGACTTCATCCCCGGCCTCGTCGACCCACCGCTGCGCCGCTTCAACGTGTTCGAGGTGGGCCACACGCCGGGCTTCGCCCGCCCGCTGCCGGGCCGCGCCGTCTACGTCGTCGATTTGCCGACCAGCGATGACGCCCCGCACATGTCGCGCGATCACCGGTATTACCTGCGCATCGCCGGCAAGTCGCGACCGATGAGCCACGTGCATGTCCAGGACATCGCGCTCCGGGTCCGCCGGCCGCGCGTCGTGGTGTCGCGCGTGGCGCCCTACGGCGCGCCGGAGATCGTCGACGATCCGCGTGGCCCGCTGGTCCTTTGTGCGCTGCGGGTGCTGATCTGCAACCACGGCAAGCGCTTGGCGCGCCACGTCGGACTCGAACTGGTGGTGCCGCGCGCCTTTGCGACCCGCGAGGCGCGGGCCAGAATGCTGGCGGCGCCCAACACCCAGGTGACCCACCGCCCGGCAGACTATGTGTACTTTCGCCACCATGGACTGCCTATCTTCCCGGAACAAGAGGTCTTCGCCTGGGAGCTCTGGCTCGGGGTTCACCGCGGCAACGCCGAACAAGCGCTCGCGTTGCGCCTGCAATGGCGTGTATGGGCTGACGACGCGGTGCAAGCCGGCGAAGTCGCAGTGGGCCACCGCACACTGTTGCGCCGGGCCGTCGCGGCCATCGATGGCGACGCTCGGTGAGCGCGCCTCGGCTTAGCGCACCTGTAGGGAGTCGATCGCGAAGCGACCGATCGGCAAGGCCGATTCGCCGTCCAGCGCCAGATCGGCCAGCGCCTCACCGATCGCCGGCGCAAACTTGAAGCCGTGCCCGGAGAAGCCGGCACCGATCACCACGCCCCCAAGCGCCTCATCGCGGCCGATGATGAAGTGACTGTCCTCAGACTGCTCGTAGAGGCAGACCGCTTGTCGCGTCGGCGCGTCGCCGAGCCCGCGCAGGCGCTGGCCGACAAAGCGCTGCACCGCCGTGGCGTCGTCGGGAAGCGGTTCGCGCGTCACATCGTCGGGGTCGTCGACGGGCTGGCCGGGTCGGTGCTGGGCGACCTTGACGCCGCTCGCGTCGATATTTGGGAAACCATAGAAGAAGCCATCTGCAAGATCGACGGCGAAGCAGGGGGCCGCCGTCCAGTCGACCGCCGAGGCCGGCCGCGCGTCGACGCCAAACCAATGCAGCACGTTGCGGTGGACCTTCAGCTTCCTCCCGAAGCGCCCAAGGGTGCCAGAGGCCCAGGCGCCCTCCGTCAGCACGAGCCGCCGCGCGCGCACCCTGCCGCGCGAAGTCTCCAGCGCAAATCCAGCCCCGTCCGTCGCCCAAGCGTTGACCTCACACTCGGCACGAATCTCCGCCCCGAGCTGGCTTGCCAGCGCTGCCTGCGCCTGAACACAAGCCTCGACCGCCAGCCAGCCGGCATCCGCCTCGTAGAGGAAGAGCTCGTCCTGAGCCAAGACCAGGCCAGGGGCCCGCGCCTGGTGGCGGCTGCCATCGACGATATCGAGCGGCAACCCATGCTCGGCAGCCGCCCGCAGCGTACCTGCAATCAGCTCGCTGTCCTCGGCTCCGACGCTGCACAGGCCGACGCGGTGAAAGAGCGCCTGGCCCGTGGCGGCCATCAGCGCGTCCCAGCCTGCATAGGCGCGATGCAAAAGCGGAACATAGTCAGGATGTTCGTAGTAGGCCTTGCGAATCAGCCGGCTCTGCCCATGCGAGCTGCCGCGGTCATGGCCGACTGCCCGCCGCTCCAGGCCGAGCACCGACACGCCGCGCCGGGCCAGCGCGAGGCAGGTGGCGCTGCCCATCGCGCCGACGCCCACCACCGCCACCTCGGCGTCCCATCGCCCTCCGGCTGTCGTCATCGCGTGGCACTCCTCGGCGCCCGCCTCAAGGCCGCCCTAGTCGTCGCTGCTGGAGCTATTGGACCGGATACGCCGGAATGGATTCAAGAAGCGCGCCAGGGGCCAGGCGCTGCGGCTCTGCACCCACAGCCGGCCGCGGCCGCGGAAGCGGCAGACCAGCGTCTCGCCGCCGAACACCATGCCCTTGAGGAAGCCCTTGATGCCCTTGCGATGCGGCGCAGCCTCGACGCTGTAGCTGAGCGTGTCTTCGAAGGCGACGAGGCAGCCGGTATCGACCAGCCACTCGTCTTGCAGATCGACATGCAGCAAGCCGCCATAGGTGTGCAAGAACACGTCACCGTTGCCGGTGGCGTGCTGCAGCACCAGGCCCTCGCCGCCAAAAAGGCCGCGCAACCCCTCCCAGCGGGCGCGCAGCTCGACAGACTCCTCGGCCGCAACGAATGCGCCCGCCTGCATGACCAGCCCGACGCTGCCGTCGAGCGCCACGTGCAGCAGGTCGCCGGTCGCGCTCGGCGCCAGCGTCAGCTTGCCAGGGCCAGAGTCGCTCCAAAACGTGTTGAGCAGCAACGACTCGCCGCTGAACATCCGCCCGAGCGAGCGCAGCGCTCCGCCTCGCGCCTTGGACTCCAGCTGGATGTGCGCGTCCTTCCACGCCATCGCCGACGGCTCCGCGACCAGGCGCTGACCCGGCTGCAGCGTCAGATGCAGCGCACTGAAGTCCGGGCGGTGGGCGATCTCGAACTGCACAGCCATGTGCCTCTCCCTCTCGGTCAGCGACCTGAACTAGCCCTGCCGTGGCGGCAAGATGGCCGCCAGCGCTTCGCCAAAGTCACGCGGGTTGTGCGACTGCAGCCAGAGCCGGCCGCGCCCGGTCACCCGCAGCGCCAGACCCTCGCCGCCTAGAAACGACCCCAGCAGGCTGGGATTCGCCCTGGTGATTGCGAGGCTGAGTGTATCCTCATGGGCGACCACGTGGCTGGTATCGACGATGAGCTCGCCGTCGACCTCCACCACCGCGATCGCCCCGAACGTCGACACGAGCACATCGCCTTGGCCTTGGCACTGCACCCAAAACAGACCCTGCCCGCCAAACAAACCGACCGTCAGCCCTTGGTTGGTCGTCGACACTTGGACGCCATCCCCGCTGCCCAGCCAGGCGCTCTGTTGCACCAGGAGCCGCCCGCCCTGCAGCGGAAGGCATTCAACGTCGCCCGGCAGCGGCGGTGCCAGCACGAGCTCCTGGCCGTCATCGAGCGCCTCGAAGGTGTTGAGAAAGAAGCTCTCGCCCGAGAACATACGCTTGATTCCGCCCAACATGCCGCCGCCACGGCTGTCCGTGTGCAGCGCGATGCGCGTCGACATCGCGATCATGGCGTCGGGCTCTGCCACGAAACGCTCACCGCGACTGAGCCGCACGACCGCCGCGGTCGCCGAGGGCCTGTTGACGAGATCGATCTGCATCGCCACCTCCAAGCGTCGCCAGCGCCCGCACTCAGCCTGGCATGTAGGGCGCGATCCAGCCCGCGAAGGCGTCCAAGTTGCGCGTCTGCAACCAGACTTTGCCCGGCCCAGACGCCTCCATCACCAGTCCTTCGCCACCGAACAGCGAGGTGAACAGCCCGCCAGAGAGCCGGGTCCGCAGCGCGATCGTCGGCTCGTAGGCCACGAGATGCCCGGTGTCGATGGTCAACGGACGCTCGACGTCGACCGCCACCAGGGCGCCAAAGCTGCCGATCCAAACCCGGCCGCGGCCCGAGATGGTGAGCCGAAAGAGCCCCTCACCGCCGATCCAGCTGGTGATGCCTGCCCAGTGCACGCCGATCTCGACCCCGGGCGTCGCCGCGATCAGCGACCCAGCGGTCAGGCACAGCGTGCGGCCCTCCAGGTCGAGCTCCAAGATGTCGCCCGGCGTCGGCTGTGTCAGCCAGAGCTCGCCAGCGGTCTGTGCTTCAAAGTGGTTGACGAACAAGGGCTCGCCGCCAAAGAAGCGCAGCATGAGGGCGCGCAGCAGGCCGCCATTGAAGGCTGCCCGCGGCACCACAGATGGCGAGCGCGACACCATCGCCCCGGCCTCGGCGCGCACCGTCTCGCCCGCCTCAAGCCGCAGGCGCACGTGGGCAAAGCTCGGTCGCCCCTCGATCTCCGAGTGCATGTTTTCGCTCCTGACGCGAAGGCCGGCGCGAAGGCCGGTGGGGCAGTGGCGCCAAGCCCCTAGCCTGCGGCAGGTCGCGCCGACTCGCAATGGTCCGCGCAAAGGAGCGCTAGCGGCGGCGCCCCGACTGCGGGGCCCAAAAAGGCAGGCTCCGCCACGGTGACCACCCTCGTGGGTGGCTGGCGCCTGACCTCGGCGCCCCGTGGCGGAGCCGGTGATGCCTGGGATGACCACGCCGCCCGCTTCGTCTGCGGGCCTGGGCGCCCGGAGCATGGGCGCCCTCATCGGCCGGTCCCTGGACGAGCAGGCGGTCTAGTAAGACATCACCTCACCGGTCGAACATGGACTGTTCACGCGATCACCCCCTTTTGATTCGGCATGTACTGGGTTGCGGTTCCCTCCGCGCCGCCAGGGGCGATGCCGCGTCGCCCGAGTCGGGGTGCAGGACGCTCCTGCCCGGGGCCTGGTTGTGCCAGGAGGGCGGCCCCGGTGGTGGCCACGGTGGCGGCGCACCCATGGTGACGATAGCGTCTACCCTGGGCCGCGCAAGATCTGCCGCAGTCGCAGCGCGCGCACCGATGCACAAGCGGCGAAGGGGTGAGGCGGGAATGAGACGCGGGAGAGGGAGAAACAAGCCCAGTCACGCCGATGCTCACGGGCTACAGGCGCCGCAGAAGCGCGCGCTCTCGCGAGAGAAACGCATCTTGGCGGTCGTCGCGAGCGATCGAACCTTTGGTGCGGCGCTTTGGCGCGGCGAAGACGTATGGCTCGGTCGCTGCCTGATGTGCAACGCCGGCGTCATGGCCAGCCACCGCGGCGTCTTGCTCGAGGGCGCGACGCTTGAGCACATCTTGCCGCGCAATCATGGCGGCGACGACGACGTCAGCAACCTCGCCATCGCTTGCCTGCGCTGCAACCAGGGCAAAGGCAGCCGGATCGACGCCTTGTCGCTGCACGATCCCCGCCGGCGCGAGGTCACCATGGCCTTGCTGGAGCGTCGGCGCGCCCGCTGGCGGCAGGTCGAGCCCGCACCGGCCGGCGAAGAGGAAGGGAAGCCTCGCTGAGCCGCGGTGCGCTCGGGCTGCTCGCGAGGCCGTCAGGGCTTCGACGCCTCGTCGAGACTCAGCCGCCGCGCAGGTCGACGACGAGGCCGCGCGACAGAATCTCCTCCAGCACGTGCGGTGGTGGTGGGGGCAGCGAGCGCAGGCCCGACTTGTAGCCGGCCATCAGCGCCTGCACGGTGTCGTCGAACGCCTCGTTGCCGCTCTTCTTGTCGATCGCGTACTCGAGGACTTGGCCACTGGCGGTCATCCGGGTGATCCGGACCTTGGCCCGCAGCTCCGCGCGCAGCCACGGCGGCACGTTGCCCGGCAGCACAAAGGAGCGCTGCATGGCGATCCGCACCTCGCGGACGTAGGCCGAGCCTTTGCGGTTGATCAGACCGTCGCCGCCGACCTGGCCGGTCTTGGTGCCCAAGATTTTGCCCAGCTCGCTGCGCCGCGCGTCCCCCTCGTCGCCACCCTTCAAGATGGCATCCAGCTTGTTGTCGGCCCGCACCAGCTTGTCGACCGCGCTGATTCGCTGCTGGGCGGCTTCGGCTGCGGTCTTCGGCCCCGATGCCGGTGCCAGCGGCAGCGCCTTGCCCGTCGGGTCGCCGAGCCGCTCCACCAACTCGGCCTCCAGCAAGTCGACAAGCGCCGGCGGCGGGGGCTCAACCTCGCGCCGCAGCAGCCGCCGCATCGGCTCTGGACAGCGCCGCGGGCCCGGCGCTTTGGCTTGGCGGCTCGCCGCGATCGGCTCCGAGCGACCGCTCTTCTCGCCCAGGCAAGCCGGGCTGACCACGGACGTGCAGTCGCCGATCGGCTCGACGTTGGCCGCGATCGCTGCCTCGACCTCCTCCGAGACGCCGGTCGGCGCTAGCCAGACCGTGAGCCCGATGGTGACGTGCGCCGCAAGGGCGACGGCCAGACCATTGGCGAGGGCCTTGAGCGCCCTCGGTGTCGCCGCTTCGGCCGCCGCAGATTCGTACCACGACAACAGCGGCAGTGCCGAGGCCAACGTCGAGGCCGCGTACAGGTGGTCGTTCGAGGCTGCCTCCCGCTGCGCCGCAGCGCCTCTGGTCATCTGCGCGCTCACCGCCGGGCCGGGCAGGGCGGGCGGAACGTCGCTGCCAGGCCCTGCCGGCGGCGTGTGCGAGGCGCCTGTGGGCAGCGCAGCGGCGGCTGGCTTCAGGGCAGCTTCTGGTGGCGTGGCCGGCGCCGCTTGCGCGGGCAGGGTCTGCGGCGAGCCGCCGGCGAGCTGCTCGCCTGCCGTGAGCTCAGGACCCAGCTTGACCGGAACGCTGGGCGTCGGCGCCGCGTTTTGCGCAGGGTCAGCCGCGGAGGCTTGAGCAGGCGGCGCGGGCTGAGATGCCTGCGGCCCTGGCTGCGATGGCAACGGAGGCTGCCCCTTGGTCGGCGGCCGTCGGCGGCTCATGGACTCGGCCCCGCGGCGCCCCCACCGGTCGCCGCTGGCGCTGCCGCGCCTGCTGCGCTCGCTGGCGCCTCCGTCACGAGCCCGAAGTGCTGAATCCCGGCGCGCCGCATCCGCGCCATCAACCGGAGCACGTCGTCGTAGGTGAGCTTGCGGTCGGCCCGCAGGTGCACATCGCGCAGCGGTCCGCGCCCAGAGCTCGAGAGCGCCGCCTCAAAGGCGTCCAAGCACGCGTCGAAGTCTTTGTGCGCGCCGCAGTCGACCAGCTGCTGCTTGTCGAGAAAGATTCGCCGCTTGCTGTCGATCGACAGCATCGGCTTGGCGTCCTTGCCGCCACTGCCGGTGAGCTTGTCGGCCTGTGCTTTGGGCAGATCCACCGGTACCTGCTGTTGGTCTTCGGACGGCGCATCGACCGCCGCGATCTCCTCGCCGACAACCTGCCGCAACGTCTCCGCTTCACGCGACAAGCGCGCGGTCTCGATCGAGCTCGCCGTCATGAAAATCACGAGCAGCACCAACATCACGTCGACGAGCGGCGTGACGTTGATCTCGGCCAGCGTGGTGCGCGCAATGCGTCCACGCCCACCCGACCCGCCGCCCAACGCCATCGCCATCGTTCGCCTCCTCGCCAAGCGCCTTGCGGCCCGTCAGCGCCCCGTGCGCTCGTCGTGCGCGATGCGGTTCAGCAAGTCGAGTCCAAAACCGTCGAGATCGATTACGATTCCCCGGACCATGCGCGTCAAGATGTTGTAGCCGATCACCGCGGGAATCGCCGCCAGCAGGCCGACCGCCGTCGCCACCAACGCCTCAGCGATGTGCGGCGCGACCGTTGTCAGCACGCTGCCCGAGTCCGAGAGGCTGCCGAAGGCCATCATGATGCCCCACACGGTGCCGAACAAGCCGATGAAGGGCGCCGCCGAAGCCACCGAGCCGAGGACCGACAGGCCCGTCTCTAGGTCTTCGACCAGCGGCTCCGAGACGCGCCGCAGCGTGCGCTCCACCGAATGGAGGTCGACCATCTCCTCCTGGCCGTGCCGCGCAATCTCGCGGAGCGCTGCGACCAGGAGCTTGAAGTGCGGGAGCGCGACGTGGGCCTTGAGCGCTTCAGCGGCGGTGGCGAGATCCTCGTGCCGGCCAAAGCTCTGACGAAAGGCCTCGACCTGGCTCCTGAGCTGCCACAGCGCCAGGGCGCGAGCGCCGATGATGAACCACGTCAACACACTCATCACCACCAGCACGATGAGCACCGCCAGCACCATGCCGCGCGATTGCAGCGCGGCAGAGAGCGGATCGCTGTGCAGCTGAGCCAACATCAAGGGAAACGCGACGAACGGGACCATGGCACCTCGCGAAGCCGACCGGTCTGCGGCGGCGCGCGCAGGCTTGCGCGCAGGCGATCGCGTGTCAATGCTCGTCGGGTCCGCGTCAGGCCGCGGCAACGTTGCCCCTCGCTGGGCGAGCGCGTACGATCACCCCGGTGCGCTGCGGCGCGTTGCCCTTGGCCCCATGTCCTACTCAGCAGGAGCCCACCGCCATGGCCATCCCCTTCGATGAGCTTCGTCGCCGCGCCCTGCGTGGGGCCGCGGCCGCAGCCGGCCTCTCGGCGTTGTCGTGCAGCCAACCCGCGAGCACCAATGGCATCTCCAGCGACGCGATCGCCGACGCCGACGTCCAGTCGACCTCCGGCGCCGACGCCAACGGCGATGCCTCCGACGCCGCCAGCGGTGTCGACAGCGC
Organism: Myxococcales bacterium; assembly: GCA_947491025.1. Classification (GTDB taxonomy): domain Bacteria; phylum Myxococcota_A; class UBA9042; order UBA9042; family UBA9042; genus SXNM01. Next base: position 40,022 of record CANLIC010000013.1, read on the forward strand.
AGGTACCACTGGCAACCCTGACGTCGCCGACAGCGTGAGCGGCGCCGACGCCAATGGCGCCGACTCCAGCGCTTCGGACGTCGCCGGCGGCTCCGAAGTCAGCGCGGACGCCAGCGTCGCCGACGCCTCTGATGCGCAGGGCGGCGACCTCGGCGCCGACATCAGCGCCGACACCGCCGACACCGCCGACTGCAAGGACTTCGAGCCCGAGATCCCGGCGTGCCTCGACATTTCGGCGCCGAACTGGAGCGAGTGCTGCCAAGAGCGCGCCGTCTTGTGCGGAGAGAAGTACCCGAAGGACAATCAGGCGGCGCAGACCTGCACCTACGGCGACAACTTCAGCGGCCAGTGCTCCGGCTGCATCCCGTGGGGGCCACCAGCGCCGCCGGCCTTCGACACCGCCTGGCAGCCACACATCGTCGCCAATGGCGAGGTCTTCGTCGTGGTCTAGCGCCGGTGCGCAATCGACGTTCTCATCCGCCGGCGGGCATCTCGACGATCTCCATGCCCACGCGGGCGCAAGACGCATCGCCCTGCAGGTAGAGGACCCGGACCCGAAACGTCGCCTTGTAGACGAAGCCCATCACCTGCAAGACGTCGTACTTCGCCTTGCCCTTGGGCGCCTTCACCGGCTTCTGCAACGTGGCGTCGCCTTCCACCGACGCGCGCTCGTCGCCGTCGCTCTGCAGCCGCAGCAGCTTCAGGGCCACCTCACGCGCCGCTCCCTCGCAGGGGTGCGGGCCCTGCGCTTTGGCGGCGGGCTTCGCCAGCGCGGCCGATGGGCTGGCCAGCATCCACAGCGCTAGCGCGGTCGCCGCGCAGGTCCCGTTGCGCAGGGGAAACGCTGCCTTGATCGAATGCGACATGGCGAACTCCCTAGACCAGCGATGCCGGTCGCGGCGACCGCTGGGTCGCGTGATGGAGCAACCATCGTAGCCGGACGTGCGAACCGACTCAACCACAAGCTCCGCAGGCACGCCCGCCAAGCGAGTCAAGGCAGGAGCCAGCGACGCAATGCGCCTTGGCCAGCGTCGCCGCGCCAACTCTCCGCGTGATCCGCAGGAGGCGTCGTTTCCGCAGGCGCTTGGCTACGTTATGGCCGCTCTCAGCGCCCATGTCGCGCCGTCCACGGGCCCGTCAGTCGACACAAGCTGCACGACGCCGCAAGGCCAGACGCGAGCGTGCCACACCCTACTGATCGTGGTGTAGCGCCTCTTCCAGGTAGGGATCGTGCTTGGCGAGCAGGGGCGCCCGCTCCATCATCTTCGGCACGATCAGCAGGAACAGACCGGCAAAGAACGCCAAGCCTCCCACCTCTTGCAACCCGAAGAGCGGTCCATGCACGTCAGCGCCGTGGTGGTGCGCCGCGAAGTGGCTGGTTGCCGGCATCACCTGCAGGTAGATGTCGAGCCAGTGGCCAAACACCAGGATGCCGGCGGCCAGCGCCAGGATCTTGGGGTTCCGCTTGTTGCCGCGCGGCAGCAGGATGAGGAAGGGCGCTACCCAGCGGACGATCGGGTTGAGCGCCCAGATGTACTCCCAGCCATGGTGCTGGCGGTTGAAGTAGTAGCTCGTCTCTTCGGGGATGTTCGAGTACCAGATGAGCATGTACTGGCTGACCCAGATATAGGCCCAGAAGGTTGCGAAACCAAACATCATCTTGCCGAGATCGTGGTAGTGGTTCTCGTTCACGTAGGGCAGGTAGCCGGCCTTCTTCATCCCGAGCACGAACAGCGTCAGCCAGGCCGTGGCCGCGACGAACATGCCGATGAACTGGTAGACGCCGAACATGGTCGAGAACCAGTGCGGCTCAAGGCTCGACATCCAGTCGAGGCCCGAGAACGTGACGGTGAGGGCAAAGAGCACGAGGTGAATCGCGCCGAGTCGCACGTTGGATTTGGTCCGCTCGTCGACCGGACCGTTGTCCTGCGCCCGGCTGTGGCGACGCATCAAGTAGGTCGTCGTCATCCAGATGCCGAAGTAGATCACCACCCGCATCAGCCAGCCCGCCTCGTTGAGCAGCGGCGCCTTTCGTTGCAGGAGCATGTCGTGCTGAACAATCTCGGGCACCGACCACTCGTAGAGGTCATGTAGACCGAGCAGGCCGATGGCCAAGAACGCCACAAGCCCGACCGGCAAGAACGTCGTGAAGGCCTCGACCGGGCGCTTGATGACCACCCACCAGCCGGCGTTGACCATCGAGAACACCGCGAAAATAAACGATGCGCCGAGGGCGATCCCGGTGAAGTAGTAGCCGCCGATGAGGACGTTGCTCCAGCCGCGCCAGGCCTCGCCCGCGAAGGCAAAGCCGAGCCCGGCCACTCCGACGGCGATGAGGGCAAGCGCCAGGTTCTGCACGGACTTCGGGACCACGTAGGCCCGGTCTTCCAGCGCCGCAGCGCCCGCATCGTGGTGACTGTGGTGCGCCATTACTTGGCTCCTTGGGCGCTGCCCGCCGCAGCGCCACCCAGGGCGCGCAGCTGCAGCTCGCGCACCCACAACACCGCCTTCCAGCGGTCATCAGGGCGGATCTGAGACGCATAGCTCGACATCATGCCGCGGCCGTGGCTGATGATGTGGTAGATATGGCCGTCCTTATAGCCGTTCTTCACCGGCGGCGAATCCGGCGACGCCAGCGGAAAGCCCGGAACGCCCCGCTTGCTGACCGGGCCATCGCCCATGCCCGTCTTGCCGTGGCAAGGCGCGCAGAAGGTGACGAAGACCTCCTCGGCGCGCGCTAGCACTGCCTTGTCCTTGGCCTGGTCGGCGAAGGGGTTGCGCAGCGCCTCACCGGCCTTGACGGCCTGCTGGGCCGCGAACTCGGCCAACTTGGCGTTGCCCTTGTCGTCGACCAGCCCGGCGGCCTTGGCCCCAGCCTCGTTGACCTCGAAGTGCGTCGGCACAAAGCCGCGGCGAATCGTACCCTCGGGCGGCAGCAGCAGCGTACGCCCGTCGCCGTGCGCCAGCTTGATGACCCGCTGCGCCACCGCTTCATCGGACTCGTCGAAGCGAGAGAAGCGCGGCGAGAACATCAGGCCCTGCGACTCCTGGGCCTTGCTGAACCACATCGGGTTGATCTGTGGCGCGATCAGATAGTTCGGCTGGTCGCGGACATTGCATCCAGCGGCGCCGAGCGCCATCAGCGTGGCGAGCAGCAGCGAGGTCGTGCGTTGCATCAGCGGCCCTCCACGGTCAGCACCTCGACGGCACCGTGATCGGCGAACAGCGCGCGGGCGCGCCCCTCGTCGAAACCCACGGCGGCAGGATCCAGGGCCAACGCGAACTTGTCGTCGGTCACGCCCGGAACCGAGATCTTCGGCTTCATGCCCGGCAGCAGCCGCCGGTAGATGAGGTAGGTCAGCACCGTGAGATGGCCGGTGCAGAGCACCGTCAACTCGAAGAACACCGGTACAAAGGCCGGCCACGACAGAAAGGGCTTGCCACCGATGATGATCGGCCAGCCCTTCCACAGCGGCACGAAGTCCACGTACTGGGTGTGGACCTGCAAGGAGATGGCCAAGAGCAGGCCAAACGTGCCGTAGCAGAAGGCGATGTACGGCAGCCACGAGCGCTTGAGCCCCATGGCAGCGTCCAGGCCGTGGACGGGGTAGGGCGTGTAGCAGTCGTGGATCGGCAGGCCGCCGGTCCGCGCTGCGCTCGTCGCCTCGATCAACGCATGCTCGTCGCCAAACAACGCCACCAAGAACGGCTTGTTGCCGTTGGTCGCCTCGCTCGCGGGCGCCGCGTGTGCGCTAGCCATGGAGCACCTCCTCCTTGGGAGCGGCCGGGGTCGGGTGCAGACCCATCGCGCCGGGACCCGAGGCCGTGGCGTGGCCGTGCGACCCGTGGCCGTGGCTGTCGCGCTGCGCCCAGGCCGAGACCATCTTCACCTCGGCGATCGAAACCGTCGGCAAGAATCGGACAAACAGCAGGTAGGCCGTGAAGAAGAAGCCAAGCGTGCCGCCGAACTCCAAAATCTCGACCCAGGTCGGCGAGTACATCGACCAGCTCGAGGGCAGGTAGTCGCGGTGCAGCGAGGTGACGATGATGACGAAGCGCTCGAACCACATGCCGATGTTGACGAAGATCGACATGATGAAGACGACCACCATGTTCCGCCGCATCGGCGCCCACCAGAAGATCTGGGGGCTGATGACGTTGCAGCTGATCATCGTCCAGTAGGCCCACGCGTAGGGACCGACAGCGCGGTTGCTGAAGAAGATGAAGCCCTCGTAGTTGCTGCCCGAATACCAGCCGATCAGGAACTCGGTGGAGTACGCGAGGCCGACCAGCATGCCCGTCGCCAGCACGACCTTCGCCATGTTGTCGACGTGGCTCTCGGCGATGATGTGCTCCAGCTTCTGGGTCTTGCGCGCGATGACCAACAGGGTCAGCACCATCGCAAAGCCCGAGAACAAGGCGCCGGCGACGAAGTAGGGCGGGAAGATGGTGGTGTGCCAGCCCGGGATCACCGAGGTCGCGAAGTCCATCGAGACGATGGTGTGGACCGAGAGGACCAGCGGCGCCGCCAGCGCGGCCAGGATCGTGTATACGATCTCGTAGTGGCTCCAGTCTCGGTTGCTGCCGGTCCAGCCGAAGCTGAGGATGCCGTAGATCTGCTTCTGCAGCTTCTTCTTGGTCCGGTCGCGGAAAGTCGCGAGGTCGGGCAGCAGGCCGAAGTACCAGAATACACAGGAGATCGAGAAGTAGGTCGAGATCGCGAAGAAGTCCCAGAGCAGCGGCGACCGGAAGTTCACCCACAGCGGACCGCGCATGTTGGGCAGCGGCGCGAACCACCACCAGCCGAACCAGGGGCGGCCCATGTGGATGAAGGGAAACAGCGCGGCGCAGATGACGGCCAGGATCGTCATCGCCTCGGCAGAGCGGTTGATCGCGGTCCGCCACTTCTGGCGGAACAGGAACAAGATCGCGGAAATGGCGGTTCCTGCGTGACCGATGCCGACCCACCACACGAAGTTGGTGATGTCCCAGCCCCAACCGACGGTCTTGTTCAGGCCCCAAGTGCCGATGCCCTCGGAGATCTGGTAGCCGATGGTCGTGAAACCGGCGACAAAGAGCGTCACCGCCGGGATGAACGCCGCCCACCACAGGCCGCTCGGCTTGTTCTCCATCGGCGCCACGATGGCGTTGGTGATGTCGGCCAGCCGAGGCTTGCCGCCCATCACCAGGGGCTCACGCAGGTGCGATACGGTCGCAGACATCCTAGCCCTCCTTCTTGTCGTCGGCCGCGCCGTGGCCAGCACCTGGCTCGTGGCCGCCGTGACCGCCGCCTGATGGCGCCGAAGGCGGCATCATCTCGAACGTGTGGCGGACCTTGGTCAGGTAGCCGATGGCCGGGCGGGTGTTGATCTCTTCGAGCATCTTGTAGCGACGCGGGTTGCGCATCGCCTCAGAAACCGCACTCTGATTGTCGTTGATGTTGCCGAAGGTGATGGCACCCGTCGGGCAGGTCTGCTGGCAGGCGGTCTGCACATCGCCGTCGAGCACCGTGTCGCGGCCCTGGCGAAGCACTTCGCTCTTGGCGGCCTGGATGCGCTGGACGCACATCGAGCACTTCTCCATCACGCCGCGGCTGCGCACGCCCACATCGGGGTTGAGCGCCAGGCTGAGGAGGTCGTAGTCGATGGTGTCCTTGACCTCTCCCTGCGGGTACTGGAACCAGTTGAAACGACGAACCTTGTAGGCGCAGTTGTTGGCGCAGTACCGCGTGCCGATGCAGCGGTTGTAGGCCATCGAGTTCAGGCCCTCACTGGTGTGCACCGTCGCCAGCACCGGGCAGACGGTCTCGCAGCCCGCCACCTCGCAGTGCTGGCACATCACAGGCTGGAACACGACCTGCGGGTTCTCCGCCAGCTGCATCCAGTCGTCTTCGACTGGCGTCCAGTCGTAGTCGGTCGGGCCCGGCGTCGCCGACGCTGGCTCGGCGTAGTAGCGGTCGATGCGCATCCAGTGCATGTCGCGCTTGCGCGCCACTTCGAGGCGACCGACGACGGGGATGTTGTTCTCGACGTTGCACGCGATGACGCAGGCAGAGCAGCCGGTGCAGGCGTTGAGGTCGACCACCATCTCCCACTTGTACTTGCCGTTGTACTCATGGGGTTTCCACACCGAACGCGGCTTCTCGGCAGCCTGGCCCGCCGAGCCATCGCCGGCCAACAGCTTGTCGAGCGGCGGGTTGTTGGCGGTCGGGTCCTTTTGCCACGCGGTCAGCGTCGTCTCGCGCACGATGTTGCGGTGCTCGTAAGACGGGTGCGTCTGGCTGAAGCCGAGCTCACGGTGGCTCCCCGTCGGCTGCAGATCGACGCGGACCTGTGTACCGAGCGCCGCCAGCGGCCAGACGTTGACACCGCCGGCCAACAGCGCGACGCGACCGCCCTTCTGGCGGCCGTAGCCATACGCAATCGCCACCGCGCCGTCGTGGAGGCCGGGCTGCAGGACGACGGGCAGCTCGAAGCTGATGTCGCCCGCGCTGACCTTGACGCCGTCGCCCGTGCCGACACCGAGCTCCTGCGCAGTCTTCGGCGACAGCGCCGCGTAGTTGTCCCACGTCGCCTTGGTCAGCGGATCTGGCAACTCTTGCAAGAATGGGTTGTTGGCGGCGCGGCCATTGCCAATGCCGACCTTCTGATAGAGCACCAACTCGTACTTGCCCTGGCCGCCGACCTTGCCCGCGGCCACCGCCAGGCCCGCCTTAACGCCGTCAACGCTGTAGCGGGCCAGGGGCTTCTGCACCAAGCCGGCCGCGACCCCCGTCGCGTCCGCAGGGGCGTCCACCGCCGTCGCCGTCGTGTCGGCCGGAGGCTCAGCGCCCGCCGTGCCTGCTGCTGCTGCCGCTGCGCCGGCCGCTTGAATCGCCGCCGCCTCGGGCAACGCCGCGGCCTCTGGTAGCGCCCCAGCGCCCGCCGCGGCGGCCGGGACCGCCACGGCCTCTGCGGCCGCCGGAATCGCTGCTGCCGCCGCAGGCGCCCCTGCGGGGGCCGCGTTTGCGCCACCAGGCGCCGCCGGCTGCGGCGGAGCCGCCTCGGCCGCGCCGCCCGGCAGCTGCAGATGCAGCACCTGCGCCAACCCGTCGTGGACGGTCTTGTCCCAGAACGCAGTAAAATCGAGACTCTTGCTCTCTACGCGCGGGTAGACCGACAGCTCCCAGGTCTTGCGCACGAATTCCAGGCCGTCGCCGGCTTCGCCCGCCAACACCAGCATCGACTCCAAGGCCGAGCGTGTCCCAAAGAGCGGCCGCACCAGCGGCTGCTGGACGCCGACCAAGCCGGGCAGGACCTCGACGTCGGCCCAAGCCTCCAGGAAGTGGCTGTTCGGCGCCGCCAGCTTGGCCAACGAAGCCGTCTCGTCGAGGCGATCGCAGAGCGCTATTGAGGTCGGCACGGTCGCCATGGCCTTGGCCCAACGCGCTGCCATGGAGCTGGCGTACGCCGGGTTGACGTCGACCAGGACCAGGCCCTTGATCTTGCCGCCCTCGACGTCCGTCAGCAGCCCCTCGGCCGCGCTGCGGTCGCCACCGTATCCCAGCAGCGGCCGGTCGATGTCCAGCGTCTTGCCGTAGTTGCCGAGTGCCTCGTTGATGGCGTTGACAGCGGTCTGCACCGCGACCTCGCCGCTCCCCGAAATCACCAGCGACTTTCCCTTGTTGGCCAGCAGCAGCTGCGTCCACAGTGCGACCTTGGGCGCGAACTCGCTGGCGGCAGCGGTGATGCTGAGGTCAGAGCCTGTGGCCTTGGCCACACTCGCTGCCAACTCGAGCGCCAGCGGCCCGATCTGCGATGGCAGGACCCGCACGCGCTCGTCGCAGTTGGCACCCGCTAGCGTGAGCTGCGACTCGACCTGGACGAGGTGCGAGAGCGTGTTGCGCTTGGCCGTCAGCTTGCGATTCAGCGCCGACTGGCGGCTCCACCACACCGGCGCGAGCCAGGTGCCCAGGTAGTCAGCATCGAAGCTGACGACCACCTCGGCACGGGCGAAGTCGAAAAGGGGCACGCCGGCGACGCCATGGGTCAACTGGTGCGCGGCCCGAATCGCGGACACGTCGTCGTCGTCCACCACCACGTGGCGCGCGCCCGGATGCGCCGCCAGCAGCTTGCCGAGCGCGGCTTGGCTCGCTGGGCCGCTCAGGGCCTGTGTCACCACCGCGAGGCCAGCGCCGTCCGTACGGAAGGATGCCAGCGCCTCCAGCGCGGCCTTGTCGAAGTCCTTCCAAGCAGCGGCCTTGCCACCGACCATCGGCTCGCGCAGGCGGTCGCCGTCGTAGAGGTCGATGACGCTGGCCTGGCCGCGGGCGCAGACGCCGCCGCCGGAGTAGGGGTGCTCGGGATTGCCCTCGATCTTGATCGGTCGGCCGTCGCGGGCCTTGACGAGCAGGCCGCAGCTGGCAGCGCAGCCGCCGCAGGTCGTGGCGTAGTACGCCGGCACGCCAGGGGTGATCTGCTCAGGCTTCTGGACGTAGGGGATGATCTTGTCGACCGGGCGCCGAGCGCAACCGGCAGCGACGCCGGCTGCCGCGAAGCTGGTCCCGAGTACCTTGAGGAAGTCCCGGCGCGCCACGTCGCTGCCGTCTCCGGGGCGCGGCGCAGCACCGAACTCGACGTCGGCCGCAGCCACCGACTTGGCGTCGCGACGCAGCTCCTCCACCGTCTGAAAGTAACGGCGGGGCGCGCCGGCGCGGCCGGCGGCGGGGGTGCTGCGGTTGTCGTGGTTGCCGTCCATGGGCTCCTCAAACAGCCGAGTCTCTGCTCGGCGCTCGCTGCCATCGCGCTTGCGGCGTCACCATGGGTGCTGCCCCGCACACGGGCGTGTCATCTGCTGGCGTCTCGCTGGGTTTGGCTGCTGCCTTTGCCTGCGTTGCCGCCTCGGCCGCGGCCAGGGGCGCACCCTGGGCGGCGCCGCGCGCGGCTCAGTGGTGGCATCCTGAGCAGTCAAGCGAGGCGTTGATCTTCTTGTGGGCGAGGTGCGCCGGCGGATTGTCGGTGTACTCACGGTGGCAGTTCACGCACCAACCCATGGCCAGCGTGTTCTGCTGCTTGACCACTTCCATTTCCTGGATCGGTCCATGGCAGGTCTGGCAGGCGACGCCACGGTTGACGTGACGGCTGTGGTCGAAGGAGACGTAGTCGGGCAGCTTGTGGATCCGAACCCACTCGATCGACGCGCCGGACTTGTACGCCTCATGGATCTTCTTGATCTCCGGCGAGTCTGGCTTCACGAGCTTGTGGCAGTTCATGCATACATTGACCGGCGGAACACCGGCGTGTTTGCCCTGCTCGGCGCCGAAGTGGCAGTACTTGCACTCGATCCCGAGATCGCCAGCGTGCAAGCGGTGCGAGTAGGCGATGGGCTGCACGGGCTGATAGCCCTTGTGGTACTCCGGCAGCTGAGCGTCGATTTGATCGCAGCCCGTTGCCAAGAGTCCGCCGCAGATCGCAGCCACAGCGATCCACGCACCGCGCAGGGATCCACCGGCCTGTCGTCGCCGATGGGCGCCACAGAGATGGGGAGGAACTTGCATCATGGGGACTTCCAGGTGGACACCCTTTCGGGCCGCAGGCGAACGAGCGAGCCGTCCGCGCCTCCGGGAGCGAGTTGCACCCGCCTGCGCGGCCGGCGATGGGCGTCGCACAGACGCTTGCGGCTGCAGGCTGGGTCGCGGCCACCCCGGCCGCGGACGGCGCGGTTTATTCCAGAGATCGCGTTGCAAGTCCAGCGCACCACGCGTTGAATCCTGTAAGCGCACGCCCGCACGGTAGCTCAGGGCAGGGGCTCGCCACGAACGGACGGAGATCAAGAGAGAATCGACGCTGACCGCCGCGCCATCTGCGCGCCAAAGCGGCGACCGCGGGGCCCTGTGGGCTACTCCGGGTCTTCGCGGCCGCTGGCAGAGGTGCGGTGGTAGCGCAGATCCGTTGAGCCGCTGGCGCGGTTGCCAGCGTCGCCTGCCGTCTCCGAGTACAGCAGGACGCGGCGATGTCCCGTGGCCCGCGCGACGTCAAGCGCCACTTCCGCCCGGGTGTACAGCTCGCTGCCATCCGCCGAGTCGCCAGGAAAAACAGCCACTCCGGCAGTGAACGTCACGCGCGCAGCGTCGGCCCCGATGGCCTCCAGGGTCTCTGGGCGCGCCGAGAGACTGCGCCACAGCTGGTAGAGGAGCCGGCGCGCTTCGAACGCCGTGATGTGGTGCAGAATCAGGCCGAAGCGGTCGTCGCCGATGCGCGCCACCGTGTCCGAGCGTCGCAGCGCCTTACGCAGGTGCTCGGCGATGTCGCGCAGCAGAGCCCGCACCAGCAACCGCCCCACCTGCTGCTCCAGCAACCGGAAGCCGTCCAGGTCGATCACCGCCACCGCCATCGGCATGCTGGCGCGCGAGCTGAGGCGCACGGTCGGGTCAAGGCGCGAGAAGAACACGTTGCGGCCTGGCAGACCCGTCAGCGGGTCCACAGCGGCCAGGCTGTGGTGGACATCGCGGCTACGCGCACGACCGATGAGACGCGCCGCGGCGCGCTCTGGATCGCTGCGCAGGCTGAAGACCTCGTCGAAGCCGGCGGCGAGGCACGACTCAACTTCCGCAGGGCTCGAGTCAGGCATCAGCACCGCCACGGCAGGCATCCGCTGCGGCGCTCGCTCGCACATCCGCAGCCAGGCTTCGGGCAGATCGAGGCCGTCCTCGAGACGCCAGACCACGATCGCTGCGCCGTCGACGAATGCCTGGAAGGCGATCTCAGCCGGAGGCACTTTGGCGCAGCTGAAGCCGCGTTGCTGCAACGCAGCCGCCAAGCCGTCGATCCACGGCTCGCCGGTTGCCGGCAGCACAGCATGCTGGCTGCGCGCAGTGGGCAAGCGAAAATCGAACGGGTGCATCGCGCTCCTCGGACAGGCTCGGGGGAGTTGGCGGTCGGCCGGGCAGGGCGCGCCGGGCTACCCCCCGCGAACTACTTGCACACGTTGGGTTTACTAGGAGTGCCGGCGTCCTTCGAGACGCAGCACTTGGTCGCGCCCGCGCAGGTGTTGGCGGCGTCGTTGTCCACGCAGACGTTGACCTCTGGGCAGGCGAGCTTGCTGCAGTCCCACTTCAAGGAGTTGAAGCCGACGCCGGGACCGTAAGAGCAGGCATTGGTCGCCTTCTGCCAGCAGTTCTTTTCGTCGTTGCTCTTGGGATCGAAGCACGTTCCCAGCAGCAGCATCGAGGCGCCAGCGTTCCACGGCCAGTCCTCTTCGTAGACCGCCTTGTCGACGACCTTGCCGAGCTTGTTGATCACCAAGATCTGGTCACTGACGTTGTCGAGTGAGAGGCCGCCGTTCTTGCCGCTGTCGGCCCAACCGTAGAATGCATCGATATCGTTGTTCTTCTTTCGGTCACGCGTCTTGCAGAACACCTCGAAGGCGCCGGGCTGCAGGATGAAGGCGTCGAAGCCGGGCGCCAGCGTCGGCGACTCGGCGGCGGCCTGGCTGCAGTAGGGTCCCGAGGGTCCGCCTTGGCCGTTGCCCCACGAGACCGATGTCGCCTGCAGCGCGTGGCCCTTGCCGCTGCTGTCGGCCACCGTCGTGCCCTGTCCCTCATCGAGTCGGAGCTCGACCACATCGCCGGACATCGCCTTGCTCCAGGTCACCTGGGGGCCGAAGTGGCGCATGTAGAGCTCGGACGACGCCAGCTGCACGGATCGGAAGCGCGCGGTCGCTGGGCGCACCACCTGGCCGTTCGACATCCGGCTGCCGCCGACGGTCAGCACCTGCGTCCAGCCTGCCTGCGGTGGCCACGTCGAGGCGGCGCCCACGTCGGCGCCACGCCGACCATCGAGGAAGGACCGAATCTCGCCGCTGACACGCACCGTCACCGCGACGTGCTGCCACTTGTCAGCCTTGGCTGGCCCGAGTTCGACCTCCACCTCGTTCACGTTGCCGATCACGAAGAAGAGTTTGCCGCTGTGATAGCGGAAGTTGGCATGCCAGCCATCAGCGGCGCCGAGCGACACGAGGTCCATGCAGGGCACCGTCGCGCCCTTGCTGCTGCAACCGCCGACCGGCTGCGGGTTGGCGGGCAGGTAGATCCAGCTCGAGATCGCCACGGCCTTCAGCTCCGGGATGCTCGCCTTGTTGAGCGTCACGACCACCGACCCATTGCCGTTGAGGCGCATCGCAGAGCAGCTGCCCTCCACCGAGCACGCCACACCGCAACCGTCGCCGCTCGCGGTGTTGCCGTCGTCGCAGAGCTCATTGGGCTCGATGCGCGTGTTGCCGCAGACCGGCAGCAGCTTGTGGATCTCTTGGGCTGGCTTGGTCGGCAACTTGCAAGTGCCGCCTGGACAGTCCGCGTTGCTCGTGCACGGCTGGCTCGTGGCGTTGCTGCAGGTGCCCGGCTTCTGCACCGGCTCATCCCTCAGCTCCCAACCCTGGAGGTCGACTGGCTTCTCTGTCGGGTTGTGGAGCTCGAACCACTCGCCAACGTCGTTGCCCGCGTCTGCGTCCGGGTTGGCCATGATCTCGCTGACGACCACCGTGCCATCGGGCTGCGGCTCGGGCTCCTTCTGGCACAGCGCATCGCAGCCGTCGCCTGGCACCAGGTTTCCGTCGTCGCACTGCTCGACGTCCTGGTTCAGCTTGCCGTCGCCGCACTTGGGCTTGGCGACGCACTCGCCGGTGATGCACCACATGTCGGTGCCGCACGCGGACTTGTCGACCTTGTTGGTCTTCTTGTCAGCTTCCTTGCAGGGGTTGATGCAGCTCGGGTTTTGAGCGCCCGGCGAACCAAAGTCGCCGTCGCCGTAGGGTGCCTTGCCCAGACACCACTGCTCGCCCTTGTCGTTCGCTTTGGCCTCGAACTGGGTCGGATCCAAGGCGACGCTGTAGGCGGCCGTGAGCTCAAATCCGTCGTTCTCACAACCCGCCTGTGGCTTGACCGGGTCGCAGAGCAGGCCCTTGCCGTAGTAGCTCACCTCGTCGATGACCTTCTTGTTCCACTCAATGACCACCGAGTCGACCTGGTTGGCCAACGCGATGTCGGTGCCGTAGGCATAGGCGACGTTGGTGCCGCCGTTCTTGGCCTTGTCCATCGATCGACCCAAAACCAGATAGCTCTTGGGTGCAATCCAAAGCGACTTGCCAGCGGCGATCACGTGCTTGTCGGCCGCCGCGTCGCGCAACACCCAACCGTTGATGTCGATCTTGCTCTCGGTCGTATTGTAGACCTCGATCCACTCGCCCACCGAGTCCTCGACCTTGTCGGGGTTCACCATCATCTCGGTGATGACCAGCGCACCAGGCGTCACCGTCTCGAACAGGCAGTTGGCGCTGCAGCCGTCGCCAGGCAGCGCGTTGCCGTCGTCGCACTCCTCGTAGGCGTCGACCGAGCCGCTACCACAGGTCTTGCTGTCGCAGAAGTCGCCGAAACCGTCGCCGTCGCTGTCCTTCTGATCCGGGTTGGGGAAGCCTGGACAGTTGTCGCAGAGGTCGCCCGCGTCGTCTCCGTCGCCGTCTTTCTGGTCCTGGTTCGGGACCGACTTGCAGCTGTCGCAGAGGTCGCCGACGGTGTCCTTGTCGCTGTCGGCTTGGCCGGGGTTGCTGACGTAGGGGCAGTTGTCGAACTCGTTCTTGATGTTGTCGCCGTCCTGATCGCCACCCTTGGGCACGCAGGTCTGGTTCTTGACACCCGGCGAGCCGAAGTCGCCCGTGGTCCCCTGCCACTGGCCCTGGCCGTCGCACCAGTATGCGCCTTTGTCGTTGAGGCCCGGGTCGTAGTAGCCGCTGTCGAGCTGCAACGACTTGCCCGTCTTGGGGATCGGGTGGAGGCCGCCGTAGGTGACCTTGTCGATCAGCGTGCCGTTGTTCGACAGCGAGATCGCGTCCGAGTTGTCGTCGAGGCCGATCACCACCTTGCCGTCGGCGTCGGTCCAGGTGACGTTGACCGTGACCTTGCCGTTGAACAGCGGGTTCTTGCTCGCACCCAGGATCAGGGTCTGGCCGGGCTGAATCGCGATCTTTGGCTGCGCCGGCAGCGTAAAGCTACCGCCCTTGCCGGCCGTGAGCACCCAGCCATTGAGGATCACCTCTTTGGTGTCGACCGAATGGATCTCCACCCACTCGCCGAGAGGCACCTCGTCGGTCTTCACGAAGACCTCGGTGATGAAGACCTTGGCGGGGATGATCTTGGCGAGCTTGCACTCCTCGCAGCCATCGTTCAGCGCGCTGTTGCCGTCGTCGCACTGCTCGCCGGTGTCAAGCTCGCTGTCGCCGCACTTCTGCGGGTCACAGGCGTCACCTGAGGCGTCGCCGTCGACATTCTCTTGCAGCTTGTTCTCGACATCGGGGCAGTTGTCGCAGGCGTCGCCGATGCCATCGAGATCCTTGTCTTCTTGCAGCCCGTTCGGGACGATCGGGCAATTGTCCTTGCCGTCCTCCACCTCGTCCTTGTCGCCGTCCGGCGGCTTCGGGCACTCGGGGTTCTGCACGCCCGGTGTGCCGAAATCTCCAGAGCCCATCTGGTTCTTGGCAGCGCACCAGGTGAACTCGTACTTGTCATTCTTCTTCGCGTCGAGCTTGAGCGGATCCAGGCTCGCCGCCTTGCCATCGAATTCGGCCGGCGACGGCCAGAACGACGACGACCACGCCACCTCGTCGATGGTGGTCGAGCCGACGCGGATGGAGAGCGCGCCGTCGAAGTTGGTCAGCAGGACGGTGTCGTAGACATGGTCGGGGTCGATGCCGCCGTTCAGCGCCTTGTTGCCCGAGTTGGCGAGCAAGCGATAACCCTTCGGCGGGACGAACAGCGAACAGCCGCCGATCTTGTGCGACTTGCCGGTCTTGGGATCGTAGACCTCCAGCCCGCCGATCGGCACCGGCGCACTGCCAGGGTTGTAGATTTCGAACCACTCACCGTAGTCATCGAATACGGCTTTGGGGTTCATCATGATCTCGGAGATCACCAGCGCGCCCGGCGCCAGCCCGGGATCGACCTGCTGGCAGCCGATGTCGAAGTCCTTGTAGTCGACGTCGCTGCTGCTGGAGTCCACGGTGTCCTGGCCCTGGTCCGGCGGGTCGATGACGTCAGGCTGCTTGCAAAGGGCCTCGTAGTCGCTGCAGCAGTCGCCTGCGCCGACACAGAGGTTGTCGCATTGGCACTTGGCCGCACCGTCGTACTTGCCGCACTTGCCCTGACAGCTCGGGGCGACAGTCGCGTCGGTGTCGTCCACTGCCGTCTCGGCACTGTCGACGTCTGCCACCACCGGCTTGCAGATCTCGACGTAGTCGGCGCAGCAATTGCCCTCGTCGCCACAGAAGTCGTGGCACTGGCACGGCGCACCCAGCTTGTACTTGCCGCAGCGACCGACGCAGCTCTTGGGGTCGATTGGCACCTCGGCGATGTCGGTCGCGTCGGGCGTCGACGTCTCGACCGTGTCGACAGCATCCTCGACCGCGACCTCTTCCGGCAGCTCAGGGTCGACGTTGTCGCTCTCTGTATCGCCGTCGACCGGCACGACGGTGTCTTCGTCGGACGAGTCGGGATCGACGCTGGTATCGGTGGTGCTGCCGCCGCCGTTGTCGACCGCGCCCGCGTCCGTCGTTCCGCCGCCCCCAGTATCAACGCCACCGAGGTCGGTGCTCGCATCTGCGGTGTCGGTGGCTGGCTCTTCGCCCGAACAAGCGGTCGCTGTCAGTGCGAGGATCGAGGCGAACGCTGCCAGCCAACGCAGCGAATTCGAGGCCAGGGGCATGGCAACCATGTGCACTCCGCAATCAGCAGGCCCAATCAGCGAGGCCCGCGGGGACAGAGTAGGTTAGTGCACCCCGCGCCCTTGGCGCAAGGAAGCCCAGCAAGGAATCCTGCCTTTCCCGCGTGCGCCGTCAGGCAGCCAGGGTTCCCGACACAGCGCCCGCCCACGCTGCGACGTCGGCGTCCGAGCGCACTGTCAAAGCGAGCGCCTCTGTGACGTCGCCGGCCACCACCTCTGCCGCGCTGCGCGCGCGCGCCAGGTGACGCGACTCGACCGCCGTCAGGCATAACCGTGCCGCCAGGACCGCGAGGCCGTCATCCAAAGGGCCCACCGCTACCGCGATCGGCAGCTCGTCGGCGACCAGATCGCGCAGCAGCACCTGCGCCTCGGCAGCGAAGGGCATCGCTGCGTCCTGACCCGCCGCCAGTCTTCCCAGCGAAGCCGCCAGTCGTGCCAGCCGCACCGCGTCCACCCCTTCGCCTGCCGCCTCGAGCTGTTGCGCCCGCATCCTTAACGGCGCTTCAAGCGCGGCCGCCGCAGCGGTGATGGTGTGCGCGTCCCCCGCAGCGGCCTCTGCTGAAGCCAACAGCGGCAAGATGCCGCCAAGGCGCAGCGGCGTTGAGACATGCGGACCCTCGGCCAACCCGCCCGCCCGGGCATCGCCGGCGATCTGGGCCTGCGCTACCGCGTCGCGCAGCCACGCCACCGCCGTCAACGCCAGCTCGGACGTGGCCGGCGCGCGATGGGCGTCGCCGCGTGCGACCATCGCGTCCTGCAGCGCGTAGAAGCGATTGGCGTCCACCGGCAGCCCGGCCGTCCACGTCGGCGGCCAGGCGATGGCGCGCACCTCGGCGCCCTCCTCCAGCAAGCCCCGGACCTCGGCCTCGCGCGCGGCCCAAGGTTCGGCGCTCGCCCGCGCCCGGTCATAGCCGTGGCATGCCAAGAGCAGACTGACGTGGACACCGCGTGGCGAGCGATGAAACCGCAGCGGGAACTGGCGGCAGGGCACGGCTTTCGTTGCCGCGCCATGGTCGGCGTGGATCTCGCAGAGGCCGTCGTCACGCTGCGCCACACAGTGTCCGCCCTCTCGCGCCATCCCGACGTAGGTCTTGCCGTCGAACTCCAGCTCCTCTGTCAGCTCGCCGCCGCTTCGAGGTCCGCGCGCAGCCAACGAGAGGGCCTCGACGCGCACCCGATCGCGTCCGGTGAGCGGGCCGAGAAACGTCGCCCCGCAACAACGCCCGGTGCCCACACACGCATGGCGAGGCGGATCCAGGCCTTGCAGCCAAAGCAGCGGCTCATTGGCCGGAACCATCGGCCACGATTGGGCGAGCCTCAGCCGCTGCTGCGATCGCGCGCCATCCAGCAAGTACAGGCGAGCCAGCGCCGACAGCCGGCGCGCGGCCGCAGCCTCGTCGCCACCCTCGTGCGACACCAGCGCCGCCCACGACGCGCCCTCGGCCAGCCGCTGCAAGAAGCGGCCATCGCCGACACCGAGCCGCAGCCGCCGTCGCAGCGCGGCGTCGTCCACCAGCAGCCTGCCGGCGTCATCGCGGACGACACGTAGCCCCGCGCGAAGGCGGTAGCGTGCCATGTCGGCCTCCCTAGCTGCCCGTCACGGGCGACCGCCGGCTGCCGTCGGCCACGTCGGCAGCAGCGGCGGGCGGGGGCCACCGTAACGCGGCAGCGCAGCGCTGAGGTTGTGGGTCGTCCAGCCTGCGGTCGTCGACAGCGCCGGTGGGGTAGCCCTCAGCGCGGGGTCCGTCGATCGCCATCGCCGCCAAGCCGGCCTAGGCGCGCGTCTTGACGTCGAGATCGACGCCGATGTCCGGCACCGGGAACTCGTCGTCCGGCTCGTGGCTCAGCGCTGCCGGGGCGCGCACCGACGGCGGGGGCGCGATGCCCATCTTGGCCTTGAGCGCTGCCAGGGCGTCATCGGTGCCGCTGGTCGCCTCGAGGGCCTTGAACTTGTCCTCCAGGTCCGTGTTGGCCAGGCTCCGGCTCAGATCGCCCGCCGCCTCGGCCTCGGCCTCGGTCTGCTCGACCTTCTCGGTCATGCGCTCAAAGGCGTCGAACGCCGAGTTGTCGTTGAGGCCGCCCATCGTCGACTGGATGGTCTTTTGGGCCTCCGCGCGCTTGGAACGAGCGATGAGCAGGTCCTTCTTGCGCTTGGCCTCGCCGATCTTGAGGTTGAGCTGATTGAGCGCCTCGCGGAGCTGCTCGGTCGCCTGCTTCTGCGCCACCCACTGCGTCTGCCACTGCTCGGACTGGCCGTCGGCCTCGGTCTTGCGCGCCAGCGCCTCGCGGGCAAGCCCTTCATCGCCCTTCTGCAGCGCCAACATCGCCTTCTTTTCCCAGTCCGCCGCGGTCTTTTTCGACTCGGTGTACTTGGCGTAGAGGCGCTTCTCGTCGGCAATGGCGATCGCCACCTGCTTCTTGGCCGTGATGAACTGCTCGCGCATGTCGATCAGCAGCTGGTTCAAGATCTTCTCGGGCTCTTCCGCCTTGCTCACCATCCCATTGATGTTCGAACGCAGCAACAGGCCGATGCGGTTGAACAAGCTCATCGTCTTCTCCCGACCGCGATCTCTCGACCCATCGCGGCACGCGCCCACGGCGCTTTCGAAGGTGGAGATCTCGGCCTCAGGCCGTCGGCAGTAGCTCCGTCAGCACATCATGGTGCTCGACGATGGCGAGGGTCAAAGAGTCGATCGCGGCGAGAAACTCGTTCTCGTCCAGGTTCTCGGCCTGCATGACCTCGACCGCCACCACGGCGTTGTCTTCCAAGGCGTAAGCGCCCTGGACCATCTCGTTGGCGTTCAATTGCAGCATTTTCCGAAAAAGCGCGGCGATGCGTGTGTCGTCCATCTTTGGGACATCAAAGAGCTTGCAGCGAAACACCACCAGGGGATCGGTGTGCTGGACCACGATCTGGGCCCCGCCCCAAGCCGGGTCGTGCAGCACCCAGGTGCCTGGGGCTGGCTCATCGGCGTCGATCCCGCTGATGACGATGTACTGCTCGATGTCCTCGTGCGTCCGAGCCATGCTGACTTGCCTCCGAGAAGGGCGCAGTGGCTTGCGCGGCGCGGCGCCCACGCCAACCGGCTGCCATGCCGCAGGCTCGAATCCTAGCGCTGATGTTCCCTCAGGGTCAACGCGGCCAGGCTCAGTTTGCTGCCAGCGCAGCCAGCGCTACCATGGGCCCTGCCAGCGTCGGCGCGTCGCGGGGAGGAGGCAGAGCACAACCATGCCAATGGCCCCCCAGAGCGCGTTCCGGCGCCGCCTCGCGACCCAAGGAGCCTTGTGTGCGCTCCTTGCGTCGGCCCTGAACAGCTGCGAGGCCTCAGATTCGGCCAAGGCAGCGCCGTCGGAAGCGGCGACTGCAGCGGCAAAGGGAGTGGCCACGGCGTCAGCGCGCCCCGATGCGTCGGCGGAATTGTCGACGCGCGCCACCGCCTCGCCTGCCAAGCTGCCCATCGCGGCGGTGCGGGTGGCCGTCGAAGCCGAGGTGCGAGCCATGCAGGCGATTGTGGCCGGCACCGCGGCGATCGGGCCGCTGCTCGGCGGCACCAACCGCGCACTCCAGGAGCGTGGCTATTTTCGCCGCGTCCCCGCCAATGCAGCGCTTGAGGCCTTGCAGGCGACGCTGCAGCAAGGCGCCGTCGCCGCCGGCCTCCAAGTGCGCGCGCTTCAGGCCACGCCAGATCCCCGCGCTAGCGCTCCCCTCGTGCCGCGGGTCGCCGCCGACCAAGCCTGGGAGGTCCGAGCCGAGGACCTCCTGGGCACCATCGCCGTCCAACTCGACGTCGTCGGTGACGACGCGACCCTCACTTCGTTTCTCGAACTCCTGCCGCTGCGCCTTGAGCGCCTGGTCTGCGCCCAGCGCCTGACCCGGCGGCCCGGCGGCGTCGTTCGCATCGATGCGATCGCTTGGCACGAGCGCCCCGCCGAGGTCGTCCAAGTCGACGTCGAGTGGCACTCAGCCGACGATTGGCTCCGCAGCGCTGGGCACGACCCGAGAGACCCGCGCCTCGGCGCCGACCCTGAGGTGGTGGCGCTGCGCGCCGCCGTGCGCCTCGGCCGCGAACTGCTGCCGGATGTGCGAGCGGTGCTCATCTCGGGCCACGATCTTAAGCGTTGGCCGGCGCGATATGCGGCCCTAACCCGCTGCAGCCGCTGCGCCGCTTCGGTCGACGTCAATTCGCTGGTCGCGGCGATGGGTCCGGCGCGCTGACACGCGCCGGGCCGCCTGCAAGACCGCTGGACACTCTGCCGGCGCCGGTATCCGTGGATGCGGCTGGTGGGCTTCATCCCTGCCACGCCACGAGCACCGATGTGGCCAGACGGCATGGGACGGAGGCAAGGCGCTGCACGCGGTGAGGGAGTTGAGCGCGACAAGCCGCGCAGGCGCTGCAATCGCAGACGGGCTCCAGGCCTGACCTCTGCCTCGGTAGCCGTCGGCGACAGGACACGACCAGGCCGAATGCAAAGGACTCGGTGTCAGAACTTGATGACCAGTCCGCCCGTGCCGGCCGCATACTTCGGCGGCGCCGGCTCCGAGTCTCCGAGCATCACTGCGGCTGTCACGGAACCTGCGACCACGCCGCCGACCAACGCCCAGAACCACCACTTGTGCAGCACGGTCTCGGTGCGGACGGTTGGCTTGTCATGGCCTTTGGGTAGCTCGGGCGTGGCAAAGAGGTCCGTCACCAAGGCGTCGATCGTGGCCTTGTCCCGCTTGAGCCAGCTGATCTCACGCTCGACGCGCTTGAGAACCTGGCGGCTGGCGAGGTTGGACAGCGCCAGCCGGACATGGACCTTCTCGCGGGTGCCCGAACTCTGCAGGACCACCGCTACGTTGGCGTTGAGCAGGCCCTGAGCCGCGGAGAGGTCGTTGGGTTCGACCGCGCCCTCAAAAACCTCGGCGAGCTTGACCCGCAGGGCGTCCCACGCCGGCTTGCGGCGCGCGGCCTTCAGCTCGAACGGCACGATGACGTCCGGCCCCGTGATCTGCTGCAAGCGCCCGACTCTGCCGTAACCGTGCTTGGACACGCGGACGAACTGCGGACCGACGGCCGACTTTACGAACGCCGGCGAGAGCCCAAAGTAGCGACCATTCACCCACACGTCGGCGTTGGGGACCGAAGTCCGGACCTCGAAGGTCACGTCCGGGCGAAGGGCCCACTCTTCGCGTGCCTTTCGGTACTTGCCTTGGATCGCCTCGCTAAACTTAGAGAGGTCCATCACGTAGCGCGGCCGAAACTCCACGCCGCGCACCAGCGTCTTGTAGCCCCGATCTGCGTTGCCCATGCTCAGCAGCGCGACGCCCTGCAGCAGAATCGCCTCTTCGATCGGGTCGTCCTCTGTGGCGTGACTGAAGCTCGAGAGGTAGGTGGTCGCCGCGCTCTCGAAGTCCTCGGCAGCCTGCGCGAAGTCGCCAGCGTCAAGCGCCTTGCGCCCCGCCATCAGAAACGAGCGGCCGCTCCGAACATTTGTAATGTCAGCATCTTCAGCGCCAACGTTCAGGCTCTCGTCCGGATCGCGGTAGCGCAGCTTGGCGTTGGCGCGCAGCGCCCGGCGCACGTCGTGGGCGATCTCGTGTTCAACCACGTCGTCGGGCGACAAGTCGATGAGGGTCACCGACTCACGGTCATCGGCTATAGCTGGAGCGGCGTCCCACGCGATCGCGGTGAAAATCGCGAGGCAAAGGACACCCTGCGACGACAACCGCCGAGTGCCGATCATCACGCCATGCCCGCTTCGGCGCCCTGGCGCCCCCTGACGGCCTCGAGCAACGAGGCCAACCGCGACAGCAACTCAGTGATGACGAACGGTTTGTCGAGGTGATCATCGGCGCCGTAAAGCGGCGCGGTCATCTCGTTGAGGTTGGGGCCGATGGCCGTGAGCATCAGGATGCCGACGTCCTCGAACTCGGGCCTCGCGCGCAGCGCGCGGCAGACTTCCCAGCCGTTCATCTGCGGCATCATCACGTCCAAGATGACCAGCTCCGGCGGGCTCGCGATCGCCTCGCGCAGCGCTTCCTCGCCGTCGTGGACCAGCGTGACGTCATAGCCCGCGCCCATCAGCGTCATCCGGAGCATGTCCGCGATCTCAAGGTCGTCTTCGGCGACGAGGATCTTGGCCGCGCGCTGGTCCTGGGTGACGCTCATATGCCTGCTCCCGCGCGGCCCTGCGTCCGCCGCTCCCGATTTGACTGTCGAAACCCGCGATCACAAGCGCCAAGCGCCTCGCCCCGCGGCATCATCATGCGCCCAAGCGGCGCGCGGCTCAATCCTCCTCGCCGCCAGCGGACGCGTCATTGGCCTTGAGCACGATCTCCTTGGCCTTTGCGGCGTCAGGGTCGCTGCTCCCCAAGATGAGGGCCGCCTTCTTCGCTTGGTCACGCGCGGTGATGTAGTTCTTTTCCTTCAGGTGCCGCTCAGCGTCCTTGAGCATCTGGCGCGCCGCGGCCTTGATCTTGTCGTCGAGCTCCATTGCGGCCGTGCTGTCCGGGTCGTAGTTCATCGCCTCTTGGACGGCCTCATGCGCAGCGTCGTACCGCTTGGCCTTGAAGGCTTGGTCTGCCGCAGCGACGAAGGAGGAACTCACCTTCTTGACCAAGAAGGGCGCGTGATGCCCGTCGATGCGCTTGTCCGCCTCGTAGGCCTTGACCCATGCTTTGGCAGCCTTGCCGGGGCTGCCTGCGTTGGCCTCTGCGGCTTGAAAGCCCTCCGCCACCTCTCGCATGGCTTCGCGATCGCTGGTCGCCTTGGCCTTGTCCTTGCGACTAAAGCCGCCGTCGACCACTTGGCTGAGTGCCGTGTCGGCGGCGCTCCACTGTCGGTTGTGGTAGGCAGTGTACGCCGTTGCAAGCAGCGTCTTGGCGTTGCCGGAGCCGCCCTCGGCCGGCTCCGCGCCTTCCTTGCCCGGCTTGGCGTCGACGGCCGCGGCGCCTGGCACCGCTGGCTTATCGGGCTTGGCAGCGCCAGGGACCTCTGGCGGCGCCGCGCCTTCGACCATCGTTTCGATCTGCTGCTGCAGGAGCTTCGCCTCTTGATGTTTCTCGTCGATCTCGAGAATCGCTGTCAGCGCCGCTGCGGCCTCCGACTTCTTGCCGGCCTCGACCGCCGCCCGCGCTTTCTCGAGCTGGCCGCGGATGAATGCGTCTTGAGAGCCCTTGAGTTCCTCGCGTGCCTCGGAGTACTGCTCCGAGGAACTCGGCACATCCTTGAAGCGGGCCATCGCCGCCGCGAGGTCGCCCTTTTTGAGCAAGTCCTTGCCCTCGGCGATCGCCTCTTCTGCCTCCAACTCATCGCCAGCTTTGGCCAGAAGCCCCTTGATCTCCGCGTCGTCTGGCGACTGCTTGCGCGCCGCACGCAGCTTGTCTGTCGCGCCTGCCCAGTCGCGCTCTTCGATCAGCGCCTGGGCCTGCGCGATCAGCTCGGTGACGCTCTTCGCCTCCGGCGCATCGGCCTCCGCGCCCGTGCTGCTCGCGGCCTCATCGCTGTTGCTCATCACCTGCCACGCCGCGACAGCGCCGCCTGCGAGCACCAACAAGCCTGCCACGGCGACGGCAATCCAGAGCCCTGTGTTCCCCTTGGGCTTCAAGACAGGCTTGCGGTCCTGACTCTGGGCGCCGGCCTCAGACTTGGGAAAGTCGCGGGCGCGCTCGACGGCAGCGCCGACGACGTGGAACTCCATCACCGAAGTGCCGATCTCGATCTGGTCGCCCGAGCGTAGCTTTTGACGTGCCACCCGCTCGCCGTTGACGTTCGAGCCATTGGCGCCGCCCATGTCGATGATCTCGACTGTATCGCCGCGCCGCAGGAGCCGAAAGTGCTTGCGCGACACCGCCGGATCAGCAAGGACGATCTGGCAATCCAAGCCACGCCCGACGAGCTGCTCGCCCTCGTGTAGTCGATGCACCTTGCCGCGATCGGGCCCGGACACAACACGAAGCTCGATCGGGATGCCACTCTCGCCGGCGCTCGGCGCCGCAGCTGGCGGCGGCGCGAAGTCGTCCGAATCCAGCATACGGGTCGCGTCTTCCTCTTGGGACCCGAAAGCTGCGGGATCGTGCAGCGTCCGTGGCGGCCCGCCGTGACCAGCAGGCGGGGCCGACGGCGCGGGCCGGGGCGCGGGCCGCGGGGCAGCCGCTGGCGCTGGGCGGGCACTCGGCTGCGGACGAGGGGGCGGCGGCGGAGCAGCGCGCGGGGGCGGCGCAGGCGCACGCGAAGGCATCGTGGTGGGCTGATCCAGGTCGTCGACCAGATCCATCGCCCGCGTCGACTCGACTTCTTCGTCGAAATCGGCCGGCTCGTGACCGCGGCCACCGCCGAAGCCGACACCCCCCCTCCGTTCGTTCGTCATGACCGGTCCTTGCTCGCGATGACGGCAACTGCCCAACCGCGATCACACACGCGCCACGCCCCGGCTGGCCAGGGGACGCGCGCGCCGGGGTAGCATAGATCGGGCATCACGGCAACGCCACGAAAAGGCCCGAAGTCGCAGCCAACTGCCACGCCAAGCAGGCGATTCAGCAGCGATCGCGACCACATCGGTTGTACCGGGGGGAGGGCCGCTAGGCGGCGTCCCACACCCTGCAGGCGCTGTGAGCGCCCAACC
This sequence comes from Myxococcales bacterium, assembly GCA_947491025.1. Lineage (GTDB taxonomy): Bacteria > Myxococcota_A > UBA9042 > UBA9042 > UBA9042 > SXNM01. The sequence continues at coordinate 64,375 of CANLIC010000013.1, forward strand.
GCGCCCATGCGTCCGCGGGCGTGCTAGCCAGCGACGACGACGTCGATGTAGCGGCGACCGCGGTTGACACGGAAGGTGACCACGCCTTCCTCAGTCGCAAAGAGCGTCCAGTCCTTGCCCGTGCCGACGTTGGCGCCGGCGTGGAAGCTGGAGCCGATCTGCCGCACCAGGATGTTGCCGGCGAGCACGTGCTGACCGCCGAAGCGCTTGACGCCCAGGCGCTGCGAATTCGAGTCGCGTCCATTGCGCGAACTACCCTGACCTTTTTTGTGAGCCATCGGGGGCCTCCTCTTCCGAGCGCCAGGCTAGGCGACGATCGCTTCGATGCGCAGGCGGGTGATGAACTGGCGGTGACCGATGGTACGCCGGTACTTCTTGCGCCGCTTGTACTTGTAGATGCGGATCTTCTTGTCGCGCAGCTGCTCGACGATCGTCGCGCGGACCGCGGCGCCCGCGACGAGCGGCCGACCGATCTGCACGCTGTCTCCCGTGCGCAAGAAGAGCACCTTGTCGAAGTTGATCTCGGCGCCGCGGTCGCCCGCGACGCGATCAACTGTCAGCTGGGCGCCGACCTCGACGCGGTACTGTTTGCCGCCGCACTGGACAATCGCGTAATCTGCCATCTTTTTGCTCCTGCACCGCGCGCGGTGGCTGGCAGTTCGCCTCAACCCGGTTGGGTGTGGCGGCTGCGTCGCCCGCGCCCAGGATGGACGCAGGCCCCGTCTCTGGTGCGACGCCGGCGTGGCGGTGCCGGTGGTCAGCCCAGGCTGCGTTGAGCCGCAGCGGGGGCCGGGACACTGCCGGCTGGCTCTGCGGGTGTCAAGCCTTTCGCAGCGAAAGCCCCGCCTGACGCCCGGTCCGAGTCGTCGCTCTCGGCCCCTTGTCGGCGCCCGGCCTTCGTCTTGCCCATGCCTCAGCGCACCAGCGCGGAGGTTGGCCTCGCAACAGCGCCGCGAGATGGCCTCCGCACCGGTCTCGCGCCGCGATCTCGGCTGCGGCGCCTGGTGGCTGCCGCACCGATCCGCGCGGGACGCGCGCGCGCGGCCCTCGCCGCGGTCTCCCGCGCCCCGCCCTCGCACCCGCGATCGTTCTCACTAATGACAGACCAGCCGGTCGTCGGCTAGCCTCCCCGCCGGAGGTGATCGGTGCGCAGGAGGACCTTCACGGTTGTCGGTGCGGTGCTCTGCTGGATGGCAGCGACTGCGGTGGCCTCGCCTTCTGCGGGGCAAAGGACCACGGTCGCCAGCGCCAGGGTCAAGGGCGGAAAAGTCGCCTATGTCCAGAAGGCGCACGAGCGCTGGCGCGACGGCCGAATCATCTCGATCGAGACGGAATTCGTCGACCCTGCGGGCCAGACGATCGCGCGGCGGAGCGTGCATTTCGGCGATACGCCGCTGGTGCCGACGGAGACCTACGAGGACCTCCGCACCGGCTACCGAACCGAGAGCCGCTCGCTCGCCGGCGGGGCGGTTGAGATCAAGGCCCGCAAGGCCAAGGACGAATACACAGATCGCAAGGTCTTGCGTTGCAAGTACCAAGCCGTCAACGCAGCCGGGGTGGTCGAGGCCATCCGCACCCATTGGGCCAAACTCATCGCAGGGGGCCGCATCGACATCTCGCTGATCGTGCCGCAGCGACTGGACTGGTACCACTTCCGGCTGCGCAAGACCGCGACCGGGCGTCGCAGTGGCAAAGCGACCACCACTTTCGTCCTCGAGCCCGACAACGGGCTGCTGCGCGCGATCGCCGGCCAGCTCTACTTCGAGTTCGACGACGAGACGGGCGGCCTTGCCCGCTACCGCGGCCAGGTCGATGTCCACGACGAGGACGGAGATCCCCTCCAGATCGATATCGCCTGGTCAGGCGCTATGCCAGGCGCCAAGCCCGTCGTCGCCGCGCCGCCTGCGGGCACCAGCGCCGGCACGCCGGCCGAACCCAAGGCGCCCTAGCGCCTGGACCCAAGCATTCCGGCGCTTGGGCGTGCGTCGATCTGCACGGATCCCCCCAGTCCCTGCCAATGCCTGCGCACCCGTCAGGGGCCCTGTGCCGGCGCCATGCAGGCAGTCCCGCTGCGCCAGCGGCCACCTTCGACTTCTGCCGGCGTTGCGCCGCCGCACCCCGCAGTCACGTGGGTAGGTAGCGGAGCCCAACCCCAATCGGCTCCCGCGCCGCCCAAGCCGTCCGCGTCTGCATCGTGCCCCTGCGATCGCGGCGTCTTGTGCGTCCCAGATCCGATGGCGCACGTCGCCGCACCCCAGCCGCGCATCCAGAGCCCTGCTGCGGCCTCGCGGGATGTTGGTACGCCAGCGCCCCCACGATCGGAGCCGGCAAGAGAGAATCCCAGCGGCTTCGCCGCCATGGGCATTCCCAAACGCGAAACGAGGGCCCCCACAGGCCCCGCCGCCTTGCGCACGCCCAAAACGAAGCGAGGGCCCCGAGGGCCCCCCGCCGCCTTGTGCACACCCCAAAAACGAAGCGGGGGGCCCCGAAGGACCCCCCGCTCGCTTGCTCACCTCAGCGCGTCAGCAGGCCGACACGCTGTGACCCAAGCCGAGGTTTACTCGGTCTCCTGGTCGCGGAAGATGGCCGGAGCGCCGACCGCAGCGCACTCCGCCTTGCGGGCGTTCGGGTCGCCGGTGCCGACCAGCTGGAAGGTCGAGAACTTGCCGTTGCAGTCCAGGTCGGCGTTGGCGTCGGCCGTGTACTTGGCAACCGAGAGCGTGCCCGTGCTGTTGAACGAGTACTGGAAGTAGTGCTCGTCGGTCAGCTGGAACTTGAGGGCCGACCACGACGCGTTCTGCCACGAGGACAGCGAGGTGTCGCAGCGGTCGTCGCCGTTGGTGTCGAGGTTGCAGCAGCCCGAGCCAGCCGGCGTGGTGCCGACCGCGGCGGGGAACTGGCACTCGAGCTTGACCATCGTGCCCTTCTGGGTACGCGGGGTCGTGTAGTACGTCGTGGCGCCCTTCTTGATGATGTCGAGCATCTCGTTGGCCTCAGCCGTCTTGGCCGAGCGCATGTACTTGGTGAACTGGGGCACCGCGACCACGGCCAGGATCGCGATGATTGCGACCACGATCATGAGCTCGATGAGCGTGAAGCCCTTGTTGCTGCGAAGTGACTTGAGCATGGGAACCCTCCTAGTGATGCAGGCACGACGTGTGCCGACTATCGGGTCCGTGGCTCGTCGTGCCTTCCGACCCGCATTGGCCTCTAGTGCAGGAGCGATGCCAACTCTGGCAGGAGGTCAATAACTTTATGATACTAAAACAGATTGTATCTGCGTGCATGACGCCGCCGGTCGCCTGGCGACTCGCCAGGCTGACGAGACCTGTCGATCTCGAGGGGCTGTACTGACAAATCTTGTCACCGTTTTCTGTCACCTGCCGCTCGGCGTCGGGTGCGAGCAGGGTCGAACGGCAAAGTCGCGCTCAGAACCCGGCCGTCATCACGCCCCGGCCTCGTACTTGGCCAGCTTGTAGCGGAACGAACGGAAGCTGAGTCGGACCAGCGCCGCGGCGTCCGTCTTGTTCTGGCTGGTGTGGCGCAACGCCGTCCGCAGCAGGTCGTGCTCGACGCGGGCCAAGAGGCCGTCGAGGTCGACCGTCGATCCCGAAGCCAGCCACGCATCGACGCCGCGGACCAAGGAATCGGCCAGCTGCTCAGGCGAGGCCACCGGGTCAGACCCGCCTTCGGTCGCAGCGCGCTGGGGAGCCAGCCCGCCTACCCCAGTGCCAGGGGCCGCGGGGCTCGCCCACGGGACGCCGGGTGTCGTCGCTACCCGGCCGTCGGGATGCGCCAAGCCACCTGCGGGCGACGTCGCGGCGGAAGGGTGTTCGACCATCGGAAGCTCGGGGAGCCACGTCGCGCTGACGCGCTGGCCGGACTCAAGCGCCACCGCCCGCTCAATGACGTTCTCGAGCTCACGGACGTTACCGGCATAAGGGAGCGCCTCAAGAACGGCCAGCGCCTCAGGCTCGAAGCCCTTGAGGGTCCGCCCGAGCTTGCGGTTCATGCGCTGTAGGAACACCTCTGCCAGGGCGGCGATGTCCTCCCGCCGCTCGCGAAGCGCAGGCAGACAGATTTCGATGACGTTCAGTCGGTAGTAAAGGTCCGCTCGGAAGCGGCCTTCGCGTACCGCGTCGCGCAGGTCGACGTGGGTCGCCGCGACCACTCGGACCTCGATGGGCACTTCGCGCGTGCCGCCGACGGGTGTGATGACGCGCTCTTGCAGCACCCGCAGCAGCTTGACCTGGAGTGGCAAGTCGAGCTCGCCGATCTCGTCGAGGAAGAGGGTGCCGCCCTGCGACGCTTCGAACAGGCCCTTTTTGTCCTTGGTAGCGCCGGTGAACGCACCCCGGACGTGGCCGAACAGCTCAGACTCCATCAGGGTTTCCGGGATCGCGCCGCAGTTGACCGCCACGAAAGCCCGCGCCGCGCGCGGGCTCCGCTGATGCAGCATGCGGGCCACGACCTCCTTGCCAGTGCCGCTCTCACCGCGCAGCAGCACGCTCGAGGGCGTCGCCGCCACCCGCTCCACCATCGCCTGGACCTCGGCCATCACCTGGCTCCGGTAGGTGAGGTCGACGGCGCGCCGCCCCGTGGTCGCGAGCTCGAGCCGGAGGCGCTCGTTCTCGGCGACCAGCGCCTTCTTCTCGAGGCACTTCTCTAAGATCAGCCGCATCTCGTCGAGCTGGAATGGTTTGACGACGTAGTCGTAGGCACCGCGCCGCATCGCCTCCAGCGCGATCTCCGTTGTCGAATATGCAGTCATTACGATGACCTGTGTGGCTATCTGTCGCTCGCGCATCTCCGCCAGCAGGTCGAGCCCTCCCATGCGGGGCATGCGGACATCGGTCAGCACCAGGTCAATCCCCGCGTCGGCGTGCAGCATCTCTAGCGCCTGCAGGCCATTCTGCGCCGAGACCACCTCGTGGCCCTCCTTGCGAAGAAAAATCGCCAGAAACTCGCGAAGCGAGACGTCGTCATCGACGACCAACACCTTGGCCACAGGGCCTCCTCGGCATGCGCGTGTACGGGCCAGCCACGCCGCCAGAGGATACGGCCCTGACCGGTGCAGCGCAACGCCTTGACATGGCGCAGCGATCTGGGCTCCGACGTGGACCTAGGCACCACTGGGTCAGTCGCCCGCATCTCGGCCGCGGCGTACCTAGACGCGCCGCCAACGTTGCGGCAGCATCCCGGCCGCGTCGCCCTGATCGCCGCAACCGCCCCCTTGGAGGAACCGATGGCCGACATCTCTATGCAGCGCAACCACCCCTTTGGGCTCGACGGCGCCAAAGGCAAGCTCACGACCCTTCTCGACGGCTTCAAGGCCCGCAAGCCGGACCTGGTCTCGGACGTGGTGTGGACCGGCAACACCGCCGTCGCCAGTGGCAAGATGTTCAAAGCGGCGTTCTCCGTCTCCGACAAGGACGTCGCGGTCGAGATCGATCTCATCGGCTTTGCCGCCAAAATGGCCAAAGGCATGGTGCGCGAGCAGATCAGCAAGCAGCTCGATCGCGAGTTTCCCGCCTGAAACCGAGTCTTGCTCGACAGCGTCTAGTCGTCGGCCTCGTGGTCGCGCTGGCGTGGGCTTCGGCCGGTGCCAAGGCCGCGCCACGCCCACGAGCAAGGGCGCCCACAGCCGATCTTAAACCCACAGCGCCGCCGACACCCCTCTCGGCCGCCGCGCGCTGCTATGCCGACGGCGACATGCTGTGCGTGCTGCAGAGGCTGCACGGGACAGACCCCCCGCCAGCCGACGCTGCGGAACACTTCCGCTTGCTCGCCTTCGCTGCGGCCCGCCTCGATCGCCAGCCTGAGGTCAAGGACGCCGTGGCGCGCTGGGCCGCTGCGGTCCCCGGGCTTCGTCTCCAGCGCGACGCCGTGCCGCCGGTGATTTGGCGTGCCTGGCTCGACGTGCGGCTGCACCACGCCCGTAGCAGCCTCGACCTGCAGCCGCGGGCCGGCAGCGACGCCGTCGCGCTGCCGTCTCCATTCACGGCCAGCCACTTGGCGCACCTGCCGCCGCCTTCCCGCAGCGACCGCGACGACTCAGGCGACGCCCGCTTCGGCATTGATCTGGTTGCGGCCTCAGCGAGTGGCGGTTTTGGCGAGGTGTTCGGAGCCGAAGTCGACCTCGGCCTTTGCCTCGGCCGCGCTGAGGGCGGCGATGAGCGCCGCTGTTGGCTCGGCGTGGGGCTCCTCGGTCGGGGCCTCTTCTTGACCGGCGACACCTCGGCGAGCGGGGTGTTGGCGGCGTTTGCCGTGCAGGCGACGCTGCGTCCGTTGGCTGGGCTTCCCAACCTGGAGGCGAGCCTCGACCTAGGGGGCGGCATGCTCCAACTCTCTACCGCGCTTCCAGATCTCGCCGCAGGTGAGACCTCATCCGCGGCAGGGACTGTGCCGGTGGGTGGCGCCGCCTTTCGCTATGTTTTTGCGCCGGCGGGCGCTGTCAGCCTGCGCCTCGGCGCCCGTGTCGTCGTCGTCGCTGGCGATCCCCACACCTTCGGCTACGCTGGCCTCACGGTCGGCGTCGCGTTTACGCCGCTGCCGCGCCGCCGCAAACCGCAGCACCACGGCGCAGAGGCTGAAAAGCGATGAGCGAAGAGGATTTGGCGCGCGCCGCCAAGGTCGCCCAGGCGCTGCGCGACGCCGTCGGCCAGCGGATTGTCGGCCAGCGCGACGTGATCGAGCAGCTCTTGGTCGCGCTGTTCGCAGGCGGTCACGCGCTCTCCATCGGCGTCCCCGGCCTCGCCAAGACGCTGACCGTGCAGACGCTTGCCGAAGCGATGGCCCTTGGTTTCAAGCGCATCCAGTTCACGCCGGACATGATGCCATCCGACGTCACTGGCTCCGAGATCTTGGAAGAAGAGCGCGCGACCGGCCGCCGCAGCTACCGCTTCGTCCCAGGCCCCGTGTTTAGCCACGTCCTGCTGGCCGATGAGCTCAACCGCACGCCACCCAAAACACAGGCCGCGCTGCTGCAGGCGATGGCCGAGCGGCGGGTCAGCGCTGGCGGCCAGACGCTCGTCCTCGAGCCGCCCTTCTTGGTGTTGGCCACCCAGAACCCCATTGAACAGCACGGCACCTACCCGCTCCCCGAGGCCCAGCTCGACCGCTTCATGCTCGCGATCTACGTCGACTATCCGAGCTTCGACGAAGAAGTGGAGATCGTGCGACGCACTGCCACCGGCGATCTCGAGCCCCTCGAACCTGTCATCAATCGCGACGAGGTCCTGTCGATTCAGCGACTGGTACGCAGCCTGCCCGTCGCCGATCACATTGTGCGCGACGCTGTCCGCTTGGTTCGCGCGACGCGGCCGCAAGAGGGCGCCATGCCCGCGTCCCTACAGGGCTTGATCGCGGTCGGCGCCAGTCCGCGTGCCTCGCAGTGGCTGGTGGCCGGCGCCTGCGCCCGCGCCGTCCTTGAGGGTCGTCGGACACCGACATTGGCCGATGTCCGCGGACTCGCCGAGCCGGTCTTGGCCCACCGCCTGCTGCCGAGTTTTCGCGCAGAGGCCGAGGGTTTCGATGGCCGCGCCCTGGTCCGCAAACTGACCGAGGCGTTGCCCATCGATCCGAGGGCTTGATGGCCACCAGGCCGTCGCGCGTCTTCGCCGTCGGCGGCGCCCCCGCTGACGCCTCCGGGCGCCTGCTCCTCCGGGCCGCCGAGGTTGTCGCCCGCGCCGGCGCTCTGCGGCTCTCAGCGCGCCGCCTCCACGACGGGGCGCCGGGCGGCGCTCATCTCAGCACACGTCGAGGCGGCGGCGTCGAGTTCGCTGAGCACCGCGACTATGCCCCGGGAGATGACCTCCGGCACCTCGATTGGCGCGCCACGGCGCGCCGCGACCGGCTGCTGGTCAAGCGCTTTCAGACCGAGGTCCACTCAGATCTTTGGCTCATCATCGACGGCTCTGCGAGCATGGAGCTCTCTCACGCCACGACGCTCGATGAGTGCGACAAGTGGGCGAGCGTCATCACCATCGCGATGGGCTTGGCGTTGATCGCGCTGCGCGAAGGCGATGCGGTGGGCTTGGAGGTTCCAGGCGCTATCGCCATCCCGCCCCGCGGCGGGCCCTTGACCCGCCAGCGCATCGCAGAGGCGCTGGCAGGGCATCGACCGACGGGCGACAGCGGACTGCCGACGCTGCGCCCAGGCCGGCGCGGTCGCTGCTCCGTGATCGTGTTTTCGGACGTACTGGCGCCCCCCGACGCCGCCGTGGCCGCCCTCGGCGCCCTGGTCCGTGCTGGCGCAGAGGTGACCCTGGCGCAGACGCTCCACCCACTGGAGCGCACCTTCGCCTTCGACGATCTGGTGGAACTTCGCTGCGAGGAAACCGGCGCCATTCAGATTTTCGACCCCCGCGCGGCTGCGGAGGCAGCAGCCCTGATGACAGAGCATCGCCAGGCGGTCCGCCAGGCAGCGGCCGAGGTCGGCGTGCGCCTCGTCGAGCTCGACCTTGAGGACGATCCCAGCGCCATCCTGCGTGCCCTCGTCCACGCGCTCGGCAGCGGAGTCCCGCGGTGATCGGCTTCCAGCACCCCTGGCTTCTTCTCGGCGCGTTGGCCGCGTTTTGGCCGCTATGGCTCCACCTGCGTGGGAGAAAGCGCGCGCAGACATTGAAGTTCTCCGCGATCCAGTTCCTGCACCGCCAACACCCGCAGCGGGCGCGCGCCCAGCGCTTGCGTGAGCGCGCCCTTTTGTTGGCCCGTATCTTGCTCGCCGGCGGTGTCGCCATCGCGCTCGCCGGACCGTTGGTGCCCGGCTGCGATGAGTCCGATACGCCGCTCGCGGATCGCCCCCTGTCGCTGGTGCTGGTCCTGGACGACTCGCTCTCGATGAGCGCGCGCACCGATGGACTCGGGGTGCGATTTGAGCGCGCCCGCAGCCGCGCCCTGACGCTGCTCGAGCGGCTCCCGCGCGGCTCCCGCGCCATGGTCGTGACCTCGGCGATGCCGGCGCGCGCCATTCGGCCCCGTCTCGACGCCGACATCGACTCGCTGCGCGGTGATCTGCAGGCCTTGCAGCCGCGCCAGAGCGGCGACGACGCCCTGGCCGCGCTGCAGCTCGCAGCGCGCATGCTGGCCCACACCGACGAGGTCGATCGACGCGTAGTCGTCCTCACCGACCTGCAGGCGCCCGGATGGAACAGTTGGCCTCAACAAGCGTTGGCCGGGTTGCGCGTCGACGTGGAGACGGTCGCAGGCGAAGTCGAGAACACCGGGATCATCTCCGTCGAGGCAACGCCAGCGCCCGAACGCGGCGCCCATCAGTGGCGACTGGTCGTTGAGCTCTCCCACGAGGGGCGGCGGCCCTTCGTTGGGCCTCTGGTCGTGCGGGTCGGTCACCAAGAGGTCCGGCGGCAGGTCGAGGTCGCCGCCGGCGCCCGTCGTCGTTTCGAGCTTCCCCTGCAGGCCGCCGAAGCCTTCGTCGAGGTCGCGCTCCCCGGTGGTGACGGGCTCGACGGCGACGACCAGAGGCTCTGCGCGCTCGGTGGCGGGGCCGCGCTGCGCGTCGCGCTCGTCAATGGCGCGCCGCGACCGGTTGCGCGCGAGGACGAGGTCCACTTCCTGCAGCAGGCGCTGCTCTCCGCGTCCGGCGGTGGCACCGAGATCGAAGTGACGATGGTGCAGCCAAGTGAGCTCGACGCGGGCAGGCTGCAGGCTTTCGACGTCGTGTGGGCCGCCAACGTGGGCGAGTTGGCGCTGCCGAGCGTCGAGGCGCTGCGCGCTCGCATCGAGGCGGGCATGGGCCTCGTCATCAGCGTCGGCGACGAAAGCGCCGCGACCGCGCGGACCGGATGGCTGCAGGCGTTGCTGCCCGATCTGCTCGGCCCGGCCCAGGACGGCCCGGCGCTGCCGGGAATTCGGGTCGAAGACGGGCCGCCGGCCGCTGAGCGCGATCCCGCCGCCCGGGCGCTGCGCCAGGCGCTTGCCGGTGTTGAGGTCGGGCTCCGCGACCTCCAGGTTCGCCGCCGCTTGACCGCGCTGCCTAGCGTCGACTTGGAGTCCAAGGTGGCAATGCGCCACGACGACGGCGCCCCGGCGTTGCTGGCCAAGACCCTCGGAAAAGGACGCGTGCTGGTGTGGACGTCGAGCATCGACCTCGATTGGAGCGACCTGCCGCTGCAGCCCGGAATGCTCCCGCTGGTCACAGCGCTCGTGCAGCACGCCCCGGCGGGCGTCGGTACCCGGCCTCGCGGTGAGCTGGAGCCGGGTCAGACCTTCGAGCTTTCGCGGGCATCCAACGCGACTGCGCTCGAGATCGCCAGCGCCGATGGCGCCCAGGTGATTGCCCTGGCCCGCGACGCCCGCCGCACACGCTGGCGCATCTCCGGGCTGCCATCGCCCGGCCTCTACAGGGTGCGCCAGCGCGACGACGCCGGCGCGACGACGCCGCTGCCCGATCTCGTCGTGGTGCCCCCGGTTGCCGAGAGTCGCCTCGGCGACGTGGGCAAGCCTCCACCGGTCGGGCGCTTGGGTGCTGCAGCGGCTGTCGTCGCTGCGGCACGTCAACCTCGGGTCCCGGTTGCGCCATTCGCCCTCGGAGTGATGCTCTTGCTACTCATCTTCGAGGCATGGCTGCTGGCCAGCGACCGACGCGCATCAAGTCCGGCGAACGCATGAGCGCCCCGGCCCACGGCCTCGCGCCGACCATCGTCTTCGGGGACAACCACCTGCTGATCGTCGACAAGCCAGCCGGCATGCCGACGCAGGACGACGCCAGCGGCGACCTTTCGCTGTTGGCGTGGGCCAAGGCAGAGATCAAGCGCACCCATGGCAAGCCGGGCGAGGTGTTCCTCGGGCTCGTTCATCGCCTGGACCGACCGACGAGCGGGCTCCTGGCTCTGGCACGCACCTCCAAAGCGGCGTCGCGGCTCTCCGCTGCGCTGCGCGAGCGCAGAATCAACAAGCGCTACCTCGCGCGCTGCGAGGCCATGCCCTCGGCGCCAGAGGGCGTCGTCGAGGGTTGGCTCGCGCCAGGCGTCGATGGTGCCAGCAGCCGCATCGTCGCCGCCAGCCACCCGCGGGCCCTGCAAATCGCCCTGCGGTTTCGCGTGCTGCAAGCCGGGCCGACGCCGCTGCTCTTGGTCGAACTGCTGACCGGCCGCAAGCACCAGATCCGCGCTCAGCTCGCCGAGCTCGGTGCGCTCATCGCGGGAGACGTCCGCTATGGCGCCATGCCCGGCGGGTCAGGACCGATCGCCGTCCCGCCTTTCGCCATCGCGCTCCATTCCTACGAGCTCGAGCTCCCCCACCCGATCGGTGGCGGCCGATTGCGGTGGAGGGCGTCCGCGCCTGCCTGGCTCGGCACCGTGCCCGAGCTGCCCCCCGAGCCGCCGCCTGCCTAGGAACCCGAGGCAGTGCACCGATCTCCCTCTCCGATCCGGTACTCCGTCGCCTCAGCGACCGTCACCTGCCTCGCAGGTGGAGAGTCCATACGTCATCGTCGCGCGGGTCGTGGCGTCATCGAGTGGTCCACGCGGTGCACCTCCCTCTTCTGCGACTTCATGACCAGGTCTCCCAACGACGCCAAGCTGTTTCGAGCCGATGGCCGCCCGAGCACGACCGCCGGTTGCCGACCCACGGCGGCCTGACGCAAGCTGCCGCGATGTCCGAACTGGCTCCGCTCACCCCGAACTGCTCGAAGCCATCGGTGCTGCATCTCTGCCGCGACCTCCCGCCAGCGGCGGGGCAGGGCGGCCTGTCCGTGGCCGTCGCAGCCCTCCTCTCCGGACTCCGCGCGGCCGGCTACCGGCAAGGCGCCCTCTCCTTCGACAATTGGCGGCCCCGCAGTCACACCGGGCACCTGCCCACCCTCGCCGAGGCCGATTTTGGCCCCTGCTGGCGGCTCGAAGGTCCCGCTGCGCTCGCGGCTGCAGAGGCCGCCGCCACCAAGTGGATCAACGACCAAACAGATGGTTTGATTTTAATCCATAGCGACTTGCTCGCACACACTGGCCTCGCCATTGCCGCGGCCACCGGGCGTCCCGCCGTGCTCGTCGCCCACGTCCTGCAGGGCGAGCAGCGCCGCCTGCACGGCCTCGAAAGCCCAACCGCCAGCGAAGAGGCCCAACGAGCGGCGCTCATCGCGGTCGACGCGGTCATCGCCCCCTCCGCCTTCGCGGCAGACCGCCTCGGGCGCGAAGTGCACGTCCTCCCACCGGTCTACATCGCGCCGCCGCTGAAGATCATTGCCCCGCACCTCTCAGCAATCGCCAGCGCCGGCGACACCACCGCCGAAGAGGCCGTCACTACCGCCGCCAACGAGGGTCCTCTTCTCGTCTTCGTCGGCCGCTTTGATACGATCAAGGGTGTCGACGTATTGCTCGATGCTCTCCCCGCTGTCTGCGCCGCCGTCCCCGCCATGCGCCTGACGCTGGCCGGTGGTCTGCCGCACAATGCGCGCAGTGACCTGCGCTGGCGGCAACAGATTGCCGAGGCAGCGCACCGTGCCGGCCTGCCTGCCAGCCAACTCAGCCTGCTCGAGTTCCTCACCCACGACCGTGCCCTTGCCCTGCTCGCGTCGGCCGATGTTGTCGTGATCCCTAGCCGAACCGAGACTTTCGGCCAGGTCGCCGCCGAGGCAATGGCCGCCGGGCGCTGCGTCGTGGCGACCGCCGTCGGCGCCCTGGCTGAACGCCTGCGGCACGACGTCACCGCCCTGTTGGTGCCTGCCTCAGACCCGCCGGCGCTCGCGGCGGCCCTCTCCTGGGCCCTCGCCGACTCCGCGCTCCGGCAGCGACTCGGTGACGCCGCCGCCCACGCTGAGGCGACGCGACCAGACCCGTGCTTGGCGTGGCAGTCGGCGCTGGCAGCGATCGCCAACCCGCCGCGCTGACCCAACGTTAGCGCGTCAATAGACTGAATCGTTATTCATATTGGAGCAATGCGTGGTCTAGATCTCGCGTCCGGGGCGCCAGCCCCGCGCAGCCAGTTCGCGCCATGCGTGCTCCAGATCTTTGTCACCGCGGCCGCTCAAGTTCACCACCACGAGGGCGTCCGGCCCGTGCCGCGGCCCTCCTGGCGCTCGTTGTCCAGCCGCCAGCGCGGCCAGCGCGTGGCTCGACTCCAGCGCCGGCAAGATGCCCTCGCGGCGGCAGAGCCAGGTGAAAGCCGCCAGCGCCTCGTCATCGGTCGCAGACAGGTACTGCACGCGCCCGGTCAGGGCCAGGTACGCATGCTCTGGCCCGACGCCCGGATAGTCGAGCCCGGCCGAGATGCTGTGCGCCTCCAAGATCTGGCCGTCAGGGTCCTGCAGCACCATCGAGTGCGCGCCGTGCAACACGCCCGGGCGACCCCGGGCGATTGCCGCCCCGTGCGCCCCGGAGTCGAGCCCGTGGCCGGCAGGCTCGACGCCGAACAGCTGCACCTCAGGCCGCTCCAAGAACGCCGCGAAGGCTCCGATGGCGTTGCTGCCACCTCCGACGCAGGCGTAGACCGCGTCCGGAAGTCGCCCTTCCTGCTCCTGACTCTGCTCTGCAATCTCCTCACCGATCACCTTCTGCAGAGCGCGCACCAGCGTCGGGTAGGGGTGTGGGCCGGCGACGGTGCCAAAGACGTAAAACGCGTCGCGCACCTGCTCGGTCCAAGCACGCAGCGCGTCATTGATCGCATCCTTGAGGCTCCGGCTGCCGCTGCGAACCGGCACGACCTCGGCGCCGAACAGCTGCATACGGCGGACGTTGGGCTGCTGCCGCTCGACGTCTTTCTCGCCCATGAACACGGTGGTCGGCAGGCCAAAGAGCGCCCCAGCCATCGCGGTAGCGACGCCGTGCTGCCCAGCGCCCGTCTCCGCGATCAGCCGCGTCTTGCCCATCCGCTTGGCGAGCAGGGCCTGGCCGAGGGTGTGGTTGGTCTTGTGCGCACCGCCGTGGAGCAAGTCTTCGCGCTTGAGCAGCACCTTGCAGCCGAGCTCAGCCGAGAGGCGCCGCGCCTGCCACAGCGGTGTCGGTCGGCCGGCCCAGTGGGTCAGCAGATCGGCGAGCTCGGCGCGATAGGCCGGATCTGCCAGCGCCTCGAGCGCAGCTGCCTCCAGCGCCTCGAGCGCCGGGATGAGCAGCTCGCTGACGTAGAAACCGCCAAAGTCCCCAAATCTTCCATGCTGCTGCAAGCGTCCATCCCCAACCGGAGGCTCAAGTCTCGCCGTCCGGATCGTAGTCGAGCGCCGGCCGCTGTGGCGCTTCCACCCCTCGCGCTGCCTGGGCGAAGGCGATCGCGCGGTCAGGTGCGAACTTGCCGAATCGCTCGACCCCCGTCGCTGCGTCCACGCCCGACACGCCAAGCGCCGCCGCTGCCGCTGCCACATTGCCGGCGTGAAGGCCGCCGGCGAGCCAGACCGGCACGCCGTGGAGCTGGCCAGACTCTAGCTTCACCGCCGGCAACGCCCACCGCTGGCCCGAGCCCGGCCGGCTCCCGTCCAGCAAGAGCCGGCGAACCCCTGCATCCACCAGCTGCATCACGTAGGTGTCATCCGCCAGCTGGATCGGGTCCAGGGCCTTGATCACCTGGAAACGCCGAGCGAGCGCCCTCACCTCGGCGAGTGGCTCGCTGCCGTGTAGCTGCAGCCAGTGAATCGACAGCGCCTCCGCGACCCGCTCGACCTGGGCCGCGGCCACGTCGCGCACCACCAACACCGGCACCAAAGCACGGCAAGCGCCGACGATTCGGCCCGCAGTGTCGAGATCGATGCAGCGTGGGCTGCTGCCAACCAAGTTCAGGCCGAGGAAGTCCACTGCCCCAGAGCCGTCGCGCGGCACGGCCTCCAGCGCCACGGCGTCAAGGGGCCCGCGGGCACCACACGCCTTGACCTCGAGTCGCGTCGTCATGGCCACCCTGCTTCGCTGAATCCGAGCGCCCGCGCCGCCTCGGCAGGATCGGACGCCGTCGCCAAGTGAGAACCGACCAACACAGCATCGGCGATTCCGCGCAATCCGTCGAGGGCTTGCCGACTCGCTATCCCACTCTCCGCGACGCGCAGTGGCGCCCTTCGCCCATGAGGCATCGTCGCCAGCAACGCGTGGGCACGGCCTTCGTCGATCGCCAGCGTCGTCAGATCGCGGGCATTGACCCCTATGCAAACGTCTGAACTGTCACATTGTAGATGAATAGTAGCATCTTGTAGGATCACAATCTCGTCAGCGTCATGGGCCTCGAGCAACAGGTCGAGGCCGAGTCCCTGCGCCTCTTCTGCCAGCGCGTGCAGGCCGGCTGGGCTCAGCACCGACGCCATCAAGAGGACGGCGTCTGCACCAGCCTCGTGGGCAAGCGTCAGCTGACGCGACGAGACGAAGAACCCCTTGGCCAGCAGCGGCCGATTCGTCAATGAGCGAACCTGCGCCAACAGATCGAATCCACCGTTAAAATGGGGAGTATCGACAAGCACGCTCAGCGCAGCGGCCGGAACAGCGACGGCGGCGACGTAGGCCGGCACCGCCGCGCGGGACAGCAGGCGCCCTCTGGAGGGTGAAGCCGGCTTGACCTCGGCGATGAGGCCGAGGCCCAACGGCTCGCGCTGCGCCTCCGCCCGCAGCGCGGCGCAGAAGGCGCCAGGCGGGAGCGTCGAGCGCTGGGCGCCAGCTGGGAGCTGCAAGGCGGCGAGATCGGCCACCGTTCGCGAAACGATGCGGCCGAGAACGCCCGTCGGCTGTCGCAACGGCACGGGCGAACAAGGGTCGCTCATGACGCCACCTGCCGGCTGGCGTCCCGGTAGGCGCAAAAGCGCCGCCAGCCCTCGCCGTTCGCAAGCAGCGCCTGCGCCTGGACCACGCCCTCGGCGAGATCGCCTGCCCGTCGGGCCAGCCACAACGCGGCACCGGCGTTCAAGGCCACCAGATCCGCGTGGGGCCCGCGCCGCACACCCGACAAGACGGCCTCGAACGTCAACGCATTGGCCGTAGCATCGCCGCCGCGCATCGCCTCGGCGCTACACGTGGAGAGCCCGACCTCACGCGGATCCCACCGTGTCGTCTCGACCACCCGCCCGGCCTCGACCATGATCGCCGTCGTCGGCCCGGTGAGGGTCAGCTCGTCGAGGCCGTCATCGCCCCGGACCACCAGCGCACGCTGGACGCCCAACCCGGCGAGCGCCTCAGCCATGGCGGGAGCTGCCAGCGCGTCAGCCACACCGAGCAGCTGCATGCCGGCGCCTGCCGGGTTGCCCAAGGGTCCGAGCAGGTTGAAGATCGTGCGGAAACCCAGCTCTCGCCGCACCGGCATCACCGCGCCGACCGCTGGGTGGTGCATCGGGGCAAACATCACCGACACGCCATGGCCGGCCAAGAGCGCGGCACCCTGTTCCGGCGTGAGGTCGGCGCGCACGCCCAGCGCCTCGAGAACATCGACGCTTCCGCAGTGTCCGGAGCTCTTGCGGTTGCCATGCTTGGTGACCGGTACGCCGGCCGCGGCGAGCAGGAAGGCGACCATCGTCGAGGTGTTGACCGTCCGTAGGCCGCTGCCGCCCGTGCCACAGGTGTCGAGGCATGTCGCGGCCAAGGCCGGCGCGATGGGCAAGCGGCGGGCGTGGGCGCGCAGGACCTCGGCGCATCCGATGAGCGCCTCGGCCGTCGGCGGCCGCATCGCCAGCGCCGTCAGCGCCGCTGCGACCCGCACCTGGCTGAGCTCGCCGGCGATGAGCGTCGACATCCAGGCCCTGGCCACCGCGCGTGTCGGCGCTCCGTCCCGCATCAGCGAGCCCATCAAGGCGTCGTGGGCCTCCACCGCCGCCACCGTCGCTGGGCCCGCGCTGCTCATGCCCGCTCCGATGACCGCGCACCCGGAGGTGTCAGCGACAGGAACGCCGCGACCACCGCGTCGCCGTCCGGCGTGCCGACGCTCTCTGGGTGAAATTGGACCCCGTGGACTTGCGTGCCAACTCGCTGCACCGCCATCACCGTCCCGTCCGCCAGCCATGCGCTCACCTGCAGCGTTGTTGGCAGCGACTCTCGGCGCGCCACCAGGCTGTGGTACCGCATGGCCTCGAAGGGGCTCGGCATGCCGGCGAAGAGCCCGCCGCCCTCGTGGTAGATCGCAGCGGTCTTGCCGTGGACAGGCGCCGGCGCCCTTACCACCTCGCCGCCGAGCCCGGTCACGATGCCCTGGTGGCCCAGGCATACCCCCAAGATCGGCTGCGCTTCTGCCAGCTCAGCCAGAATGGGCGCGCAGACTCCAAAGTCGCGGGCGATGCTCGGATGGCCCGGTCCAGGCGACAGGACGATGTGGGTTGGCGCTCGCGCTCGTATGCCTGTGAGGTCGATTGCGTCATTGCGCACCACTTCGACGGTAGCGCCGAGGCGCCCGAGCTGATGCACGAGGTTCCAGGTGAAGGAGTCGTAGTTGTCGATGAGCAGGACCTTCACGATTATTCAACTCTCAGTATTAGAAGGATGTTTGGTCTGTTGCGCCACCGCAATAGAGATCGCGCGCAGCGCCGCCCGCGCCTTCGCTTCGCACTCGTCCGCTTCGTGTGCGGGCACCGAGTCCGCGACCACCCCGGCGCCGGCTTGGACCACGACGCGGGTGGGTTCGACGACCAGCGTGCGGATGGCAATCGCGGTGTCGAGGTGTCCGCGCACGTCGAGGTAGCCGACCGCGCCGGCGTAGGCCCCGCGACGGATGGGCTCGAGCGCAGCGATCCACTCCAGAGCCCGCACCTTGGGGGCGCCGCTGACGGTCCCGGCCGGAAAAGCGGCGCGCAAGGCGTCGAGCGCGTCGCACTCGGGCCTTAGCCGGCCGCGGACGTCGCTGACCAGGTGCATGACGTGGCTGTACCGCTCGATGTGCAAAGGATCTTCGACCACGACGCTGCCGGGTACGGTCACGCGGCTGACGTCGTTGCGGCCGAGGTCGAGCAGCATCCGGTGCTCCGCCAGCTCCTTCGGATCGGCAAGCAGCTCCTCGGCGAGGGCGATGTCCTCGTCGGGGGTCTGGCCGCGTCGCCGCGTGCCAGCGATGGGGCGCACGCGCATCTGGCCGTCCTCGACCCGCACCAGCACCTCCGGCGAAGCGCCGACCAGGGCGAAATCCCCAAAATCGAGGAGGAACATGTAGGGCGATGGGTTGATCGCTCGCAGCGCGCGGTACAGCGCCAGCGGTGCGATCTCCGCTTCCACCTCGAAGCGGCGGCTGAGCACGACCTGAAAGATCTCGCCAGCTGCGATCGCCTCCTGGGCCCTCACCACCGCCGCTTCGAAGGCAGCCCGCGGCGTGCAGTCGGTCACCACCGGCGCGGTTGGCGCTGCGGCGGCGTCGCCGACCGGCCAAGGCGCGAGCTGGGCCCCGCTTTGCAGGCGCTGCAGCGCGCTCTCGAGCCGCGCCGTAGCTGCCGCGTGCTCCGCGCATCGGCTGGTCCGGTCTGCGCCCAGCCCCGCGGTCGTCATCATCAGCAGCTGGCGCGTGACGTGATCGAAGGCGCAGAGCACGTCCGGCAAGAGCAAAGCGATGTCGGGAGGCGCGGCTGAGGAGCGGCGGGTTGGCAGCGGGACGGGCTCGAGCGCCCGCACCAGGTCAAACGCGAACAGGCCGACGGCCCCGGCGCAAAGCGGCGGTAGCGGACGTGGGCTCCACAGTCCTTGCCTCGGCAACGCGGCGCGCACGGCCTCCAGCGGGCCCTCGCCTTCGGCTGTGGCCAAGGCGCGCTCCGTCACGGTCGCACCATTCCGCTCCATGACGCGGTCGCCCTCGATGCGCAAGCTGCGCTCGATGCCGGCGGCGAAGAAAGAGTAGCGCCCGAGGCGCTCGCCGCCCTCGACGCTCTCCAGCAGAAGGGACGGGCCCGCGCCCACGGCGCCTCCGCCGAGACGAGCATAGGCCGACACCGGCGTCTCGGTGTCCGCAAGCAGCGTCAACGTCACCAACGCCGCGCTCTCTGGGCCAGCGTGGGCACAGAAGTCCTCAAGGCTCGGCTGCAGTCCGTTCATCGCCCGTCGCCGGCGACCGGGCCGTTCGCCGCGTCGCCCTCCGTCGAGGGCCGCGGACGCGCCCGCAGCAACACGCCGATGCCATCGCCGCCGCGCTGCAAGAGCTGCGCGCCCCGGCTGACCGTCGCGATCGAGCAGCCCACCTCTGCGCGCACCGTTCGCTGGCTGGCGCCCTCCACCAGCCGCACGATGATCTGCCAGCGCTCTGCCACCGCGCTCCGCTCCGCCGGCGAGAGCAGGTCGTCGAGGGCCGCAGCGACCTGCTCCGGAGAGTGCAACGACGCCAAAGCACGGAGCAGATCTTGCGGCAGCGCGCGCGTGCGGGTCGACATCGGCGTCACCTCGGCCGCGCCGGCAGGCTTCGGCGCGCACGCGCCATTGTACTAGTACGATGATACGGGTCAAGCGCCGTCGCCCCGGGCCGCCCGGCTTGCAGTGACTCCGGGCCCGCGTACAGTGGCGCCGCGTCAGCCGAGTCGCTGGCAATTGGCGCGGGCTACGTCGCGAATCCGACGCGCCGCCTGCAAACGGAGCGCCCCAAGATGCCAGGCCTGCGCCGCGAGCTGCTCGGACTGGCTTGGCCCATCGTCATCTCGCGGTCGACGCAGACGGTGGTGGGCCTCTGCGACGCGTTCATGGTCGCGCACCTCGGCGCCGCGGCGCTGGCTGCCACCACCACCGGCGCGATGAACACGTTCACCGCGTTGATTCTGCCGATGGGCATCTGCTTCATCGTGTCGAGCTTCGCCTCGCAGCTGCATGGGGCCGGCGATGGCGTGGGTGCGCGCCGCTACGGCTGGTATGGGCTCGGCTTGGCGGCCATCACCCAGTTGGTCTGCCTCTGTGCCATCCTCGTCGTCGACATCGCGCTACGACCGCTCGGCTACGCCGCCGACGTCCACGGCCCGATGGCCTCTTACATCGAGGTGCGGCTGCTCAGCGGCGGCGCCGCCATCGGCCTGGAAGCGCTCGGCAATTACTATGGCGGCCTCGGCAACACCCGCCTGCCGATGATTGCGAACTTGCTGGCGATGACGATGAATCTCGTCGGCAACTACCTGCTCATCGACGGCCACTTCGGCATGCCCGCGCTCGGTGTCCGTGGGGCCGCTTGGGCGTCGGTGTTCGCGACCTCCCTCGCGTTCGTCTTCTTGCTCGTGGTCTTCCTGCGCGACGGCGCCTCCGGTTGGCGCCCCATTGGCCTGACCTTCGCGGAATTTCGGCGGATGTTGCGCTTCGGAATTCCTTCTGGATTCAACTGGTTCTTCGAGTTTCTCGCCTTCATGTTCTTCGTCAACGTCGTCGTCGGCGGCCTTGGGACGCCGGCGCTGGCGGCGCTGATGGCCGTGATCCAGATCAACTCCTTCTCGTTCATGCCCGCCTTCGGCATCGCCAGCGCTGGCGCCATCCTCGTCGGCCAGCGCATCGGTAGCGGCGACAGGGATGGCGTGACGGCGCTGGTGCGGGTAACTTTTACCACCGCCGCGGCGTGGCAGTTGTCGGTCGGCCTCTGCTACTTCCTCTTCCCCGAGGCGCTATTCTCGCCCTTTGCAGCAGGCGAAGCCGTCGAAGCGGCCGCATTGCTCGCCGTCGGTGCCCGGCTGCTCATGCTCTCGTCGCTGTGGCAGCTCTTCGACTCGGCGTTGGCGGTCCTCGCCGAGTCGCTGCGTGCAGCCGGCGACACCGCTTTTCCGCTCTGGGCGCGGCTCGGCGTCTCGTGGCTCTTCTTCGTGCCCGGGAGCTGGTTCACGATCCGCGAGCTCGGCTGGGACATCGACGCCGCCGTGGGCTGGATCGTCGCCTACCTCGGGCTGCTTTCGGCGATCCTCTGGGTCCGGTTCCGCAGCGGCGCCTGGCGCAACATCGCGCTGGTCGATGGCGCGCCCAGCGGCTGAGCGGCAGCGCCGTCGCCCGACGGACGACTACGGCTGGTCGAGCTTCTCGGGCTCCGCGAACAGCTCGCGCACGGTCTTGGCCAGCACGCCGCCCTGGAAGCCGTCGATGAAACGGTGATCGATGGTCGCGGTCACCGTCAGCTCCGGGCGGATCACGATCTTGCCGTCCTCCACCGCCGGGCGCTCACGAATCGCGCCCACCAGCACCAGCAGGGGGACGCGGGCGAACGGCGTATGGGGCGCGAAGCCTTCGTCGAGGCCGAACATGCCGACGCTGGTGATGATACAAGAGCCAAAGGGGAAGCGCTCCACACCCAGCGCAGGGATCGCCACCCCGAGCGCGCCGCCGAGCCAACCGACCAGCGTCAACATCGGCCGCAGCAGAAAGGTCGGCAGCAGCTTGATCACGCCCTTGGACTTCTCGAAGTCGGCGTCCTCCTTGCGATGCAGCTTGCCGGCGCGCTGGCGCAGCTCGGCGGCGATGGTCGCGCAGCTCTTCTTGTCGGCGTCGGCGATTTTGGCCTTGCCGAGGTCGCCTCCCTCCTCCAGCGCGACCAGATAGCTCACGTCGACGCTTGGATAGGGGTGATAGGCGCCGAACAGGACCCGCCCGTTGAGGCCGGGCGCCCGCGCCAATGCCACCGCCACCGCCTTGCCGACGACATGGGTGACGGTGACCTTCTCGCCGGTTTCGGCGCGTACCCGCTCGATGTAGGCCAAGACCGGCCCGGCATCGAGCGTCAACTTGCCGTAGATCATCCCCTCGCGCGGGGCCACCCAGGTGGCGATCGCAAGCTTGCGTCGTGTGGTCATCTGCGGCATGGCTGGCCTCCTCGTTGCCGCGACCGTCTGGCGCAGCGCCCTCGTTTGTGCCAACGCGCTCCTGCCATCCCGCTCCAAAACTTCGCGGTGACCTGGTGCGCTGCGATCGCTGATGGCCAATCTGCCACAGCGCGCGCCTCGGCGTCATCTGCCCTTTCAACGGGGGCGCCGCTGTGGCAGACAGCCTGCGCTGGGCGCTTGCGAGGACCTGGCGCAGGAGGCCAACGATGTCCACCCCCCACGCACTCCAAGCCGGCGACCGCGTCGCGGTCACGGGCGCCTCGGGCTTTGTCGGCGCCCACGTCGTGCGCAGCCTGCTCGGCCATGGCCTTCGCGTGCGCGCTGTCGTCCGCGATCCCAATGACGCCAGCAAGACCGCGCCGGTGCGGGCGGCCGTCGCCGACCTGCCGCCAGAGCAGCGGGCGCTGTTGGAGTTCGGCGCCGGAGACCTGCTGGTCCCAGGCAGCTACGACACGGCGCTGCGCGATTGTCAGGGCGTGGCCCACGTCGCCGCTGTGGCGCGCCTCGCCGCCAAGGACCCCCAGCGCGAGATCGTCGACCCCTCCGTGCAGGGCGTCGAGACCGTCTACGCCGCTGCAGAGCGCAGCGGCACCGTCCGGCGCATCGTCCACACCTCGTCCATCGTCGCGGTGGTGCGCTACGACGACGCCCGCAAGGGCCACCGATTTGACGAGCGCGACTGGAACACCGAGAGCACGCTGGCGACCGACCCCTACGGCCTCGCCAAGACCCTCGCGGAGCGCCGCGCCTGGCAGCTGGCCGAGTCGCAGGCGTCCAAGGGCGGCTACGACGTGGTCGTCATCAACCCCGGCTATGTGCTCGGTACCCTCTACGCAAAGGCCCACATGCGGAGCAGCCCGGCCACCGTCGCCGGCCTCATGACCGGCGCATTCCCGGTCATTCCGCGTTTGTCGTTCGCCTACGTCGACGCCCTCGACGTCGCCGAAGCCCACAGCCAAGCCCTGCTGCGCGAGCAGGCCAGCGGGCGTTACCTGTTGACCGGGCCCGAGGAGTCGCTCCGCCAGACCGTGGATCGACTAAAGGCCTTGTACCCACTGGCGAAGTGGCCATCGCTGCAGGTCCCCGATGCGCTGGTTCTCTTGGCGGCGCGCTTCGACAAGCGCATGTCGGTGGCGACGATGCGCAAGCTGATCTCTAACGAGCTGCACTTTGACCACGGCAAGACGACGCGCGAGCTCGGCATCGCGTGGCAGCCGCTGGATGCGTCGCTGCGACGCACGGTCGATTCGCTCGATGCCGGTGGTTGGGCTCGCCTGCGTCGTCGCTAGGCGTCAGGGGGCGAGGCCCGCGTCGTTTCGTCTCCGGTGACTGCGCGTTCAGCCCTTGAAACGCTTGAACTCGCCCGCCCGTAACTTGCGGATGTAAGTATCGAGATCAGCTCGAACTTCGCCCGAGAGCAGCACCAGGCCGATCACGTTGGGGAACGCCATCCCGAGCACCATCAGGTCCGAGAAGTCCAGTACGTTGCTCATCGAGCTGACGGCGCCGACGTAGACGCAGGCAAGAAAGAGGATCTTGTACGGTGTGCTCGCGCGCTGGCCGAAGAGGTAGGTGCTGCAGCGCTCACCGTAGTAGGACCACGAGATCATCGTCGAGTAGGCAAACAAGAACACGCAGATCGCCAGCACGGCCGGGAACCACGGCAGCACCGAGCCAAAGGCGACCGCGGTCAGGGCAGCGCCCGACTTGGCGGCCACCAGGGCGGCGTTGGCCGGGTCCTCGCAGACGCCCGTCAGCACCATGACAACACCTGTCATCGAGCAGACGACGATGGTGTCGATGAATGGCTCGAGCAACGCCACCGCGCCTTCGCGGATGGGCTCCTCCGTGCGGGCCGCCGCGTGAGCGA
The DNA here is from genome assembly GCA_947491025.1 of Myxococcales bacterium. Taxonomy (GTDB): domain Bacteria; phylum Myxococcota_A; class UBA9042; order UBA9042; family UBA9042; genus SXNM01. Next base: position 87,903 of record CANLIC010000013.1, read on the forward strand.
TGCTGGCGGAGCCGACGCCCGCCTCATTGGAGAACGCCGCGCGCTTCACGCCTTGGATCAAGACGCCGATCGCGCCGCCTGCCACCGAGATCGGGGCGAAGGCCTCGGTGACGATGCGCTGGATGGCGACCGGGACATCGCCGATATGGTGGAGCACGATGTACATCGCCGCTGCGCCGTAGATGCCGACCATGAGCGGCACGATCTTGTCGGCCACCCGTGCAATGCTCTTGATGCCGCCGAGGATGACCACGCCCACAGCCACGACCATGAACAGGCCATAGGCCGACTTGGTGAGCTCGAATGGCATGACATTGGCAACGGCCCCATAGCTCTGCCCGACCTGGAACATGTTGCCGCCGCCAAAGCTGCCGCCGATGCACAGCAAGGCGAACACGACGGCGAGCACGCGGCCGAACCCGCCCAGCTTCATCCGGTCCAGACCCTGGTGAAGGTACTGCATCGGTCCACCGTTGACGGCGCCATGGGCGTCAAAGGTGCGGTACTTGAGGCCAAGGCTGCACTCGACAAACTTGCTGGTCATGCCGAACAGGGCCGCGATATTCATCCAGAAGACGGCGCCAGGGCCGCCAACGGCCACTGCCACCGCGACGCCGGCGATGTTGCCGAGACCGACCGTGGCCGACAGCGCCGCAGACAGCGCTTGAAAGTGGGAGACATCGCCCGGCTCCGAAGGATTGTCGAAGCTGCCGCGCACGACGTCGATGGCGTGGCGGAACAGGCGCACGTTGACGAAGGCCATCCGCAGCGTGAAGAAGACGCTGCCCGCAGCCAACCACGCGACCACCAAAGGCATACCAAGGCCAGGGACCTCCCAGAACAGGACGGCGCCCAAGACGCTGACGATTCCGCCGAAGTAGGAGTCAATTTGTGCCTCTAGGTTCCCTGCTGCCTGCATCCTCTCCTCCATCGCGGCGAGTCCCTGGGTCTCAACTTGTGCCCCGTCGCCCGGCGAGGGTGGCAGGGAAAGGCGGCTCGGTAAAGCCGGCCTGGCGCCGCACGCCGGGGCAATTCCCGCGGGGCGGCCATTGCGGCGGCCGCGACGCCGCTGCACCATTCCTCGGCGCCGCCGCCTTTGCGCCGTCGCCCAGGAGGCTCCGGTATGGCCAACCCGATGAACGCCGATGCGCCCAAGACCACGCTCGGCGAGGACCTCCGGGCCCTGCTGCAATGTCCGCGTGAGCTATGGCTCATCTATGCGGCCACATTCTTAGAATACCTTGGGATCTTTTCCTTCCTCCAGACCTTGCCGCTCTGGCTCTCGTCCGACTTCGGGATGACCGACAAGGAGGCTGGCTGGTGGTCGGCGACCTTCTCGACCCTAGTCAGCCTCTTCGTCTTCCTGGTCGGCAGCATCGCCGACGCGGTCGGCGTCCGGCGCATGTTGATCGTTGCCTTCGCCCTCGCCGCCGTGACCCGACTGGCGATGTCGCTCTCGCCCACTACCGAGCTCGCCATCAGCTCACTGCTCGCGTTCGGTCTGGCCTACGCCACCTGCTCGCCAGTGTTGCAGGCGTCGGTTCAGCGCGCCTCGACCCCTGGTACGCGCGCCTTCGCCTTCTCGCTCTGGTACGTCAGCTTCAACATCGCGGGCGCCGTCATCGGACCGCTGATCGATCTCTGCCGCCAGGCCTTCCTCGTCGCCGACCCCGCCCACCCGGGGAAGCAGATCTTGGCGCGCAAGGCGATGAACCTGCCGCTGCTCGGCGAGCAGATGGTCTCGGCACACTCGGTGATCATGGCCTTCGGCTTCATCACTGCCGTGCTGGCCGCGCTCGTCATCATGTTGGTCCGCAAGGACTTCGAGCACCGAAACGTCGACGGCGCCGTAACAGCCAAGACGGTCCATCCTCTCAAGGCATTGAGAGAGGTGTTCTCAGACAACTTCTTCTGGCGCTTCATGCTGCTGCTGGTGCTGGTCTCCCTCGTGCGCATGATGTTCCAGCACATGCACTTCACTTGGCCGAAGTACGTCACCCGCATGGAAGGCGAGGACTTCCCGGTCGGCACGGTGTGGTCGATCAACTCGGCGCTCATCATCTTCATGGCGCCGCTTGGTACCGCATTGACCCGCCACCGAAAGCCGCTGCAGGTGCTGCTGTTCGGTGCCTTTATCTCGGCGCTGAGTCCCTTTGTGCTCTGCTTCGGGTCATCGATGCCCTACCAGCTCGGCATGATCCTGGTGCTGACCGTCGGTGAGGCGCTGTGGTCGCCCCGCCTCTACGAGTACAACGTCAGCATCGCGCCGCGCGGCCGTGAGGCGACCTACGTCAGCCTAGCGGCGCTGCCTTACTTCTTGGCCAAGTTCCTGGTCGGGCCGACCTCGGGCTACCTGCTCAGCTCCTACGTTCCGGAGGGGGCTGGCGAACGCAACCCGGCGATGCTGTGGGCGCTCATCGGCCTTGGCACGATCATGGGCCCGATCGGCATCTTCCTGCTCCGCGGCTGGTTCGTCCGCAAAGAGGAGCCGGCGGCGTCGGCGGCATGACGACGCCTGCGCCTCGACCTGGGCGGCCATCGCTGCAGGCACCGTCGGGCAGCGCGCAGCACGTGCGCACGTGGCCGCGGTTGGCCGGCATCAGCCCTCGCGACCCCTTGTCGTCGGCCGGCGACGAGACGCGACTACCCGCCACATTCGCGGGCTGTCCACCGACGGAGCGCTCGCCGTCCCGGGTCCGACCACGGCGCCGGAACGCCTGCCGACCCTACTTCGCAGCGCTCGCGCTCTGTCAGACGTTGTGGGCCTGGCCGGCCTACACGCTGCCACCCGATGACGCCCAGGCCCCGCTTGCCACCGCCAGCCCTTGGCAGGGTCCGCCGCCGAACATCGACGGCCGTCTCGACGAGGCCGCCTGGCAAGGCGCTGCGGTTTCGGCCGGCTTTGTCGAGCGCAAACCAAAGCTCGGCGCGGCGCCGCCCGTCCACACCGAGTTTCGGCTCCTCTTCGACGCTGGAGCGCTCTACATCGGCGTATTTTGTGCTGAACCCGACCCGCAGGCAGTGACCGCCCGCACCACCGCCAGAGACGCCTTCGCCATCTTCGCCGACGACGCGATCAGCATCAAAATCGACGCGTTGCACGATGAGCGCACGACCGTCGGCCTCGTCCTCAACCCCGCCGGTGCCCGCCTGGACTACCGCGGTGTCAATGAGTCGCAGATGATGCGGGAGTGGGACGGTGTATGGCTGGGCGCGGCCGCCCGCGTCGCCGGGGGCTGGAGCGCCGAGTTCCGCGTCTCGTGGACCGTGCTCGGCATCGATCCCCAGCGGCCACCGGTCCGCCTCGGCCTCAACCTCAGCCGCGACCATGCCCGCCGTAACGCCACCTACGACTGGTCGCTGATGCCGCCGCCTTTCTCGCCGATCGCCGCCAGCCGCTATGGCCACATGGCAGGTCTGGGGCCATTGCAGGGCCTCGCCGCCGCCAGCACCGCAACCGGCGACGAGACCGGCGCCAGCGGCCCGTCGCGTTCTGAGCCAAAGGCCGAAGCGGACCGGGGCTTCTTGGCGGTGCCCTGGGCGCTCGCTGCCCTGAGCCAACCTGCGGGCGCAGCCCTGACCCACCGACTCGATGCCGGCGCCGACCTGCTGCTCCGCCGCGGTGGCCTCCGCGCCCAGGTCACCCTCAACACCGACTTCGCCCAGGCCGACGTCGACGACGCGGTGGTCAACCTCGACCGCTTCTCGCTGCAGATGCCTGAGAAGCGCGACTTTTTCATGCGCGACGTCGAGCGCTTCACCTTTGGCAGGCAGGGGGCGGCGCAGGCGCTCTACAGCCGCAAAATAGGCCTCGATCGCGGGCAGCGGGTGCCGATTGCTGGCGGCGTCAAGGCTGTCGGCGAGGTCGGCGACGCCATGCAGCTCTCCGCGCTCAACGTGGTGACGCGACCGCACGGCACCCAGCCATGGACCAACCACAGCGCCTTGCGCGGCCAGTACCAGCTCGCAGGCGGCAGCTACCTCGGCGCGGTTTTCACGCAGCGGCAGTCATTGGCGCGCGCCGACGACGCCAACACCGTCGTCGGGATTGACGGCGCCCTGCGCGGCGGGCGGCGGCCCTTGCTGGTCGAGGCGTTCGCGCTCTTGTCCCGTACCGGTGGTGCTGCCACCCAGGCCGTGCAAGACGTGGGCGCCAAGAGCGGCAGCCAGGGAGGGACCAGCAGCGCAGAGAGCCAGTTTGGCCAAGGCGCCGGCATCTCGATGACCTGGCGCGGGCTGCTGCTGCGACCTTCGTTGGCGTGGCTCTGGAGCGACGCCGACCTGCGCGCTGACCTCGGCTTTCTGCGGCGTGTTGGCGTCCACGAAGCAGACGCCAGCGTCGTGGTTGAGCCGCGCATCGGCCGCTTGGGGCTCGAGCGGCTGCGGCTCGACGCCAACGCCGGCACCGTGCTGCGCCCGGGCCACGCCGACGGCACGCTGCTCGACGCCGACGCAGCGGCTGGCTTCGACCTGGTCTGGAACGAAGGCTGGCAGGTCGGCGGCGAGGTGCAGCAGCTCCATGAGTCCGTCCTGCGCACCTTCGACCTCGCCGGCGAGCCCATTGAGATCGGTCGCTACACGATGCAGCGCTGGGTCGTCGGCCTCGAGAGCCCCTCGGTGCGTTCGCTGTCGGGTTGGCTCGATGTCGAGGGCCGCGACCTGTATGGCGGTACGGCGATGGCCTTGCGCGGTGGTTTCGCCCTGCGTCCGGGGACCTGGCTGCGGCTCGAGGGCGGCGGCAGTGCACAGCGGCTGCGCTTCGGCGCCGATGAGCGCTGGGTGATCGTCGCCAACGGCCGGGCTGCGATCGGCATCTCCCCCGACCTCAACCTCGACCTCTACGCCGGCTGGGATCGCCTGGCCGGACGCGTGCCGATGATGGCCCGGCTGCGCTGGACCTGGCGCCGCGGCAGCGACCTGTTCCTGGTCTACAACGGCACCGCCCAGGCCGGACGTTTGGGCCACTCGGCCATCTGCAAGCTCACTTTCGCCTGGCCATAACGACACAACTCGGCTTCGGCGGAACGGAGGCTCAGGTTTGCGGCTGCGCCGGTCCATCGGAAAACGCAGCGCTTGCCTTCAGATCTGGCCCCCGGTTGCTGAGGTCGTCGTCGAAGCTCGCATCGGTGGGGACGCCTCACCGAAATGGGCAGCCAACGCACCGGTCGTGGACGGACCGCCCGCTGCGGGGACTCCGACGCTGGCAGGCCTCTTCGTCCGCGGTGGCGCCGTCTCGAGGACAGGACCGAGCCAGCGGCAGCCCTTGGCCGTCGCGTCGGCGCGCGCTACAACGCCAGGATGCGCCCGCCCACCCTCGCTCGCTTGCTGTGGCCCCGTCCCGCCCGCGACCTCCTCCAGCGCGGCGCCCTTCGCTTCCTGGCGAGGCCGCGGCGCAGCGTCGTCGCCGGGCTCGAGCTGTGGGCCCCGCCGTCGGTCTTCCATCCGGGACTCTTCTTCTCGACTCGTGTCTTCTGTGACTGGATCCTTCTGCAGGATTTGCAAGGGCTTGCGGTTCTCGACCTCGGCACCGGCTCCGGCGCGCTCGCCATCGCGGCCGCCCGCAATGGCGCCACGGTCACCGCTTGCGACCTCAACCCGCGGGCCCTCGTCGCCGCAGGCGCCAACGCCGCCCGCGCTGGGGTCACGCTGCGCCTGCGCGCCGGCGACGGCTATGCTGCCCTCGCACCCGACGAGCGATTCGACCTCATCCTCTGCAACCCACCGTGGTTCGAAGGCGAACCGCGAGACGAGGCGGAGCGGGCGTTTCGAGGCGGAGCGGGGATGCGCTTTGTCGAGGAGCTCTTCGCCGGCCTGTCCTCGCGCCTCCGCGACGGTGGCCGCCTGGTCAGCGTCCTCGGCGCCAGCGCGGACCGGCGCCGCATTGATGCCATCGCCTCACGCCACGGCTATCGCCCCCAGCGGCTGTGCAGCCGCCGGGTCTGCTTCGAATTGCAGACCGTCGACGCCTGGCGGCTCGTTGGGTCGTGATGAATTCAACAACATGATGGAATAATCAACACACACTCGTCGCGCTCGGGACGAGGGATGCGGCGACAATTGGTGAGTAATCTCAGAGGACTGTTCAGTCTCGTGCCAGCGTGGCATGGGAGATGCACAAGTCAAACATCGAGAACGGACGCCGCGGCCGCAGCGCGGCGGGTCGAGGGGGTAGGCCATGCCAACGCACGCACATCGAACATTCGCAGGAGCGCTCGCCGGGTTGGCCTGTGTGCTCGCCCTGGCCACGCCAGAGCTGTCCTATGCCTGCGGTGGCTGCTTCTCGCCCGTGCTGCCGCCGGCGCCGGGCCAACCCGGCAATGGCCAGGCGGTGTTGCAGGACGCCGAGCGCGTGGTGTTTCGCCACGACCCCAAGACCGGCCGCACGCTGGTCTGGGTCGAGGTGCGCTACACCGGCGCCGCCGAGGACTTTGGCTGGGTGCTGCCATTGCCCAAGCAGCCAACAGTGACCGTTGGCACCACCATCGGCCTCGACATGCTCGATCAGCAGACCGCCGCCCGGTACGAGCTGCAGTACCGGGGCACCGAGAACTGCCGGAATCCCTTTGAGGGTTGTGAGCCGCAGCAGCGCTGGGACTCGGCTGACGCGACATTCGGCGACGCCGGCAGCAGCGGCAGCGCCGAAGTTGGAGCGAGTGGCGGAGGCGGCAGCCAGCCCGGCGTTACGATCCTCGACCAAGGGCAGACCGGGCCTTACGACTACGCCGTCATCGCTGGCAAGGACGCCAAGCAGCTGCAGAGCTGGCTCGACACACGGGGCTACAAGACGCCGGTCACGGCGACCCCGATCATCCAGAGCCATGCTGACAAGGGAGACGTCTTTGTCGCCATCAAGTTGCAGAGCGGCAAGGGCGTGAGCCTGATCCGGCCGGTGGTGCTCGAGATGCAGGACGCCGACCCGTGCGTGCCGCTGCGGCTGACCAGCATCGCCGCCAGCGAGGAGCTCAGCGTCGTCGTGACGCTCGCAGGCCCCGGTCGCGCGGTCCCGATGAACCACCTCGCGGTCGAGGTCAACCCGACGCGAATCAACTGGTTCGGCCAAGCGAATAACTACCAGCAGTTGGTGGCCGCAGCGATCGATGAGGCCGCGGGCCGTGCCTTTGTGACCGAGTCAGCCCAGCAGGGCAGCCAGTTGCAGGGGCTGTGGAGCGCTGCGACGCTCGACACCAAGGCGTTGGCTTCGGCCACCAACCTCAAAGAATTCGGCATCGCGCTGTTCCAGAGTGGCCAGGTCTGGCTGCACGCGGATGCGGCGCAGGTGTTCGCTGACAAGGCCAGCATCGTCGAGCCGATCTTCAAGACCTTCGGGGTCAAAGAGCCGGTCGCTGTGCTCGGCCAGCTCTGGGTCTGTGGCGCCGTCTGGGCGCAGCCGTGGCGCACGCCGGCCGGTGATGGCGCTTGCCGCACCCAGGGCGGCAACCCCTTCAGCGGCCCCTCCCTGAAAGCCGAAGACGCCGCGCTGCTGCCGGTGAACGGCGCCGCGACCGCCAAGGCGTTGCAGAAGGAGATCGCCGAGCCGCTCCTGACCCTGTTCGAAGGCATGAAGCAGGCGCCCATGGTCTCGCGCCTGGTCATGCGTATCGGGCCGACCGAGATGGACCGCGACCCGATCTTCGGCTTCCACCCCTCGTTGCCGGCGGTCGATCGCGTCCGCCGCGCCGACACCTGGCAGGTCTGCAGCACGGGCTGGCAGCCAGCGGATCTGCGCCGCATTGAAATCGAGGGCTCCGGCTCCTGGATCGTCTCGCAGAACGCGCCAGCCGTGACCAACGACCCGCGCTTCGTCGGCGCGCCCGCCGCCTCTCGCGTCGAGGCCTACGACGAGTCGGGTCCGGCGATGCCCATCGCCAAGGCGCAGATCGGCCTCGTCGACACCGCCATCGCTGGCGCCCTACCGGGACAGCCCTCGCCGGCGCGCAAGCTCGCATTGGCGCCGGCGTCGCCGTGGGCGGCGCCTGCTTCCGACCCACTCGTGACCAAGCTCACGGCCTGGAAGAAGCCCGGCGGAAGCTGCGTGCCGAAGCCGGGCTGGGTCGACGGCAAGCTGCCGCCGAGCGGCCAGGCCAAGCCAGATGTCGGCAATCCTCCTGGAGATCCGCCCGCCACCGGCTTTGACGTCATCGGCGCCGACGGCGCCGGGGATGCCGCTGGCGGTAGTGGCGGCTCGGGCGGCGGCTCGGGCGGCGGCTCGGGCGGCGGCTCGGGCGGCGGCTGCGTCGCCGGGCCCGCGCACACCCCGCTGTCGGCGTGGTGGATGACCCTCGGACTGCTCGCCCTTGTCGCCCTGCGCCGGCGCCGGGAGGAACGGCCGCGCTAGGGGCGCGGCGCCAAAACGCGCACGGCTGCGACGGTAGGGCGGCGTTCACCTGCCCCTCTCACCCACCGTCCCCGCCGCAGCCGTGCACGCCACCGGGATCGCCTAGGCTGCGCGCCGAGGAACCCGACCCACGCAGAGACGGAGGCGGGGGCAATTCACCTGCCCCTCTCACCTGGCCCTCGCCTCCGTCCTGCGGTTTCCCTCTCTGCGGCCCCTTCGCTGGCGCAACGATGAGCGACAAGCCTGCCCAGTTTCGACGCTTCTCTTGCATTTCCGGCCTCCAAGGCTAGACTGCCGTCGGCGACAAGGTCGACCTTGGGAGGCGTGGACATGCAGAAGATCTCGGTGGCAATCGGAATGCCTGTGATCTTGGTCGGCTGCGGCACCAGCACCGGCGGCGGCGGGACCACGGGCGGCGGCGGTGGTGGAGCAGCTTCCGGCGCGCCTGTGCCGATTGACAACCTCGAAACGGCTGTGAAAAAGGCCTTCTGCGAGTCGGCCACCGCCTGC
>CANLIC010000014.1 GCA_947491025.1 Myxococcales bacterium
CAGCGCAGAAGACGGCGGCGACAGCGCCCAAGACGTCGGCGACAGCGCCCAAGACGGCGGCGACAGCGCCCAAGACGGCGGCGACAGCGCCCAAGACGGCGGCGACAGCGCCCAAGACGGCGGCGACAGCGCCCAAGACGGCGGCGACAGCGATTCCGGCCCGGTCTGCCCGGGCGGCCTCGGCTGCGCCTGCGCCCAGAACGCCGACTGCGCCCTCGCCCTCTGCTTGAACGGCCAATGCGCCGACCCTTGCGCCCAGAGCCCAAAGCCAGCAGAGGTCACCTGCAACGCGGTGGACGACAACTGCGACGGACAGACCGACGAGGCGGCCTGCCCAGGCGCCGACGCCTGCACTGAGGCCCTCTGCGCCGAAGGCAAGGGCTGCCAACTGAAGCCCAAGCCCGCCTGCAACGACGACAATGCATGCACGGCCGATAGCTGCGACGCCCTGATCGGCTGCGTCGCCAAGCCGGACCCAGGCGCCTGCAGCGATGGCGACCCCTGCACCACCGGCGACGCCTGCAACGAGGGCGCTTGCAAGGGCAAGGCGCTCGACTGCAACGACAACAACCCCTGCACCACCGATGCCTGCGCTGGCGCCAGCGGCTGTAGCTCGCTGCCGGCCGAGGGCATCTGCAACGACGCCAACCCCTGCACGCTGGTCGACGCCTGCCAGGATGGCGTTTGCAAGGGCAACTTGGTGACCAACTGCGACGATGGCAATCCTTGCACCATCGAGGACTGCGCCCCGGGCGCCGGCTGCAAGGCGACGCCGACGACACAGCCTTGCAGCGACGGCTCGGTCTGTACCCTCGGCGACGCTTGCAAGGATGGCGCCTGCCTGCCTGGCAAGGCCCAGTCCTGCGACGACAGCAACCCCTGCACCACCGATGCCTGCGATCCGCAGACGGGCTGCGTCCAAACCGCGGCGACGGCGCCCTGCGACGACGGCAGCGCCTGCACCGACGGCGACGCCTGCCAGGACGGTAAGTGCGCCCCCGGCAAGGACAAGGTCTGTGACGATGGCAACCCCTGCACGCTCGACAGCTGCAGCCCGAGCCTCGGCTGCAACGCCAAGGCGATCGACGGCGCCTGCGACGATGGCAACGCCTGTACCAGCGGCGATGCCTGCAAGGACGGCGCCTGTCAGCCGGGCGCTGCAGCGCTCTGCGACGACGCCAACCCGTGCACGACCGACAGCTGCGAGCCCAAGGCGGGCTGCGTGAAGACCCCCGCCGCCGGCGCCTGCGACGATGGCGACGCCTGCACCGAGCCCGATGGCTGCAAGGACGGCGCCTGCGCCGCGGGCAAGCCCAAGGCGTGCAACGATGGCAACTCCTGCACTGCCGACGCTTGCGATGCCAAGCTCGGCTGCACTGCAACGCCGCTGACCAAGCCCGACGGCTCGCCGCTGCCTTGCGACGACGGCAACGTCTGCACCCACAGCGAGGTGTGCAAAGAGGGCCAATGCGGCGGCGGCCAGGTGAACCCCTGCGCCGACAACAACGCGTGTACGACGGACTCCTGCACGCCCGGCAAGGGCTGCATCCAGGTCGCCAACACGCTGCCGTGCGACGATGGCGACGTCTGCTCCACCGGCGACGTCTGCAGCGGCGGCAAGTGTGCGCCGGGCGCCAAGAAGGACTGCGACGACGCCAACCCCTGCACCTCAGACGCTTGCCAAAGCAAGACCGGTTGCGCCAACACCGCGACCACCGCGCCTTGCGACGACGGCGAGCCGTGCACGGAGGGCGACACCTGCAAAGACGGCGTCTGCAGCCCGGGCAAGCCGCCGGTCTGCGACGATGGCAACCCCTGCACCAGCGAGGACTGCTCCAAGGGCGCCGGCTGCAAGGCGACGCCGAACGACAATCCCTGCACGGACAACGACCTCTGCTCCAAGGGCGACGCCTGCAAGGACGGCAAATGCCAGCCGGGCGCCCCGGTCACCTGCGATGACGGCAACCCGTGCACCAAGGACGCCTGCGACAGCAAGCTCGGCTGCAGCCACGCCGATGTCAGCGGCCCTTGCGACGATGGCAACGCCTGCACCACGCCCGACAGCTGCAGCGGCGGCATCTGCAAGAACGGCCCACCCAAGGCCTGCAACGACGGCAACGGCTGCACGGCGGACTTCTGCGACCCGAAGACGGGCTGCGCCGCCAACGCCAATAGCGATCCCTGCGACGACGGCAACGCCTGCAGCCAAGGCGATGCCTGCAAGGGCGGCAGCTGCCAGCCCGGCCCCAGCGTCACCTGCAACGACGGCAACGCGTGTACCAAAGACGCCTGCGAGCCCAAGTCGGGCTGCACCTTCAGCGCCACGACCGGCGCCTCCTGTGACGACGGCAACGCCTGCACGGTCAAGGACGCCTGTCAGGGCGCCCTCTGCGCCCCGGGCGCGGCGCAGGTCTGCAACGACGGCAACCCGTGCACCTTCGACGTCTGCGACCCACAGAAGGGCTGCGTCGCGCTCGACGCCGTGCTCCCTTGCGACGACGGCAGCGTCTGCACTGTCGGCGACGCCTGCCAAAGCGGCAAATGCGTGTCGGGCACCAAGGTCACCTGCAACGACAACAACCCTTGCACGGCGGACGCCTGCGACGCCAAGACCGGCTGCGGCCACGCGGCCCAAGACGGCGCCTGCAACGACGGCAACGCCTGCACGACGGGCGATGTCTGCACAAGCGGCGCGTGCAAGCCGACCGGCCAATTGATCTGCAACGACAACGACATCTGTACGCTCGATGCCTGCGAGCCGAAGTCGGGCTGCACCACCACGCCGACCAACGCGGCCTGCAACGACGGCAACGCCTGCACCATCAACGACGCCTGCCAGGGCGGCGCTTGCACCGGCGGCGGGCCCAAGAGCTGCGACGACGGCAACAGTTGCACCGACGAGCTCTGCGACCCGAAGCTCGGCTGCCAGGCCAAGACCAACAGCGCGCCCTGCAACGATGGCAACGCCTGCACGACGAGCGACGCCTGCGACGGCGGGTTCTGCAAGGCTGGCGGCTCCAAAGAATGCGACGACGAGAACGCCTGCACCACCGATGGCTGCAACGTCAAGACCGGCTGCACCGCCACCGCCAACAGCGCACCTTGCAGCGACGGCAATGCCTGCACGGTCAACGACGCCTGCAAGGGCGGCAGCTGCGCGCCGGGCGCGGCGGTCAAGTGTGACGACGGCAATGCCTGCACCGACGACGTCTGCGACAAGAGCGGCGGCTGCGTGGCCACCGCCAACAGCGCACCCTGCAACGACGGCAACGCCTGCACCGCGAAAGACGCCTGCACCCAGACCGTCTGCAAGGGCCAAAGCGTTCTCTGCGACGACGGACAACTCTGCACCGACGACTACTGCGACCAGACCAAGGGCTGCCAGACCAGCGCCAACGCCAAGTCCTGCAACGACGGCGACGCTTGCACCAGCAACGACGCCTGCAGCGGCGGCGCCTGTGGCGGAGCCAAGGTCTCGTGCGACGACGGCAACCCATGCACCACTGACAGCTGCGACGCCGGCAAGGGCTGCGGCTACAAGAACGTGGCCAACGACACCGACTGCGGCGACGTAGGCGTCTGTCTGCAGGGCACCTGCTCGCCCGGCGCCGACATCACGCCGGCCATCTCCTGCGCGGAGGTCCTCTTCGCCTGGCCGGCGGCACCGAGCGGCAACTACTGGCTCGACCCCGACGGCGCCAAGGGCGTCGGCGGCAAGTACCAGGTCAAGTGCGACATGAAGACCGACAGCGGCGGTTGGTTGGTCATCGACAACGCCATGGCTTTCAAGCTCTTGACGCTCGAAAACCTCTATCCGGGCGGCAAGTGCGAGCTGACGAATACTTGGTGGCGCAGCTGGGATGGCTTCGCTGGCGCCTCGATGGACACCCACTTCTGCTTGGGCAAGACCGGCGCCAATTTCATGAGCTACAAGGAGATTCGCAAGCTGGGCGTCCAGCTCACCGGCTACACCGCCGGCCCCGGCCACACCTTCGACGCCGGCACGGACTGCTACAGCACGTCCACCGCAGGCGGCTTCTGCATCGGCCCGGACGCTGAGCTCTCGCCGATCAACACCGCCGCGCTCAGCCTCAACAACGACCAGAAGAGCCCAATCTACAACGACAAGCTCACCCTCAGCAAGAACTACACCAGCTTCACGATCCGCTCGCGCGAAGAGGGTCCGCAAGACGAAGGCGTCATCTGGAACACTGGCGCGTTCCTCTTGCGCTAGCCAGCGTCTGACGTCCTTGCCCTGCCCAGAATCCACCACCGAACGCCTGTCCGAGCGTCGAATTCGGAGCCAGCTCTGGGCGTTGCGAGGAAGGGACCGGAAGCGTACATGGGGTACGTTGAGGAAAGGGCCGGAGGTTCAAGACGGCCATCAAGCACCTATCGGCGGGCGACCCTTCGGACCGGGACGGAAGTCGCAGCTCCCTCACCGCCTGTGGACCGGTCCGGGCCCGAAGGCGGCGGATCGGGGCTGCACGTGTCGCTTGCGGAGACGCGGTGGCCCCGGCTATCTTCAGCGCCCCACTCTGGAGGCCCCCATGTCCATGACGAGCCACAACCTCACGTCGCGACTCATCGGCCGATCGCTGGTCCAAACCCGGGCGCTGCTGCTGGCCAGCCTGGCGCCGCTCGCGTTCGCCTGCGCGGCCGAGGAGCCTGCTGCCGACAACGTTCGCGACGTTCGCGCGACGCTGCCGCCCGAGGTTGACGGCTACCGCAACATCGTCGGCGGCGAGTACGTCATCCAGCCGGGCGAGGACAAGATGATCTGCTTCCACCTGACGTGGAAGGACCCGACCATCGCCGTCAGCTCGGTCCAACAGCTGCAGGGCAAGTTCGGCCACCACTCGATCATCGTCACCACCAAGGAGCCCAAGCCAGACGGCACGGTCGAGGACTGCACCGAACAGAAGGACATGTACAAGTACGGCGCCTTCCTCATTCCGGTCGACGAGCTGCCGGCCGGCCACGGCATCGAGCTTCCGCAAGGGATGAAGATCGTTCTGCAGTCGCACTACGTGAACTATGGCGATCAGGCGATCTTGACCCGCGACGCCGTGCGCATCCGCACCATGCCGACCGCCGACGTCAAGACCTGGGTGGCTTCCTTGGCGACCAACTCCACGGACTTCTCGGTGCCGGCCAAGTCCGTGGGCAACGAGACGTTCGACTGCACCCTCGACGAGGACGTCGAGCTGCTGCTCTTCGGCGGCCACATGCACGAGGACGGCAAGTCGTTCGAGGGCTTGATGGGCCCGGACGTCAAGAGCCTGAAGTCGCTGCAGCGCGTCGACGAGTGGAAAGAGGAGTACCGGGACTCCCCGCCGGTGATGCTGGCGCTCAAGGCCCCGGTGCCGCTGAAGAAGGGCACCGTGCTGCGCACCATCTGCGAGTGGAACAACAAGGCCGACCACGTGCTGGCGTTCCCCGAGGAGATGTGCGCCAGCTTTGGCTACATCGCCGGCACCAAGAAGGCGTACGACTGTCGCAAGGACAAGGGCAAGGTCACATGGTAGGCGGCTCCCTCACGCGGTCGACGCACCCCCTACGGCAGCTGACGCGCCTCGCGCCCTTGGTCGCGGCGCTCGGCCTGCTGGCGTGCGAAAGCGACGCCGGCGATGACGCTGCAGCCGCCGACGCGTCTCGCGGCGACGCGCTGCTGGCCTTTACCTGCAAGGGCTCCGTCCACAAGGCGAGCAAGCTGGTCGACCCGCTGAAAGGCATCGTCTATGGCAACCTCTTCCTCTCCGAGGACGTCGGCGTGGCGGGCCCGATCGCGGACGCCCCTGAGTTCGGCGCCGTGGAGGTGAAGGGGCTCGACCTGGTCGGCGACGGAACGGTCGCTGGCGCGTTTCGCACGCCGAAGCTGAACCCGGGGCTCTACACGTTCCTCGGCTTTTTCGACGTCGACGCCAACGGCGGCGAGACCAAAGACCCCGACGCTGGCGATCCCGTCACCCTGGCGATCACCAACAAGTTCAAGATCGAGGCGGGCAAGACCACGGCCTACACCGTGACCTTCGACCTCGTCCTCAACTAGAACGCCTTTCCGTCCCACCCGCCGAGCGCGCCGAGCCCGGTGAATGCGCCGAGCCCGCCGAGTGCGCCGAGTGCGCCGAGCCAACGACCCTTGCCGGGCAGGATCGGCGACACGGCGGCTCGTTCAGCGCGCGCGCTGCGTACGACGGCTGTCGATGCGGCGCTGAACCTGCTCCTGCTCGATCTTCAGCTCGCAGGAGTGCTCAGCGTCCTGGTCGAAGAGGAAGGTCATCGAGCGCGTGCCAGCGCTGCCCGACGCGCCGCAGCGCCCGGTCAAGTTCAGACCGGCTGGGATGCTGACCTGCACCTCGCCCTCACCCTTGAACTTGAAGCGGAAAGAGGTCGGCGTCGACTCGACAAGCAGCAGCCGGGCGCGCATCGGTAGCTTGGTCAGTCGCACCTCTGCGGAGGCGGAGTCGCCGAGGCGCACGAGGTACGTCCGCGGCCCGGCGCCCGTCCAGACGCTGTCGTCGGAGAAGGCAGGCCAGCCGTCGACCGAGACGACGCGGCGGCCCGTCGGCAGGTCGAGGCGCAGCGCCATCACGCCCGCCTCGTCGTCGGCGTCGACGTCGATGAAGAGGCTGTCGGCATCGATTGGGCTGACATACACCGCCGCCTTGCGCAACGACTTCAAGCGCGCCGCCGCCTGCAGGCCGGTGACGAACTCGGTCCCCTTGTCGCGTGCGTAGGCCAAGAAGTCCGTGAACATGAACTCCTCGTACTGCGGCCCCTCGTAAGCCGTCGGGCCATAGTCGTGCCAAGGCCAAACGACGAAGGCGCCGCGGGCATGGGTGGTCAACGTGTCGAACTGCTGCTTCCAGAGGTCGAGACCCTGGGCGGACGACAGCTTCTTGAAGTCGATGATCGTGAAGTCGAAGTAGAGGTTCGGCGCCAGGTAGACCATGTCGTAGTCGGGCGTGAGCCAGCCCATGGCGCCGTGGTAGCCGGCGCCGGTGCCAGCGTAGTCGGCGGTGGCGTAGGTGAACCACTTGTTGAGCTCCCAGTCGACGGGCAGTGTCTCGGGATTGCCGGGCACCGCCGCCGACAGCACCGGCACGCCGAGCTGCTTGGCGATGACGTCACGCGACTGCGCGAACTCGTAGTGCAGCTGCGCCGGCGTCAGCGACGCGGTGTAGTGCGGGTGCGTGTAGGAGTGGGTGCCGATCTCGTTGCCTAGCGCCATGAGATTCTTGTAGATCGGCCCGGACGTGGCCCAATCGGTGATTTCGCCAGCGCCTTTGTTGTCGCCGACGTTGATGTAGTAGGAGCTGACCATGTTCAGGGTCTTCTTCCACTTCTCCACAATCGGCATCAGCTTGCCGTAGACCGTGGGCGCCTCGTCGACGTACTGCGACTGATCCATGTCGCAGCGCCCGATGAAGACCGAGTCAAAGCGGGTCGGATGCAGGCCGACCGCGACGCCGTCGCCGAAAGCCACCCAGCGCAGCGCGCGCGCGACGAGGTCGGTGTCGCCGGCGATCGACGGGCTCGCAAAGTGGACCACGCGCGCCCCAGGCTCGACGGCCCAGATCGCCGCCCGCCGTTCGGTGGTGCCATCAGCCAGCTTGGCCAGCGCGACGGCCACCGAGTCAGCGACGCTGAAGAAGCGCTTGAAGTAGAGCAGGTAGCCGCCCGGGTAGCTGCCGAGGTTCGCGTCATCAGCGTAACCCCTCAAAATCGGATGGCCATGACCGGCACGGATCTCGTGGTCCTGTGGCCCCCAGTAGCCCTCGAGCGTGATGCCGAGGACCCGCTTCATCCGGGCATAGCTGTCTCCGGGCAGCGCCGCGCCGTGGGGGTCGTTGGTCAGCAGGTTGCCGACCGCGACGACGCCGGTGCCGTAGTGGTAGACGAGGCGCGTCAGCACATCGGCGATGACGTCGGCTTTGCTGGCGGCGACATTGGCGAAGTACGGCAGCAGCAGCACCTTGAAGTCCTTGACCTTCTGGATATCGAGCAGCGCGTCCTCGTGGATGAGCTCGAAGGGCATGCCGGCCAACCCCGCCTGGTGCTGCATGGCCGCGTAGAGCTGGCTGTAGGCCTTGTCGCCGAAGAAGGCCGCAGCGCTCGTCGCCGAGAAGACGATGCCCACGCGTAGCGCGTCGTCGCCGGCCTTGGGCGGCAGATCCAAGGGGTGATAGAGGCGGTGGCCGGGGCCTGTGAAGTCGGCCGGCAAGAAGATCGCGTCATTGACGTCGACCGAGACGTCGATCGCGGACGGCAGCGGCTGGCCGGGGGCAGCGAGCAACGCCCGGTCGAGGGCGATCTCGAGGGTGCTGCCGTCGGCGCTGAGGGCGTGCGGCAAGGGGCCGATCTGCCAATTCTGCGCTGCGGCGCCGGTGTACAGGTGCGGCGTGCCGTCCCAGGCGATGTTGATGTTGTGCTCGCTGCCGACGGCGATGCCCCAGACCTGGTGACCCGTGGCGCGGTTGAGGTCGGTGTTGAGCCAGAAGGTCGTGCCGGCCCCGATTGCGCTGGCCGGCGGAAGGGCACGCAGGGCGAGGTAGTAGGTGTCAGCGGTGGCGCGGCCATAGACCTCGTAGTTCAGCACCGCCATGCCGGGCAGGCGGTCGATGCGGTTCTGCAGGGTCCACTCGACGAGGCTGCCGTCGAGCTTGACGGGACCATCGGGCGCCACCGGCGCAGGCGGCACACCCTGGTCGTCGATGAGGTACCCGCCGCCGCCGAACCAAGAGGGCAGAAAGGTCTGGTTGTTCAAGTCCATCCAGGTACGGATGTGGCCCTTGGCGCCGACCAGGCTATGGCTCACCTCGAGCTCAAGGATGGTGTGGTTGGCATTGAAGCTATGGCTCAGCGGACCTGCAACCCAGACCTCGCCGTCGGCGCCGGTGTAGAGGTGCGGGGTGCCGTCCCAGGCGATGTTGATGTTGGCCTCGGAGCCGACGTAGGCGCCCCAGACCAGGAAGCCCGTCGCCGCGTTGAGGTCGGTGTCGAGCCAGAACGTCGAGGCGGGCCCGATGGCGACCGGCGCGACAAACGCCAAGTGGTATTTGCCGAGCGCGACGTCGTGGTAGCCGTAGACCTGGTGGCCGGCGACGCCAAGGCCAGGCACGGCGTCCAGGCGGTCGGCCATCGTCCAGTCATCGAGCACGCCATCATGCTTGAATTCACGGGCCAAGCCGGTCGACGCGCACGCCAGCAGGGCGACTGCCGCCGTCAGCGCCATAACGAGCCGGCGCTGCATCGCGCCTCCGAGAGACCGACGATCGCGGAAGGGCGCCTCGATGGGTCCGCTGCCAGACGTGCGGTCGATCATGGTCCCTCCCGCCGCAGGTGCGGCGATAGTTCTTGCGTCTTGCGTTCTGCTCGTTTTCTTGTCGGTTCCATCAGATCGCATTTCGCCTCCGACTTCGTGGTGGCGGTTGGTGTCAACCGCCGGTCACCTGTTGAGATTCTACCATACGGTTTGGTGTCGTACAAGAGGCAGATTCGTTTGCAACGACGCGGCTCCTCCGCGGCTTGGGTCCAGGCGCTCCATCGTTCGCTGGGCGAAGGCCCGCCGTGCGCGCTCTTTTCACCGCTTGCGCAACCCGGCACCCTGCGAGGCCAGCGCAGCGGGGCGCCGTGGCAGCATGGCGCGGCCTCGGCGACGGCCCTCACCGCCCTGTGCCCTCGGCCTTGTGCACTGGGTCGCGCGCCGCGAGGCGCCAGCGGAGCCGCAATGATGCCGACACTTGCACCGAACACCCAAAAAACCTCCGCCGCCAACTGGGGCGCCGGAGCGCGGGCTCTGCCGCTGCTGCTGCTGTGGGTGGCGGCGGCGTTGCAGGCTGCGTGCGCCGCCGACGAAGCGCCGCAGAAGATCGACGACGTCTCGTCGTGGCTGTGGCGCAACTTCGACACGGCGAGCGACGAGGAGATGGCCAACGCGTTCGTGAGCTTGGGAGGGGTCGTCACGCCGGTCACCGCCGACGAGCCGCTCAAGGCGCTCATCGATCGCTTGAAGGGCCCAGACGTCGCCCTGGTCGGCCGCAGCGATGGCGACCCGGCCAAGGCGGTCGGCATGCTGGTCATCACCGATATCGCTTGCAAGATCAGCCAGGTCAACGCCATCCACGTCCATGATCGCCAAGACGAGCTGCACGCTGGCGCCTACAAGTCCTACAAACGGACCTACAAGGGGAACCGGGACGACTACCTGGCGGGCAAGGCGGCGCGACTGGAGTGGAACACCGAGCTGGAGTCTGACTACGCCCGCGAGAAGTTGGCTGGCGCCATGCGGCGCATCCCGGACCTCGGCAAGGAGCGCTCGCCGTTCGGGACGACGCTGGTGTCGCGGACCTTCTTGTCGGAGCCGGCGACCAAGACCCACTGGCCACAGGACTACCAGATCGATGCCTACTTCGAGCGCAAACCAGGCCGCGTCGTTCACTTGTTTGCGGTCTGGCGCGAGGCGGAGTTTTCAGGTCTGTCGAGCGAGAACTCGGGGCTGCAGAACATCCAGATGAAGGGCTTTGTCGACTGGGACAAAGAGGTTGAGAAGGCCTGCGCCAGCGGGAAGTTTTGACCTTGGCGCGTCGACTTGCCCTTTGGCTCCTGGTCGCATGGGCGGTGGCTTGCGGCGGCGGCTGCGGCGCCCATGCGCCCTTGGCGATCGGCGATGCCCTACCGGCGCTGGCGCCCCTGCGGATGGCCCTCGAACCCGATGCGCACGCTGAGGAGCTCATCGGCTGGCTGCAGGCGTATCTGCGTGTCGACACTCAGAACCCGCCAGGCAATGAGACCGCGGGTGCGCGCTGGATGGCTGGACTGCTGGAGCGCGAGGGCATCGCCTCGGAGATCGTGGAGTTCGCACCGGGGCGCGGCTCGCTCATCGCGCGGCTGCCGGCGACGGCGACTTCGGCGACGACGGGCGAGCGGCCGCTGTGTCTGCTGTCGCACATCGACACCGTGACCTCCGAGATCGCCAAATGGCCGGCCGACAGCGGCCCGCTCTCTGGGGTGCGCAAGGGCGGCGAGATCTGGGGCCGCGGCGCGCTGGACATGAAGGGCATGGGCATCCTGGAGCTGGCGGTGATGGTGCACCTCAAGCGGCGGGCGGTGCCGCTGCGGCGCGAGGTGATCTTGCTCGCCGTCGCTGATGAAGAGGTCGACAACCTCGGCATGAAGCATCTGGTCGCGCAGCACTGGGACCGCATCGGCTGCTCGCACCTGCTCAACGAGGGCGGCATCGCCATCGAAGATGCGCTGGCGCCGGGCCAGACCTTTTTCGCCATCTCGGTGGCCGAGAAGGGGCTGCTCTGGCTGAAGTTGACCGCCCACGGCAAGTCGGGCCACGGCTCGACGCCGATACCCGGCCGGGCGCCCGATCGCCTGCTGGACGCCTTGGCCAAGGTGCGGGCCCTGGCACCACCGACACAGATCCACCCCAGCCTGTACGCGTCGTTTGCCGCTGCCGGCCGTGATGTCGGCGGCGTGGTCGGCTTCGTCTTGCAGCGGCCGAGCCTGGTCGACCTGCTGGCGGTATCCGACCTGCGCGCCGAGCCAGGGACGCGGGCCGCGATCGAGAACACCTGTCAGATCACAGGCTTCTCGGGCATGTTCGCGCCCAACGTCGTGCCGAGCGAGGTCTCGGCCCAGCTCGACTGCCGCCTGCTTCCCGGCGTGGCGCCACGCGCCTTTTTGGCCGAGCTGCAGCGCGCGATCGGCGACCCCGCCGTGCATTTCACCGTCATCCACGAGGCGGCGGCCACCGAGTCGCCGATGGACGATCCGCTCTTTCGCACCCTGCTCCGGCATGCCCCTGGCCTCGGGCCGCGGGTCGTGGCCGGGCCGGTCTTGAGCGTCGGCTTCACGGACTCCATCTACGTGCGGCCGCTCGGCGTGCGCGCCTACGGCTTTGTGCCGCTGCAGGTGTCGCGCGCGCTGGCCGAGACCATGCATGGCGAGCGCGAGCGGGTGCCCGAGGCGACCTTCGTCCGCGGTCTCGGCGTCTTGTGGCGGGTGATCATCGACGCGGCGGCGGCGCCGCCGGCCGCGGGGGCTTCGGGCGCGGCGGCGGCGGCGATGGCGAATTAGGCGATGGCGCTGCGAACCGCCACCTTCTGCGCTGCCGCGGCGATGGTGGCCGTCTTGGCCCATCGAGCTCCGGCCCTGGCGACGCCGGCAGATTCGGCGCCGCCCGGGGCAACAGCCCAGGGGTCGACGCCGAGCGCCCCGCTGCCTCTTTCGGGCGCCTCGACGCAGGCCGAAGACGATGACCTGACGCCCGACGCCATTGGATGGCCGACGCGCATCGACGCCATCGACATCGTCGGGGTCTCGCGGACGCGCCCGCGGGTCGTGCTGCGGGAGCTGCCCTTCCGCGCTGGGACCCTGGTGTCGCGCACCGACTTCGAGCTCGGCGTCGTCAGGCTTTGGAACATCGGTCTCTTTTCCAAGGTCTCGGCCAGCCTGCGCGATAGGGCGGGAAGGCGCCACCTCGTGTTGCGGCTGGAGGAGCGCTGGACGCTCAATCCTCTGTTTTCGTTTCAGGTATTGGTCAAGCGCGGCGCCGAGGCTGGCCAGGAGTCGACGTGGTGGTCGCTGGGGGCCAGCGACATCAACCTGCTTGGGCGCTTCCTCGAGGTCGGCGCCCGCTACGAGCGCTTCAACGCGTTCTCCGGCGGTCAGTTCTACCTGCGCGACTGGCGACTCTTCGACGAGCGCATCGATGCGCTGCTGCTGGTGGAGTCGCTGGTGCGGCCGCGGGTGGGCTTTGCCGATCGCCGGCTGCTGACCCGCCTCGACGTCAACCGACAGCTCGGGGGCGACCGCCTGCGCGTCGGCGCCCGGCTGGAGCTGCAGGTCGACCGGTTCTTCGACGCAGGTGACACGCCACCCGCCCTGCCGGCGGCGAGCGAGACGCTGCAACTCGACGCGGGCGTCCGATTCGGCCGCATCGACACCGACCGCATCCGGCAGAGCGGCGCATCGGTCGAGCTTCGGCCCACGCTGGCGATGTCGCGGGTGCGGGGCCATGACCTCTGGCCACAGGCGCGGGCCTTTGTGCAGGGCCTGTGGTTCTGGGCGCCGGGACAGCGTCTGAATCTGGCGCTGCGGCTGCAAGGGGCCGTGCAGTCCAAGAGTCCAGAGCACCTGCAGTTTTTTGTCGGCGGCCTCTACGAGGTGCGGGGCGTCCGCGACTCCTACCTGCGCGGCGACCGCTACGCGCTGATCAACGCCGAGCTGCGGCTGACGGCTTACGATGCGATGTGGCTGGCCGTGGTGCCGACCGGCTTTGTCGATGTCGCCTGGGCGCACGGCGTGGCGCCCGACGCCGCCGGGGTGCTGCCAGCAAAGGCCAGCGCCGCGCTGCTCGCCTCTGCCGGTGCAGGCGTCCGCTTGTTGGTGCCGCGCCTCGTCCGCACCGGACTACGCCTCGACGTCGCGGTCCCGGTCCATGGCATCGAATGCCGCGGTCCGCGCTTGGCCGGCGTCTGCCCTGGCCTCTCCGTCGGCGTCTTTCAGTACTTCTAGGGGAAAGATCGCGGCGCGAGGGGGCGACGCCACCGAACAGCGAGCAGCAGCGGACCCGACAAGGAGCGACCGAGGAACGGGCAGCCGGGCGTCGAGGGCGGGCCCCGTTTCGGCGTCGCTTGGCCCGAACCTACGTGGCGGGTCGCCGGATTCGCGGGGGCGTTCACTGCGCTACGAGCGGTTGCGGCGCCGCAGCCTCGGTCACTGGCACCACAGCCGCACACGCTGGCGCCGCCGGGTCGAGGCAGCCGAGGTCGAGGCGGCGACCCGAACCCTTGCCCGGGTAGGCGCGATGGTTGGCGCCGGGCAGCGCGAAGCCACTGACCAGCACCCGGCGCGGCGCGTCGCCTTGGTTGGGTGTGCTGCCGTGGATGACGAAGGGCCCGAAGATGGCGACATCGCCGGCAGCCAACAGGGCCGGCACCGGCCGCACCCCGCGCAGCGCCTCGATCGGCAGGGTGCGCGCCGCGCTGTGGACCAGGGCGCCGCGGCCATGGCTGCCGGGCACGAGGCAAAGCGGACCGTTGTCGAGCGTGCAGGCGTCGATGGCGAGCAGGGTCTGCAGGTAGCTGCCGCGACCGTCGATGTCGGTCCAGGCCGCGGTGCCGAATCGGCGGTGGACCGCGTCTTGGTGCCAATCGAACTCGACGGCGTCGCCCGGCTCCTTCGGGTGGAGCTGCGCGATGAGCTGGTCAAAGCGGTGCCCACCGAGGACCAAGGCGGCCAGGCCGACCAAGCGGCGATCGCGGCTACAGCGATCGAGCTCGGGGTCTGCGGCCGCGACCCAGACCACGCGGGCGATGCTGCCGCCAGGAGCGATGACCGCTACGGCGCCGTCGACGTCGTGCTCACCTGGCGGCAGGCCACGCAGCTTCGCGCTCAGACGATCGACGGCGTCGCCAAGGACCTGGACCTCGCTGGGCTGGAAGAGCCCGCGCAAGATGGCGAACCCATCGCGGCGCATGGCGGTTTGCAAGGCGGCTGGAGTCGGCAGGGTCGGCATCGCGGCCTCCGCAGCGGGCGCGTTCTGGCGCCGGCCTCGCACCAGGGTAGAGGCGTCGGCCGCAGCCGCCAGAAATGGGGTTCGGCGTGACATGGGTGCCATGGCCGAGGACCGTGAGCGCCTGGCAACGCGGAGCGACCCTCATGGCCCCGCCGCGGAGAGCCAGTCGATCTCGTCGCCGACATCGAAGTGCTGCGACGAAGGTACCTTGGCCACTTGGTACGGCGAGCGCGAATCGACGTCGGCGCGGTCGAAACAGAGCGCGGGATCGACGTGGTAGACCGCTTCGTGGTGGGTTGGCAGGCCCTTGGTCAGCCAGGCGACCATCGCCTCCGGCACTGCCCACTCCGACACCAGGCGGGCAAAGGAGGGCTCCAGGAAGCCGACGATGAGCAGCTCGCCCTGGCTGTGTTGGTCGCGAATCCGGTGCTCGACGAGTCGGGGCTCTGAAAGCCGGAACTGCCACAGCTGCGCGTTGTCGCCCTTGACCCGGCGGAGAAACGCCGCGCGGTCGAGCAGCTGCTGGCCATCGGGCTCCGTCGGGCTCTCGCCGAAGGCATGGGGCGTAAACACCGGGGACAGCCGGCTCTCGTGGCAGAACATGCAGCGCGCCGGCTTTCCCGCAGCGCCGAGGGCGGGATCGGCGCTGGCCGACAGGTGGCCGTCAGGCCGATAGATGGCAAAGCGAAGCTCGCCGTTGGCCATGACGTCGATGGTCTCGTGCTCAGCGAGCTGCCCTTTCGGCGCTTGCTCGCGCGCCATCCACGCGATCTGACTCCAGGTTTTGGCGTCGACGCGCTGCAGCCGCCGCGCCCCGACGGCGATGCCCGAGACCTCGACCTCAGCCGCCTCGACAAAGGGCAGGTGGCGGGCGCGAAAGGCGGCGAGCGTCGGCGCGGCGTCGGTCAGCGCGTAGTAGTGGGTGGCGGCGCCGACGGTGGCCATGGCGAAGCGACCGGCGTCGATAGCCCCGAAACGACTAGACTCCTCGCTCTGTTGCAGCACCGCGACGATGCGCTGCAAGAGGCAGCGGGCGCGCTTGTCGAAGCCCGCGGCGTGCAGGTCGACCCGCAACCGCCGAGTGTCGACCCAGGCGGCGATGGCCTGCGCCTGCGCGGCGGGCAGCTGGGCGCCGATGAGCTGCAGGTTCCACAGCACCCCTTGGCGGACGCGCGCAGCCGTCTCGCCCGCATAAAAAGGGCTCCAGCGCAGCAAGAGGGTCGGTGCGATGGCAGGACCCGCGAGGCACTCCTTCAGCCAGGCGGGCGGCGGGTGCAGCAGGCCGGTCTGCGGCTGCAAGGGCGCGGCGTCGATCGGTGCATCGGAGGCGGCGGAGTCGCCAGCAACGTCGTTCAAGGCCGCTGCGTCAGGGGCGCCCAGGTCGGACCCTTGGGTGTCGGCGGCGGCGTCGAGGTCGCTGAGCCCCGCGTCCGCATCTTCGGCTCCAGCTTCGAGCGTCTCGGCGCCGACGACACCATCGGCGTCGCCGTCAGCGCCCGAGGGCTCCAGCCGTGCAGGCCCATCGCCGCCGCAGCCCAAAGCGAGCAGGCCGCAACAGGCACCAAGGCAGACGACGAGGTGGAGCGGACGACCTTGGGGCATGGGACCCTCGGCGCCAACCCCGGCGCGCGGCCCAGCGTGGCAGCGGCCAGCGATGCTGCCAACTACAAGCGGCCGCTCAGCGCCACCGAGACGCCGACACCTGGAGCGTCGAGGCCGGAGCCATGGACCCGGTAGCGGGCGTCCAAGAGGTTGCGCACGACAGCGTCGAGTCGCAGGTCGTGGCCGAGCGCGACGCCGCCGCGGAGGCCGACATCGAGGTAGCCGGGCGTCCCTGGGCAGGCCTTGCCACCGTCCTTGTAGGTCTTGCCGAGGTTGCCCGGGTCCTCGCAGATGCGGAGGTCGGACTCGTCGCCCGCCGCGAGGCGGTCCTGCGAGGCGGCGAAGCGGCCAAAGACCTCGCCTGTCCAGCGACCGCGTCCAACCTGGACACCGAAGGCGCCGCCGAGCGGTGGGATGCGGCGGAAGGGCGAAGTCGTGCCGTCTTCGGCCTCGATGTCGCCGGTCGTGGCGGCGATGCGCAGCCACGGCTGGAGCCCGTGGGCCAGGTGGCCGCGCACCTCGAGCTGCCCGCCCTGCAAGGTGCCGCGCTCGCGGTTCACGCGCTGGCGGACCGGCTTGGTGCCCACGGTCGCCGAGTCAATCCCGAAATCTGCGTATTCGGAGGCGTTCACCTCGCGCTGATCGATGACGTCCTGGAGCGCGATCTGCCATAGCGCGGCGTGCAGGGTCACCTTCGTCCAGCGCAGCCGAGCGCCGAGCTCGAGCGCGTCGCTGCGTTCCGCGCGCAGATCGCGGTTGGGCACCTCGAAGGTGCTGCCTGTGTCGCCAAGCACCGTGGTCTCTTGCAGGTTCGGCGCCCGCAGGCCCTGATGCCAGCTGGCGTAGGCCATGACGTCGCCGAGGAGCAGGCGCAAGCCGGCGCTGCCGACGAGGCCCGAGGCGTCGTAGGCGATGTCGCCGAGCTTGGGTACCGCTGCGGCGTGGGCGCTGAACACGGCGTGGCGCAGCCCGGCGTCGACGAGGAGCCGCAGGGTGTCGGTCCGCAGCGCAACGGCGTCGGCGAGCACGAAGGCCCCGAACTCGGTGAAGGCAGAGTCCGCGCTGAAGTTGCCGCGCGCAGCGTCGACGTAGGTCCAGCCCTTGTCGCTGCGCCGTTCGGCGGAGGTGGAGGTGTCGATGCCGTCGCGCCACAGCTCGGCGCCGACGTCGATTCGCAGCCGCGAGCGCCAGGCGCCTGCCATGGGCCGCAACGCCGCCCGCACCAGGCCGCCGAGGGAATTCACGGTGTCCTCGGTGCGCTGCTCGCGGGTCACGACCGCCAACGGGGAGGTGTCCTGGTCGGCCTGCAGCGCCTCGGCACCGGCGACACAGCTCGGCACATCGGTGCTGACATCCCCTATCTTGCAGCGCACCCGGCGCGCCACCTCGTTGCTGCGGTGCAGGGCGACGCTGGCGCGTACCTTCTCGACGATGCCGCTCTTGCTGGATTCGCCGCCGCCGTGCCCGAAATCGAGCCAGATCATGTCGTCGGCGTTGTCGTACCAGCGCAGGTCGCCGGCGTTGAGGGAGTCGGCGCGGCCGGCGTCGAGGAGCCGATTGCCCAGCGCCGAAACGCGGATCTCCGTCTTGGGCCCGAGGTCGTAGCCGACGCGCGCCAGCCATCCGCCCTGGCTGTAGGCGGAGATCGGCGCTGTATCGCCGCCACCGAGGCGCAGCTCGCCGAAACGACGGTAACCGCCGGCCGCCAACGCGCTGAGCGCGCCGCGTCGCAGGCTGGCCTGCCCCCACACCTCGACGCCGCCGTCCGCCGTGCTGTAGCGCACACCGGCACCGGCTGCTTTGCCGACCTCAACCGGTAGCGCGTGAGGCTGCACCGAGATGACGCCGCCCATCGCCGAGCTGCCATAGGCCACCGACTGCGAGCCGTGCAGGACCTCGATCGTATCGATGGACGACATGTCGATCGCCGCCAGGTACTGGTTCGGGCCGGTGCGCCAGGTCGACTGATGAAAGCGCAGGCCGTCGAGCATCATCATGTTGGAGGGCCCGATGAGGCCACGCAGGATCGGGGCACCGGCGCCACGGTTGGTCACCTGCACGGTCACCGCCGTCGTCTCCTCGAGCGCTTCGGGCGGGGTGCGAGCACCCATGGCGCGGGCCTTCTCGGCGGTGACGCGGCCGACGCTGGCGCCAGCCTCGAAGCGGGAACCGCTCCGGCGCTGGGGGCTGACGACGACCGGCTCGAGCTCGGTGGCGGTCTCGGTCCGCGGCAGCCCGACCGGCTGAGCGAAGGCGGGCGCCGCGACCAGCGCGAGCGCAAGTCCGAGGGCCCGGGGACCGAACCTGGTCATCATCAACGCGCCTCCCCCTCGGAACGCGAGCGGCCAAAGGCCAGCGAACGTGCCTCCCCAAGCGTTGGCCCCCCCGCGCGAGGGCACAAGGGGCACCTTGCCTAGGCAACCCGGGAAGATCTCCCAAGCTCGCCGGGCAAGCCAATCGCGGCGACGGCGGCCGGTGCTTGGACGAGCCGAGTCTGCCCCCTCCGCGATCAGGCGCGCCATTGCTTGGCAGGTCGCGGCGACGTAGCCTCGACGCCACGGGGAGCAGCGCGACGGCGACGGCGCCACAGACGCCATTCCCGAGGAGCGAAGCCATGCTGGACGACAGAGCCCGCATCTACGCCGCCCTCACCGCCCTCTTTGTCGCCTGCCTGCTCATCGCCGACCTGACCGGCGGCAAGTTCTTCCACCTGGACCTGTTCCAAATCGGTGGCTACCACTTCGTCACGCACTCCGTCGGGATGATCGCGTTTCCGTTGACGTTTCTCCTGACGGACCTGGTCAACGAGTTCTACGGCCCCAAGCTCGCGCGGCAGCTGACCTACACCGGCCTCGGCTGCGCGGCGCTGGCGTTTGGGCTGATCTTGGTCGCGCGCATGGCGCCCGTCGCCGACTTCAGCCCTATCGACCAGCCGTCCTTCGACAAGGTGTTCGCGATGTCGAATCGGCTCTACATCGCGTCGCTGACGGCCTATCTGCTCGGGCAGCTCGCCGACATCGCCATTTTCGGTCGACTCAAAACGCTGACCGGCGACCGCCTGATCTGGTTGCGCGCGACTGGCTCTACGTTGGTGTCGCAGCTGCTCGACAGCTTCGTGGTGACGACGGTGCTCTTCGTTGGCGTCGCAGATGCTGAGGGAAAGGTGCCGGATTTCGGAAAGATCCTGGAGATCGCTGGCACCGGATATATCCTCAAGTTCGTGCTGGCCCTGCTGTTGACGCCCCTGGTCTACGGCGGGCGTGCGCTGCTTCGGCGGCGCTTCGGGCTGCAGCCGGCCTAGCGCGCCGCGGCAGAGGTGGCGGTAGCGCGGTGGGTCGGGCCAGGCGTGCTGCGGCCGAATACGGCGCAGCGAGTGGGGGACCATGACACGGCAATGGACAGACAGGCTGACGCGGCGGGCAATGACCCGGTTCGCGGTCTGGGCGACGGCGTGTGGCCTCGGCGCGTCCTTGACCCTGCGCCCGGCAGCGACGTTCGCCGCCGAGCCGGAGACCGGGTCCACGACGCCCGCGGAGGCCGCCGCCCCGCCTGGAGCGGCGACAGCGACCGAAGTGGACCCCGACGATCAACTGACGCGGGATGCATTCGATCGCGCGCTCGACCGCCTGCGCCAAGGCGAACCGACCGCGGCCAGCGGCCCGCTGGCGGAGATCGCACACCGCGCGGTGCTGGCCGAGCGGCGCGCGGCGGCGACGGCCCTGCTGGCCTATGCCCGTAAGCTGAGCGCCATCGCCCAGGCTGGCGGCGGTGGCGAGGTGCTGCATGACCTGAGCGACGGCCGCACCGAGTTCATCGTCACGTCCACCCTCGGCGCCTTCTACAGCGGCGTCGTGCTGGTCGACGTGCTCGACATCGATGATGTGCGCCCAGTCGTCGGCACGTTGCTGGTGACGACCGGGGTCGGGTTGACGGGTGCGATCCTCGGTAGCCGAGAACTCAGGCTGCGCGCCGCAGACGGCGAAGCGTACAGCCTCGGCGCCGTTTGGGGCGCCACCACGGGCATCCTGACGGCGCTGGCGGTCGACACCGACACCTCCGAGGCGACGCAACTCACCGTGCTCGGCGGTGTTGCGGTCGGCGCCTTTGCCGGGCTCAGCCTGTCGCGGCACTTCCAGCCGACGCGCGGCCAGGTCAACGCCATCTCGAGCGCGATGGTGGTCGGCTTTGCCAGCGCCGTGTTGGGCTCGCAGGTGTGGCAGCCCGAACAGGGCGGAAGCACGGCGCTGGCCCTGATGTGGCTCGGCGGCCTGCAGGTCGGCACCTTTGCCGGCATGACGCTGGCTCCGGACCTCGACTGGAGCGTCTCGCGCTCGCGGTTGACCCTGCTCTCGGGCGGTGTCGGCGGGCTGCTCGGCTTGGGCGTCGCTGTCCTGGTCACGGGCAGCGAGGGCAATGGCTCCACCACAGGCAAGATCTGGGCGGGCTCGGCGCTGGCTGGCCTCTGGGGCGGGCTCGCGGCCGGCGTCGCGTTGACCGCTGACATGGCGCCCGACGCCCAACACCGCGCGGCGCCGACCCAGCCGTCGGTCATGGTGCTGCCGATGCAGGTGCGCGACGGCGGCGGGCTGGCGCTCCAGGGCTGGTTCTAGCCTCTCCGCATCGAGGCTGCCGCAAGGCTGGCCATGACAGCCCGCTGCCGCGGTGCTAGGGTGCCGGCCCCCGGCCTCCTGGCCCGGCGCAGGAGGCGGCCATGGCCGGCGGCATAGACGACAAGCGCGGAGCAGGTGGCAAGACAGGTGCCGGTCGCGGCGCTGCGCCAGCACCGGAGCGCGCGGCAGGCGTACGCGCGAAAGCGGCCAGACGCCCGGGCGGCACCAAGCCCAAGGCTGCGGCCGCGGCAGACAAAGACTTGGTGGGCGGCGAGCGGCTCCAGCGATTCTTGTCGCGCTGCGGTGTGGCGTCGCGCCGGGCCGCTGAAGAGTGGATCGTCCAAGGCCGCATCGAGGTCAACGGCGAGGTCGTCACCACGCTCGGCACCCGCGTGGTGCCGGGTCGCGACGAGGTGCGCGTCGACGGCGAGCGGGTGCGCACCCCGAGCTCGAGCGTTGTGCTGCTGCTCAACAAGCCGGTCGGCGTGCTTTGTTCGCGCGAGGACCCAGAGAGTCGGCCCTTGGTCTACGGCTTGTTGCCGGCAGATCCGGCGTTGCGCAGCATCGGACGCCTCGACTTTCATACCGAGGGCGTACTGCTCTTCACCAACGACGGCGACCTCGCGGAGCGGTTGGCCCACCCGCGCTTTGGCATCGAGCGCACCTACGAGGCGCGGGTCCGCGGCCTGCCGGGCCCCGAGACGCTGGCGCGCCTGGTTCGCGGAGTGATCCTCGAAGACGGCCCAGCGCGCGTGCTGTCCGCAGAGGTGACGCGGCAAACCGATCGCAACGCCTGGATCAAGTTGACGCTGCAGGAGGGCCGTAACCGCGAGGTGCGCCGCATCCTGGAGCGCGTCGGCCACCCGGTGATGCGCCTGCGCCGCGTGCGTTTCGCCGGTCTCGGCATCGGCAAGCTCAAGCCGGGTCAGTGGCGCCTGCTCGAGGAGTCCGAGATCGAGGCCCTGCAGGCGCGCGGCCACGTAGGCTCCTTCGATCTGCCGCCGGACCCGCGCAAGCGCCTGGTGCAAGCCGCCGGCCTCGCCGAGACCGCACAGGCGCCGCGCCGCCGCGAGCTGCCGCCGCTGCCCAAGCCGCCGCGCGAGCGGACGCCGTCGCCGGCAGCGCCGACCCGGGGCGGAAAGCCGCGCGACCGGGTCCCGGCGCCCGCTGCACCGACCCGTGGCGGCAACTCGCGCGACCGAGCCGCGGCGCCCGCTGCACCGACCCGTGGCGGCAATGCGCGCGACCGGGCCCCAGCCCCGCCTGCGCCGACCCGAGGCGGAAAGCCGCGGTCGAAGGCGCCGGCGCAGCGGAGGCAGCCATGATCCAACCGCAGCGCATCACCTGTGTCGTCGGGGCGCGGCCCAACTTCATGAAGGTCGCCCCGGCTTTCGAGGTCCTTCGCCGCCGCGGCCTGCAGGTGCGGCTCGTCCATACCGGCCAGCACTACGACGAGAAGATGAGCGAGGTCTTCTTCGACGACCTCGGCATGCCGCGTCCCGACGCCTTCCTCAGCGTCGGATCGGGCAACCACGCGGTGCAGACCGCGCGGGTGATGGAGCGCTTTGACGCCGAGCTCGAGCAGTGGCCCGCCGACCTCGTGCTGGTCGCCGGCGACGTCAATTCCACGATGGCGGCGGCGTTGGTGGCGACCAAGCGCGGCGCAGCCGTCGGTCACATCGAAGCCGGCCTGCGTTCGCGCGACTGGCGCATGCCGGAGGAGCAAAACCGCGTCGTCGCCGACCACCTCTCGGACCTGCTGTTCACACCTTCGGCCGACGGCGACGCCAACCTGCGGCGCGAGGGCATCGCCGCTCGTCGCATCCACCGGGTCGGCAACCTGATGATCGACTCGCTGCGCCGCCACGAGGAGCGCGCCCGGTCCTTGCCGACCCTCGCAGAGCTCGGCCTGCGGGCCGGCGACTACGCGGTGGCGACCCTGCATCGGCCGAGCAACGTCGACGATCCCGACCACCTGCGCGCCCTCATCGCTGCCCTCGGCGCCGTGGCGGGGCAGCTGCCGCTGCTCTTTCCGGTGCACCCGCGCACCCGGGCCCGCATCGACGGCCTCGGGCTCTTGTTGCCGAAGGGACTGCAGCTCGTCGAGCCTCTCGGCTACCTGCAATTCCTCGGCGTCATGGCGCAATGCCGCCTGATGCTGACGGACTCCGGCGGCATCCAAGAGGAGACGACCGCGCTCGGCGTGCCGTGCCTGACCCTGCGCGACAACACCGAGCGGCCGGTCACCGTCACCGAGGGCACCAACCGGCTCATCGGCAGCGACGCGGCGGCGATCGGCCCGGCGGTGGCGCGGCTGCTGGCAGGGGATACGCCGGCAGGGCGGGTGCCGGCGGGCTGGGACGGCCAGGCGGCCGAGCGGCTGGCCGACGTCGTATGCGCGGGCTTTGTGCCGATGCTCGAAGACTGCGCGCCTGACGAGCTCGGCCCAGCCCAGGACGTTGGAGCCTAGCGGTGGCGAAGCGCCTGCGGCCATGGCTGTCG
Source organism: Myxococcales bacterium (assembly GCA_947491025.1). Lineage (GTDB taxonomy): Bacteria > Myxococcota_A > UBA9042 > UBA9042 > UBA9042 > SXNM01. The sequence continues at coordinate 23,248 of CANLIC010000014.1, forward strand.
CGCTGGACGATCGGCGGCCTTCTACTCGTCATCGCCGTGGCCATTGCCGCGACCCGCGGCCTGCAAGTGGCGGTCATCTCGGCCCCCGCTGCCGCTTCGACCCTGATTCCCGAGGACGCGCCGGCCTACGCCCATAGCGCGACGCTCGGCGCCCTCGCCGACGATTTGCAACAGCTCGGCGCCCAGTTCGAGGGCAGCGGCGGCCTGAGCGAGGCGGCCGGTGTCGCCCTCGGTCTGCAACGCCTGGATCGCGACGCGCTGGTGGCTGTCGGACTTCGTCCGGACGCGGGCGTGGCGGCCTTCGTCTACGACGGCGCATTCTGGCTCGCCCTGCCAGGAGTTGGCGAGGCGGGTGTCGCCCATATCCGGCGCACGCTCGAGCGGCGCGGTCTGGGCCTCGGTGAGGCGGCGCCCGGGCATTTTCGCAACGCCGCCGCGAATATCGACCTGCACTGGCTGGCAGGCGGCGCGCTGGTGCTGCGAGCGCCTCTGCCGCAGGCGTGGGCCCGCGCCCTGGGCGAGGGAACGGCCGATCGGGCGGTCGAGGCTGGCGCCGCGGCCGGCACTGCAGCGGGCAACCCAGCTGGCGCGGCGGCGGGAACGGCCACGGAGAGTGATCCCGTTGCCGGGCCGGCGCCCCTGCGGCCCTTCTCCGATGCACTGGCCGCTTGGCAGCAGAGCAAGCGCCTGCCTGCCCGGGCGGCGACCGGCCTCCACGCCGAGGTCCGCCTCGGCGCGGGCGACGCGCTGCGGCCCCGGCTGCGGGCGGCGCTCGGGCCGGCGGCGCTGCTCTTCGGCCGCGCGGTCGACGCCATCGCGGGTGCGCGCTTCGATCTCGATGGCCTCGGCGCAGCGCCGCACCTGCGCCTGTCGCTGCAGGTGCCAGAGGGCCTTGGTCGCGAGCTCGGCGCCTATCACCAAGACTTCCTGGCCGCCACCGAGGCTGTCGACCTCGGCGCCCTGCTGCCCGATGAGGTCGCGCTCCTGGTACGCGGCCGCATCAACCCGGCCCTGCTCGACATGTTGCCGACCATGTTGCGCGACCGCCTGCTGCCCAAGGAGCTGCTCGGCCGCCTCGACCCGGCGCTGGCCACCGTCGACGCTCGCGCGCTGCTGGTCGAGGCCCTCGACGGCCAGGTCTTCGGCGGCCTGCTCGGCATCGACGACGGTCTCGCGCTCGGCCCACAGCTCGGCGCCGACGTCGCTGCCCTGTTGCCCGCCGTCGGCGCATTTGTCGGCGTCGGTCTGCGCAGCGCAGAGGCGCGCGCGGCGCTGCAGCAGGCCATCGAGGCGGCGCTGGCGGTGGCGGGTCGAGCCGGCAGCCCGGTCACACTCGGCGCATTCCAGGGCCGCGCGTACCCGGGCACCCAGCCCCACGAATCGCCCGAGACCACGCTGCTCGGCAGCGGGCGGGCGCTTCTGGTGCTGGTCGGCGCCGGCGAGCGCGAGCGGTGGCAACGCGTCGCCGCGGGCAAGTTGCCGAGCGCTGCGGCCGCGGCGGCTTCTTCGCAAGAGCGCGCGGTGCTGCAGGGCCAAGGCGCCTGGTGGGCGGTGTCGAGCACGCTCGGGCGCGTAGTGCGCGCGGCGCGGCGGCGCGGGGTCCCTGAGCACTTCGTGCGCATGATCGCGTCGGTGTCGGCCGTGAGCGCCGGGCTCCGAATGGGCGAGGACGGCATCACGGTCGAGCTGGTGCTGCGGCCTCGCGGCGAGGGCAGCAAGGCAGGCGGCGCCGGGGTCCAAGGGGCCGCGCCTTGAGGCCACCGCTCATCCATGCCCGCCAGCTCAGCCGGGCCTTTGGCGAGGGCCCGAGCCGTGTCCAGGCGCTGGTCGACCTCGACCTCGACGTCGAAGCAGGCGAACGCCTCGCGATCACGGGCCCCTCCGGCGCCGGCAAATCGACGCTCCTCAACCTGCTCGGCGCCCTCGACGGCGGGTACCAGGGCACGCTGCAAATCGCCGGGGCCGAGTTGCACACGCTCGGCGATCGCCAGCTTTCTGCGCTGCGCAACCGCACGATCGGATTTGTGTTCCAGAGCTTCAACCTGCTGCCAAGCCTGGACGTGGCCGCCAACCTCGCGCTTCCCGCGGCGTTCGTCGAAGGCGGAGCGGCGGCCGGCGTCGACCCGGCCGCGGTGCGGGCGCGGGCGCTCGAATTGCTGGCGCGGGTCGGCCTCGACGCCAGCGTCGCGACGCGGCGCCCGCTCGAGCTGTCCGGCGGTCAGCGTCAGCGCGTCGCCATCGCCCGCGCGCTGCTGCTCAAGCCGGCGCTGCTGCTCTGCGACGAGCCGACCGGCAGCCTCGACCGCGCCCACGCCGACGCCGTCCTCGATCTCTTCGAGGAGCTGGCCCGCGAGAACGGCAGCGCGCTGCTGATCGTGACGCACGACCCCCTGGTCATCGAGCGCCAGCCGCGCGTGCTGCACCTCGAAGCTGGTCGGCTCGCGCGCGACGAGCGGAGGCAGGCGTGAAGGTCCGCAGCCTCGCCAGCCTGGTCGCCACCAACCTGCGCAGCAGCCCCGGCAGCGCCGCCTCAGCCGTCCTCGGCGTCGCGCTCGGCGCAGCGTTTCTGACTTTCTTCATCGGCCTCGGCGAGGGTCTGCGCAGCCGGGTGCTCAACCGAATCTTGCCGGCCAACCAGATCGAGGTCGAGCCACGGTCGGTGCGCGTCTTCGGCGTCGCCGGCAGCCCGACCGGCGGCGATCTCGACCCGGCGCGGCTGCGACGGCTGCAGGGCCTGCCAGGCGTCGAGCGGGCCCTCGGCAAACAGCGCTCGGCCTTTCCGGCGCGGCTGTGGGGCGGCCGCCACCTCATCGGCTACGACCTGCACACCGAGGCCTTCTTCGACGGCATCCCCGACGCGCTGCTGCGGCCCGAGCTGGAGGCCTTCGAGCGCAGCCTCGACCTCGGCCGCCGACGCCGCGAACGCTGCGACGTCGACGACGACTGCCCGGCCGGCAGCCTCTGTGCAGAGGGCGTCTGCGCGGCCGTGCGCTGGGCCTCGCGCTTCGACAGCCGGGACGTGGTGCTGCGCTGCACCGCAGATGAGGACTGCCAGCGCGGCGAAGCATGCGCCGACGGCCGCTGCTCGCCCCGCTGCGGCGAGGACGACCCCGACGCGTCGCCTTGCCGCGCCGGCGAGCGCTGTCTGCCCGTGACCGATCAGGAGGGCGCCCCGGCGGGCGATGCCAAGACCCCTGAGGACCCACCCGCGGTCTGCCGCGCCCGCTGCCGCGGCGACAGCGACTGCCACGGCGCCGAGTCCTGCGACAGCAAGCCCGGCGGCGACGGCCTCGGGTTGTGCCGCGCCGTGCGTTGCCTGCTGCAGCGCCCCGAGGACGCACGCAGCCTGGAGCGGGGCGCCATGCGCGGTCAGCTCGCGGTGGCCTGCGATGCGGCTGGCGGGTGGTGCGGCCGCGGTGGGGGCTGCACGGGCCTCTCCTACTGCGCTGCGGACGCCCCGGGCGCTGTCAGCGGTCGCTGCGAGCTGCCGGTGCCGGTGGTGCTCAACCCCCTGCTCCTGGAGGTGTTCAACACCGACATGGCGGCCTCGCTCGGCATCGCCCGCGTGGCGGCCCCCGAGGCACTGCTCGGCGTGCGCTTTCATCTGGCCCTCGGCGACTCGCACTTCACGGCCGACGCGGCGCGCGACCGCCAGATGGTCCGGCAGGCGGTGGTGGTCGGCTTCTCGTCGAAGGCGCCCGAGCTTGGCGTCACGGCGCCGCTCGCCGCTGTCGCCGGCTGGAATGCGCGTTTCTCGGGCAGCGCGGCGGGCAGCCGCTACGATGGCGCGATCATCGAGACCTCGAGCAACGAGGCGGTATCGGCCACCATCGCCGAGGCCGAGGCGATGGGCCTCGAGCTCTCGCGGCGGTCGCGCACGGCGCGCACGTTCGGCACGGTGGTGCTGCTCATCTACCTTGCCTTGGTCCTGCTGGCCCTGGTGGTGCTGGCGGTGAGCGCGCTCGGCATCGCCCACACCTTCGCCATCTTGGTGCACGAGCGGCGGCGCGAGATCGCGGTGCTGCGGGCGCTGGGCGCCACGACGCGCGCCATCTTCGGGCTGGTGCTGGTCGAGGCGATGCTGCTCGGCGCCGCCGGCGGCTTGCTCGGCCTCGGGCTGGCTCACGCCGCTTCGCTGGCCGTTGAGGCGGCAGCCGCGCGCTGGCTGTCCGAAGTTCCGCTGCTGCCCGACGCCTTCTTCGAGTTCCCGGTCTGGTCCTACGGCCTGCCGATCGCGGTCGGCGTCTTGTTCTGCGCCCTCGGCGCGGCCTGGCCGGCCCGGCGGGCCACGCGCCTCGACCCGGCGACGGTCTTGAGCCAACCCTGAGGCATCTGGGCGGGGAAGCGGCGCCCCGGCGGCGCGCGCATCCGCAGCGAATGCTTGTGCCGGCGGAGAGATCTCTCTACCTTGTCGCGGTCCGGGCGAGGGGCGCGCCCGCGCGGAGCGAACTCATGAAGCGCAATTCCACTTTGGCGACGACGTGTCTGTGGGTCTGCGGCGCGGCCATCCTGGTCATCGCCGGCTGCGGCAGCGAGGCCAAGCCGGGCGGGACGCCAAGCGGCACCGCTTGCGCGCTCGACTCCGACTGCCCTCAGGGCCAGACCTGCGTGCAGAGCGTGTGCAGCACGAAGTTCGCGGGCGGAGGGCTCAGCGACGCGACCGGCGGCAACGACGGCGGCGCCACCGGCACGACCGACGGCACGTCCGGCAGCGACGCGACGACTGGCGGAGATGCCACGACCGGCGGAGACAGCACGACAGGCGGCGACACCGCGACCGGCGGCGACGCGACGACCGGCCCGCTGGGCCCTGGCGCCTGCAGCCACTGCGCCAGCGATTCCGACTGCAAGGCCACCGAGGCCTGCGTGCCGCTTCTGAACAACGGCCCAGACAAGGCCAAGCCGAACTTCTGCGTCAAGAAGTGCACCGCGGGTGCCGGCTGCGCCGCGGGCCTCTTCTGCGAGCAGGCGACGCAAGCCGCCCAGAAGTACTGCATCCCGCCGACCTTCGAGTGCGCCGGCTGCGCCGTCACGGGCTGCAAGACCGGCCAGAGCTGCGACTACACGGCCGCGACTCCTGTGTGTATCGAGGTCGGCGGCGCTTGCACCAAGTGCTCGATTCCAAAGGACTGTGGCGACGGCTTCACCTGCGTGAAGCAGGGCAAGGAGAAGGTCTGCGCGCCGGCCTGCGGGCCCAACACCGCGTGCGCCGCGGGCTCGGCGTGCGTCGCCTTCACCGCCGGCATTCAGGCCTGCACCCACCTCGCCGCCACCTGCGACTACCAGGGAACCGCCTCCAGCGCCTGCAAGGGCTGCCCCGACAAGTGCGTCGCCGGCGCCTGCGTCGAGTGCACGCTGGACAGCCACTGCAAGCCTGGCACCTGCGTCCCCGGCCAGTTCACCTGCACGAGCGAGACCTGCCCGTCCAACAAGCCGCACAAGCTCGTCACCGGCGTTTGCGTGGCCTGCACCAACGACACGCACTGCGCGGCCTCGGAGGTCGGACCGAAGTGCATCGCCAACGCCTGCGCCCCGGCCAGCCAGACCAACGAGTGCTCGGTGTGCAAGGCCCCCTACCCGGGCTGCGTCGAGATCAACGGCAGCTGGTCGTGCGTCGAGTGCTCCACCGACAACGACTGCGCTGTCAACGGCAAGGGCACGTGCAGCAGCAAGACCTACACCTGCTCGGCGACGACCAGCGGCGGCGGCCCGACCAGTGGCAGCTGCAAGTCCGACAGCGACTGCCCGGCTGGCACCACCGGCTTCGAATTGGCCTGCGACGTCGCGACGGGCCTCTGCTACGACAAGAAGGGCCAGTGCGACAACATCGCAGCGTTCTGCAACGCGGCGGCGGGCAGCCTCTGCAAGCCCTTCGACGGCTTGGGCCTCGGCGGCGGTGGCGGCTTGCCGCAGATCCCCGGCCTGCCGGGCGGCGGCAGCGGTCCGGCAACCTCCGGCGCCGGTGTCTGCAGCTGCGGCGCGTCGTCGGGTGGCAGCGGCACCAGCGGCTGGGACGACTCGCTGTGCAAGCAGTTCAGCCTGACCAAGTGCAAGTGCGACGTCGACTCGACCTCCAAGGACTGCGACCCCATCGGCCTCGGCTCCTGCTGCCAGCAGAAGGGCGGCGGCGGCGGCGGCAACCCGCTCAGCCTTATCCAGTGCTTGCTGCAGGCCCAGACCGGCGGCAAGGCCGATCCGGCCTGCTTCGCCGGCGCGTCGTGCCTCGACATGAGCTGCCTGACGGCGGCGATGGGCGGCGGCGGCGGCAGCAGCTCGGGCGGCGGCGGCTACTGCAGCGCCGGCGGTGGCTTGCCGAGCCCGTAGTCTACAAGACCGAGGTCTCGGACCCAGCATTCGAAGTTCGTCGTCGCGAAGTACGGAATTCCCGTCGGCCCGTCGACACGCCAAGCGTCGCCGGCCCCCCCCCTGAGCCCCAGGCCTTCGCCCATGCCACCGACGCGGAGGAGCTCAGTCCACCTGGCTCACCGCCCGCGAACGGGCTGCGTGCTTGGCCTCGCGCGCTTTGCGGCGGGCCTCGCGCTCGGCCAGCTTCGCCGCGCGCCGCGCCTGAATGCGTTCGGCCGCAGCCCGCGCCACCGCCAGCTCGCGCTCGCGCCGCGCCTTTTCGATGGCTGCGGCGCGCTCTCGCGCCGAAGCCTCGCGGCGCTCGACGTAGGCGTGAAGCACCTCGGGCCGCGACCAGACCACCAGCGTCCGGCCGTCTTTGAGCGCCTCACCGGGCAGGAGCCCGTTGTCCTTGACGATCTGATCGGCGGTGGTGCCGAGCCCGAGGGCCAGCGCGGCGAGGCTGCGCTCGCCGGCGACGCTCAACTCCTGGCGGATGACGGCGCCCGCGCTGGTGCGAATCGCCATGGCGGTCGGCGGCGCCAACGAAGGGTGCGCGGCCATGCGCTCGACCTCGTGGCAGCCCAGCGCCGTCACCAGCGGCAGGGTCAGCGGCCACGCCAGCCGCACCGACCAGCGCCGAAGCAGCCACGACAGTACCGGCGACGATGCGCTCACCGCCGTCACGCCGCGTCCGCCATCGGCCCACGCGTGGGTCGCGCCGCTCGCCTGCACCATGGCCGCCCTCCTGCCGATCGATCCCGCTTTCAGCATGGCAGCGCGCGTCCAGGGCGCCAGTTTTCGGCCGTGGCAGGCCTGCCATGACGACGACCCCGCCGCCGGCTCGGCCCGAAGCTGCAGAGGAAGCCCCGCCGCCAGACGACGCGCCGCCGGCCTTGCACTCGGCCATGGTGCTGCGCTTCTACGGAGGGGCGCTGGCCCTGGCCGTCGGGCTGTCGGCCCTCGGCGAGGGCGGCGTCGCCCGGCTCTGGCGTCCAACGGCAACTCCGTGGCCGGTGGCGCTGGCCGAGTCGCTAGCGTTCGCCGCCGCGCTGCTGCTCGGGTCGTGGCTTGGCGAGCGCTACTGGCCGGCGATGCGGCGGCTGACGGCTGAGCTGCAGACGGTCATCGGCCCCATCGACACCCGGCAGGCTCTGCTGTGGGGCCTATGCAGCGGCGTGGCCGAGGAGGCGCTCTTTCGCGGCCCGGTCCAGGACCTGCTCGGCTGGCTGGCGACCGCCATCGGCTTTGGCCTGCTCCATGGCGGCCTCTCGCGTCGGCTCATCGCTTGGAGCTGCTTTGCCCTTGTTGCAGGCGCCGGCTTTGGCCTTCTGACCGAGCGTCACGACAGCGTGTGGCCGGCGGCGCTGGCCCACATCGTTGTCAACGCCGTCAACCTCCGTAGACTCGGCGCTCGCTCCAGCAGCGAGGGGCGGGAGTCTGCGCGATGAATGCGGTGCGCTACGCAGGTTGGATCCTGGTCGACGCGCGCCTGGCGACAGCGACCGTCGTGTTCTCGCTGGCGATCGCCGTCGTCGTCATCGCTGCGTTTTTTCGCGGCCGTCGCTGGGATGAGCACGTCGTCGGCTTCTTCGCCGTGTTTCTCCTGATCCTGACGGCGACCTTGATTTTGACCAACGCGATCGCGAGCTTCCCAGCGGTGCAGGTCGAGACCTTCTTTCGCGCGCAGTAGGTCTTCCACGCTCGCACGGTCAGCGAAAAGTGGGCTGCCGCACGGGCTTGCAGCGCCTTGGGCCGCCCTTCGATGGCGCCGGGCGCCCTTGGGAAGCCGGCGGCGGCGAACGGCGGCGAGCTCCGGCGACGAGCGCGGTGGTTCGGAGCTGAGGATGGGCGGGTGAGGGGGCAGCCAAGCGGCCTTTGCGCGCCAAAGGCCTTGGGCAGACGGGCGACTCCAGCGCGGAAGGGCCCTTTCGCCAGCGCGCCCCATCCGCTATCGTACCGGCGCACGAGCCCGCAGCGCTGCAGAGACGGCGCCACTTGGGCCAGGGAGTCGGAATGAGCATCCAAGGGCACCGGCAAGACGCACGCACGCTCATCGGCGCCATGGTGCTGATTATGGGTTGTGCCGACGTCGGCGGCGGCCCGCCTGGGACCGGCATCGCAGCCCAGACGGACGTGGGCGACGTCAGCACCGATATCCAGTTCGGGGACACGGGTGGCATCGACGTTGGCGTCGCCGATGGCCTTGTGCAAGACGGCGGCTGCACAAAGGACGCGCAGTGCGCCGACGGCAATGCCTGCACAGATGACTACTGCACCGGCGGCAAGTGCACCAACCCGGCCAACAAGGCCAACTGCGACGACGGCGACGCCTGCACGGGCGGCGACCGCTGCAACGGCGGCACCTGCGGCAAGGGCGCCGTCAACCTCTGCGGAGATACCGTCGATGGCGGCGAGGTGAGCGGTGACGCAGGCGACGCAGGCGATGGCGGCGGCGCCGAGGTGATCGCGCCGCCCAAGGTCCTGCCGGGCGACCTCGTCATCACGGAGCTGCACTACAACCCACACGGCGCATCCGAAGCGCCGATCCTCGACGGCGACGGCGAGTGGGTCGAGATCTACAACGCGACTGCGGCGCCGATCGACCTCACGGGCCTCACGCTCAAAGACGACGGCAAGGACAAGTACAACGTCCTGGGCGGCACCACGACGATCCCGGCCAAGGGCTACTTCGTCTTTGGCCGGACGCTCGACAAGGCCGCGAACGGCAACGTCACCGTGGATCACGCTTACGGCAACGCCATCACCCTCGGCAACACCACCGACAGCGTCGTGCTGATGGCCGGCGACGTCGAGATCGACCGCGTGGCGTGGGCGACCAAGACCGGGTGGCCGGCGGTGGTCGGCAAGTCGATGCAGCTCACCGGCGAGGTCATCGACGCCAAGGGCAACGACGTCCCCGCGGCCTGGTGCGCGGCGACGACGCCTCTTCTGGGCGCTGATAGCAAGCCGACCGGCGACTCCGGCACGCCCGGCGGCGCCAACCCGAAGTGCCCGCCCGGCGATGGCGACAAGGACGGCGTCTCGGACGATTTGGACAACTGCAAGACGGTGCCCAACCCCGACCAGGCCGACAGCGACAACGACGGCGTGGGCGACTTCTGCGAAGAAGGCGTCCTCATCAATTGCGGCGATGGCCAGCTCGACGTCGGCGAAGCCTGCGACGATGGCGACAAGTCGGGCGGCGACGGCTGCTCGCCCTTTTGCAAGTTCGAGCCGGTCCTCGAGCCCGGCGCGCTGGTGATCGCTGAGCTGCTGCCGAACCCGGCGACCGTGACCGATGACAAGGGCGAGTGGATCGAGATCTACAACCCGAGCGAGAAGCCGAGGACGATCAATGGTCTACGGATCTCCGTCGGCCCCAAGGACAAGGCCTTTGTCGTCGCGATCAGCAGCCCGCTCGACGTGGTGGTGCCAGGCAAGGGCCGCATCGTGCTGGGCAACAACGCCAACGCCGCGACCAATGGCGGGGTGGCCATCGACTTCGCCTACAGCAAGCTGACGCTGGCCAACGCCGGCACCCGCTTGGCGCTGCTGTCGCGCGATCCGACGCAGACCACCGTTGACGCCGTCGTCGATGAGATCACCTACGGCTCCGGTTGGCCGATCGGCAGCGGCAAGTCGATGGCGGTCGATCCCGCCTACCTCGATGTCGCCGGCAACGACGCGCCGGGCCACTGGTGCTTCGGCCAGAGTCTCTTCGGCGCCGGGGACCTCGGCTCGCCCGGCCAGCCCAATCCCGCTTGCAGCGACGGCATTCCGGACACCGACAAGGACGGCCTGCCGGACAAGAAGGACAACTGCGCGAACCACAAAAACCTCGACCAGAAGGACCTCGACAAAGACAGCGTCGGCGACGCCTGCGACAACTGCGCGAAGCTGCCCAACCCGGACCAGAAAGACGGCGACAAAGACGGGGTCGGCGACGCTTGTGAGGAGCCTGGCTGCGGCAACGGCGTCGTCGACGCCAAAGAGACCTGCGACGACGCCAACGCCATTCCGGGCGATGGCTGCTCGATGCTGTGCCAGAAGGAGGCGCCGATCGCTCCTGGCGCTCTGGTCATCACCGAGCTGATGATCGACAGCAAGGCGGCGGACGACGGCGTCGGCGAGTGGGTGGAGATCGCCAACCCGGCGTCGGCGACCGTGGACCTGGCCGGCCTTGAGCTCCGCAACAAGACCGCGGTCCACGTCATCGCGCCCAAGGGTGGCTCGCTGCTGCTGACGGGCGGCCAGCGCCTTGTGATCACGCTCAACGGCGACCCGACCAAGAACGGCGGAATCACGCCAGCCTACAGTTACACCAGCGTCAGCTTGACCAACGCGGGCGGCGAGGTGCGCCTGCTCTGGGGCGCCTTGGACGTCGACGCGGTGGTCTACGATCCCGGCGTCGCCGGTTGGCCGAAGCTGGTCGCAGGCGCCGCGATGCAACTGAGCTCAGACAAGACCTCGGCGGCGGACAACGACCTCGGCGCGAGCTGGTGCCTGGCGACGACGCCCTATGGCGCGGGCGATCTCGGCACGCCGGGCACCAAGAACATACCCTGCCCGCCCGTCGACACCGCCTCGTCGGCGCCCGCCAAGCCAGAGGCGCCTTGGTATCTGCCGCCGGGGTGGAGCCCATGAGCTGCCGCCCGACACTGGGCAATTCTGGAGCGATGATGACCGCTTGGAACCTGTCTACTGCCGCAGCGCGCCTGACGCACGGCGCGACGGCCGCCTGCCGCCTCCCGCTCAGCGCTGGCCTGCTCGTCGCGTTGCTCGGCCTCTCTGCCTGCACGGTGACGCGCACGACGCCGACGATGCCCTGCGCCGGCGATCAACACTGCCCAGCCGATGGCAAGTGGCAATGCGATGTCGCGCTCAAGCGCTGTGTGCCGTGCCTCGGCAGCTGCGAGGGCGCGCCCGTCGACGCCGGCGCCGACGCCGCCGCGGCCGATGGCAGCAGCGTCGACGCCGCGGACGCCGCGACCGCCAGCGACGCCCCGGCTTTGGATGCGGCCACCGGCGATGCCGCCACCAGCGATGCGGCCGGCGACAGCATCAGCTCCGAAACGGCCGACAGCAAGGTGGCCATCACGAGCTGCGCCGGCCGCTGCGGCCAGGTCGCTGGCGCCGATGAAGACTGCAACTGCGACGCCCTGTGCGCTGGCTTTGGCGACTGCTGCGACGACTACCTGGCGATCTGCGAGCCAAGCGACGCCAAAGACGCCGATGGCGCAACGCTCGACGCCGCGGGCGACGTCGGCCAGACCGACGCCCTGCCCGGGGACACCACCGCCACCGCCGACTAGGCCATTGGCGCACGTCGGCGCTGCGAGGAGGCGGCGATCCCCATGCGCCTACGCCGCCGGCCCACCTTCACCGCCGCGCTGATCTTCACGGTCAGCGGTCTGCTGATCCTGACCGCCGGCATGGTGACGGGCCTCGCCTACCTCGGCGGGCGCGCCAGCGTCGAAGGCTTGGTCCGCCAGACCATGGCGCAGGCGACGGCGCTGACCGTCGACCACGCCGAGCGCTTCATGCACGACGCCGAGTTCGCGCTGGGCCTCGGCCCGGAGCTGGTGCGCAGCGGCCTGCTCGCCGCCGATGACGAGCTCGCTGTCGAGCGCTACCTGGTCTCGGTCCTGCGTACCCGGCCGCAATTTACCTGGGCCAGCTACGCAAGCGCCGACCAGCGCTTTGTCGGCGCCTGGCGCGACGCCGATGGGCGCGTGCTGCTCAACCGCTCCTGGCCGGTCGGTGACAAGGTTCACATGCGCGAGTGGCAGCTGGGCGACGACGGCACACGTCGTCTGATTCGCCAGTCCGAAGACCACGGCTACTTGCCGACCCATCGCCCCTTCTATCGGCAGGCGGTGGCGGCGCGCCGCTTGGTGTGGACCGAGCCCTATGGCTTCTTTGGCCAGAGCATGGGCATTACCTGCGCCCAGCCTCTGCTGGCGGAGGGTGGCGCGGAAGTCCGCGGCGTGTTCACGGTCGACTTCTCGCTGCTGGGCCTCTCGGATTTCTTGCGCGGGCTGCACCTGACGCCCAACGCCCGAATCGCCATCGTCGATGCCGCCGGCAAGCCCATCGCCAGCGGAGCGGCTGTACCCCCTTTGACGCCGGCTCAACAAGCGACGACGGAGTTGGCGCTGGAGCAAAGCGCGCCCATCCACATCGGCGAGCTGGGCTGGCAGGTTCGGGTCGAGGTGCCCGAGCGCGACTACCTGGCCGATGTTCATGCACAGACCCGGCGCACCGTCGCCCTCTGCGCCGCGGCGCTCGCACTGGCGCTGATGGTCGCTTGGGGCCTCGGTCGCTGGATCGCCCGGCCACTGCGAGAGCTGTCCGCCCAGGCGCGGCGGGTGCGCGAGGGCGACCTCGACGTCCAGTTTGGCCCGGCAGGCAAGGCAAGGACGACGACGAGCGGCGGCGGCGGCCTCAGCGCCGAGGACGACGCAGCCGACGATGCGGGATCGCACGATGAGATCGGCGAACTGACGCAGGCCCTCTCGACGATGGTCGCCGGCCTGCGCGACCGCGACTTCATCCGCGACACCCTCGGCCGCTACGTCAGCCCGGAGCTTGCTGCGCAGGCGTTGCGCGACCGTGACTCCGTTCGCCTGGGCGGCGCGCTGCGGCGGGTCACGGTGCTGATGAGCGATCTGCGCGGTTTTTCGACGCTCTCGGCGCGGCTCGGCCCCGAGGCGATGATCGGCCTCGTCAACCGTTATCTGGCCGTGATGACGCCGGTCATCCTCGACCACCAAGGCACGCTCAACGAGATCTTGGGCGACGGCCTGCTGGTCCTGTTTGGCGCGCCTTTTGGCCGTGACGACGACGCACACCGGGCCTGCCTCTGCGCGCTGCAGATGCAGGCGGCCCTGGCGGAGCTGCGAATGGAGCTCGAGCGCGAAGGGCTGCCAGCGCTCCACATGGGAATCGGCCTGCACACCGGCGAGGTCGTCGCTGGCAACATCGGCACCGAAGCGCGCGTGAAGTACGGCGTGGTCGGGACGGTGGTCAACACCGCGGCGCGCATCGAGGGGCTGACGGGTCCAGGGGAGATCTTGCTCTCGGCGGAGACCCTGGCCGAAGCCGGCGCGGGGTTCGCGGTCGGTCCGCCGCGCGCGGTCGAGCTCAAAGGCCTCGCCGCGCCCATCGATGTGCTGTCGCTGCTTGGGTCGGAAGGGGGGCGCGCCGCCCACGGCGGAGTGGAAGGCGGCGGTTGGCAGCCCTTCGACGCGGCGGTGCGCGTGCACGCGGTCGAGGGGGTCGAAGTGGTCGGTCCAGCATTGGCGGCGCGGGTGATCGGCCGCGCTGCGCTGGGGCTGCGCTTGGCGATGGCGCAGGCGCCCGCCGTTGGCACCACCTTCCGGTTGCAGGTCGAAGAGGGCCCGCCGGCCTTTGGGCGGGTGGTGGCGGTCGACGCCGACGTTGGGCCCTTGCCGGCTGGTTTCAGCGCCGAGGCGCCGCGCTGGCGCTGCGACGTCGCCGTTGCAGCGGAGTCGTGGCAGATCCTTCCCTAATCTGCCTACCTGCGGCCACCGCGGCGGATCTTCTGCACGACGTGGCGCGCCCGCCAGGCCTGGTGGTCGCTGAGGCCCGCCGGCCGCGCGGCAAGCATCGCCTCGAGCCGCCGGACCACCCGGCCGTCGGCCAACTCGCCCAGGGCGTCGAGCGTGGCCTCGACGCCGTCGTGTCCGACGCGCTCAGGCTGCTCCAACAGGGCGGCCACCTCGACCTGGAGCACCGCCAGCCGGCGCGCGCGTACGACGGCAAGCGCTTCACGGCGAAGCGCGCCGTCCGCGGCGGCGAGCGCGGCGGCGAGGGCCCGCACCAGCGCGCCGGAGGGGGCGAGCGCGGCCGACGCCCCCTGACCGCCGGCTGGCCGTTGCAGCAGGCGCATGATGGGCAACAGCGCGCCAGCATCAGCACCAGCGACCGTCTCTCCACCCGCCTCAAGCTCAGCGATGATGCGGGCGAGGGCGGCTTGATCGTTCAGCGTGCCGTCACCGTCGGCAGCGTCTAGGGCGCTCGCCAGGGCGGCGTCGAGGACAGCGACGGCTGGCCCGGTCGGCGCCGGGGGCGCCGGCGCAACGCCCAGCCCTGCGTCGTCGTCGCCGCTGCGACCGGCCGGCGCGCCGGCGCTGGCCGCGACGCCGAGGAAGTCGTCTGGGGCTTCACGCCACCACGCGCCTGCCCAATCAGCGGCGGACAGGGTGGCGGAGGCCGTGAGGGTGGACGGCGCCGCGGCGTCGCCCTTGGCGCGGCAACGCGCGATGACGGCGTCGACGAGGCGCGCCGCGGGCGACAGGGCTGCGGAGGGATCGCCGACCGGTTCGAGCACACACACCTCCGCGCCGGGATCGGCCTGGCCGGCTAGCGGCCCGCCGACTGCGGAAAGAGGGTCAGGTGGCGATCCACCCGCGACTGCGTCCACGGCTCGCTGGCGAGGGTCTGATCGAGCGGTTGTGTCCACAACGCCATCGCCCCAGCGCCGGCTTCGAAGGTCGCGCCAAGCCGGATCAACGCGTCGATCGCCTCGATCCGACTCGCCATCCGCTGGACCTCCTGGCGAACGGCGTCGGCAGCCACCTCGCTCGGCGCAACAGCGAATCCAGCCATGATGGCATGCAGAGAGGCGCGCTCAGCCCGAAGCGCCTGCGCGCGCTCGAGCGGCTGCCAGACACCCGCCACGGCGCCGGGCCGCAGCAGGAGCGCGACGCCGGCCTTGCCCTGGCGGTGGATGTCGGCAAAGACGGCGTGCTCCACGGACTCCAGTGTCGTGGTCTGCTCGGCGCCTTCACTGCCAAGAAAGGCATGAATCTCAGGAACATCAGCCGCGATCCGATGCAACTCCGGACGTTTGAGCGTCGTCAAGGCGACAATGATCTGCGCGCCCTGTGCCTGGGCGGCCCGCACGCCCCGGCGGGCCGCGACGATCGGATCGTCGAAGTTGAGCCCTTTATCGAGCAAGATCGGGCCCTTGCCGGTCGTCAGCGGGGACGCCAGGCCGAGGATGCCGACGCGCACGCCGTTCAAGCTCAGCATCACGGCGGCCGGCAGCGGCTGGGCACGGGCGGCGTTTCCGGTTGCTTTGGAGGTCGGCAGCCAGGTCAGGGAAGAAGAGACCAGCGCGATCTTGTGCTTGCGGGCCAAGCGCTGGAGCTCAGGCAGGCCGATCGACAGCTCGTGGATGGCGGCGTGCAGCACCCGAACGCCCATGTGAGCCCAGGCGGCGAAGTAGAGCTCGGCCCGCGCCTGTCGCAGCCCCTCGGGTTCGGTGCCGTCACCGGGCTGGGCGCAGAGCGCGCCGCCGACGTGCACGCCCTGCAGCCCGCCGACCTGCGACCGGACCAACGCCGTCCACGTCGCGCGCCGGCCGAGGCCGCCGAGGGGGTTGTTCGGGCAGGCGCAGGGCTCCAGCTCGCCGGCCTCATGGCCGTGGACAGACAAGGCCAGCCACTGCCGGTCGACCTCGGGCATCGTCGACGCCTCAGGCAGCGGCGCTGGCATCGCCTTCTGCGCAAGGCGCGCTTCGAGCGGATCGTCAATGCGTAGCTGTTGGATCTCCTGCAAGATCTTGCGCTGGACTGCCAGGGCGGCCTGCATTTGGGGGCGCAAGAGGCTCGCCGGCCGGGCTGGAGCGTCCGCCTTCGGGGCATCTGGCGAGGGCGCCACTGGCGAAGGGGTCGCGCGACTGAAGAAATGCAGTGCCGCGCCGCCGAGCGCGATGGCGAGCAGGGCAGCCAGCCACAGCGCCCGCGACCTCCTGCTCCGCTCGCCGTCTGCCGCCATCCCGCTCCCGTGGGCCAGGGCTCCCCGGCGGCCGACGATAGCAACCGCGCCCGGCGTTGACCATCGCGGCCAGCGCCGCGTAGCCTGCCAGCCCTTGCCCGCTGCAAAGCCGAGGTGCGACGTTGCCGCCAGACGAGCCCGAGTCCTCCCAAGCGCCGGGGCACACCGACCCACACGCCCCAGCCGCGACCGACGCGCAGGCAGCCGAGCCCAACGGGTCAGCGCCCCTCGTCGACCAAGCCGATGCGGCGACGCCCATGCGCACGGCCCTGCTGCTCGTCGCGGCCATCGGCGTGCTCTACCTCGCGACCAGCGCCAACTTCTTGGCACAGCCGTCGCCGCACTTCCACTTCACCGACATGGCGGCGAGCTGGCTCGACGGCCGCCTTGACTCCGACACCCCGCGGCGACGCGGCGGTGTACCCGGCCGACCCGACGACCGCCCTGGCCTGCAGGCTGCCATCGACCGCGCCACCGACAACGGCCGCTCCGGCTGGAACGATTGGGCCTCCTACCGCGTGCTGCGCCTGGCCGGTGGCGAGGAAGTGCGCGGCGTTTTCCCCTACAAAGACGTGCCCGGCCCGCGCCAGCACGAGTTCTGGACCGTCGATGGCACGGCGATGGTCATCGACCCGACGCGCGACCTCGCGAAGGGCTGCGAGACCGACCGGCCGACGGCGCCCTGCGACCGCATCGTGTACCAGGTCTCGTTTCCGCCCTTCCCGGCCCTGCTGGTGTTGCCCTTCGTCGCCGTCATCGGCTACCACACGCCCGATGTCCTGCTGACCCTGCTCTTTGCGCTGCTCGGGCCACTGCTGCTGCTGCGCTGGCTCGATCGCTGGCGGCAAGAGGGGCTCATCCAGTTCGCCGTGGCCGAGCGGCTCTGGATGGTTGCGCTCTTCTCGCTCGGCACCGTCCTCTGGTACTGCTCGATTCGGGGCACCGTCTGGTTCTCGGCCTTGGCCATCGGCGTCCCGCTGCACGTCGGCTACTTGATGGCGGCCCAGGGGGCGCGCCGTCCTGCGCTGGCTGGGTTGCTGCTCGGTCTCGGCGTCGCGACGCGCACGCCTTTGCTCTTCGCGGCGGTCTTCCTACCTCTCGAGGCGCTTTTTCCAGACGGGCGGTGGCTCGGGGGTGAGGGTGGGCGCGGCCTGAAACGGGCCCTGGCCCAAATCGCCTGGTTCGCCTTGCCGATGGCGGTGATCGGAGGCGCGCTGGCCTGGTTCAACGAGGCGCGCTGGCAGAATCCCTTGGAGTTCGGACATTTCTACCTGCTCGAGGGCACGCGAGCGCCGACCCGCGACCACGGCCTCTTCAACTTTCACTTTCTGAACCACAACCTCGGCGCGGCGCTCACCAACCTACCGAAGCTGGTCAGCGTCCCGCCCTACTTTTTGGTGTCGCGCCACGGTCTTGGCACGCTGGCAGCGACGCCGGCCCTGCTGCTGCTGATGGCCTGCCGATTCCCGCACGCGCCCACCGACGCGCCGGTCGTCACCAGCGATCCGCTCGCCAGTCGCCGCCGCGCACTGTCGCGCCACCTCGGCCTGACGGTCGCAGCCATCGCCGTGCCGGGCCTGCTCTATCAGAACGACGGCTGGCAGCAGTTCGCCTACCGCTTCGCTGTCGACCTCTGGCCACCGCTCCTCGGCGTCTTGGCCCTGCACGTCGGCCGCGTCGATCGCCGCGTCAAGGCGCTGATCTTGATTTCGATTGTAATTCAGCTGTTCGGCGCCATCACCTTCGGCCGATTCGAGCAATTCTACTACGACTAGACGGCCAACCGATTCGAGGCAGCTCGGCTGCGGAGGGTGAATGTCAGCGGAACCCAAAGACAATGGCGGCCCCGCGCTCGAGTCCATCGAGGAGTGCGCGGACTGGCTGCGACGGGGCAGCAAGCCCGAGGCCGAGTGGCGCATCGGCGCCGAATACGAGCGCCTGGTCTTCGACGACGCCGGGCAACAGGCCGACTACGAGGGCCCCAAAGGCATCCGCGCCGTGCTGGAGGGGCTCGCCTCGCGCTTTGGCTGGACACCGGTTCTCGAGGATGGCCGCCCCATTGCGCTGCAGCGCGGCCAGGCCGGCATCAGCCTGGAGCCGGCCGGGCAGCTCGAGCTCTCTGGCGCGCCGCTGCGCCATGTTTCCGACTTCGTTCGCGAACGCGACGAGCACCTCGCTGAGGTCGCGGCGATCTGCGAGCCGCTGGGCCTGCACACCGCGCTCGTCGGCATTCACCCGCTGGCGACGGCAGACTCGACGCCGAAGGTCCCCAAGCACCGCTACACGATGATGCGTGCCCGAATGCCCGAAGTCGGCACCCGCGGGCTCGACATGATGCACCTGACCTGCACGGTCCAGGTCAACCTCGACTACGGCGATGAGGCCATGGCGATGGAGATGATGCGGCTCGGCATGCTCTCCGCGCCGGTGCTCATCGCCCTGTTCGCGGCGTCGCCGTGGCGTCACGGCCGCCCAAGCGGCATGGCAAGTGCGCGCGCCTTCATCTGGGAGGACGTCGAGCCCGCGCGCTGCCTGCCTGGCGCGTGGATCTACGATCCGGCCGCGACATTTACCGATCACGCCGCTTGGGCCTTCGATGTGCCGCTCTACTTCGTACGCCACCGCGACGCCAACGGCCAGCTCTTGACCCTGCTCCCCGAGCGCAAGGGCGCGACGTTCCGCAGTTTCTTCGAGGACGGCGACCGCGGCCGCCGCCCCAACCTGTCGGACTTCGCCCTGCACCTCTCGACGCTCTTCCCCGACGTCCGCTGCAAGGGCGTCATCGAACTGCGCGCCTGCGACTGCGTGCCGCCAGACCTGCTGCCTGGCCTGCCTGCCCTAGCCAAAGGCCTTTTCTACGACGCCGCCAGCCGGCGCGCCGCTTTGGCGCTGCTGCGCGACGGCGACGCCAGCGTCGACCGATTGGCGCTGCGACACGCGGCGGTACGGCAAGGACTGGACGGGCGACTCGGCGACCTCGCCCTCGGCCCCCTGGCGGTGGCGCTGCTCGACCTGGCGCGGCTCGGCCTGGAGCGAATTGCTCCGCGCTGGGGCGAAGATCCCGCAGCCCTGGCGGCGATCGACGGCCTCGACGCCATCGCCCGCGGCGAGCGGACTCCGCTGTGGCGGGAGATCGACGAGGCGCTGCGGGCAAAACCGAGCCTGCTCGCGCTGCGACGCTTCGGCGTTTGATGGGCGTCGAGCACGCCTGCGACCGCTGCCGATGGGACGAGCGGAGCAGCGCGGCGGAGACGACCTCTTCGAGGCCGGTGCCTACTCCACGACGATGGGCAGGTTCAGGGTCTCGCTGAGCACAAAGCACTGCTCATCATTGCAGATCGAAAAGCGCCCCGTCAGCGCCAAGTTGCCGCGGCCAGCGGCCGTGGCGACGACGGGGACCGCGACGACGCCCGTCTTGTCGTCGATCTTCACGTCGCCATCCTTGAGGCTCAGCTTGTCGCGCTCCGAGCGCGCGAAAGGCGCCGCAGCGACCGTGAACTTCGTCGGAAATTCCGCATTGAACTTCATGCCCTTGGCCGGCTCGATGCGCAGCCTGGCGACCTTCTTCTCGCCGGACTTCAGCGTCACAGTCTCGGCGACGACGGTGTACTGCTTGCCGCCGGCAGACGCGGCGGCCGGCACCTCAGCCCCAGCCTGAGGCGGCGCCGGCGTCCCTGCGCCGGCCGGAGCCGTCGCGGCGGTGGCGCTCGCGGCATCGGCCTTTTGCTGGCAGCCGGCGACCAGCAGGGCGCAGAAGGTGAGGCTGAAGAGGGGGGTACGGAATGCGCGTGCGTTCATCGAGGGCTCCTCGGGCGGCGACTCGGGCCGCTGCCGACCCAGTGGCGTCCACACATGCGGGGGACGGGCCAGCGGCAGCGCATGATGCCGACCCCGGCTGGGGAGTCAACGCTTGACGGCAGCACTTGATTCCGGCGCGGTCGTGGATGCCCGACAGCGCCCGAAGGGCAGAGGGCCATTGTCGCAGGGGCCGTGCGACCCGACTGGCTTGACGGACAGACGAGCGCCCCCCACCATCTGGGCCATGGGCAACCGAGCACAACGTGGGTCCTGCGCGCCACCGACCACCGCGAAGTTGCGGGCAGCGCCGACGCTCATACGCCGGGTTCTGTGCCTTGCGCTGACGGCGGGTTTGGTCAGCGTCTCAGCCCCGACCCAACAGGCGCTGGCGCAGAGCAAAGACGACCTGACCAAGGCCGAGACGCTGGCGCTGCAGGCCAAGTTCAAGTTCAAGGCCGGTGAGTTCGCTGCGGCTGCGGAGCTCTACATCACGGCGTTCACGCTCGGCCGCAAGCCAGCGCTTCTCTTCAATGCCGCGCGCGCCTACGAAGAGGCGCAGCGCTACCGCGAGGCCAAGGCGGCGTTCGAGCAGTTCTTGAGCCTGGCAGGCAGCGGCGAGAGCGGCCGCGACGACGCCAAGGCGCGCATCGAGGCCCTGGAGGCCAAAATCGCCGCGGAGGCCGCGACCCCGCCCGCGCAGCCAACGCAGCCAACGCAGCCAACGCAGCCAACGCAGCCAACGCCGACGGACAAGGCGCCTCAACAGCCGCCAACGCAGACGGCGCCAGGGGCGCAGCCTGCGGCGGCGTCGCAGTCGCCGACCCTGACGGCACAGGCGCCAAGCCCGGAAGGTCCCTCGAAGATCTTGAGTTGGTCGCTGGTCGGCGGCGGCTCGGTGTTTGCCCTCATCGCGCTGGCGACCATCGGCGGTGGGGTGGCACGCGCCGACGCAGCCAACGCGATGGACTTCGCGGCCGTAGACGCCAAGACCAAGTACAAGGCCGAGTTCGACGCCGCTGAGGGCAGCGTCACGGGCGGCGCGGTGTTCTTGGTGGTTGGTCTGGGGCTCGCTGGCTGGGGAGCGTGGCGCCTCATGTCGACTCCGGCTTCGCCGGCGCCTGTTGCGAGCGCCCGGGTCTGGGCGAGCCCGACGCTGCTTCCTGGACCGGACGGCGTCGGATCGGGGCTCATCGTCGGCGGGAGCTTCTGATGCCAAAGACCTCGAGGTCGTGGGTCAGCGCGCCCCAAATCGGGCTGCTCGGCTGCCTGTTGGCCGCTCTCGGTCTGCTCGGTTGCCTGCCCGATCGCTTCAGCGACGCCGAGCTGGACCAGAAGACCGCGAACGCCGTCAAGCTCGCCAGCTGCCGAATGCAGGCGTCGTGCGCGCTGGCAAGTGGCTGCGCCGGCGACAAGACCTGCCAGGCTGCCTGCAGCGCCGGCGCCGCAAGCGCGGTGGTCACCCGGGTCAACGCGGTCGTGGACTGCCGCGCCTCCTGCGTCACCAAGTGGTGCCCGGGCGCGACCGGCAGCAGCCTGGCCGAGTGCGAGAACAACTGCCTGGCCTACCAGTGCGCTGGCGAAATGCTGGCCTGTGCGACCCCGACCGCCACCGGGTCGAGCACCTGCCTCGACTTGTTCCCCTGTCTGGCCGGCTGCGCCCAGCCGGTTGTGACCGATGGTGTCGCCTGCGTGGCAAAGTGCAGCGACTTGCTAGCGAGCGCGGAGCTCAACGTGACCACCGGGCTCGCCAACTGCCTGTCAGCGTCGGGCAAGGCGGGTACGAAGGCCTCGGATGCTTGCACCAGCGAGTTCGCCGGCTGCTACGCCGGCGGGGTCACGGGCGCCTCGCTCTGCCACGAGGCATTCGGTTGCCTGGAGGCATGCGCCAAGACCGGCAAGGCCGAAAGCGCCTGCACGCGCGAGTGCATGGCGAAGCTGACCAACACCGCGCAGACCCAGTTTGTCACCTACCTGCAGTGCGTCGACGACAACAATGGCCAGTTCCAGCCATGCAAGCCGAGCATGATCGCTTGCGCCGATCCGCAAGGGACGGCTCCTTGCAGCAAGATGTTCGAGGACACCAAGAAGTGCCTGCAGGTCAACGGGACCTCGGCCAGCGGCAGCTGCGTTGCGACAGCGTTGCGGTCCGGCAAGCCGCAGGCCGCGATGCCGTATCTCGACTTGCTGACGTGCTACAGCACGGATTGCGCTCAGGTCTGCGAGAAGACTCCGGCCCAGTGCAACATTTGCCTGACCACCAAGTGCGGCGCCAAGCAGGGCGCCTGCACCAAGAGCTAGCGCAGCGCGGTTGCGCCGTCGACGGCCGCGCGCCTGGCGCCCTGGTCAGGACGTGGGTGCGTGATCGCTGCGATCGAGTCCGTGCACCGGAGCAGCCGTCAAGGGCGCCATGAGCGTCCGCTCCAGCGCCTCCATGACCTCAGCTTCTGCGGCGCGCATATGGTCGTAGCCGAGCAGATGCAAGATCCCGTGCGTCAACAGGAACGCCGCCTCTTCTTGTACGCCGTAGCCGCACGCCGCGTCGCCCGTGGACCGCTGCCACGCGCGCTCGAGCGCAGCGGCCTGGCGGCGCGCCGTATCGAGAGAGATCACGACATCGCCGAGCAGCTCCTCGGTCCCGGGCATCGCCTCGCCCTCTTGTAGCGCGAAGCTGAGGACGTCGGTCACGGCGGCAATACCGCGCCATTCCTCATTGATCTCAGCGATGGCGGCGTCATCGACCAGCTGGACATCGACGACGCCGCGGCTGCGGCCACAGGCCTTGAGCACCGCTCGGCCATGACGGGCCAGCGCCACGCGATCGACGCGCACATGGCGACACTGCTGGACGACGGAGACCGGCATCAGGCCTCGCCGCCGCGCGCCTGGCTGTCACGGGCGTAAGCCGAGGCGATTCGGGCCACCACCGGGTGGCGGACCACGTCGTCGCGGGTCAGGTGGACGATCTCGATGCCTTCGACGCCGTCCAAGATCTCCAGAGCGTGGCGGAGGCCCGAGCGCTGGTGCCGCGCCAGGTCGCTCTGGCTCGGGTCGCCCGTGATGACGACCTTGCTGTCGTGGCCCATGCGGGTCAGCAGCATCGCCATCTGCTCGACCGTGCAGTTCTGCGCTTCGTCGAGGATGATGAACGAACTCGCGAGGGTACGGCCACGCATGAAGGCAAGAGGCGCCACTTCGACGCGGCCGCGCTCCAGGAGGCGCTCGACGCGCTCGGCCTCCATCAGGTCGCCGAGGGCGTCAAGCAGCGGGCGCAGGTAGGGGTTGATTTTCGCCAACATATCACCGGGCAAGAAGCCTAGCTTCTCTCCGGCTTCCACCGCGGGTCGGGTCAGCACGATGCGCTTGACCTGATGCCGCTCAAGGGCATCGACGGCCATCGCCACGGCCAAGAACGTCTTGCCGGTGCCGGCGGGCCCGCAGCCAAAGACCACGTCGGCGCGTCCAATGGCCTCGACGTAGTGGCGCTGATTCACGGTACGCGCTAGCTCGCCGCGCCGCCCGGGGAGGGCCGAGAGAGCGCGCGGCGCGCCGGCGGCATCATCGCTGTCCGCCAGACGCCGCAGCGCCTCGCCATCGAGCGGTCGACCGCGCTCGAAGCGCTCGCGAGCGGCTAGCACCAGCGCCTCGAGCTGATCGAGCGCTGGCGCCGTGCCGTCCGCCCGCAGCCCGCCATCGCGCACTTGCAGCCGCACGGCGAAGCGCTCCTCAAGCCAGCGCAGGTTGCGGTCCCGCTCACCGAGCAGCGACTGCAGCGCCGAAGCGTCGCCGACGGCGACCTGACGTCGCTCGATGGCGACGGCGTCGCCAGGGGCCCGGGCTGCCGCGGTGGCGTCAGCGGTGCTGCGAGCGGCGAGGGGCGAGTCGGCCATTGACGTAGGACCTCTGTGGCGGCGCGGCCTAGGCCTCGGCGTCGACGATGAGCGAGGCCCCGACCGGCAGGGGCGCATGCCGTAACCAAGCGGCTTCACTCGCGAACACGGCGGCCAACGCCCCATTGAATGGCTCGGGAACCTCTGCCACGTCGCTGGTGGGCGTCTGGGTCGACGCGCGTTTGCCGCGCAGCCTGCCGAGCACCCGCACCGCAGCGATGGGCGGCAGCAAGAAGCCGTTGTAATACGAAGCGTGGCGGATCTTGAACCCGGCCTGCCGTAGGCGCTCCAGCAGCTCAGCTCGGTGGTAGCGACGAAAGTGGTGCAGCGCCTCGTCGTGCTCGCTCCAGAGCCAGCGCAGCGCCGGTACAGTCGTCACCAAGCGTCCACCGGGACGCAGGGCGCGTCGCACCGCCGCCATCGCCGCCACGTCGCCCTCGACGTGCTCAAAAACGTCCATCGACAGCGCGAGGTCGAAGCCGCCGTCGCGCAAGGGCAGCGCCGGCAAGCCGCCGCGCACGACCTGCAGGCCGCGCGAGCGGGCGAACGCGACACCGGCGGCCGCGTACTCGACGCCGAGCACCTGGCAGCGCGGGCCGAAGTGGCTGGCCACCCGCGTCAGCATCCCGCCGGTGCCAGCGCCGACGTCGACGATGCGCAGCGTCGACCCGGGTTCTGCTGACCCGCCTCGGCCTGACTCCTCGACGGCGCGAACGACCCAATCGAGCACCACGGCCCGCGAGCCGCGGAACCAGAAGTGCCGCTCCTCGGCTTCGAACATCTTGCGGTATTCGTCGAGCTCCATGGGGCGGGGAGTCTGGCAGAAGCCGGCCGCCATCTCAAGGCGGTGCTGGCACCGTGCTGGAGGTCGCGCCGGCCGGGCGCCGATCGCGCGCCGACCGATGCGTCAGCCTGTGACCTGCCCCCACCCGAGCGCCCTTGCGGCAGCGCCAGCAGCCGCCTAGGCTGGCCAAGGTCGAGCGAAGGACAACACGCGAGGAGAGGCAGATGGGAAGCGTCAACAAGGTGATCTTGCTAGGGAATGTAGGCAATCAGCCGGAGCTTCGCTACACGCAAAGCAACCAGGCAGTCACCGAGCTGCGGATCGCCACCAACGATTCATGGACGGACAAGGACGGCAACCGGCAGGAGCGCACCGAGTGGCACTCGGTCGTCGTCTGGGGGCGCCAGGCCGAAAATTGCGAGCGCTTCCTCAGCAAGGGCCGTCCCGTCTTCATCGAGGGCCGGCTGCAGACCCGCGAGTACACCGACAAGGAAGGCCAGAAGCGCTACAAGACCGAGATCGTCGCGAGTGGCGTCACCTTCCTCGGCGGCCGCGGCGAAGGCAGTGGCCCAGGCGACGCCGGCCCACAAGACGGCGAGGGGGGCGGCGGTGTCCGTAGCGGCGGTGGCGGTGGCGGCGGCGGGCGTGACGGCAGCGGCGGCGGGCGTGACGGCGGCGGCGGTGGCGCGGCACGCGGCGGTGGCCGCGCTGGCGGCGGCGGTGGCGGCCGCGACAGCGGCGGTGGCGGCGGTGGCGGCGGCGGTTGGGGTAGCGCGCCGCCGATGGATGGCGGCAACGTCGACGATGACATCCCGTGGTGAGGCTGAGGCCGAGGTGATAGGACGCACCCGGGCAGCGCCCCGGCGGAGGTTCCCATGGCGAAGCTGGGCGATTTCTTGGTTCAGTACACCTACCGCGTGGAGCGCAGCGACCGCGACGAGGTCGTGCAGCTGTTGACCAAGATCGCCGACCACGCTGAGGAGTTGGGGCTCGCCAGCTTTGAAGCTTGGTCTGACGACGGCGACGAGGGCACCTTCACGGAGCTGCACGGCTACGACTCCTGGTCGCACTGGAAGCGCCTTGCGGATCGCGGACCCGACCCATCGATGCGTAGCGTGTACGAGCGCCTCGACGCGCTGATCATCGGCGGAATGGCCGCGATCGAGGCCCGGCAATGGCGGCCGCTCAGCGTCTGAGACAGGAGCGGACATCGGCAACTCCACGCGTCGCCCTTTCCCGGCCCGTCAGAGACCGGTACCCTGCAGAGGTGCGGCGCTCGCTCCACCATCACCACCTCGAAGGCCGCGCCTTGGCCGTCGCTGCGCTCTGCGGCGTCGCGCTGTGGGCATGTAGCGGCGACGCAATCGTGGACGGCGTCGGCGCCGCCCCGGAGCCGTCACTCGACACCGGCGCGGACCTCGGCATCGGCGGCCCAAGCGATGGCAGCTTGGACGACGGCGACGCCACGTCGGACGCTCTCGACGACGCGGCCGCAGACGCCAGCGAAGACGAGGTGCAGCCGGACACGGTCGAGTTTGAGCCCGATCTCGGGCCGCCAGACACCCTCCCTTCCGACGCCAGTGGCGACGACGCGAACGACGCCGACACGGACGCCGTCGCGCCGCCCGACGCGCTGACGCCGACCTGTCCGAGCTGCGCCGGCGGGTACGTCTGCCGGCTGGAGGGCGGCCCGCCGCGCTGTGTGGCCGATCCGGCCCTCACTTGCGCGCCCTGCAGCCTGGACGCCGCGTGCGCTGACGGCCAATGCGCCGCACTCGCCGGCGAGGCAAGCGCGTGCCTGCTACCGTGCCCGGACGCCGGCGGCCTTGGCTGCCCACCTGGCATGATCTGCAAGCCTTTCGATGGTCCAGGGCCCCTCGCCGGCAAGGCGCTGTGCCAGCCGATCAGCGGCGTCTGTAGCTGCCAGGCGAAAGACGCCGGCAAGATCCGCCCGTGCTCGGTCGGTGGCGCAGCAAGCGGCCCATGCCTCGGCAGCCAGACCTGCCAGCCGCAGGCCGGTGGTTGGAGCGCTTGCGACGCCAAGGGCCCAGGTGTCGAGGCGTGCAACGGTCAGGACGACGACTGCAACGCAGCCACCGATGAGGGCCTGGGCGGCGAGCCCTGCGGCGGCAAGAACGGCGTCTGCAACGGCGCGACCGCGTGCGTCGGCGGCCAGTTCGTCTGCGCCGGACCGCCGCCAACGGCAGAGCAATGCAACGGCAAGGACGATGACTGCGATGGCGAAATCGACGAGGCGCTGCAGAGCCCGCCCTGCGGCGGCGGCGAGCTCTGTGCCGCGATCGCGACCTGTCAGGGCGAGAAGGGCTGGTACTGCCCGGCCTTGCCGAAGCTGCCCGAGCAATGCAACGGCCAGGACGACGACTGCGATGGCGCAACCGACGAGTCGCTGCAGAGCCCGCCATGCGGTGGCGGCGATCTCTGCCCCGCGATCGCGACGTGCAAGGGCGTCGCCGGCTGGCTCTGTCCGGCCGCGGCCAAGCAGCCCGAGGCCTGCAACAAGCTCGACGACGATTGCGACGGCCTGACCGACGAGCCCTTTCTCGGCGCCGCCGGCAAGCCACAAACGCTCAGCCACTGCGGCAGCTGCGGCGTCGCGTGCCCCGGCGCGCTCAACCTCGGCACGGAGGTCACCTGCACGACCGCGCCGGCCGCGTCTGGCCCCGTTCCGCTGGCGGGCGGCGCGACACCTACATGCGGTTTCCTTTGCAAGGATGGATGGTTTGATGCCAATCAGCTGGCCAATGATGGCTGCGAGTGCAAGCTGCAACCGGGCGGCGACGCACCGGACGGCGTCGATCAGGACTGCGACGGTGTCGACGGCGTGGCCGCACTGGCGGTGTTCGTCGCCAAGACCGGTAGCGACCTCAACCCCGGCACGCAGACTTTGCCGATGCGTAGCCTTGTCGCCGCCCTGGAGCGGGCGCTTTCCACCGGCAAGCCGCACGTCTATGTCGCGACCGGCGTCTATAGCGAGGCGCTCACCCTGCTGCCGGGGATCTCGCTCTTTGGCGGCTACGCGGCGGGCTTCCACGTCCGAGATCCCATCGCTTACCAGACGATGATCGCGGGCCCGTCGGTCGCTTCGGGCGTCCAAGCCACCGTCCGCTGCGATGGCATCAACGGCGGCGGCGCGCCGACCGCGCTGGACGGATTGACCATCGTCGGAGCGCCCGCGCTGAGCCCTGGCTCGCCGAGTTTCGGCGTCTACAGCCTGGGCTGCGACGCTCGCTTCCGCGTCGTCGGCTGCCAGGTGCTTGCGGGGCATGGCGCGGCCGGCGCGTCTGGCGGAGCCGGTGCTGGCGGCGGACTCGGCAATGATGGCAAGGGGGGCGAGGCAGCGCGCGACATTGGCAAGTTGCTATGCGACAGCGCTGACTTCAATCCGGGCGGACAAGGCGGGACCAGCGGCTGCGCCGACAAGCCGACGGGCGGCGGACGAGGCGGCGACGCCATCTGCCCCGTCATGGACGAGGAAGCACCCGCGCCCGCCTGCCCCGCGCAGCCCTACATCCAGACCGCCAAGGTGGCCGAGACGGGCCAGCCCGGCGCCGGCAACCCGACAGGCACGGGCGCAGGAGGGGCGGGCGCTGCACCCGCCGGCAGCGGAGGCAAGCCCGGTTGGGATAGCTACATCGACTCCTGGAAGGGCGTGGTCACCGCCTGCAAGAGCGGCCCTGGCTGCTCGACCTGCCGGGTTCCTGTGCAAAAGCGTGACGGTGAGGATGGACTGCACGGTCTGCCCGGCGTAGGCGGCGCGGGCGGGCAAGGCTGCGAGCTCAGCACGGGAGGCTTGGGCGGCGGCGCCTGGCAGGCGGCGGTGGGCGCCGACGGCAGCCATGGGGTCTCCGGCGGTGGCGGCGGCGGCGGCGGCGCGGCGGGCGGCGTCGAGGTGCACGACTGTGTCAGCAGCAGCAGCAAATTCAGTGATCTCGGCGGCTCTGGCGGCGGCGGCGCGGCCGGCGGCTGCGGGGGCAAGGGCGGCAAGGGCGGTCAAGGCGGTGGCGCATCGGTGGCGGTCGGCGTCGTCGTCGGTCCGGCGGGCGGGCCGCTGCTGCTCGGCAACGTCTTGCTCGGCGGTCCGGGCGGCGCTGGCGGCCAGGGCGGCGCAGGGGGCGGCGGCGGCCTCGGTGGCAAGGGCGGCAAGGGCGGCGACGCCGTCGAGCACAAGTCAGAGACGTTCTGCACCTCAACCGGCGGCGACGGCGGCGACGGCGGCCAGGGGGGTGGCGGTGGCGGCGGCGGCGGCGGATGCGGCGGACCGAGCGTCGGGCTGCTCGTCCTCGGCGCGGCGACGGCCAAAGAGCCCTTGAACCTCGAGGCGTGGAAGGTCGCCAACCAGCTCGCGCCAGGACCGGCGGGCAAGGGTGGCTTGGCAGGCGTCGGCGCTGCCGGCGCCGGGGCGGCCCCTCCGGCCAGCGCGGGCAACGACGGCGTGGCCGCGGCGATCTTGGTCCTCTGAAGATGCCCACGCCGACCGTCGTCCGTCGTGCCCTCGACGTCGTGCGCCGCGGTGTGCGCGCCGATGAATTGTGGCGACCCGGCGAGCTCGTCTTGCTCGCGTGCAGCGGCGGCATCGACTCGATCGCGGCGTGGGCCCTGCTGGCGGAGCTTCGCCCTTCGCTCGGTCATCGCCTCCAAGTGGCCTGGGTCGACCACGGCCTGCGCAGCGATCAGACAGAAGTGTCCGCGGCGCTGTCGGCCTGCGCCGAGTGGACGGGCGTGCCCTACATCACCCTGACTGCGGCGATCGCACCGGCAGCGCCTGACCAGGAAGCAAACGCCCGTGTCGCGCGTTATGGGAGTCTGCGCCGCTGTGCCGCGCAGCTTGGAGCCGAGGTGATCGCGACCGCCCACCACGCCGACGACGTCGCCGAGACCGTGCTCATGCGGGTGACGCGCGGCGCCGGAGTGGGTGCCCAAGGCGCGATCCCCCGCCGCAACCGCGAGATCGTGCGCCCCTTGCTCGGCCTCTGCCGCCGAGACCTCGAGGCCGTCGCCGCCGCGCTCGGGCTCGCCTACGTCGAGGACCCTGGCAACGCAGACCCCCGCCACGAGCGAAACCGCTGGCGACGCGAAGTCTTGCCCGTCATGGAGCGGGTACGCCCGGGCGCGGCAGCTGGCTTGCAGCGCTCAGCGCGCCACGCCGCCAGCGCGGGCCGAGCGCTGAACCATTGGCTCGAGGCGGCCGTCGCGCCCCATCTGCGACCCTTGCCCGAGGGAGAAGGCAGCGCTTCAGCGGGCGGCTACCTCCTGCCACGCGCGCTGTGGCCCGACGATCCCGACGCGCTCGGCGCGCTCCTGCTCCTGCTGGCGCAGCGCCTGGAAGTGCCGGCACCGCCGGCCCGGGGCGTGCATCAAATCAGCGCCTGGCTGCGCGCCAGCGACAGAGGCGCCGAGGTCCGCGTCCACGGCCTACGGCTGTGGCAACGCGGCGATGACCTCGCGGTGGCGGCCACCAAAGTTGCGCCAACAGCGAGTGACACCTACCTTGGCGATGTGCGTCCCAAGACGCTGGCAGATGGAGCCAAGGTCCGCGGCGATGGCGACCGGACCAGGAGCGCAGGATGAAGCAGTACAAGTCGATGCTGGTCTGGGTGGGCCTGATCCTGTTGTTCGTCTTCATTTATCAGAGCCTGCACACCTCCAACGCCGGCGCGCCGCTGACGTTCACGCAGTTCGCTCACAAGGCGCTCAAGACCAGCGACGACATGGAGCGCGTGGACGCGATCACCGTGCGCGGCAATCAGATCCGCGGCACCTTGCGCGACGGCACCCGCTTCACGACCACCGGCGAGCTGATGCAGATCCAGCGCGATCTGCTCGAGCGTGGCGTCGACATCACCTACGAGCGCGAGGACGCCAACGCGGTGTGGTTCTCGTTGCTCGGCACCTGGCTGCCGATGCTGCTGCTGGTGGTGCTGTTCTTCGTCTTCATGCGCCAGATCCAGGCGGGTGGGGGCCGGGCGATGAGCTTCGGCAAGAGCCGAGCGCGGCTGCTCAATGAGTCAACCAACAAGGTGACGTTCGAGGACGTCGCCGGCATCGAAGAGTGCAAGCGCGAGCTGGAGGAGATCATCCACTTCCTCCGAGATCCCAAGAAATTCACACGACTCGGTGGCCGTATCCCCAAGGGCGTCCTCCTGATGGGTACGCCCGGCACCGGCAAGACGTTGCTCGCACGGGCGGTCGCTGGCGAGGCAGGTGTCCCCTTCTACAGCATCTCGGGCTCGGACTTTGTCGAGATGTTCGTCGGCGTCGGCGCCAGCCGCGTCCGCGACCTCTTCGAGCAAGGCAAGAAGAACGCGCCCTGCATCATCTTCATCGACGAGATCGACGCCGTCGGCCGCCACCGCGGCGCGGGCATGGGCGGCGGTCACGACGAGCGCGAGCAGACGCTCAACCAGCTCCTGGTCGAGATGGACGGCTTCGAGTCCAACGCCGGCGTCATCATCATGGCGGCGACCAACCGACCAGACGTGTTGGATCCGGCGCTGCTGCGCCCGGGCCGCTTCGATCGCCGGGTCATGGTGCCGCCGCCGGACGTCGTCGGCCGCGAGCAGATCTTGAAGGTCCATACCCGCAAAGTTCCGATGGCCACGGACGTCGAGCTGCAGGTGCTCTCGAAAGGCACGCCGGGCTTCAGCGGCGCCGACCTGGAGAACCTGGTCAACGAGGCCGCGCTCATCGCCGCCCGTCGCGACAAGGAATTCGTCGACATGTCGGACTTTGAGGAGGCCAAGGACAAGGTGTTGATGGGCCCGGAGCGGCGCAGCTTGGCCATGGATCCCCAAGAGCTGCGCACGACGGCGGTGCACGAGGCGGGCCACGCGCTGGTCGCCGCGCACCTCAAGAACACCGACCCGCTGCACAAGGTGACGATCGTACCGCGCGGCCGCGCCCTCGGGCTCACCCAACAGTTGCCGGAGAAAGACCGCTACTCGCACACGCTGCGCTATTTGAATGACCGCATCGCCGTGATGATGGGCGGCCGCATCGCCGAGTTCATGGTTCAGGGCGACGTCACGACCGGCGCCAGCAACGACATTGAGGTCGCGACGCAGCTGGCGCGCCGTATGGTGTGCGAGTGGGGCATGAGCTCCCTCGGCCCGATCAACTTTGGCCACAAGCAGGGCGAAGTCTTCATGGGCCGCGATTTCGCCAACCATAGCCAGGACTTCTCGGAGAGCACCGCCGTGTCCGTCGACGGCGAGATCCGCAAGCTGATCGAGAGCAACTACGAGCGCGCCGAGGCCATCCTGCGCGAGCACCGCGACCAGCTCGATCGCCTGACCGAGGAACTGCTCGAGCACGAGACCCTCGACGGCGAGGAGATCGAGTGGATGTTGGCGGACCGCGACCTGACCGAACTGCGCAAGACCCGCGAGACGCGCAAGCGCTTCGCCGAGGGCAAGCAGGCAGCGGGTGGCGAGCGCGGTGACAAGCCTGCACCGGCGCCTGTGATCGACGCGCTGCCCGGGCTGCCCGAGCCGCTGCCGCACTGATCGCGCCGTGGTGGTCGCGCGACCCGCGCCGGCGCTGGTCGGCATCCTCAACCTAACAGACGACTCCTTTGCTGGAGACGGCCTCGGCGCGAACGTCGACGCCGCGCTGTCGCGCGCTGAGGCGATGCTGCGCGAGGGCGCGGCCTGGCTCGACGTCGGCGCGGAGTCGAGCCGACCCGGGGCGACAGCGGTCGACGAGGTGACGGAGCGCAACAGGGTCGCGGCGATCTGTGCCGCGCTGGTCGCCCGCTTCGATGCCCAGGTCGCGGTCGACACCCGCCGAGCGACGACGGCGGAGGCCGCGCTCGCTGCCGGGGCGCGTATGGTCAACGACACCAGCGGCTGGCCGACGTCAGCCATGGCGGCCGTGGTCCGGCAGGCAGGCGCCGCCTGGGTGCTGATGCATGCGCCGCATGGCCTGGGCGACATGGCGCCGAGCCAGGCTTCGCCGACGATGCCTGCGGGCGCCGCGGCCGGTGTGGCGAGAATCGCTGACGACCTGCGGCGGATGCGCGAAGAGGCGCTGGCGGCAGGCGTCGCCGCCTCGCAGCTCATCGCGGACCCTGGCATCGGCTTTGGCAAGGACGTGGCGCAGAACCTGGCGCTGCTCTTGCCGCAGCCGGCGCTGCTGGGACTCGGCATGCCGCTCTACCTCGGACCCTCGCGCAAGAGCGTGCTCGGCGCCGTGACCGGTCGCCGCGTCGAGGACCGCCTGCCAGCAACGGCTGTGGCGGTGGCGGCGGCCGTCAGCGCGGGCGTTGCCTACCTCCGGGTCCACGACGTCGCGGCGGCCGCGGACGCCGTGGCGATGGCGATGGCGCTGATGGAGGTCGCTTCCGAGGGCGAGTTGCGCGCAGGCGCGGGCGATGGATAGAGTCCAGGCCACCCATGCGGACCAGACGCAGGTCAGCGCGGCGTCGGGAGGCGACGGATGACGGCGAGGACGGCAACAGCGTGGAGCGACTCAGCCGCTGCGGCGACGCAGGGCGCGGGCAAACCGCTCACGATCGTCCAGAAGTATGGCGGCACTTCGGTGGGCAGCGTCGAGCGCATTCAGGCCGTGGCGCGGCGGGCGGTGGCGACCCATGCCGAGGGGCACCGAGTCGTGGTCGTCGTCTCGGCGATGGCGGGCGAGACCAACCGCTTGCTGGCGCTGGCGAAGCAGCTGACCGAGGAGCCGCACCATCGCGAGATCGACGTCATCGCCGCGAGCGGTGAGCAGGTGAGCATCGGCCTCGTCGCGCTCGCCATCTGCGAGCTCGGTACGACGGGGCGCAGCTTCCTCGGTCACCAGGTGCGCATCGTCACCGATGAAGCGCATGGCATGGCGCGCATCCAGAGCATCGACGCCGAGCCGGTGACGGCCGCGCTCGATCGCCGTGAGATCGTGGTGGTGGCGGGCTTCCAGGGCATCGACAAGCAGGGCGCCATCACCACGCTCGGACGCGGCGGATCGGACCTGTCGGCGGTGGCGATGGCCGCGGCGGTGCAGGCCGATATCTGCGAGATCTATACCGATGTCGACGGCATCTACACCACGGACCCCAACATCTGCGGCCGAGCACGCAAGATCGAACGCATCACCTTCGAGGAGATGCTCGAGCTGGCCAGCCTCGGGGCGAAGGTCCTGCAGACCCGTTCGGTGGAATTCGCGATGAAGTACCGCGTGCGCATTCATGTGCGCACGTCGTTTTCCGATGCACCGGGATCGTGGGTGGTGCCGGAGGAGGAGCTGGGGATGGAAGGCGCAGTCGTCACCGGGGTCGCCTACGACCGCAACACCGCCAAGCTCACGGTCCAGGCCGTGCCAGACCGGCCGGGCACCGTCGCGGCGTTGCTGCGGCCGCTCGGCGCGCACGGCATCAACGTCGACGTCATCATCCAGAACGCCTCGGTGGACGGCCACACCGACGTGACGTTCACCGTGCCGCGCAACGAGGTCGGCCGAGCCCAGCGCTTCGCCGCCGAGGCTGCCGCCGCCATCGGCGCTGGCAAGGTGAGCAGCGACGCCAGTGTCTCCAAGGTCTCCGTCGTCGGCGCTGGCATGCGCAGCGAGGCAGGGGTCGCCGTCCGCATGTTCGATGCCCTCGGCCGCGCGGGCGTCAACATCCAGCTGATCTCGACCTCGGAGATCAAGATCTCCTGCGTGGTCGACGAGCGCTTCACCGAGCTGGCCGTGCGCGAGCTGCACACCGCCTTCGGCCTCGACGCGCCGACAGAATAACGCCACCAGCGCCGCCTCCTTGCGCGGCCCGAGCCCGGGGATCGCCTTCAGCGCGCCCGGCTGGCTGCAGTCGCGGTAGCGGCAAGCCGCGGCGATTGTCCCGGCCAGGCGAGCGCTGATTCCAGGCACCGGGCGCAGGTCGCGAGGGGTGGCGCCGCGCCCAGGAAGGCACCCGGCGCGAAGCAGGGCGTGGCCTCCGCCGTCGGCGGCTGCCCAGGGCGGATTGCCGCGGCCAGGGGAAGGCAGGGCAGAGAGCGCTTGCGGCAGCGCGATGCGCAGGATCAGCAACACGCAGAGCGCCAATCCGCCTTGGCAGTAGGGGTCTCGCATGGCCTCCTCCACAGCGAGCGCGGACCTGAAGGGCTCGGCGTCGCCTCTGCGTCCAGCAGCTGCAAGCGCCATGCCAGCTTGGCTCCCGACGACGATCCGTTTCTTTCCAGTCACATCGAGGAGGCCTCGGCGGCGTTTCGCACAGCGATGGGCCACCGTGAGGCCATGTTGGGACCGTCTCGATACCGTCTCGAGACGGTCTCAGACCAGGCCGAGGGCCAGAGCATGCGGGGTTCGCGCCTGGCATGGCGATGGCAGCCTCACGCGAGGCAAGGCGCGACGGCGCAGGAGATGCGGACCGACTCCGAGCCGGGAGACTTGGCGCTAAAGTTGTCGCGGACCATCCAGGACCGAGCCGATTTCGACGGATGGGGCACCGTAGCGCACCAGCTCAGCCGCGCCGAACGGCAACGGCCAGTCGGCGACCCCCTCCCAAGCGCGCGGCAAAGCCAATGTTCAACTCTTACCAGCCGATCCGGAACGGCAATTGACGCCAGAAACAAGCGTTCGCCTTGACCCGGTTCGCGGATGCACCATCATGGATCCAGGGGGCGGACAGACCGCCCACCAAGTCTTCGGCGAAACGAGAAGATGCCCATGAAGTTCCTGCAAACCAAGGTGCTGAGCCTCGCCGCCCTGCTGGCTGGCGCGTCGCTCGGCTGCAGCGAGGAGACCACGGCGCCCCCAGGCGGGCCGAGCGGTGAGCTCGTGATCAGCGTCGCCGCGCCGGGCGAGAAGACGCTCGCTGGCGGTGTCGTGGCCGTCGACGGCACGCTGACCGCGAAAGGCGGCGCCAAGGCGCCGACGATCGTCGCGACCTCCAAGGGAGTGGAGGTTGGCAAGGGCAACGCGGGCGCCTTCAGCTTTCAGTGGGATACGACCAAGCTCGACGCCAAGGGCAAGCCGCTCTACAAGGACGGCAACCAGTGCGTGACCCTTTCCGCGTCGGCGAGCAGTGGCGAGTCGGCCTCGGCCAATCGCTGCGTCATCGTCGACAATACGCTGCCGGTGGTCACGCTGACCTCGCCGACCGACGGCGGCGTCGCCATTGGCAAGCTCCACATCTCGGGCCACTTCCAAGACGCCAACCTCGGCCTCATCACGGTCCGGGTCGACGACGTCGAGGTCATCGCCTGGTGCGACAAGAAGGCTCCGGCTGGCGATCCGGCCAACTGCATCGAGTGCAAGAAGCGGCCGGGGATTCGAGCCTGTCTGAGCGGACCGGGTGGCTTCGATTTCGTGATGGATTACGACGGGCAACCGACAAAGAACGTCAACGTGCGGGCGATCGCAGTCGACCTGCGCAACCAGCAGGCCGAAGCCTCGGCGACGGCGATGGTGCTCAAGGCCCCGCGGTATCAGACCTACCGCCACAATCCGGCGCCGGACATCTTGGGCGCCAAGGCGATCAAAACGGCGGATCTCAACGGCGACGGCGTCATCGACGCCATGATTGCAGCGCAGAACGGGCTCTTCGCAGCGTATGGCGAGACGACGGAAGACGGTAAGGCCCTCGGTCGCCTGGGGCCGGCGGTTCGCCTCGTCGAGGGCGATGTCGGACTGCTCGGCCAAACTGACATCGACGGCGACGGCTCGCTGGATCACATCGCCGTCGGCTTGTTTGGTGGCGCCACCAAGGTCGCCGCCTGGTTCAGCCGCAAGGGCGGACCCCAGCTCGCCCAAGAAGTACCGATTCCAGGCTTGCCCAAGGCGTTGGCGGTTGGCGATGTCACCAAGGACGGGGTGGCCGACGTGGTGGTGGGCGCCGACGAGGACGCACACGCCTTGAGCATCCTGCCGATCCACACCAGTGTGCTCTGTCCGACGCCCAAGGAGCCGCAGCGCGCCTGCAAGGACGTTCCCGCCGGCGAGCCACCGGTTTCCGCGCTGGTGTTCGCGCCGCGCAAGGGCCTGGTCATGGCCGGCGACATCGCGTCGATCGCCATCGGAGATTTCTACTCGAACGATATCTACAAGGATTATCCAGACATCGCGGTGGGCCGTGGCAATAAGGGCCTGATGTCGGTGTGCCGCAACAGCGCCAACGGGTTCGAGGCCTGCTACGACACGGCGGTCTCGTCGTGGGTGGCCGACATGACCGATCTCAAGGGGCTCCTGGCCGTCGACTGGAATCAGGACGGTCAGATGGACCTGATCGCGGGTAGCTCGGGCGCCG
Source organism: Myxococcales bacterium (assembly GCA_947491025.1). GTDB lineage: Bacteria > Myxococcota_A > UBA9042 > UBA9042 > UBA9042 > SXNM01. The sequence goes on from CANLIC010000014.1 coordinate 60,122, forward strand.
GCGTCATCCGCTGGCTGGTGGGCAAGGGCGACGGCAGCTTCGACTTCGAGCCCGGAAAACATCGCGTCTTCCTTGCCAAGTTCGAGAAGCTGGCGATCGAGCACCTCTCCTCCGCAGCGCCCGCCGGCGGCGGCATCGACGTCAGCGCGGCCTCGCTGACCATTTTGTCCGAGGGACGTGAGGTGCTGACCATCCCGGTCGATCCGGGGAACGACCTGCACGTCGCCACCTGCTTCCGTGGCCACATCGTCGGCGGCTCCATCGCCGACATCGACCCGGCGGACATCACAGGCGACGGCAAGGTCGATATGGTCGCGCTCGACCTCGCCCCTGTCGGCGTAGCGGTGTCGCCCGGTCGCGGCGACGGCACCTTCGAAGCCAGCGAGGTGCTTAAGGTCTGCGGTCTGCCCGACACATCGTGGGTCTTCACCAACGTCGAGGTCTCCAAATTCATCTTCGAAGACCTGACGGCGGACGGAAAGCCCGACCTGCTCATCGCTAGCAAGCCTGGCCGGGCCCGCACGGAGTCGTGCCCGCCGCTGCCGGGCGCCACCGGCCCCTCGCCGCTGCCGGCCTGGCACTTCGCGCTCTACGCCAACGTCGGCGGCAAGCTCGACAGCTTCGGCCGCGCCGGCGAGTTCAGCCCCTTCTTCGGCAAGAACAAGGGGCAGGCCGGCATTCCAAAGCAAGATCCGCCGCGCGAGGGTTGCGGCGACAAGATGGCGGAGATCGCTGCACTCAAAACCGGTATCTTTGGCAATAAGACGGTCGGCCGCGACCTCGCCATCGCGATCGACCAGGACTATCCGATCGGCATCCCGGAAGCGCCGGACAAGCTCGACTCGCTGGAGACGGTCAACTACGTCTGCACCGCGCGCGAGTACTATGAAATCGCCAATCACTTCGGGGACAAGTCGCAGGAGCCCAAAGAAGGCAGCTCGAAGAACCCAGACTTGGCCTGCAAGATCTACAGCCCGATCGACACCAAGCTCGAAAAGCCGGTCACGGGCTTCGGCAACGGCGCCCCTTGGCAGCGCGCCAGCCTGCTCATCATGCAGGCGGGCGATCCTACGCGGCCCTACGGTATGGCGGCAGAGGCAAAGCCGAAGTCGCCGGTTGCCATGGCTGCGACCTATGCCCAGAGCGCCGGCAAGCGCCCGATCGACATGATCGTCGGCCCGATGAACAACGACAAGATCGACGACATCGCCACGGTGATGGGGCCCGTCAGCGCCAACACCGACAAGCAGCACCTCGCGTCGCGCGTACGGTATTTCCGCGGCGACGGCACCGGGCGGGTGCAGGCGGTCTTGTTCGCCGAGGACTCCAAGCAGGCGAGCTTGATCGGCAAAGACATCCACATTGAAAAACAGGAGCCGATGATCATCACCACGCCTGGCGCGCTCGACGAGTGGTCCTTCGTGAACCCAGACTCCAAGCTGATCACGGGCGAGATCAAGGTGACCTACCGCATCCTGCCATCAGCGCCCTTCATGGCGATCGGTTCAGGGTACTGCAGCTCGAACCTCATCTCAGTCTTCGCAGCGGGCGTCGGCCAGACCGTGGCGGTGCGCGCCCTCGGCGACATGAAGTTCGACCGCGCCGTCGCCAACTCGGCGGTCAAGGACGCCAAAGTGCTCGCGACCGGCCAGATGACCAGCGACAACTGCACCGACGTCCTCTACGGCGGTCCCTCGCAGTTCGGCTTCTTTGCCGGCACGACCAGCCTCTTTGGGCCCAACTCCAGCGTCGCGATCGACCCGACCGCCTACGAGATCGCGGCCGTGGGTGGCGCGGACGTCAACCAGGACAAGATCTTCGACCTGGTCGTCGTCGATTCCAAGGCGTCCCGTGTCGAGTTCTACCTCGGCGACGGCAAAGGCGGCTTCCACCGCTTCCAGGTGCCGATCGCGATCTCGCCCGCCGGCGGCGCCCTGCAGCAGACGGACCTGGACGGCGACGGCTGCAACGAGATCGCGGTCGCCGGCCTGCGCGGCGTCACGGTGTTGCGCAGCCTCGGGTGCGCCAAGCCCTAATGGCGGCTCAGCCAGCGGCCTCGCGGCGGGCGTAGAGCGCGTCGATGGTGGCGCGGTCGACGACCACGCGTGTCACGCGCTCGACCCGCACGTAGACGGCGCCGGCTGGCAACCCCTTGCCCTTGTGGACGTGGCGCGCGTGCGTCCAGGTAATGTCGGCGGCCTCGTCGCGGCCAACGCCCGAGAGCCAGGCCACGAGCATCGCCGCTTCGCGCAGGTCGGCCGCCGGGGGCGCCGGCTCCGGTGCGCCCTTGCGGCGAGCGCCGCCGCCACAACGCAGCAGACCGTGGGCGCCGGCGTGGTCCTTGCGGTGCAGCCAGACATCGCCGCCCCGCGACAGGCGTGTCACCAAGGCGTCGTTGGCGCGGGCATGCCGCCCGACGAGCATCTCGACGCCCTGCGCGGTCGAGAAGCGCTGCACGCCATCGGGAAGGGGCTTGGCGGGGGGGGCGCGCCGCGGCTTCGGGGCGATGATCGCGGCAGCGTCGGCGAGCCGCACACCGAGCCCACGGGCGGCGCGCATCAACGTCGTGACGGTGGTCCCGCTCTTGGGCGCGGCAGGCTCGCCATCGGCCTCTGGAGCGCTGAGCAGCGCCTCCGTCTGCGCTAGCAGCTCGAGGAGCGCCGCGCGCCGAACCTCGGCCGCCGCGAACCGGGCAGCGATCTCTGCCCTCGCCTGCTCCAGACCGCGCGCCCGCCGGAACAGGCGCTCGACGTTGGCACGCGGCGACAGATCGCGCTGCAGCGGCACCTCGATGGCCTCGTCCGGGGCCCAGGGAAAGGCCAGCACCACGCGATCGGCGCCGGACGGCACCGCTGCCAGCTGGACCTTCAGCACCTCGCCAGCGCGGCGCAGGGCGCCGGCGTCGTCCGCGCGCGCGAGGTCGGCTTCAAGGGCGCGGCACAAGCGCTCGACGCGGCGGCAGGCCACACGCAGGCCACGGCCCAGCGCCACTGTGGCCGCACGCTGAGGGGTCGCCGCATTCTGGGGCTGCTCGCCGGGCGACTTGCCTGCGCGCTCGGCGCTCATGGCGCGTGGTAGTCGCCACTGCGGCCGCCCCACTTGCGGACCAGCCGAAGTTGGCCGATCTCGGCGCTGCGATCGACCGCCTTGACCATGTCATAGAGCGCCAAGGCTGCGACGCTGGCTGCGGTCAAAGCCTCCATCTCGACGCCCGTACGTTCGAATGCCTCGACGCGGGCCTCGATGGCGACGCCGCCGCGCTCCGGAGCCGGCACGACCTCGACGCTGACCCGCGTCAGCCGCAGCGGGTGGCAGAGGGGGATGAGGTCGGCGGCGCGCTTGGCGGCGGCGATCCCGGCGATGCGCGCGACGGCCAGGGCGTCGCCCTTGCGCAGGGTCGAGTCTTCGATGGCGCGCAGGGCAACCGGCGACAACGTCACGAACGCGCTGGCGATCGCGCCCCGTGAGGTCTCGGCCTTGGCGCCAACGTCGACCATATGGGCGGCACCCCGGCCGTCGAGGTGGGTCAATGTTGCGGCCGCTGCGGACCCGGCTGCCTCAGGTCCCGCCATGCTCGACCTCGCAGGCCTCAAACCGCTCGACGTCGGCCTTGCCGCCGATGATCAGCGGTACGCGCGTGTGCAGCCCGTCGGGCACCAGGTCGAGGATGCGCCGGCGTCCATCGCTGGCCGCGCCGCCCGCCGCCTCGATGATCATCGCCAGCGGTTGTGCCTCGTAGAGCAGACGCAGCTTGCCGTTCGGCGAGGCGCTGTCGGCCGGATAGAGGAAGACGCCACCGTAGATCAAGTTGCGGTGGAAGTCCGCGACCAAAGAGCCGATGTAGCGCGTCGTGGTCTTCTTGTAGCGCGGCTCAGCGTGGTCCGTGACCAGGTCGACGAAGGCGCGGGTCCCCGGCGACCACAAGGCGCGGTTGCTGACGTTGGCCGAGATGCACTTGGCCCGATCCGGGAGTCGCATGTCGGGATGGCTCAAGAGGTATTCGCCGACGCCAGGGTCGAGCGTGAAGCCGTCGACCGCCTGACCCGTCGTGTACACGAACATCGTCGAGCTGCCGTACACCGCGTAGCCCGCGGCTACCAGCGCCGACCCGGGCTGGAGGAAGTCCTGCAGCCTCGCCTCACGGCCCACCTCAGGCCGCCGGAAGATCGAGAAGATCGTGCCGATCGTGACGTTGACGTCGATGTTGGTCGAGCCGTCCAAGGGGTCGAAGCACACGAGGTAGCGGCCGTTGAGCCGGCCGGCGCGCGTCGGCAGGAAGTCGTCCTCTTCCTCGGAGGCGAGCGCCGCCACCATCGGCAGGTCATCGAGCAGGCCGATGAGCATGTCGTTGGCGATGACGTCGAGCTTCTGGACCTCTTCGCCCTGGACGTTGGTCTCGCCGGTCTTGCCGAGGACGTTGATCAGCCCGGCCCGGGAGACTTGCCGCGAGACGACCTTGGTCGCGGTGGCGATGTGGCTGAGAAGGATGGTGAAATCGCCTGTCGCTTCGCGATGCTGGCGCGCGCGCTGCAGGATGTGCCGCGACAGGGTGATGAAGTCGGCCATCGTCGCCCTCCTCGCCAGCGGATTCGCGCTAGCGATCCCTGCGTAGCAGAGCGGGCTCTGGATTCCAAGCCATCGCGCACCGACGACGGCTCAGCGCTGCGGCGCAGGGGCAGGGCGGCCGGTGGGGCGGGGGCGCGACTCCGTGGAGCTGTCGCTGTTGCTGCTGCCGCCGCGCGAGGTCGAACCGCCGCTGCGGGGCGCGGGGGCATAGGGGCCACTGCCGCGATTGGTCGGCGCGGAGGCTCCGGGCGATGGCGCGGGAGCCGGGGCGGGGCGCGGCTCGTACGTCGGCGCCGGGCGCGGCTGGTAGGTCGGCGCGGGACGCGGCTCGTACGTCGGCGCAGGGCGCGCCTCGGGAGCGGGCGCGGGACGCGGCTCGTAGGTCGGCGCAGGACGCGGCTCGTAGGTCGGCGCAGGACGCGGCTCGTAGGTCGGCGCAGGACGGGTCTCTGGTTGGGGCGTGGGCCGCTCTTCGTAACGAGGCTGGGCCGGCCGCTCCTGGTAGCCCGGCTGCGTGGGTCGCTCCTCATAGCGCGGCTGCGCCGGGCGTTCCTCGTAGCGCGGTTGCGCTGGCCGCTCCTCATTGCGCGGCTGGTAGGGAGTCCGTGGTGAGGTGCTGTTGCCCACCCCACCACCGGCGGCGGCTCCAGATCCCATCCGCGCCCGCGGCACTGCGCTCGGCACGGTCGCGATCTGGCGCGGCTGCACCGGCTGGCCCGTCCAGGCCTCAGCCTCGCGAGCCGAGGGCCCCGCGTTGTAGACGACGGTGCGGCCGTTGCCACTCTGCACGCGGCCCTGACTGCCGATCACGACCGAGGTCTGATAGACGGTCTGGGCGTGCTGCGGCACCACCACGACGGTCTGGACATTGTGCACGTGGATGTGCTGTGACTCCACGAAGACCCAGTAGTTCGCGGTGTTGTACACCACGCCGCCGGGCCCAAGCGGCGCCCAGCCGACGCAGCCACCGCCCGAGCGCCAGACCACCCATGAGGGAGCCCAGTCGTTGCCGGGCACCCAGACCCAGCCACCGAGGCTGGTTTCCCAGCCCCAGCGTCCATAGTGGTAGGTCGCCCAGCCCCACTCTTCGCTGGAGTTCCAGGTCCAGCCGTAGTCGGTGTAGACCCAGCCGCCGATCGTGTAAGGCCGCCAGCCAGGGGTTCGATTCGCATACGGAATCCAAACCCGCCCCCAGGAAGCGGAAACGGACCATGAACCGTACGCCGAGAGCTCGTGGAAGGCGCCGCCAGACTGCTGGGCTTGCGCTGATCCGCCGCCGTAGTAGGCAACACCGGGATCTTGCTGGTAATACATGGGGCCGCACGCGCTGAGGGCCAGGCTGAGGCAGGCGATCGCCATCGTCCATGTGGCAGGCGCACCTAGAATGGCGGCTCGGCGGGTTGGCGCTGGGGTGGGTCCACTCATGACATCCTCCTCGATCGGCGCGGCGGCCGCCTCCTCCGAACGCGCACGCGCGGCGGGCGATTCAACTGCGCGGTGATGCTGGCAGTGACGCGCGGCCAGGGCAAGCCGTTTCGTCTTCACCGACCGGCAGATCGCCGCCCTGCGCTTGTCTGCGACCCTGCCCTGGCGATAGGCTAGCGCGGACATCGCTCGCGGTTGCGGGCGCGCAGGTGGTGATGGCCTACGTTATCAGCCGGTTGTGTCGAGATTGCCTGGACTTGGGCTGCGTCGAGGTGTGCCCCGTCGAGTGCATCTACGAGCTCGTCGGCCCGCCGGATGCCGACCACCCCCGCCAGCTCTACATCCACCCCACCGAGTGCATCAATTGCAGCGCGTGTGAGCCCGAATGCCCCTGGGGCGCCATCTACGAGGACCAGGAGCTGCCGGCGGTGCTGGCCGAGGATGCCGTCCTGAACGCCGCCTCCGCTCGGGAGGCCTCGCGCTTCCAGGTCGCAAAAATTGCACGCGACGAGCTCGGCCGCATCGTTCACAAGCCGCGCCCAACGTCAGAGCAGGTGGCGGCGAACAAGAAGCGGTGGGACCTCTGATCGCGCGCCGTGGCCAGACGATTCGGCGCGCGCTCGGCCTCTTCAGCTTGGTGTGGGCGCTTGGCTGCGGGGGAGCTCAGGTCCGCGAGGCGCCGCAGACGCCGCTCCAGCGGGCCCGGCAGGCGCTGGACCAGGGTCGGCTCAGCGACGCAGAGGCGGCGATCGCTGCCGACGCAGACGCCGGCCAGCGCGAGGCGGTGCTGCTGTGGGCGGAGATCGCCATGCGCGGCGGGCGCCATGCCGACGCCATCGCGCGGCTGCGACCGCTCTACCAGCAAGCGCCCACTGACCTGGAGGTCGTGACGGCGCTGGCGCGAGCCTTCGATGGCGCCGGCGAGATCGACGACGCGATCGCCCGCTACGCCGACGTCCTTCGGCAGCGCCCGGACGACGCCACCTCTGCCCTGCGCTTCGCCGAGCTGCTGCTGGGACGCGGTGACGCTGCCCTGGCCAGCGCCGCCGCCAACGCCGCATTGCGCGCGCACCCCAAGGACGCCGCTCTGCTGGCGGTCGCCGCTCGTGCCTGGCTGGCCCGGGGGCGGGTGCCGCAGGCCCGTGAGGCCGCCATGCTGGCGACCCAGGCGGCACCTTCGGCGCCAGCCGGCTGGCTGGAGCTGGCCCGGGTTGAGATCGCAGCAGGCGAACGGACCGCGGCGCTGTCGGCGCTGCTGAAGGTGCTCGCGCTCGACGGCAACCACGTTCAAGCGTTGGTGATGCTCGGTACGCTGCACCTGGACGCCCGGCGCCCGGCAGAAGCGGTCGCGGCGTTGCGGCGTGCAGCGGCGATCGCCGCCGACGACGTGGCGATCTTGAACTTGCTCGCGGTGGCGCTCGACGCTGCCGGCCAGCCGGGCGAAGCCGTCGCCACCCTCGAGCGCGCGGTGCAAGTCGCGCCGGAGCTGCCGGGCCTGCGCCGCAATCTGGCGGAAGTGCTGCTGACTGCGGGGGAGCTCTCGCGTGCGCTGACCGAAGCTGCGCAGAGCGTCGTCATGGCCCGGCGGCAGGCCGACGAATCCAGCCGCATCCGCACCGACGCCGAGGAGACGCTGGCGCGGTGCATCGTCGCCCACGGGCTGTGGCGCGCGGCCTGCGACAGCGTCGGTGACGCCCATGCGGTCCGAGCGGCGATCGTCGCCGCCCTGGCGACCCACCAGTTGCAGTTGGCCCCGGCCGACATCGACCGACTGGCGACGGAACTGGCGCCGGTGGTCGGGCCTGCGGTGGCCGCCTGCCGCAAGCCCCCTGCGCTACCAGGGGCCGTCCCGCCCCGAGGAGCCTCGACTCCATGAATCAGCCGGCTGTCCCGATGTCTCTGCCTCCCCGCGCAGCCGGTCCGTCGAGCAGCGCTGAGGGCGGCGCGCCGCCGGAGACGCTCACGCCCCTGGAAGCGGCGCAGCAGGCCCGCGCGGTCATCGACGCCGTGGCGACCGTCTTTCGTGGCAAACGCCCGGTGGTGGAGCTGGTGATGGCGGCGGTGCTGGCCCGAGGCCACGTGCTGCTCGAGGACGTGCCCGGCGTCGGCAAGACGACGCTGGCGCGGGCCTTCGCGCACGTGCTTGGCCTGACCCAGCAGCGCATTCAGTTCGCCAGCGACCTGATGCCTGCCGACATCACGGGCGTTGGCGTGTGGAATCAGCAGTCCAGTCGCTTCGAGTTCCAGCCCGGGCCGATCTTCTGCCATGTGCTGCTCGCCGACGAGATCAACCGCACGACGCCGCGCACGCAGTCCGCCTTGCTGGAGTCGATGGCGGAGGGCCACGTCACGGTCGATGGTCAGACGCATCTGCTGCCGACGCCCTTTGTCGTTCTGGCAACGCAGAACCCGCGCGAGCACCACGGCACCTACCCGCTGCCCGAGTCGCAGCTCGACCGCTTTCTGTTTCGACTGTCGATCGGCTATCCCGAGGCGGCCACCGAGCGGCAGCTGGTGCGGGAGCACGGGGCGCCGATGCGTCTGCACCACCTGCCGCGCCTGTGCGACGAGCGTCGGGTGCAGGCCCTGGTCGCTGCCGCTGCCGAGGTGCGCGTCGCGGACCCCGTGCTGGACTACATGATGGCGCTGGTCGAGCGCACCCGGGAGCCCGCCCGCTTCGAGCTGGGTCTATCGACGCGGGCCGCGATTGGGCTGTACCGGGCGGTGCAGTCGGTCGCGCTGGTACAGGGCCGCGATTTTGCGACCCCCGATGACGTGCAGCGGGTCTTTGTGGCGGTCGCCGGCCACCGTGTGATCCCGGCCGGCCAGGGGGCAAATACCCCAGACCGCTCGCAAGTCGAGTCCTGGCTGCTCGGCCTGCTCGAGTCGGTGCTGCCGCCGAGCTGAGCGCAGCCACGCCCAGGGAAGGGCGAACACGCTCTTGCCGGGCGTTGCTCACCCCCGCACGGATCGCTGTCTCCACGACGAACGCTGGCTGCCTGAGCCATCGCTGGCCGTCGCAGGAGACCGGCTGCAGTGGACTCGACGGTCGAGGGAGGAAGCGGGGCCACCTTTCGGCCCGATCGCTCCGTTCCCGACGCGGATTGGGCGAGCCTTAGGCGACCATCGCGCGCAGACGCCGCTGAATGCTCTCGGCTTGGGCGACGAGGCCGCCGTGGCGGGCCAAGGCGTGCGCCTCCTCGAGAAGGGCGTCGACACTCTGCTCGGAGGTCAGGACCTCGGCTTCGATCAAGTCCGCCAAAGTGACCAGGCAGTCGACGCGCTCGGCCACCCAAGCGTCGTCGGCGACCAGCCCAAAAGCCGTCTCCAGGGCGCGGTGGGCGTGCTGGGCGTCGCCGGATGCTGCGGCGGCGCGGGCGCCGAGCAGCAGCGCGCGCGCCTGCTTGGCGATGTCGCCGCAAAGCACGGCCTGGCGCGCGGCCTCTTCGGCGAAAGCGAGCGCGCGCGGCCAGGCGCCCTGGCTCATCTGCACTTCGCCGCGCTTGCGGAGTGCGTCGGCGAGGCCGCCAATGTCGGTCAGAGCGGCGAAGGCGCGGCAGGCCTTGGCCAGCGCGGCGTCGGCCTCATCGGCGGCGCCACGACCTATCAGCACCTCGGACAGCAGCACGGAGATCTCGGCCGAGAGCGCCGGTCGATCGACGCGGCCAAGGGCATTGAGCGCCTCGCCGAGCTGGGCTTCGGCGTCGTCATGCTCGCCAAGGTCGCGCAGCGCCAGAGCCAGGGCCCGCAGCGCCTCGGCTTCGCGCACGAGATCGCGGGCATTGCGGGCGGCCGCGAGTGCCTTGCGGGCGTGCACCACGGCCTTGTCGCAGACTGCCTGGCCGCGGTAGGCGTCAGAGAGGCGCATCGAGAGGTCGGCCGAGAGCGCAAAGTCGGGCTCGACGGGCAACTCGCGCATGGCCGCCAGCCAGCAGTTGAGCGCTGCCTCGCTCTGTCCGGTGCTGGCCAACGCCTCGCCAAGCGCAAGGCGCAGGTTGGGCAGTCGCGCCATGGCCATTTGCAGACCGCTGGCCTCGATCGCCTGCACCTGCTTCTCCAAGGGCTCGATGACTGTCTCGGCCATGCCGGCGCGGATCTCCGCCGTGGCCCAACACGAGAGCAAGGGGGCGCCGAGGCGGAACCAGAGCTCTTCGTCCAACACCTCGAGCGAGCGCAGGGCCTCGATCGCCTCGCGGGCGTGCTCAGCCGCGTCGTCCCAAGCGAAGCGATCGATGAGCCCGCGTACAAGGCCCAACGAAGCCTCGGCGACGGCGGTAGCGGCGGCGTCGCGGCCGCCGCGTTGCTGGACGTCGAGTACCAGGCGCCGCGCTGCGTCAAAAGTCTCGTTGGCCTCTTCGAGCGCGCCGAGGGAGTAGCACAACTCGGCCGCTTGCCGGACGTGGCGCGACGCGATGACCTGTCGACCCGCAGCAGCCTCGAGCTGACCGAGCCGCCGCGCCCAGAGATGAGGGCGCTCGCGGCCGCGGCCGTAGGCCCATGCGAGGCACCGTTCGAGGTCGATCGCTGGCTCCTGGGCGTCATCGACGATGGGCGCCGGAAAGTCGCCGAGCAGGTACTCGGCCTCGTCGCTGATGCGGCTGCCGTGCTGCAGGCGTAGCGCGCCACAGCCGACGAGGCGATCGAGCTCGGCGTCGACCCGCCGGCCGAGCGCCGCCGCGAGCATGCCGGGCCAAATCGGGGTACCGAGGCGGACGATGGCCGCCAGCAGCGACCGCAAGGAGGGATCGTTCAACGCATCTGGCGCGGGCAGCTCGGGTGGCGAGATGCGGAGCGTCGATCCGGGCGGCAACAGCTCGGCCAGCCCGTGCGGCGCTTCGTCCTGAATGCCGACCCAAGCGAAGATCACGAGGACCGGCGTAGCGCCGAGCTGGCGTACGAGGCGGCGCAGGAACTGGCGCTCGCTGGCGGTCAGGAACTCCACACGCTCGAGGATCAGTACGAGGCTGCCGCGGCCAGCCACTGCGCGCAGGGCGTCGCCCAGGGCCGAGCCGGCTGCGACGCGGGCCACCTCGGGTACGGCACGGGCGTGCGAGAGGTGCGGCGAGTCGGGGAAGTCGACGCCGAGGAACATGCCTAGCAGGTGGGCGACCTGGCTGGCGCGCCCGGGTTGGTCGGCGAGCACCGACTGGCTCCAGGCCAGGAGCTTGCGACGCGCCAGCGGCGGCGGGTCGTCGTCGAAGATGCCCGACCGCGCCCGGACGTCCTCGAACAGGGCCGTCAGCGGCACGCGGTCGTCGGGTGGCGGCAGCCGGATGCGCACGATCTCAGGAGGCTCGGCGCGCCCAATGCTGGAGTGGGCGAAGGCGTCGAGCGCCTCGTAGAGGGCGCCGCGGTTGCGAGAGGCGACGCCGCACAGCTCAAGCCGGACCCGCTCGCGCGCCCGCTCCAGGCGCTCATCCAGGCTGTCGAGCAACGTGCCGACGTGGCTCGGCCGACGTGGCTGTACGCCGCGGACCTCGGGATTGTGCCGAGTGGCCCGACGCTCCGTCGCCGTGTGCTCGAACCGCTCGATCTCACGAAGAAATGCCCGCGCGTCGTCGGGACGGTCTTCGGGCGACTTCGAGAGCACGCGCTGGATGAAATCCTCAAGCTCGGTCGGAAAGACGAGGTCAGGCCGCCGCGTCCGCAGGGGCACGGGCGGCTGGAGCTGGTGGGCGCGCAAGAAGTCCTGCGGAGTCTCGCCATCGACGGGCAGAAAGCCCGTCATCATCTCGTAGAAGATGGCGCCGAGGGCGTAGAGATCGCTGCGTGGGCCGACATCGTGACCGGCCGCCTGCTCGGGGCTCATGTACGCCGGCGTGCCCAGAACCAGGCGGGCCTGGGTCAGGCGGGGGCTGGACGAGCCGGCCGACGACTGGATGTGCTTGGCGAGGCCGAGGTCGACGACCTTGACGTAGTCCTCAATGGAGCCGATGCGGGTGAGCAGCACGTTGTCGGGCTTGAGGTCGCGGTGGACGATGTCGGCGTCGTGGGCTTCGACAAGCGCCTCGCACACACGCTTGGAGATGAGCACAGCGCGGCGCACCAGCAGCCAGCGCTCGCGGTCGAGGAGATCGCCGAGCGACTCGCCGTCGATGAACTCCATGGCGATGTAGGTCTTGCCGAACTCGGTGGCGCCGATCGAGTAGACGGTGGCGACGAAGGGCGAGCGCAGGCGGGCAAGGATGCGCGCCTCCTGCAAGAAGCGCTCGTCTGCTTGCAACTGACGGGCCAAGTCTGAGCGCAAGACCTTGAGCGCGACGGAGCGTCCGAGACGGATGTCTTCGGCTTCATAGACCTCGCCCATACCGCCGCGTCCGACCAAGCGGACGATGCGATACAGGGTGTCGACGAGCGCACCAGCTGGGAGCTCGGCGTCGAGCGGGGCAAAGGGATCAAAACCCATCGGTCTGCTCCAAGCGGGGGCCCGTCATTAGCTAACCTCGTTTCGGGACCGGCGGCAAGGGAGCCGCGGCGTCTACGGCAACTACGCTCGCCGCCGCGGCTTCAGCGAAGCGTCAGGAGCATCCCAAGAGAGCTGCGTCGGCGTCTCGGGCTGGACGCGGAGGGCATCCGCAAGAGCGGCGACCAACGCCGCCTCGACGCTGGCGCGGTCGGCCACGATCTCGACCACCTTGTCGCGGCTGGCCTGGCCGTGCGAGAGGCGGACCGCACGGCCCGGCACCTGGCAGAGGGCGGCGGCGAGCTCAATGACGGCGATGTTGGCCTTGCCATCCACCGGCGGCGCAGCGACGGCGACCCGCAAGCGCTGCGGCCAGACCCCGAGCAGGGCGCTGCGCCGAGCTCCGGGTTGCACCCGCAGCCGCAGCTGCAGCGCCCCGTCGCGTCCTTCCAAGGCCGCAGACACAGCGGCAAACGCCATGGCGTTGGTGGTTCCATCGGTCGGCTGCCCGTCCCGCATCACGTCTCGAAGAGGCCGGATTGCGCACCGGCGCTGCCCCCGCCGCCACCCGCGCCGGCTGGCTTGGGCAGGCCGAGGTGGCGGAAGGCGGCGTCCAGCGCGATGCGTCCACGGGCGGTGCGGGCGATGTAGCCCTGCTGGATGAGGTAGGGCTCGTAGACGTCTTCGAGCGCGTCGCGCGGCTCTGAGAGCGCCGCTGCCAGGGTCTCGACGCCGGCAGGTCCGCCACCGAAGGTCTCGCACAGTGCGCGCAAGTACGCGAGATCCATCGGGCCAAAGCCCGCGGCATCGACGGCGAGCGCGTTGAGGGCGTGGCTTGCCAAGGCGGCGCCGATCGCCGGGCTGCGCTCGACGTCGGCGAAGTCGCGGACGCGCCGCAACAGTCGATTGGCGATCCGCGGCGTGCCCCGCGACCGGCGAGCGATCTCGCGCGCACCGTCGGGCTCGATGGTCACGCCGAGGGCGGCAGCCGAGCGCCGGACGACGATCTCCAACTCCTCGACGCTGTAGAATTCGAGGCGGGCGACATAGCCGAAGCGGTCGCGCAGGGGCCCGGTGAGCAGCCCGGTCCGCGTCGTCGCTCCGAGCAACGTAAAGGGCGCCAGGGGCAGCTTGACCGTTCGCGCGTGCGGGCCGTCGCCGACGACGATGTCGAAGCGGTAGTCCTCCATCGCTGGGTAGAGGTTCTCCTCGACGACCGCGCTGAGGCGGTGGATCTCGTCGATGAAGAGAATGTCGCCCTCCTCGAGTCCGGTCAGGACTCCGGCGAGGTCGCCCTTCTTCTCGATCGCCGGGCCGGAGGTGACGACCACGCGCACCCCCATCGCCTCGGCGATCAGATGGGCCAACGTGGTCTTGCCGAGGCCTGGCGGGCCGCAGAACAGCATGTGATCGAGCGGTTCCCGGCGCTGTTGGGCGGCGCCGATGAAGACCTCAAGGTTGGCGACCAACGCCCGTTGGCCGACGTACTCGGCGAATGTGCGTGGACGCAGCGCGCGATCGGGCTGGCGATCGGGGTGCGCCGCCTCTGGCTGCAGAGCTGGATGCTGCGGGCCGCTCATGGCGTGGTTCTCTTGCTAGCGCCAGCGCCGTCGCGGCGCAGTCGACCGAGCGCCGACCGTAGCAGTCCGTCGAAGTTGGCGGAAGCCTCCGGGCGCTCAGCGAGGACCGCCTCGATCGCAGCGTGCGCTTCGCCAGGGCGGTAGCCCAGGTTGCTGAGCGCGCTCAGGGCGTCGCGAATGGCAGGCGGCGCCGATGGTGCGGTCGTCCCGCTGGTTGCAGTTGGCAACCGCATGAGCGCTGGCGGGATCTTTTCTCGCAGCTGGACGACGAGGACTTCGGCGATCCGCTTGCCGACGCCCTTGGCGCGACAGAGCGCCTGGACATCGCCGTCGTGCAGAGCGCGCGCGAGGATCGCCGGCTCATGCTCGTGCAACAGGGCGAGGCCGAGCTTCGGCCCGACGCCGGTGACACTGATGAGCGCCGTGAAGAGCTGCAAGGCTTCGGGCGTGGTGAATCCGAAGAGCGCGAGCGCATCTTCGCGCACGACCGTGTAGATCCGCAGCTCGACCTCTTGGCCCAGCGACAGCGCGGCGACGTCGCGCGAGGTCAGCTGAACCGCGTAGCCTACGCCTTGGACGTCGACGATGACGCCATCGTCGACGACCGCGAACACCCGGCCTCGCAGCATCGCGATCATCGCGTCCCCCCGCGCCGCGCCGCGGCCAACACCGCAGCATAGTAAGCCCGCGCCGGCGTCATGGCTGGCGCCTCCGTCACGGCGACACCGCCGATCGCGGTCGATCGGGCCAAGTCTGCGTTTCGTTGCAACAAGCCCGCCGCCGGAGTCCGCGTCGCCGCCGCGGTCAGCGCCACCGCCAGCGCGTCGGACTCGTCCTCGCCAAGGCCGCTCTGGAGGGCGAGCTGAATCCGAACCATGGCCTGCACCTGGCCCTTGCTGGCACGGCCGCTGCCGACCACCCGCTGCTTGACCTCCGAGGGCGACACCTCGACCACCTCGATGCCCCGTGCCGCGGCCAACGCGATCGGCAACCCGCGCGCCTCGCCGAGCGCAAGGGCGGCGCGCGGATCGCGGCGGACAAAGGCGGTCTCGACTGCGACCACGCTCGGCTGGTGCTCGTCGAGCAGCGCCGTGAGGCCTTGCAGGAGTACGCCTAGACGCCGCGGACGCTCCCACCGCGCCGGCGGCAGCAGCACCCCGCTGGCGCGTCGCTTGATCTGGCTGCCCTGGACCTCAAGCACCGCCCAGCCGAGCCGAAGCGTGCCGGGGTCAATGCCCATCACGACATCAAAGGTCGCGGCGCGGACCGGCGACGTCGCCATCGGCGCCTTACGGCGACTGCCCTCCGTCATGGCGCACGCTCCCCAGATTGGCCGCCTCGCTGGTGCGGCCGCCTCGCAGGCTACGGGGGTGGGCTTGGCGCTGGCAAGCACCGACGGCCGGCGGGCGCTGGCGAAAGGAGGGTGCCGGCGCTACCGTCGCCGCGACCGTCGCGCGGCGCCTCAGGCTGGATGCGGCAGTCGCGATCGGCCTGCGGCCGGGCTGAAGCGCGAAGTTGAGGGAGGAGGATCGTTGCGGCGCACATCTACCGAAACGTCGAGGGATCTGCGGCGCCGACCGTTGACGCGCGCCGTCTGGGCACTGCTGCCGCTGTTCGCCGCCTGCGGACCGGACACCACGCTGGAGTCGGTGGCCAGTAGCGCCACCACGCTGGTGCAAGAGCAAGCGGCCGCGCTCGGCCTGGCGGAGGCGCCGACGAGCAGCGAGCCGAGCACGGAGCGCGTGGCGGGCGCTGCTCCAGGCGGCGGAACGACGGGGAATTCAGGGAAGAAGACATCCAAGGGCACGGCGCGCAGCCCGATGCCGTGGCAGCCCGTGCCGCTGACCGGCGCAGTGGTGCGGGGCACCGAGCCGGCGGCGGCGCGTAGCTTGAGCGAGACGTTGGGCCGGCTACGGCAGCTTGCCCAGGTCGAAGAGGTGCGCCTGCTGGGCGGCTGGCTGAGCGACAAGACGCTGAGCCGACTCCCAGAGCGCGACCAGGCGATGCTGCCCATCGCGCCGCGGCGCTTGCAGCAGGCGCTGCAGGGCGAGGTGGTCGCCGTCCGCTTTGAGGGCGGGCGGGCCCTGGTCGAGTTGGCGGCGCCGCGGCGTCGGCGGGTCCTGGTGTTCTACCTGGAGCGCAACCAGTGGCGCTGGGATCTGCTTGCGGAGGTGTCGGCCTTGACGTCCGGTCCCACGCTGCCGGGCGTCGCCCAGGGCGGTCCTGAGACCCTGCCGACGTTGCGCGAGGCGGTCGAAGGGATCCGCGGCGTTGGGCCCTTGGTGGCGGCGTTCGAGACCAGCCTCGGCACTTTCCGCTGCGAGCTGGCGGAGGTGCAGTCGCGGGCCTCGGTGGCGCTGTTCGCGTCGCTGGCCCGCGGCCGGGTGAAGTCCCTGGTCAGCGACGGTGACGGCCCGCGCAGCTGGCAGGCGGTCCCCTACTACGACGGCACGCTGCTGCAGACCCAGGAGGGTGAGGTGATCGCTGGCGGCAGCCGCGGCGGCCACGGCGAGAGCGGGCTCCGCATCGACGACGAGCTGCGGCTGGACGAGACCTTCCGCGACCGCGGCGCGCTGGTGCTCGACCACGACGGCCCCGGCACAGCCTCAGGCCGCTTCCGCGTCGCGATTCGGGCACAGCCGGAGTGGCGCGATCGCTACGCCCGCATCGGAACCTGCCGCGATCTCGATGTGTTGACGCGCATCGCCCGCGCGAGCACGGCCACGCGCCTCGTCACCGTGGAGCTGCAGCGCGGCTACTGACGACGCTGCCCCGCGCAGTTTGATGCGTCAGCCGCCGAGGCGGGGCGCGTCGCCGGGCAGCACCTGGGCGCCCAGGTCGGCGGCCGGCTGGACGCCGACCTGCGGCTCACCTTCCGTCTCAGCGTCGGCAACCGGCGCGGCCTGTCGGGCCCCAGTGGGCCACATCGCGACTGCGCCGCCGAGCACCATGGTCACCGCGCCGAGCCAAAGGAAGCTGACGAACGGAAAGACGATCGCGAGCAGCGTGATGAAGCTTGTGCCTTGCTGCGGGCGCATCGCCAGATAGAGGTCGTGCTCGAAGGTCGACTGGATCGCGACCTCCGTGGTTGGCGAGCCGTGCTTGGCATAGAAGCGCACCTCGGGCAGCAGCACCAAGCCGACGCCGACAGGCAAGACATCGACGACGCCGCGCCCCAGTTGACTCGCGCGGTCCTGGTAGCGCAACCACGCCACGCCTGGCGGGAGCTCTGCGCGCATCGCTGCGACGAATTCGGCCTTGGCGCCTGGGTCGGCGAAGACGAGGTCGAAGCGCGACTGGCCGGGGACGGTGCGCACTTCGACAGCGCCGACGCCGCGGCGCTCGAAGTGCTGTCGGGCCTCGGTGAAGATGGCCATCACCAGCCGCGGCGCCACGCGGGCCATGCGCAGCGCCTCGTCGCCGAGGTCGAGCCGTAGCAGCCGTGGGTCTTCGGAGGGCACGATGCGGGCCATCGCCGCCAGACGCCGGGCGAAGCCGACCTGGGCAAACGCGCGGGCGCGCTGCGGGTCCTTGAAGGTGATCGCGACCTTGGCCGAGCCTTCGCTCACGCTCGCCACCGCGCTGGGATCGAAGCGGCGCGCCGACTGCAGCGCCACGTCTACGGCGGCAGCGTCAGGCACCTGGTCGTGCTCGAGGACGTGGATCGCAGCGCGCTGCCAGACATAGGCGCCGTCGGGCTCCCAGCCGAGCGTGGTCTCGGAGTGCATCAGCCCGTAGGTGCCGACGTCGGTGCGGTCGCCGGGCTCGAGCGACACCTCGGGCCGGTAGTCGCGGAAGGCGTTGCCGGTGAAGGCGAGGAAGCAACAGACGATGCCGAGGTGGACGATGTAGCCGCCATAGCGCCGTTTGTTCCGCAGCGTCAGCGTCAGCAGCGCCTGCCAGTACGGCTCCCGCCGGCTACGCTGTCGAGCGCGCGCACCGATGTGGAATTCGCGGCAGATGGTCCAGAAAACAAAGGCCGAGAACCAGACCGCGACCACGCCGTAGACCTCGGCGCGGCCAGAGGCGTCGATGAGCCGAGGCAGCTCGTCGATGACGGAGGTGCCGGCGCGGTCGGCGCTGCGCAGCAGGCTGCGGGCGGCCCACGCCACCACCAAGGTGAGCGTGACCAAGGAGGAGATAGCCAAGGGCTTGGCGAAGTTCTGCCGGAGGTTGCGCTCGGTGGCGCGGCGCCAAGGGATGAGCGGACCGAGCCCGGTGAGCAGCAGGAGCGTGAGGCCCAGCGGCGTCATGACGCGGTTGAACCACGCCTCGCCGAGCTGCACGGGCCCATCGAGGGGTTCGACCGGCAAACCGATGGCGGCGATGGCGCCGACCACGCCGTTATAGGCGGCGCGAAAGGCTTCGGCCTCGCTGATCTTGGAGAAGAGCGTGCCCCAGATCACGACGAACGCGCAGCCAACCAGGAGCACGTTGTTGAGGACGAAGAAGGCCTCGCGGCTGACCAGGCTGTCGAGGTCGGCCTGCGAGCGCAGCGCCTGCCACCGCCAGGCGACAAGCACGATCGAGACCAGCGCGATGCCGCCCATGTACCAGAGAAACCAGGGCGCCAGCGTTGAATCGGCGAACGCGTGCACCGAGTCGATGAGCTGGCTGCGGGTCAAGAACGTGCCAAACACCGTCAGCAAGAAGGTCAGGCAGACCAGCACAGCGTTCCAGCGCTTGAGCATGCCGCGCCGCTCTTGGATCATCACCGAGTGCAGGAACGCGGTCGCGGTGAACCAAGGGATGAGCCCCGCGTTCTCGACGGGGTCCCACATCCAGAAGCCACCCCAGCCGAGCTCCTGGTAGGCCCATGCACCCCCCAAAATGAGGCCGATGGTCAAGAACATCCACGACACCAGCGTCCACCGCCGCGTGTCGCGGATCCATTGGCTGTCGAGGCGACCGGTCACCAGCGCAGCCGCCCCGAATGCGAAGGGCACGGTGAAGGTCATGTAGCCGGTGAGCATCGACGGCGGGTGGATCGCCATGAAGGGGTTCTGCAGCAGCGGGTTCATGCCCTTGCCGTCGTCGGGCCCTAGATTGGCCTGGAAGAGCTCGAAGGGGTCTGACTCGAACACCATCAGCGCGGCAAAGAACAAGATCGCGGCGTGGAGGAACCCGCTGGCCCAGCCCAAAAAGACGGGCGGTTGCGTACGGTTACGGCCGACCGAGATCAGGGTGAAGGTCGAGAGCACCGCCGTCCAGAACAGCAGCGCCCCTTTCTCACCGCCCCAGAAGCCAGCCATCAAGTAGGCGAAGGGCATGTCGCGGTCGGTGTAGGCAGCGATGTACTTGTTGGCGAAGTCATGGGTGACGAGGCCATGGATCAACGCCGCGCTGGCCGCCATCCACACCAGCCAGCCGCCGAGCATCGCCTGACGGCCGACCTCGAGCCACATCGCCCGCCGCAGCTGCGCGCCGAGCACCGACGCCACCAAGGCGAGCACGGTGACGGCGAAGCCGAGGTGGAGCAGGGCGGTTCCGACGTGGTGCATTCAGGGGCTCCGGCGCCGGCGACAGAGGCGCGACGCAGGGCCGCGTCTACCCGATCGCCGCCGCGGTTGCTAGCCGCGATGGCGAACACCGCGCGACGGGTGATGATTCGGCGGGCCCGCGGCGCTCCAACCGCGGCACGCCAACCCGCGCCTTGCGGCCCGAGTGGCGCGACAAGCAGCGGCGCCGTGCTATGCTGCGACGGGACTTGGCTGGCGGCGGGTGGCCAAGGCAGGAGCGATCGATGGCCAGGGCGAAGGCAGCGGTGCGGGCGGTCGAGACGAGCGGCGACGACACGGCGACGGGCACAGGCATCGCGCTCGCATCAGGCGCCGGGGAACCGGGCGACGCGCTGGCGCTGGCGGAGGCGGCGAGCGCCGCCTTGCGGCTCCAGCTCTGCCGACGCTGGCTGGCGGCTGCCACTGCCCTGCTGCGGCGGCGTCTCCAGATGGCGACGCAGATGCGGCAGGCGCTGGCGGCGGGCCTGACGCGCGAGGAGGCACGGCTGTCGGTCGAGTCGACGCAGGCCGACGTCGATCGTCTGGAGGCGGCGCTGACCGAGGTCGAGGAGCTTGCCGATGAGGCGACGATCACGTTGCCCATCCGCGTCCTGACCTCCCAGGTCACCCTCGATCGGGTCGAGCGCGATGTGCTGATCTTGGCCGTCGCCCCGCACGTGGACGTGGAGATCCGGGACGCCATTGCGCGTTTCAACGACAACCTGCTGGCCAACTACGTCGACGTGCGCCTGATCCTTGAGTTCTTGGTCGATGATCCGGTCGAGCGCCTCGAGTTGCGTTCGCGCTTCACCGGCGCCTCGGCGCTGGTCGCCGCGCGCATCGTCAGCCTCGAGCGCCCCCGCGACGTCGGCGGCGACAACCTCTTGGCCCACGAGGTCGTGCCGTCGCAGCGCGTGATGCAGCTGCTGCTCGGCGAGACCGGGCTGCTCGATCAGAGCATGGGCGGCATGGCGCGCTTTGAACGGCCCGAGGTCGACCTCAACGACGTCGTGATCTCCGAGGCTGCGGTCTCGCCGATGCTCTCGCTGCTGACCCAGTATGTCCGACGGGGATCGCACGGCTCCGGCCGCTCGGCCTTTGCGCTGCCAGCGGCGCTGGTGGTTGAGATCTCCGGGCCTCCCGGGACCGGCAAGAGCCTGCTGGTGCGGGCACTCTGCCACCACGTCGGCCGGCCGCTCCTGGAGCTCGACGCAGGGCGCTTGCATGAGATGCACGACGAGACGTTTCGACGAACGCTGCAGTCGGCCATCGACCAGGCGCGACTCGCCGGCGCCGTGCTCGTCCTCGATGGCGTCGATACGCTGCTCGGCAAAGGCGCGCCGCGCATCAGCGAGATCAGCACCCTGCTCGGCCAGCATGTTGGCTTGACCGTTCTCATTTCGCGCGATTCGAGTGAGCTCGACGCCAACCTCGACCGCTTCGTCGTCCAGCGCCTGGTGCTGGACTCGCCGAGCACCGAGGAGCGGACGCGGATGTTCGAGCTGCACCGCCCCGAAGGCGTGGGCTGGGCGCCCGACTGCAACCTCCGCGAGCTGGCCGGCACCTACCAATTCCCCGGCGCGCTGGTGCGCAACGCCATGCAGGTCGCGGTCAACCGTGCGCTGGCGGCCAACCCGCAAGCGCCGGCGATCACGCACCAGATGCTGCGTAAGGCCTGCCATGAGCAGATCCGCGCCAGCCTCGACGAGTACGCCGTGCGGCGCAAAGTCGGCCTCTCGCTCGCCGATCTCATCTTGCCGGCCGAAGCGATGGAGGACATCGAGGAGCTGTTCACCGCCGCCAAGTTCCGCGGTCACGTGCTGCACAACTGGGGCTTTGACCGCCGCATGACGACGGGCAAGGGCATCGTGGCGTTGTTCTCGGGCGAGCCTGGCACGGGCAAGACGCTGTGCGCCACCATCCTCGCCAACGAGCTGGACCTGCAACTCTACCAAATCAGCGTGCCGCGCGTGGTCAGCAAGTGGATCGGCGAGACCGAGAAGAACATCGAGCGCATCTTCAAAACGGCACGCGCCAACCACGGCATGCTGCTCTTTGACGAGGCTGACTCGCTCTTCGCCAAGCGCACCAAGGTGGAGTCTTCCGTCGACCGCTACAGCAACATGGCGACCAACATGTTGCTGCAGGAGATCGAGAACTTCGAGGGCATCGTCCTCTTGACGACCAACCTCGACAAGAACATGGACGATGCCTTCAAGCGCCGTATCGGTTTCCGCATCCACTTCCCCTTTCCCGAGGCGGACATGCGCGCGCGGATCTGGCGCTCGCTGGTGCCCGCCGCCTGCCCGGTCCAGCCTGACACCGACTGGGATCTGGTCGGCGAGCGCTACGAGCTGTCGGGCGGTCACATCAAGAACGCCGTTTTGCGCGCCGCATACCAGGCTGCGGCGGTCGATGAGGCGCTCTCGGACCGGCACTTGGAGTTCGCCGCGCGCCAAGAGTGCAAGAACGCTGGCCGCGTCTTCCGCGCCTCGAACAGCCGTGACTTGCTAGGGATGTAGAACGGCCGCGGCCGTCGGCGGTAGCGGCACAGAGTCGCGCGCGATTTGCCGGCACCGACCACAGCCCCTAGAATCGGGACGCGCCCTGCGGGGACGCGGGAGGCCAAGCACCATGTTCGAGCGCCCACATGTTGTCCCCCGAGGCCCTACCATGCGGCTGGCGATCTTGATTCTCGCGCTGCTCTTGGCCGGGCCTGCCGCAGCGGAGTCGTTTCGCAACGGCGACATGTTCGGCGGCAAGTCGGTCAAGCTCGCCACCGAAGATCGCGTCTTCGCTGCCGGCCTCGGCTTCTCGATCGCCCCCGTCAAAGCGCTGATCAAGAGCCAGGCCAAGAAGGCCGTCGACCAGTACGCCGCCGCCAACCCCGAAGCTGCGGCGATGAAAGAGTACCTGCAGTACGTCGACACGGAGCAAATGCGCGCGCTGGCCGACAGCGGTCAGCTCGACGCCTTCAAGCAGGCGATGAAGGACGAGATCGCAAAGAACGGCGGCACCTTGAGCGCCGAGCAGCAGGCCACTATCGACGGAATGGACGAGGCGAAGTTGCGGTTGATGGCGGACATGATCGAGCTGCTGCAGGAGCCCGACGACACGATGACCTTCGCCATTGAGCCGTGGGTGGCCTGGAACCTGCGCTACCTCCAAATCAAAGCCAACATCGCCATCGCCGGCTACCACGGCGAGAAGTCGGGGACCAGCTTCCAGCTCGGCAACCTCGGCCTGGAGCTGACGACCGGCGGCCGCTTCGGTCCGCTCGGTAGGACCTTCGGCTGGTCGCTCGGCGTGCGCGGCTACGCGCCGACCGGCACCGAGGACAGCAACGCGATGGCCATCGCCAACGTGCTGACGACGCCGCGCTTTCTGCACGAGTACGCCACCATCTCGCCGTTTGGCGTCGTGGGCCTCGACTTTGGCCTGCTGCAGTGGACGGTGCGCGGCGAGTACATGCACATGCTCGCAGTGCGGCAGGGCGAGGTGAAGCTCGACGACATGGCGTACATCCAGGCCGGCACGGGCTTGCTGCTCTACCTGCGCTGGGTTGGCATCAGCGTCGAGCTCGACGGCCTTTTCGAGGTCCAGAACGCGCCGATGATGGCGAATAGCTGGATCCTTTCGGCTGGCGCACGGGGCTACCTCGGCCCGACTCAGATCGGCGCTGGCCTGCAGGTGCCGCTGGTCAAGCCCGGCAGCAAGGACGCCCGCTTCGAATACGGCGGGGCGGCGGTGGGCGCGCCGGCCGACATCAACTTCCTCGTGCAGTTCCAGCTGCAATTTTGAACCCAGCAGGGCGGCCTTCGAACGCCGCCACGCTCGCCCGTCGCGCTGCGGGCCGGCGCTGCCGGGTCGGAAAATCGCCATGAAGAGTGTCTCCACCCTCGGCCGCACCAGCGAGGCAGCTCCGCGGCTGGTCGTGGCCCACGCCGACGGAAGCTACTTCGATCACCCGACGCTCGAGATGTTGATTTGGGATGGTGATCGCCTACGCGCGCCCTTGCGCCACGAGCTGATCCCGCTGCCGCTGGGAAGCGACCTGTTCGTGCTGCCGGGCCGCGTGGCGCTCGGCCGCGACCCGGAGAGCCGCCGCGTCGTCGCCGTGCCTCAGGGCCCCGATGGCGAGCCAGTGCTGCCACTCAGCGCGTTTGCCGCACCGGCCCATGTGCGGCTCGGCCACCCCGCCTATGAGACGTTGGCGGGCGCGCCAGACCTCTCGCTGTACGCCTACGGCCCCGTGGGATGGCTGCATGGCCGCCTCTACACAGCCGCCGTCCGGGTCGATGCCGACCAGCGTCAGGACCCCTACCGCTTCGACGTCGACGAGATCCGCCAGCGCGTTGTGCAGTTCAAGGTGCGCTATCCGAGCAACGCGACGGTCCGCCACCTTGAACACTGCGCCCTGGGCTACCACTGCCGGGCGGCGCAGAATTACTTCCTCGGCCGCTATGAGGCGCCGCTGCCGGCGGCCTCGACCTGCAACGCTGCCTGCCTCGGCTGCATCTCGGAGCAACCCGACGTCAACGTCACGGCGGCCCACAAGCGGCTGTCCATTCCAGCCAACACCAACGATCTCATCGAGGTCGCGCTCGGTCACCTGGAGCGGGTGCCGAAGGGCGTTGTCAGCTTCGGCCAGGGCTGCGAGGGCGAGCCGCTCGTGCAGGGCCCGGTCCTGGAGGCTGCAATCCGCGGCATCCGCGCCCGCACCAGCGCTGGCGTCATCAACTTGAACTCCAACGCCAGCCTGCCCAAGGTCGTCGCCCGCCTGGCCGACGCCGGCCTGGACGCCATCCGCATCAGCCTGAATTCCGCGCGGCCGCTGTACTACGAGCGCTACTACCGACCGACCGGCTACGGGCTGGCCGACGTTCTACAGTCCGCCCGCGAAATGAGGTCTCGCGGGCGCTACGTGTCACTCAACTACTTTGTCTTTCCAGGCGTCTCAGACTCAAAGCCGGAGTATGAGGCGCTGTCCGAGATGATCGAGGCTGGCGGCGTGAATCTGATCCAGCTGCGCAACCTCAACATCGACCCTGAGCTCTACCTGCGCGAGCTCGGCGACGGTGCCGTCGTGGCTCCGATCGGCGTGCTGCCATGGATCCACTTGCTCCGGCAGCGCTTTCCCCACCTGCGCTTCGGCTACTTCAACCCACCGCGGAGTCGCTTTGGCCGCCCTGGCCCACTGCCTGGCGCCAAGCTGCCGGTCGTGGTTCCGGCCCATTCGGCGCGCACCAAGCAGGGCGGCGGGGACGCTACCACCAGGACTGGCGTCTGAGCGGGCGAGGCTCCGGTCGGCGCTAGACCGCGCCGGAGCCCCGCCCACGCTGGCTCAGATCGCGGACGCCGTGGTCGGCTTGCGCTCGAGCATGTCGAGCCGACGCGCGACGACCTCGCGCTGCAGCCGCTTGGCGCCGCTCTTGTCCTGCCAGGTGTGGCTCTGCAGCCGGCCCTCGATGTAGACCAGCCGGCCCTTGTCGACGAACTTCTCGCAGACGTCGGCGAGCTTGCCGAAGGCGACCACGTCGTGCCACTCGGTCTCTTTGACGTCCTCGCCGTCGCGCTGCCGCACGCTCGACGTCGCGACCCGCAGGTGCGCGATCGGCTCGCCGCTCTGGCTGCGCTTGATCTCCGGCTTGGCGCCGACATTGCCGATGAGAAGCACCTTGTTCAACCCGGTCATTGCATCCTCCTCGCCCCCACCCGACCCGGTGCGGGGCTGCTCATGGGCCATCACGTGGCCCGTCCATGCGCCCACGCCCGCCACCCCTTGGTGACGCGCGCAGAGCGCCGCCCGCCAACCATCGGCGGGTCGTCTCTCCGCCGGCCAAGGGGAGGGCCTGCACGCTGACAAGCCCGCCCCTTGCGCCGGAAATCGATTAGCCGAGCGCCATCCCGACGGGCGGCGGCAGCGGCAGCGCCATCGGGTCAGTCCCAAAGCCGCGGCCGTAGCGCAGCGTGAGCAGGGCCTGCTGTCCTGGCGCGCCGTAGCGGCTCTTGACCACCTCGACCCGCACCGCGGCGCCGGCGGGCGGGCCGTCGCCCTTGAGCGGTCCCGCCTGGCCCAGCTCGAGCCGAACGGCCGCGTAGTGGCGCAGCGCCGTCCCACCACCGGTTGGGGCGTGACCGCCGGCGTCGCCCAGCTCACGGCGGACCTGATTGACGAAGACTGCGCTGCAGCCGCTGTCGTGCAGGGCGAGGGCGAGGCGGGGCAGCGCGCGGCTCAGCAGTCGGCCGGGACCACCCGGGGCGTCGTCGTCGAGGCTTCGCTCGGCCTCCTGGCGTGGTACAAGCGCCGCCACCGAGTCGACAACGATCAGCGCCACCTCGCCCGAGCGGGCCAAGGCCTCTGCCACCTCGAGGGCCTCCTCGGCGTCTTCGGGCCGGCTCAGGAGCATTCGGCCCGGGTCGATGCCGGCTTTGGTGGCGTAGGCCGGCTGGAGGGCCCGCTCGACGTCGATCCAAGCGACCACGCCGCCCTCGCGCTGCACCGCAGCCGCCAGCGCCAGCGCCAGGCTCGTCTTGCCGACGCCTTCCTGGCCAAAGAGCTCGACCATGGCCCCACGCGGCAGTCCGCTGCCGCCGAGCACGGCGTCGAGCGCGGCGATGCCCGTCGCGACATGGCCAGCAGGAGCGGCGATGTCTTGCCCCTCGGCGGGGGTCGGCAACGGCGTCACCACGCCACGGCCGAAGCGTCGCTCCATGCCGGCCACCAGCGCCCGTAGGCGCTCCATCCACTTGCCTTCGTTCACGATCCCTCCTCCCATGGGCCCCAGCCCGAGGCCCGTTGAAGCGCCGCCCACCGGCGCACTCGTCCGAAGCTGCGCTGCGCCCTGCACTTCAGGCCGCAGCGACCAGCGCCTGCCGGTCAAAGCATCGGTACTGCAGGGCCTCGCTGATTTCGGCGAGGCCTACCTCCTGCCCACCGGCGAGGTCGGCGATGCTGCGCGCCACACGCCAGATTCGATCATGGGCGCGCGGCGAGAGCCCAAATCGCTCGAGGGCCAAGAGCAGGCGATCGTGCACCGCCGACGAAAGTGGCGACCGCCGGCGGAGTTCGGTCATCGGCACAGTCGCGTTCGTCCCGCCGCCGAGGTCGTGGTAACGGGCCGCCTGGAGGCGCCGTGCCGCCACCACCCGCTCGCGGACAACGAAGCTGGTGTCTCCGGCCGGCGCGTCGCGCAACAGGCGCGGCGGCAGGGGCAGCAGCTCGATCTGGATGTCGATGCGGTCAAGGAGCGGGCCGGAGAGCCGGCCCCGGTAGCGTTCGACGGCCTGCGGACCGCAGGTGCACGGGTGCAGCTCGGAGCCGGACCAACCGCACGGGCAAGGGTTGAGGGCCGCCACCAGCATCGCTCGGCTCGGGAAGCGGAGCACCTGCCTCGTTCGCGCGATGGTGACTTCGCCATCCTCGATCGGTTGTCGCAGCGACTCCAGGACGGAGCGCGGGAATTCGGGCAGTTCGTCGAGGAAGAGCACGCCGCCGTGTGCCAGCGACACCTCGCCGGGCCGCGGACTTGCGCCGCCGCCGACCAGGGAGACCGCGCTGCCGGTGTGGTGCGGCGCCCGAAAGGGTCGCTGCCGCATCAGGCCGACGCCGCGGGGCAGCAGACCCGACACGGAGTGGATCTTGCTGACCGTCAGGGCCTCGTCGGGCTCAAGCGGCGGCAAGATGCCTGGCAGTCGGCGGGCGAGCATGGTCTTTCCCGTACCCGGCGTACCCGACATCAGCAGGTTGTGCCCGCCAGCGGCGGCGACCTCGAGGGCGCGCTTGGCGTGCGACTGTCCGCGCACGTCGGAGAGGCAGGGCTGCGGGCCGAAGAGATCTGCCTCGATCGAGGGTTCGACACTGGGCCACGAGCCGGTCCGCAGCGACGTCACAAGCTCGCCAAGTCGCCGGGCGGCGCGTACCTCTACGCCCTGCACCACGGCCACCTCGCCGGCATTCTGCGCCCCGCAGATCACGCCCCGCATGCCGCTCGCGCGCGCCATCTCGGCCACGGCCAGCACGCCTCGCACCGGCCGCACTTCGCCTGAGAGCGAGAGCTCCCCGACAACGACCCAGCCCTCGAGCGCCTGTGGCTCGATATCGCCTTGGGCGGCCAAGATGCCGAGCGCGACCGGCAAATCGAACATGGTGCCGTCCTTGCGCAGGTCGGCCGGGGCCAGGTTCACGATGACCCGCCTGTCTGGGAAGCGCAGACCCGCCTCCCGGATCGAAGACCGCACCCGCACCCGGGCCTCTCGCACCGACTGCTCGGGCAGTCCGACGGTGTCGAACGAGGGCATGCTGCCGGTGACCGTCAGCTCGACCTCGACGGGTCGGGCGTCGACCCCGACCAAGGCGGCGCTATGAACCTTCGCTAGCATCGGCTTCCCCCAACGCGGCCCTTGCGGCCGGCGGTCCTCTCTTGTGCACGTGGCGTGCCAAGTTGTGATGGTCTGTAATTCCATGATGTTGATGCCTCGACGCGCTTGAAAACCCGGTGCAATGAGACCGTCTCGAGACGGTGTCGAGACCGTCTCAAGTCGGCGAACCGGCCGCGGATTGGCGGCACCCCGCCCCGTCTGTTAGGATCGCGAGACAGCAGCGCGCCGCTGCAGATCGATGGAGTGCGTGTGCCGAAGCCCCTAGCGATGCCCGACGCCAGCGCGGCGGCGCCGGCCATGACCATTCCGCCCGAGGCCCGGCGCACGGGGCGATGGACCGCGATCTTGGTTTGGGTGGGCCTTCTGGCATGCCTTCTGCCGCAGCTCGCCGGTTGCGAGAGCTGCAGCACACGCCGACTGCGACGGCTGGGTTCGACCTGTGGCCAATCCAGCGAGTGCGCCGGCGGCGTCTGCTACCGCGGCCGCTGCACCAAGTCCTGCTCGACCGACGGCGACTGCGGCGGCGGCATCTGCATCGAGTCGGTGTGCCAGCAAGCCGAAGACGACTTCGATGGCGACGGCATCGCCAACAGCAAGGAGGTCGAGCTCGGCAGCAACCCCGCGCTGGCCGACAGCGACGGCGATGGAATCGATGACAAGGTCGAGATCGGCTCACAGACCAAGCCGAAGGACTCCAATGGAGACGGGACTTTGGACGTCAATCAGTCGAATCTGGTCGACGTAGACGGCGACTGCATGGTCGACGCCATCGACAGCGCACCGACCGATAGCAACGTCCATAACCTGCCAGATCCGCAGAAGCTCTGCTTCGTCGGCCTCTGCGCCGCCCACCTGGCGGACGTCAAAGTGCAGTGCCGAAAAGAGTCGGCGACCTACGAAGGCGTCGTCTTGGGCTGCATCGGCTGCGGCTGCTACCTGCCGCCGGAGGTGGCGAGCAACTTCCAGCCCAAAGAGAGCGCGTGTGATGAGGTCGACAACGACTGTGACGGCCTGACGGACGAGGACATGCAATTCGCCGGCAAGCCCAAGGGCGCCCCGTGCAGCGGCATCTACGGCATCTGCGCCCTGCCAGGCGAGGACGGCTTGGTGCCCAAGGGCAAGGTCGAGTGCGGTAGCGACAAGAACATGACCTGCTCGGTGCACGGCAACGGCTCGCAGAGCGTCGGCGACGTCGAGCTCTGCAACGGCCAAGATGACGACTGCAACGGCAAGACCGACGAGCCGTATACCTATAGCGCTGGCGGCAAAGTGGTGGCCGTCGGGGCCGAATGCAGTTGTGGCGACAGCAAATTGGTCTGCGCCGAGGGGGCAAGCGCGCTCGACGACGCTGTTACCTGTACCGGAGATGGCAGCGGAGCCACATGCAACCGGATTCCCTTTGCCAAAGCCACCGTCGCGCTTGCGGACTCCGGCCCTCAGGCCCGCCTACGGTGGAGCGCGGCGGCGCCGCCGGGTTGGGAGAAGCTGGTCGTCTTTAGCGGCGCGATTCCAGGTGCCAAGGGCTTGGTCGCGCGCGCCGAGACCTGGTCGCTGCCGCTCGACGTCACTGCCACCGCTTGGGTCCGCAGCGAGGCGGAGGCGCCCGGCGCCCGCAGCGGCGCTGCTGTCGCTGTGGACGTGAGCGCCAATCGCGTCATCGTCGTCGGCGGAACCGGCCAGGCGACGCAGGTGGCGTCCGTATGGGCTTGGAACCAGGACGGCTCGTGGGTCGACCTGTCGACGCTGCCGGCTGGCAAGGGTCGGGTCCTGCCGCTACCAGAGGGATCGGCAGGCGTTGCTGCCCGCGCGGCGGTGGTTGGCAGCGGCGAGACGCGCAAGCTTGTGGTCTTCCTGGAGGGCAAGTCCGCCTTGTGGGCGCCGCTCGGCGGGCCGACCCCGCAATGGGTTCCCTTGGCACTGCCGCCAGCGCCCGCCGGCGTGTCCGCGCTGAGCGGCACCCTGGGCTGCCTCGCCAGCGACGTCGGCCACAAGATGGCGATCGCGCTGAGCACCGCCGCCGGGGGAAGCCAGATCGGCGTTGCGAGGCTGCGCGACGACGGCATCAAGCCGGTGGTCGAATGGCTGACGTCAACACAGCCGCCGCCAGCCCGGCGTGAAGTTGCCTGTGCGCTCAACAACGCCGGCCAGCTCGTCGTGCTCGGCGGCTACCTGCCTGGCAGCGACAGCGCTCCTGCCCTCGACATCGCGACCTTCGACGGCGCGCTGGCAGGCGCAACCAAGCTCAGCTGGCAGCCTGTGGCCGCGCCCGACGCTGCCGCGACGGCCCGGGTCGGCGCAACGTTGCTACCCACATCCAAGGGCCTCGCGGTGGTAGGCGGCTACACCCAGTGGACCGAGTCCGGGCTGCAGCGCCGCCGCTCCAGCCACGACACGCTGCTGCTGGCGAGCGGCCCCAGCGCCACCACCCCCCTGGATGTGGCGCGGCCGCGTGCCCGCGTGGGTGCCGCAGTCGGCTACTGGAACGGCCACGGAGCCTGCCTGGTCGGCGGTGTGGCTTTTGAGCTCCCAAACGTTGGCAGCGGCCCGGCGCGCGTCGAGCCGGTCACCGACGCCTGGTGCTTGAGCGACGTCGGCGCCTGGAGCCTCCGCGCGACCGGTTTGCCGCCGTGGGCATTCGGTATCGGCGGCATCGACCACACCAGCGGCGAGGCAATCCTGGCAGGCGGCGTCGACTTCGCGGTCCAGAAGTCTATCGTTGGGATCTCGCGCATCTGGGATGCCCAGCTCGATTTCCACGAAAGCATGCCGCCTGGCGACCGTCCTCAGGCGCAGCCCGTGGTGCACCGAGTGGCGCTGTCCACCGGAAAGGCCACTGTGCTGCCCGCCCACGGCCCCGAGCTTGCCTTCTCCTCCGTTGTCTATGACGCGCGCAATCGCCGGCTGATCGCCTATGGCGGCTTCGACGACGTGCTGCCGCGCGACGGACTGTGGGCCTTTTCCTTCGTCAAGAGCCAGTGGCAGGACGTCGCCAAGGACTACCTGGTGGGCCAGTCGCGTCCGCTCGCCGGCTACGGATCGCTCCTGGGCTACGCGCCCGATAGTGATCGCCTCTTGGTGATCGGCGGCGTCGCGTATCGATTCGATCAGGCCAAGGACGACTGGTACGTCAGCTACCAGACCGCAGATGAAGCGAACAAGATCGACCCCTGCCTCGGTGCTGACCTCACAGTCGGCTGGCTGGTGCCGACGATGTCGACGCCATCTTTCAAGACTCTGCCACTGCCGACCTTTTCAGACCTAGGCGCGCGCTCGCCGCAGAAGCCTTTGATCCGGCTCAGCTACGGCCGCCCGTCCCTCACGCCGCTGCTCTATGACGCCATCGCTGGATCGGGTGTGGCGGCGGTGCAGCGGGCGCCGGCCTACGCCGACAAGGACGCGACGGGACAGGCCTGTCCGCAAGTGGAAGAGAGCCGCTTGCAGACGCCGGTCCACCTGCGCATCTCGATGGGCATCTGCCTCGGCCAGCCGCGCGCGTTCCTGAGCGACGCGGAGGCGCCGACGTTGCCAGATGCGATGCTGCTCGCCGCCACCGCCGCAGACAGCGCCAAGCGTCGCCACATCCTGTTCGACGGCGTCGCAACCGACGGCGCTCTCGGTGGCCGCGCGCACCGGGTCGATCAAGCCTGCATCGCGGCGCCTTGACCCGCCGCGCCCCCAATGCCGATACTGCGGGCGATGCGCCGACGGCGGCGCGCAAGGACAGCCATGATCCGCCTTTTCGCCCGATGGACCGCCCGCGCCCTGCCCATCGTCCTGCTGGTTGCGCCGCTGGCCTCCTGCATCGATGACCCGTACGAGACCCTGCCGACCGACTCTAACGACAAGTGGCTGAGATCGGTAACGATCGACGCGTCCCGCTGTCTCAGCAAGTCAGGCAGCTACGGGCTCTGTGGCGACATGGCGGTGCGCGACATGCAGCGCGTTCGCCACTTGAGCGGCGTCATCGGCGCACCGACCAGCTTCCTAGCGAGCGACTCGCCCTCGGACACCAAGGCGCACATCAGCTTTGGCGAGTTGACCGCACTCTGGGCGCGCATCCCCGTCGGCTATGGCTGCGAGGCTTCGCTGCAGGGCGTCTTCCCCGACCGCGACAAAGACCCAGAGAAGATTGAGAACTACAACTTCACCGCCTTCGACAAAATCGTCGGCGCCGTCCGCACCCGTAACGCAGCGCCGATCTGGACCGCGGCCTATGCCCTGGGCGACGGCAAAGGCACCTGCGCCTACGGCAAACACGGCATGACGCAAGGCACCGAGCCAGTCGCTGAGCAGTCCGGCGCGCCCATCGGCACCAACGACAACGACATCAAGGCGTGGTCCAAAGTGGTCCGCAGAATCGTCGAGTGGTACGGAATTGAGCTCAAGGACAAGATGACCAAGGCCGGTTCATGCACCCCGCCGGCCGGCACGCCGCTGCCTTGGTTCTGCAGCTCCGCCATCCTCAACATCGAGTACGGCCGCGACCCGAATGGCGCCGGTGGCTACACCGAAGAGACCAAGCAGTGGTGGCTCAAAGGCTACAAGGCCTTTGCCAGCGAAGTGCGCGGTCGCTTCGCCTATCCGGCAGCGTCGGGTTCCCCCGTCCTGCTCTTCGCCCCCTCGGTGGTGGTGCGCGGCAAGGTCTCGATCGAAAACGCTACAGGGACCGGGCGGTCCTGG
The DNA here is from genome assembly GCA_947491025.1 of Myxococcales bacterium. Classification (GTDB taxonomy): domain Bacteria; phylum Myxococcota_A; class UBA9042; order UBA9042; family UBA9042; genus SXNM01. The sequence continues at coordinate 92,656 of CANLIC010000014.1, forward strand.
CTCTACGACTTCATCGACTACGTGAAGAACGAGAAGCTGCCGCTCTCCTTCCTTACGGTGGAGATTGAGGCAGCGACGCCGGTCGAGGCCGCCGACATCGCGAAGGCGATTCGCGCCTACGCGGATCAGAAGGGCCTCAAGAACGAAGATGGCGACCCCATCCCGCTCTTCATCACCGATCTGCGCCTGCAAGAGACCAAGGTCCCGGTCAGCCTGCGCGCCGATCCGGTCCGGATGTCGGCTTACCGCGGCGCTTTCTTCGCCGCCACCAAGGCGCTGTGGCAGGGCGTGGTGTGGGGCGCGACCATCGGCCGCGCGGTGCGCTTTCCCACCGCCGACCTCAAGCAGCTGACCATCGACCAGGCGGCAACGACGTCGCTGCAGAGCGACCTCATGTGGTTCGAGTCGGACCTCGGCAACAGCGGCAAACCGGCGCCCGGCCCTGCGAGCCTCAAGCCAGCGGCCTGGCACTCCTTCTGGTTCTACGACGGATTTCTAGGTGGCGGTGGCGGCTCTCTCGATACGCTCTGTGGCAAGAAGCCGGACTGCAAGGACATCGCGGCCGAGGCACAGGCCAAGTCGATCGTGCTCACAGGCCATGGTCCCGATGCGCTCGGCCTGAGCGGCACGACCAAGAGCGACCCCGTCCGCGGCCTCATCGTCATCGCAACACGCGAGAAGTGCGTCTCGTATAGCGCCGATTCTCTCGGCGTCCCGGTCGATTGCGTTACAGGCGACCACGCCAAGGCCTTCCCCGCCGTCTCCGCCGGCCACAAGAGCGTCATCCGCGTCTTTCTCGCCGACCTCAACGTGACCGAGGACTCCAAAGAGACCCTCAAGCATGACATCCGCGTGCAGGTCCAGGGGCTGCCCAGCGAAGTCCGCTCGGTCGGCTTCCGCTGGGGCCGAATGGACGGCGCCACACCCACCTGGCAGAGCCACGACTTCCCCGACCAGGGCCTGCTCGACGTGAAAGACGGCGCCTTCCACATCAACCGAACACTGGCGGTCCCGTCGATGCAGTACTTCGAGTTCCTCTACTAGCTTCTGGCCGTTGGCGCCCATGCATCGCGCGCGGGCGACCCAAGCGACGATGCGCGCCGGTACCGCGGCCTCAAGAGTGGCTCACGGCTGCCGACGCCGGCGCATCACTTCGAACATCGCAATCGCCCCTGCCACGGCGGCGTTCAGGCTCTCGGCGCGTCCCGCCATGGGAATCGCCACCCGTCGCACCGAGGCCGGCGCTTCTGCCACGCCTGGGCCCTCACGGCCGACCAGTAGCCCGAGCCGCGCAGGCACCTCTAGGCCGTCCAATGGCTCGCCCTGCGGATCGAGTGCCCACACCTCGCCGACCACAGCGTCGAGCGCGGTCATGGTCGGCCCTTGCAAGATCGGCAGCCGAAACGAGGCGTTGCTGCTCGCCCGCAGCGCTCGCGGATGAAAGGCCGACGCCGCCCCCCCCAAGAGCACGACCTCGTCAGCCCCCAACGCCTCGGCGCTGCGCACCAAGGCACCGACATTCTCGGGCTGCTGCGACGCTATCAAGAGGCTCAAGCTCCGCACGTTGCCGTCCCACGCCGGCCGCTCGGGCGCCTTCACCCACGCGATCGGGCCGCCCGTTCCCGCCTCGTCTAGGACGTCGAAAAGGCCGGGCGCCAACTCGAACAGCGGGATCCCCAGCGGCGTGGCCACCGCACGTCCCCTGGCTCGCAAGAGCACGCCCCGGACGACGCCTTGATCCTCCTCCAATAGCTCGGCGCAGAGTCGCGCCCCAGCCAACAGAGACTCGCCGCTCTTGCGCTGGCCCCGGCCCGTCAAGAGCTCGCGCCAGTGCTTCCAACGCGCGTTGTCCGCGCTCTCGATGACCGTCGCGCCGGGTGCCGACTCCGCCGCCTCCTGCGCCAAAGCCTCCGTCCGTCGATACACGAGCAGCCGGCGCTCTGCGCCCGATACGGGCAAGCGATAGACCACGGAACGCTCGAGGACAAACCCGACGCTGGACGCAGCGACCTCCGTAACCTCGGCGTCGCAATCGGGCCCCTTCCACAACACAGCGACCCCACCCGCACGCACGGAACGCTCGGCGCGCTGCAGCAGATCGAGCGCCGGCGCAACGGCGCGCGCTACCATCGCGTCCACCGGAACGCAGTCACGCGGGTTCAGCTTGCGCGGTACAACCTGCACGTTGGACAGCCGCAGCGACATCGCCACTTGCTCAAGAAACTCCGTACGCTTGCGCCGTCCCTCGACAAGGACCCAGTGCACATCCGGGCGGGCGATGGCCAAGGGAATGCCCGGAAAGCCGCCCCCACTGCCAAGATCCATCACCGTGCCCTGCAGCTCGCAGTGCAACAGGGGCAGCAGACTGTCAACGTAGTGTCCCTCGACCATCGCGCCAAAGGAGCGTAGCCGGGTCAGGTTCAGCTCCGCATCGCCGATCTTGAGCAGACCATGAAACGCCCAGAGACGCTCAGCGCACCCAGCCCAGGTCCCAAGGCCGGCCTGCCGCAGCGCCTCGCCGATCGCGCGCGCCCCAGGCGTCTTGCTCGATTCACCCGAAGCACCCCATCCGTTTGCGCCCACGAGCCCTCCGCATCCGGCCGGCTACGCCTAGGCCCAACCACCAGGCATCAGACCCGGCACCGACCGCCGCCCGTCCTGGCCATACCACGCCAAGCCGCCGACGGCCGCCAAAAAGGACAGCGGCCCGCTCCCCCGAAAGGGAGCGGGCCGCTGAAGGAGTCCCGGCGATGTTCTACTCTCCCACGCGGTCTCCCACGCAGTACCATCGAC
>CANLIC010000015.1 GCA_947491025.1 Myxococcales bacterium
AATCACCCTTGACCGCAAGACAACTCACCTCGATCGGCACTTCCAGGGGTGAGGTTTGTCTTCGGTCAGGGCTACAACGGCCGAACAAATGCGTGGCCAGCAGGGCAGGCTTGGGGCTGGGGACTTTGGATCAGGCCTGTGCCGTCGTCGGCGCCCCTTGACGCCAGCCGCCGACCCTGGCAAGGTGCCGCTCCTCTGCCGCGGGGTGGAGCAGCCAGGTAGCTCGTCGGGCTCATAACCCGAAGGTCGCAGGTTCAAATCCTGCCCCCGCAACCAAGCCCAAAGGTCCTCGCGACCTCGGCGACTGAGCAAAGAAACGGACGGCCACAGGCGAACCCTGTGGCCGTCGTCGTTTTTGCCTCGGGCCATTTCCAACAACCTGGCTTTGTCGGCCTTCTTGGCCTGTTCGCCTCCATGGCCTCCATGGCCTCCTCGGCCTTCTTAGCCCGTTTGGCCACCGGTCCAGGCCCACACACGACGCTTGACCGACCCTCGCCACCCGGCAACCGCCGGCGGCTGATCACGGGCACCGTCGCGGCGGAAGCGGCGGCTGGAATCGCCGGGCCTGCCCATGCGTTGCCCTCTCGCGCCGGCCTCCGTTTCGGCGCAGGATGCTGCCATGCCCGCGCCGGAACCAAGCCGCTGCTGCCCTCCTGCCCGCCGACGCGGGACGTTGTTGCAGGGCACGCGTCGCGCGCGACAAGTCCGCAGCACGTCGACCCTGTGGGCGTGCTCGATGCTGCTCGGCTGGATCGCCGCCGGTTGCGGCGGGGCGCTGCAAGCGCGCGGCGGCCCGATTCCACCGGAGCTTGGCCCGCATCACGTCGAAGCCAGCATCGTCGCTGGGGACCCAGCCACCGCCCTCCGTCAAGGCGCCGCCCTTGAGGGCGCGGGCGCCGGGTCTGCCCGGCTCGACGCGCTTCTGGCTTGGGCCGCCACCATGCCTTCCGCGGGGCAGCCGACGCCTTCCCTGATGGCAGCCCGCGGCGCCATACCGACGCGGCTCGAAGCCCTCTCCGCCCGGGTCCGGGCCGGCGAGCCTGGCGCGACGTTGGCGGCCGAGCAGCTCCTGGCGGCGCTGGTGGCCGCGCCCCGTCCCAAAGAGGCGTTGATCCTGTTCGACGGGCTTTTCCGCGATGGCTGTGGCGAGCGACGCGCCGACTGCGATCTCGCCTTGCGCGCGCTGTTGGCATTGCCCCTCGATACCCCAGCCCTCTTGGCGCGTGCGATGGCGCTCGTCGACGCGACCGGACCCAGCACCGCGACCGGCGCTGCCCCGTCCGGCACGGCCGACCCCGGCAACACCGACATGCAGCGCTGGATCTGCGGCCTCGCCAACGCAGCCGGCCTGCGCGGCCGCTTCGACGCCCAGGTGGCGCTCTACGACGCCGCGATCGGCCGCTGGCCCAGCGCCTTGGAGGTCTGGGCTGCGGGGCTGCGCGGGACGGCGCGGATCCCGGGACCGGCGGCGCGCTCACGCTGGCTCGAGCGCCTGCAGGCCGCTGGGCTCTCCGCCGACGCGCTGCGCAAGCTCGTCGTGCATCGCGATGTCGCCGCCGACGGGCTCGCCCAGGTGCAGATCGCGGAGCAGCTCTGCCAGCGGCCTGGGGCGACCCGCGGCGATTGGCTGCAGTGGATCGCGGTCGCCGCCCAAACCGTCCGCCGCCGGCTCTCTGCCAGCGCGCCCGCGCTGATGGAGCGGTTGGCGATTGAGGCATTGCCGAATCTCACGCCGAGCGATCGTCCAGCCCTAGTCGCGGCGCTGCTGGACGCAGGTCTCCATGTGCGCGCCACCGGCCTGCTGGCGCCGCTCCTCGCCGAGCAGCCCTTGGACCCACGGCTCCTGGCGTTGCATGCCGAGTGCCTGCGCCAGGCAGGGGATGCCGCCGGCGCTGTGGCCGCCGCCCAGCGCGCCTTCGCCGCCGTTGCGCCGGTGGCCGGGGCTCCAGCCTCCGTCGTCGACCCCGCTTCCGCCGACGCGTTGCAGGCCCTGGTCGACCGGTGGACCGGCGCCTGGCCTGAGGGCGCCGCACCGCTTCGACTCCGCCTCGCCGCAACCCGCGACCCGCGAAAGGCCCAGCCTCGCCAGGACATTTTGGCCCTGCTCGAGGCCTCTGCCCCGCCGCCCACCGCCGGCGCCCAACTGCAGCGCTATCTGACAGAAGTGGCCGCTCGTGCCGACGCCGGGGATGGCGGTGCCGTCGCGGAGCTGGAGCTGCTCGGCGTCGCCATGGCCCGTCGAGCCTTGCAGGGGGCCTGGCAACGCCCGATCGCCGACGCGATGGCGCGGCTCTGCCAGGTCGTCGACTCCGACGCGGAGGTCTGCGCCCGCGCCGCTTGGCTCTCGCTCCGGCAGCAGCGCCACGCCGCGGCAACGGCGCAATGGCGCCGTGCCCACGACATAGCGCGCCGCACCGGCCAGCCGCTGCCGAATCCGCTCGCGAGAATCGTCGACGGGGACGCCTTGGATGGTCAAAGTCTCGGCGCCTGGCTGCAGTTGACGGAGCTGCAGACCGCTAGCAACCAGCGCGACGCGCTGCGCATTGCCCACGCCTTGCTGCTGCGCTCCGGGCGCCTGCTCGCCGCCCGGCGCTGGACGGAGCAGGCGCTGGCGCTCGCCGGCGGACGGGCGGTGCTCCTGGCCGTTCTGCCAGCGGCTGGGCAGGGTGCAGCCGCTGCGGCCGATGCGCCGATCGGCGACCAGGTCCTGCTTCAGATTGCCCGCGCCGGCGCCGCAGACCTGGTCCTGCGCCACTTGCCCGCGCTGACCGCAGCTGCCGACGTCCGCCGCGAGCCCCAGGTTGCGCTGCGCTATGGCCGAGTCGAGCTCGTCGCGCTGGCAACGCTCGGGCGGCAGGAAGAGGCGGCGCGCAAGGTCGATTGGCTGCTGACGCGTCCGGGCGTCGAGCCGCCACGTCGGGCCGAGCTGCTCCTCACCGCCGCCCAACTCGGGCTCTGCGCCCCACTGCTCGACGCCGCCATCGAGGAGGCAGCCGGCCGCTGGCTGCAGATTCGGTCGACGGTGCAGGTGGCGGTCGCATGCGCCCAGCAGACCGGCGACAGCGTCCGACTGACGGTGCTGGCCGACCGCATCCAGCGCTCGCACATCGAGGTCCAGGTGCAGCTGGAGTTTGCGCAACTCCTCGGCCGCCATGGCGCCGACAGCCTCGCGGCGGCCTGGTACCTGCGGCTGCTTGGCCAGAAAGGCAGCCACGCCGCCCCGACATCGCTCATCGCTTGGGCGGAGTCGCTGCTGCGGCTGGATCGACCCGACCAGGCCGACGAGGTGCTGGCGCAGATGGCCGAGCGATCGCGCGGGCACGCCTTGGCCGTGGTCACGATGATGGCGAGCAAGACCCTCATCGCGTTTGAGCGCCACGACGCCGCGCTGCGTCTGGTCGACCGCGCGTTACAGCAGGTCGATCTACCCGAGTTGCACCACCAGCGGCTGGAGGCGCTGGTCCGCCTCGGCGACGCCAACAGGCTTGGCGACGGTCTCGAGCGCGCCGCTCGGGTCGGGCTCGATCGTGGCGCGTTGGCGCAGCTCCTCGACATCGCGCGCGCGGTTGGCACGCTGCCGACGCTCTACCAGGCCTTGGCTGGCCTGCGCGACCCCGATCGCGATCTCGAGCGCCTCCGCATCCGCGCCGCAGCGGCTGTCGGCGATGTGACCGCGCTCGAGGCCGCGGTCCGCCAGCTTCGCAGCCGCGGTGGGCAGGCACCGGCCGTGGCCGTGCGCGCCCTGGCGGACGCCGGCCGCCACCGGGAGGCACGGGCCCTGGCCGAGCAACTCGTCGCTGGCGAGGACGGCGCCCCGGCCCAAACCGACGACGAGGTTCAGGCGATGGAGGCCGCGATCGCCGTCCGTCGCGACCCCACCTCGGTGGCTGAGGCGGTCGCGATCGCCCGCCTGGCCTTGGCCCGCAGCCACGCCCCGGCCACCGTCGCGCTCCATGTCGCCGACGCGCTGCGCATCGCCGGGGCTGGCGCGGCGGCGGTGGGTCTGGCTGCTTTCGCCGTCGATCGCCATGGCGACGACCCGCGGGTGCTGGCGCGAGCGGCAGCTGTCGCCGAGCTCGCCGGCATGTCCGCCACGGCGGCCCCGTGGTGGCGACGGGCTGCGACCGCCACTTGGACCGAGCCCGAGCGCACCGGCAGCCACGGCGCCGCCGGTCTGCCCGAGGCGCTGGTCGAGCTGCTGACCCATCTGGGCGACTCCGGGGCCTCGGAGGCGCTGCGCCGCTGGCTCCCGCGTTGGCTCGACCGCCTGCCGGCGTCGTCGGTGCTCTGGGGTGAGTGGCTGCGCAGCGAAGCCCACGCCAACCGCCCAGCGCGCTGCCTGCGCGTGCTGACTCTCGCTGACGCCGCGCTTGAGCGCTGGCCGGCCAAAGATCTGCGCGATGCGCTCGCAGTGGCGCTGCGCAACGGGCTCGGTCCCCTGCTTGTCGAGGCTCACGTCGCCGGCCGTGCGCCGCAGCGCAGCGAAGCCTTCTGGCTCGCCGCCTTGCTCGGCGCGCTCTGGGACCACGGACAGGGGCTCGATCGCGTCGTCGTCGCTCGCCACGAGCTGGAGCTGACGGCCGCGCTGCAGGCCACGCCGCTTGGCCGCGCCGCGCTGGCTCAGGCGCTCGCTGCCCGCGGCCGGGCTCAGGATGCAGCCCAGGCGCTCGGTCACGCGCCATTCGCCGGCGTTGGCTACGCCATGGCTCCAGGCACCATCGATGCCGAGGCAACCACCGAGCTCGCGTCGGCTGCGGCTGGCGTGCTGGCAGGGCTGCGCGGAGAGGCGTCTGCGGGCCCCGTGGTCGACGGTGCGCCGGTCGGGCTTGCCGCGGCTTCCCCAGCCGAGACCACGCTCCGGCGCTGGCTGCCCGGCCTCGGCGTTCGCCACGCGCTCGCGCTCGCGCAGCAGCTCGTCGAGGTCGGGCAGGCCGATCTCGGCCGTCTGGTCGCCGACCATGCCTGGCCCAAGGGCCGGCCCTTCGCGGTCGAGGCAGTACAAGCCGTCGCCGCATTGCGCGCCCACGCGGGTCTAGGAGACCACGACGCGACCCTCGCCGTCGCCTGGCGGGTGGCGGACGCACCGGCCCATGAAGGCGGCCAGGTCAACCGCGGCGCCCGTCGGTACGAGTTGGCGCTGCGCCTGCAAGCGATGGGGGCGCCCAACGCCGCGGCGAAGCTGATCGCCGGGGACGCGCGGAGCGGTCGCCTCGCCAGCCCGTGGATCGGCGAGGGCGAAGAGGGCCTCGACGTCACCGGGGGAGCGCTCGAACGCTTCGACCCCGCCGCGCTCGACGCCGTCGGGCCCGCCTCCGCCGCGCCTGGCCGCAGCCCACGGAGGCTCTTGGCCCTGGCGCTGGCGGCCGGCCAACCCGCGCTCGCCGACAAGATCGCCAAGGCCTCGCTCGCCGGCCACGACGAGCCCTGGCACCGCCTGCGGGAGCTTGTCGAGGAGTCGCTGCGCTGGGGCAACGCCGACGTGGCCCGTTCCCTGCTGCGCCTCGTGTCCGCCGAGACGCCACCGCAGCTTTTTGCCTGCGCCCGCTTGGCGGTAGGGGCCGCTTCGCATTCCGGTAGCGCGGAAGCCGCGGCTTCCGCGCCGAGCAGCCCGCAACCCCTCGGTGCGCCGCCCGCCCACGCCGAGACCGACGCGGCGCTGTCGGCCTGCATCGCGGGTCGAACGCTGCACGCGCTCTCCTACGACGAGCTCGGCGCGATCGCGGGCGCGTTGCTGCGCGGCGAGGTCAACGTCGACGCCCTGCTCGAACGCACCTTGGAGGGTGCCACCGCGATGCTCATTCGGCGCATCCTCTCGGTGCTCGCTGCGGAGGCGGTCGCGTCGGACAACGTGGGTCGAGCGCGGGCGAGCGCCCTGGTGCAGCGCCTCTTCGAGCGGCTGCCGGCGGAGGCGCGGCGGCGCTCAGCCGAGGCGTCACTCGATGAACTGGCCGCCCTTGGCGTCGCTGAACTCGGGCTCAAAGACACAGCGCAGGCGCTGGCCATGGCGCCGAGCGACTACGGTGCCCTGGACAACCACGCCTACGCCCGCTTGCTCGCCGGCGACGCTCCGGCCGCGATCGAGCCGATGGCCCGGCGCGCCATGGCCCACATCGCCGGCGCCAACGGCCACGCCCTGCTCGACACCCTCGGAGCGATCGCGGCCGCCAAGGGCGATCTCGCCGCCGCGGAGCGTTGGCAGCGGCAGAGCCTCGCCGCCAACCCGCGGGCCCACGACATCAGCCTGCCTCAGGTCAGGTTGGCGGAGATCTTGCTGCGCCGGGGCCAACGCCAGCAGGCGCGCGAGGTGGCGGCCTGGGTGCTGCAGCGCGGACTCGCGGCGCCCTACTGCCAGGCTCGAGCGCGGGCGGTGATCGCCGCTTCACTGCGCCCGCCGCGCTGAGCCGCGGCGCAGCCCAATCGGCCGGGCCACTTTGCGTCGGCGGCGAACACGGCTACCTTGCGCGTCGCGAGGGGGCGGGCCGCGCCGAGGTCCTCGCTGCGGCGGCGCCATCGGCCTGCCGGGCAAGCGCACGTCGTCGCGATTCGGCCGGCCCGTGGGCGCGCAGGTGCGATGCCCGACGCCGATCTCGGCGATGCCCCCTCTCCCTGCCAGCCGAGGACCCGCACGCCATGCGCATCTTCGAGCCCGTCCCGCCGCGCCTCCTCGCCCCGAACGCCATCACAGCGGCGGGCATGACGCTCGGTTTCGCTTCGCTGTGGTGCTCCGCCAACGACCAACTCGGCGTCGCAGCCTGGCTCATCGCGCTCGCGGCGTTGGCCGACAAGCTCGATGGCACGGTGGCGCGGCTGTTGCGGGCAACCAGCGAATTCGGAGTCCAGTTCGACTCGTTCTCCGACTTCTGCACCTTTGGCCTCTGCCCGGCGGCCCTCGTCTACCGAGCTGTCACGCTCCACGGAGGCGGCGCCTGGTCCGACGGGCCATGGGCCATCGCCCTCGTCGCCATCTGCTGTCTCTACGCCATCGCCGCCGCGGTGCGGTTGGCGCGCTTCAACGTCACCACCGCCGATCACCCGACGATGTTCCAAGGCCTGCCGACCACCGTGTCTGGCAGCGTGCTTGGCCTACTCTTTCTCAGCCTCGGCGAGCTGCAGGTGGCCGGGCCCGCCACCCACGACCTCCTCCCTTGGTTGCTGGCCGCGCTCGGCGCGCTGATGGTCAGCAACCTACCGCTGCCCAAGCTGGCGCTGCCGGCTGGTCGCTTTGCGCGCGTCTTCTTCATCGTCAACACGGCGGGTGTGTACCTGCTGGTGCCGCTCCGGACGCCATGGTCCGCCAGCTACGGCCTCGCGCTCGCCACCGGCTACATGCTCGCCGGATTTGCCATCGGGCTCCGTGCGTCCTCCAAGGCCAACCCAGCCGCGACCCAGGCGGTGCCGTGATGGAGCGCAAGATCGCAGCCGCCGACGGCACGCTCCTGTCCGTGCGCGTCACCGGGCGCCCGCTTGGCGATGGCGGCAAGCCGGCCCTGTTGCTCGCTGACGGCATCGGCTGCGACGGCTACATCTGGAAGTACGTCCGGGCCACCTTTGAGCCGCACTTCACCCTGGTGCACTTGCAGCACCGCGGCCACGGGGGCTCGGCGATCCCGAGCAATCGCGCAAGCCTGACCGTGCCGCAGCTCGCCGCCGATCTTTGGCATGTGTGCGACACCCTTGGCGTCGATCGCGCGATCTTGTGGGGCCACAGCATGGGCGTGCAGGTAACGCTCCACGCCGCGCACCTCGCCCCGGAGCGCTGCGCCGCATTGCTGCCGACCTGCGGCGCGTTCGAGAAGCCGCTGACGACCTTTCGCGACAGCGACGTCGGTACGCGGCTCCTGCCGTGGGTCCGTCGCGCGTTTGCGGCCGACAACGGCCGGCTGCGCAGCGCCTGGCGCAAGGTGATGCCGACAGACGCCGCCTACTGGGTCGCCGTCGCCACCGAGGTCAACGGCCGGATGATTCGCCGCGGCGACTTCTTGCCCTACCTCGATCATCTGGCCGACATGGATCCGAGCGTCTTCGTCGACCTGCTGGCGGCGGTCGCTGAGCACAGCGCGCGGCCCTTTCTGCCCACGCTGCAGATGCCGGCCTTGGTCTTCGCTGGCAGCCACGATCACTTTACGCCGGCCCGCCTCGCCGAGGAGCTGGCGCGTCTTTTGCCCGCGGGCGAGCTCTGCGTCATCCCGGGCGGATCGCACACCGCGCCGCTCGAGCTACCCGATCTCGTGCAGCTGCGCGCCGAAGACTTCTTCAAGCGAAATCATCTGCTGTAGCCTGGGCCACCGACTACGGGCGGCGCGCCTTGTTGTGGGCAGCGGCGGCAGGCGGAGCGAAGCGGCCGTGGCCGTTGGCAATGGCAATGGCGATGGCGATGGCGATGGCGATGGCGATGGCGATCGGCGGCAGGGACCCTTCGAGGACCCGGCAGGCCGCGGCGGCGACGATGCGTCGCGCGGCGGCAGCTCGATGCAGGCCGGGCTGCGCAGTCCACTCCGCAACAGGCGTTTCGGGTCGACGTTGGGAAAAGGCTTAGACGTCGAAGAAGATCGGGTCGTGGACCTCGATGAATGCGTTGAGCATCCGCTTCTCTTCATCGGTCAGGTCGAGCAGGCGCACGCCCGCGCCGGACTGCTGCATGGCGTCCGACAGCGACTCGTCCAGCGGACGCGTCCACGCCACCTCGGCCTGCTTCTGAAACACGTGGTCCGAGCCCGGGATGCGAAAGCGCACCTCGAGTTGGTCGCCACGGACCAGCGTCTCGTCGGTCGCCACAAAGAGGCCACCCGAGGAGATGTTCGCAGTCAGTCCGACAAAGAGTCGGTGCCGGGTCGCGATCCCCACCTGGATGTCAAAGCCCAGGCGACGGCCACCGGCCCGGTGCTCAGCGGATGGCGCCGCAACAGGCACAGAGTCTCGTCCTTGCCCAACGTCCCGAGGGTTCTTGGTCATGCCGGTCCCATGGAGGTGGTTCGAGTGGCCCTGAGTCCTGTGCGACAGATCCTGGCCGCGATCGGCGCCGTCGGTGCGCGCACGATCCGGCTCGCGCCGCGACGCCCCATGAGCAGGTGCGCCATGGCCGTTCGGGCCCGCCCCGCTGCGAGACTGAACTGCCTTGTCGTTGACGGCAAGACCCACAGCCGCTCCGTGCATCAACACGCCGCCCGTGGCCCCGCCAACACCCTTGATCATGCTCATGGACCGGCTCCGACATGCAGGCGCAACAGGTTTCGACCGAGCAAGAGCAGGTCGCCGTTGCGCAAGGGGATCTCGCGCCTGACGCGCAAGAACGTGCCGTTGCTGCTGCCGAGGTCCTTCAGGTACACGCGGCCGCCTCGCTCGGAGATCACCGCGTGAGAACCTGACACGAACCCGTCGCGCGGAAACAGGATGTCTCCGCGCTCGCGGCCGAGGAACACGTCGCGGTGGGTCAAGAGGTAGGCGTTGGCGACCTGTCGGACCATGCCGACCTGACACAAGCGCCCCCAAACCCCCCGCGGCATCGAGCACCCGACCAGGAGCGGTCGCCCGGTGATGGGCGAGACCTCGGCGACCAGGTCTTCGATCCGTTCGAACCGAAGTACCTCCTGGCCGACCCGGATGATATCACCGTGATGGAGCTCAACTGGTGTAGAAATGCGAAGATATGTGCCATTGTACGTGTCAATAGGACGAAGCCGAAATGGCTGATCTTCTGCAGTCAGAACACAATGTTGGCGCGCGAGCAGGCCATCCTGGTCGAACGTGACGTCATTGTTGGAGGCACGGCCGATGGCGTTGGCCCCTTGCTTCAGGGGGTAGCGCACCGACTCGTTGCCGAGGTCGTCGATGAGCGCCAGCGAGCCGGCCTCGCGGGCCATCGGCGCTGGCGCCGGGGCGGCAGCGGCGGCCTCGGAGCGTCCGCGCGGCGTGCCGCAGACACCGCAGAAGGCGTAGCTGGGCGGGATCGTGTTGCTGCACTGGATGCACTTAAGAACCTCTGCCGCTGCGCCCTGCGTGCCGCGCTCGTAGCTGGTGCCCGTGCCCGGACGCGAAGCCTGCGCTGCCGCGGCGTCGGCGGCCTTGCCCGCGGGCGGCGCGGCGCCGGCAGCTGGGCGTGGCGCTGGGCGCGGGACCGGCGCGGCGACGTCCTCGATGTCATCGTCAGGAACCCGCGCCAACTGGCCCGGCGTCGCCCCGATGTTGGCGCCAGGGGCCGGCCGGCGTGGCAGCGGCGCGAGCGGAACCTGGCCGGTGCCATGCGAGCCGAGCGGCGCGGTGCCGCCCTCGCTACGCGGGGCTGCCGACGGGGCCGGCGGAACCGGATGCAGTCCAGCAGCCTGGGCCGAACCGGCGGCAGCGAGGGGCGGCGGTGGCACGGTCGGTGGCAGGCCGGCCGGCGGCGCTCCCTGCGGTGGAGCGGTGGGTCGTCCGGGGACGGGCGGGATGCCTGGCACGGCCGTCGGCGCTGGCACAGGCGGTGGTCCGTTTGGCACGGGCGGCGGCATCGCGGTCGAAGCGGGCCGCGCGACGGGCAACGCTGCGCCACAGCCCAAACAGAAGCGGTAGCGCCCGTCGTTCTCGCGGCCACAGCGCTGACAGACGATCATGCTCCCTCCCCCCAGGCCCAACCCGCTGGCGCTGGGATGAACGCGGGATGCTACTGTCACTTGCCATCCGGCGGCAAGTAAGCCAGCCCGTCAGAACCCACCGCAAGCGCCGCCCATTGCAGCGCACATCGGTTGCACGGGCAGGAAGGCGTCAGCGTCTGGCGATCGTCGGTGCACCGCAACCTCGGAGGACGCACCGCGAGCTCCGACCCCATGGGTCCCCACCGCAGCCGGACGCCTGCGCAGCGCAACCTCCGCCGCAAGCCGACCTTCGCGCTGCGTTGCCCAGTCTTCCCTCGACCCGCTTGCCTCTGGACCTTCTCGGAGCGATTTCGCGCATCCTGGCCTTGGTGCAGCTGTTTCGCGCAGCCTATCCCTCGCGCAGCTCTTTCACGCTGCTGAGCGACCGCGCCGATGGACCCCCGGGTGGGCCGAACGCATGAGACGGCGATCGCCGACGACGTCCGAGTCGTACGCGGGGCCAGGCCATCGAAGTGGCCAAGCTTCACCAGCGACGCTGCCTTCTGGAAATCGCCGGTTGTTGGCCCCTCCCCCGGGTGCGCATCGAAGGTGTGGGTGCGCATCGAACGAAGCGGCCTGCCGCGTACCCGTGGGCTGCCTGCCGCGCCGCCACGGCTCCATCCCCCTTCGGAGCCACGCGTGGCGGGGCGCGCTTGTCCCGGCGCGCTCGTCATGCTACCTACCATCGGCCGCGCCAGAACCCTGGGGGGCTCGCGCACGGAGGAACGATGTCGATCTCGCTGCGTACCTTCATCTTTCTCGACAGCTTGCAGCCACAGCTGGCCAGCTTCATGGGCAAGACGGCCAAGGGCTTCTTGCCGCTGCCAGAGATGGCGAGCCTTTTTGTCGAGATCGCCCCTGGCATCGCGATCAATCGTGTCACCGACATCGCGCTGAAGGCCACGGATGTCGCCCCAGCGATTCAGATCGTCGAGCGCGCCTTCGGCCTTCTCGAGGTTCACCACCACGACAAGGGCGCGGTGCGGCAGGCTGGCCAGGCGATCTTGGCCGACCTCGGCACCGACGAGGGCAAGCGCGTCAAGCCGAAGATCGCGACCAATCAGATCATTCGCTCGGTCGAGGCCTACCAGGCCCAGATCATCAACCGCAACTCGTCGGGCATGATGATTCTGCCGGGCGAGAGCCTCTTCATCCTCGAGACCGCCCCGGCCGGCTACATTTCGTTCGCCGCCAACGAGGCCGAGAAGGCCGCCCGGGTCAAGCTGGTCGAAGTGAGGCCCTTCGGCGCCTTTGGTCGACTCTGGATGTCTGGGTCGGAGAGCGAGATCGACTCCGCCGCTGCGGCCGCGTTGTCGGCCCTGGAGAGCATCGAGGGCGTCGCCAGCTGAGGCGGCGGCCCCGCGATCGGTTGAATCGTAAGACGTAGACGTCAGCGTGGCGCTGACGTGACTGGCACAAGGTGTGGAGGCGCGGCCCGATCCGCGCGTTGGAGCACAAAATGGCAGACGCTCTGGGGATGATCGAGACGCGCGGCTTCGTCGCGCTGGTCGAGGCTGCTGACGCCATGGTCAAGGCGGCCAAGGTCGAGCTGGTCGGCTACGAGAAGATCGGCGGCGGCTACGTCACCGCGATCGTCCGTGGCGACGTGGCGGCGGTCAAGGCCGCCACCGAGGCTGGCGCTCGCCAGGCCGAGCGCGTCGGCGAGCTCGTCTCGGTGCACGTGATCCCGCGGCCGCACGCCAACGTCGACACGGCGCTGCCGCTCGGCCGTCAGGGCGCTGAGTAGCGCTTGAGCTCGGTGCGCGCGCTTCGGTCGCCAGGCCGGTTCGCGTCGCACCGCCCCGTGGCGCCGTCTGACGTGGGCATTCGCTCGCGACAGAGTTCGGCGCTGCCGCCCGGGGGAGCGCAAGGGGCGCTCGGCAATGGCGGGCCGCGGCCGGGATGAATCGCCGCCATGCGCGGCATCCTTGCGGGCCCGTCGCCGACGTCAGCGCGGCCGTCGGGCGCTGTAACGGGCCCAAGCGCCGGCGCCGACCCAAGCGGGTCAGGCCAGCTTTCGACGGGAGGACGCCATGTTGCTAGCCAAGGTCATCGGCACCGTGGTCGCGACGCGCAAGGAGCCCGAGCTTGAGGGCCTGCGCATGCTGCTCGTGCGTGAGCTCGACGCGGCCATGCAGGCCAACGGCAAGCCGATCGTCGCCATCGACGCCGTCGGCGCCGGTCCAGGCGAGATCGTTCTCTTCGCCGCCGGATCGAGCGCGCGCCAGACCAAAGTGACGCAGAACCGGCCGGTCGATCACGTCATCATGGCGGTCGTCGACATGGTCGAGGCCTCCGGGCGCGTGCTCTACGACAAGTCCGGGGACGAGGGTTGACGCACGTCGCTGCAGGCGCGGGGAGCCCCCCAGCGCGGCAGCGGGCGGCGTGACGCGCAGGAGAAGCCATGCACGGCGGCGGCGACCACAAGGACAGCGACAAGGCCAGGGCAGGGCAGGGGCTGTCGGGCTCCGCGCGCCTCGATGACGCCAAGATCCAGGCGATCGTCGCCGAGGTCGTGCGCCGGTTGGCCAGCGACGGCGCACCGACGGCCCACGTCAAGCGCCACGCCGACGGCCGTCGCGGCATCTTCGTTGACGTCGACGCTGCGGTCGCAGCGGCCCGCGACGCCTACGCCCAGCTGCAGAAGACCCCTGCCGACGTGCGGCGGCGCGCCATCGAAGCGATGCGCCGTGTCAGCCTCGATCACCTCGAGGAGATGGCCAAGCGCGCGGTGGCCGAGACCGGCCTCGGCCGCGTCGACGACAAGATCCAGAAGAACCGCCTGGTGGTCGAGAAGACCCCCGGCATGGAGTTCTTGCAGCCGCCCGCCTACACCGGCGAGCACGGCCTGACGCTCGACGAGTATGGCCCGCTCGGGGTCATCGGCAGCATCACTCCCTGCACCAACGCCACCGAGACGATTCTCAACAACGCCATCTCGATGATCGCTGGCGGCAACACGGTCGTTTTCAACGTCCACCCGACCGCGAAGGGCACGCTGCGTTGGTACGTCGAGCTGCTCAACGAGGCCATGGTTCGCGTCGGCGCCCCCGACAATTTGCTGACCATGGTCGCCGAGCCGACCATCGACTCGGCGCAGCAGGTGATGAAGCACCCCGGCATTCGGCTTCTGGCCGTGACCGGCGGCGGACCCGTGGTCAAGGCTGCCCTGGCCTCGGGCAAGCGCGCCGTCTGCGCCGGCCCCGGCAACCCGCCGGCGGTGGTCGACGAGACGGCAGATCTGCGCTCGGCCGCAAAGAACATCATCGCTGGCGCGAGCTTGGACAACAACATCGTCTGCATCGTCGAGAAAGAGATCCTGGTCGTAGAGGCCGTCGCGGACCGCTTCAAGGCCGAGATGACGGCAGCGGGCGCCGTCGAGGTGAAGGGCCAAGACCTGCGCCGGCTCGAGGAGCTGCTCATCGTCGACGGCCACGTCAATCGCAAGTACGTCGGCAAGAACGCGGCGGTGATCCTCGCGGACGCCGGCATCCGCGCCCCGGACGCCACCCGCATCGCCTTTGCCGAGGTCGATGAGAAGCACCCCTTCGTCCAGCTCGAGATGCTGCTGCCAGTCCTCGGCATGGTGCGCTGTCGCGACTGGCAAGACGCCGTGGCGATGGCTGTCCGGGTGGAGCACGGCTTCTTTCACACGGCGACCATGCACTCGATGGCGATCGACCGCCTCGACGCGATGGCGCGGGCCGTGAACACCAGCATTTTCGTGAAGAACGCGCCCTCATTCGCAGGTCTCGGGCTCGGGGGCGAGGGCTACACCGCTTGGACCATCGCCGGCACCACCGGCGAGGGGCTGACCACGGCCCGGACCTGGACCAAGCAACGTCGCTGCACCCTCGAGGGTTTCTTCCGCATCGTGTAGGGACGGCGGCGGGGGCGATGTCCTCCCCGCCGGCGCCTCGCCTCCTGGCCCAGGATTGCAGCGCGGGCCTCCGCGCCCGGAGCCGCCGATCTCTCCCACCTCCCGCCACGACGCAGATACGATCGCCGCGCTGGAGCTTCGCTCTGTGCCCGCCGGCCTCTTCGCGCTCGACGCCCTGGTCAAGGCGGCCCACGTCAACGTCCGCTTCGCCGGCGACGTTGATCCCGGCCGCTGGCTCATCGTCATCGACGGCGAGCTCGGCGAGGTCGAGGTGGCCCTCGAGAAGGGCATCGAGGCCGGCGCCGACGATCTGCTGGAGACTCTGCTGCTTCCCGCGGCGCACGGCGCGTTGCGCGCCGCATTGCGGGGCGACCTGACGCCCCCTGAGCCGCTGGCGGCCGCGGAGGCCACCCTCGGCGCCCTGGAGTGCCACACCCTCATCGCCACCTTGGCGGCCACCGATCGCGCCCTCAAGGCCGCGCAGGTGCACCTGCTCCGGCTGCGGCTGGCGACCCACCTGAACGGCGCAGGCCACGCGGTGCTGGCCGGTGACCACGCCGACGTCTTGGCTGCGCTGCAAGCGGCGCAGGCTGGCGCCGCGGCCAACGTCGAAGTGCGGGTGCGCGCCATCCCGCGCGCCGCCGGCGAGACCGCCGCCGCCGCCGCTCAGCGCCCCGGGCGCGGCAGAAGCCTTCGGCCGCTCGAGGGCTAGCGCGTACCCCCAAGACAGCGCCAGGCCGGGACCTCCGGCGGCGCTCAGCAATCAAGGCAGGGCAGGCATGGCAGCCACGGCAGGAATCGACCGCATCGAGAACGCTATCGCGGACATCCGCGCCGGCAAGATGGTCGTGCTGGTGGACGACGAGGACCGCGAGAACGAGGGCGACCTGGTCATCGCGGCAGAGAAGGTGGACGCCGAGGCCATCGCCTTCATGGCGACCCACGGGCGGGGCCTCATCTGCCTGGCGATGGAGGGCGAGCAGGTCGACCGCATCGGTCTGCAGCCGATGGCCAACGCCAACCAGGCGCCGCTGTCGACCGCCTTCACCGAGAGCCTCGACGCCGTCGACTGCCAAGGTTCGGGGGCCTCCGCCAGCGATCGCGCCCTCACCATCCAGCGCGCCATCGCAGCCGACGCGCTGCCAAGTGGTTTTCGCACCCCCGGTCACGTGTTTCCGCTGCGCGCCCGCCACGGTGGCGTGCTGGTTCGCAGCGGTCAGACCGAGGGCAGCGTCGACCTGGCGCGCCTCGCCGGCTTGCACCCTTCGGGCGTGATTTGCGAGGTCATGGCGCCCGATGGCTCGATGCAGCGGCTCGATAGCCTGCTCGAGTTCGGCGCTCGCCACGGCATCCGCGTGGTGACAGTCGCTGACCTCATCGAGCACCGCATCCACCATGAGCCCTTGGTTCAGCTGGTCGCCGAGAGCCGACTGCCGACCCCCTGGGCGAACTTCGACCTGCGCCTCTTTCGCGCCGACGTCGACGGCAGCCTGCACGTCGCGCTGACCCTCGGCGACGTCCAAACGCCCCAGCCGACGCTGGTCCGCGTCCACCGCTCGAGCTTGCTCGGCGACGCGCTTGGGCTGCAGGTCGCCAGCGGCCGCGTCCATCTCGAGGCAGCGATGCAGCGCATCGCCAGCGAAGGGCGCGGCGTCCTGCTGTACCTGGGGGCGCGCGACGAGGTACAGGAGCTCGCAACGTCGCTGCGCAGCTACGTCGCACGCGAGGGCGGGGCGCCTTTCCCAGCGCCGGCTGACAAGGCCAAGCAGATGGACTTCCAGGAGTTCGGCATCGGGGCCCAGATCTTGCGCGCGCTCGGCCTGCGCCAGCTTAGGCTGCTCACCAACAGTCCTCGTCGGCTGCGCGCGGTGTCCGGGTTCGGCCTGCAAGTCGTAGAGTGGTTGCCGTTGCGCGACGTCTCCGCTACTGTCCCAGCCGTCGGCGGCGTGTCGAGCTGACGGAGGCAAGAGGGCATCGACCCCGGCCAAAGTTCCCTCGACCGTCTGCCAGGGAGCGCATGGTTCGCGACGCAGCCGAGGACAGGGTGACACTGCGCGGAGCCCGCGCGATGCCGACCCTTGGGCCGCGCCTGCATCGCGACGCGCCGACAAGCCGGCGCTTTACGTTCAAGCTCCTCGCGGTGGTGCTTGTGATTGCGGCGGTCGCGCTCTGCGCCACCGGCTGCGCTGACGCCTGTGCGACGCTGTCGAGCCAGGTCTGCGAGCGCCTCGGCGCTGCCGACTCGACCTGCGTCGCCATCCGCAGCCAGGCCGAGCGTCCCCGTCCGGGCGACGGCCCCGCGTGCGAGGTGGCCCTGGCATTCGCCCACGAGCTGCAGCGCAGTCGCTGACCGTCGACAAGGGAGGATCTCGGATCGATGCACTTCGGACGCTTCGAGCTCCTGGAGCGAATTGGCGTCGGCGGCATGGCCGAAGTCTGGAAGGCCCGCGTCGGCGGTGTCGGCGGCTTCGAGAAGATCGTCGTCGTCAAGAAGATCCTGCCGGCCTTTGCTCAGAACAAGACCTTCATCGAGATGCTGCTGGCCGAAGCGCGGCTCTGCGCCGTACTGCATCACACCAATATCGTCCAGACCTTTGAGAACGGCGAGTTCCAGGGCCAGTACTACATCGCGATGGAGTGGGTCTCCGGCCACGATCTCTTCAAGATCTTGAGCCGAGCCACCGGCGTCAATCGCCGACTGCCCGTGGAGATCTGCCTCTTCATCGCCGCCGAAGTCGCCAAAGGACTCGCCTACGCGCATGGCGCCAAGGACAACCAGGGCCGGCCCCTCCACATCATCCACCGGGACGTCTCGCCCTCGAACGTGCTCGTCAGCGACGCCGGTGAGGTCAAGGTGATGGACTTCGGCGTGGCCCGCGCCCAGGCCGACGGCCAGAACCGCGATGGCCAGTCACGCGCCGGCGTCCTCAAGGGCAAGCTCGGCTACATGTCGCCGGAGCAGGTGACCGGCCAGCCCTTTGACCATCGATCCGACGTGTTCTCGCTCGGCATCATCCTCTACGAGGCGATTACCCTCAAGCGGCTCTTCCTCGGCCGAACCGACCTCGAGACCTTGGTCAATATCCGCGACGCGAGAATTGAACATAAATTCCGAAAGCATAGCTACATCGAGGAGCCGGTCCGGATCGTCTTGCGTCGCGCGCTGGCCCGCAACCCCGAAGAGCGCTACGCGACCGCGCTCGAGATGCACGATGACATCGTCAACCTGCTCTTTGAACAGAAGATCCAGGTCACGAACCGGACGGTGACGTATTTTCTGAACGAACTCTTCGACCCAGCGCTCGAGGTGGCCGATCAGACGCAGCTCGGCGACGAGGCCGGCGGTCCGCCGCCCGTGCTTCTGGCGCCCGTCCCGCGCTCTTCGATGCCGCCGATCTCGAGCCGCATGGCGTCGCCGACCGCCGGCGATCCGCCCGTGCAGTCCCTCTCGTTCAGCGCCGACGAGATCTCGCGCCAGCGCGCCGAAATCGCGCGGCGACGCCAAGAGGCGATGCGGCCGCTGGCCTCGGCTCCGCCATCCGATGCCAACAGCGATCCGGGGACTTCGGTACGTGCCGAGACGACTCAGGTTGAGCTCGGCGGCGTGCCATCGCGACGCTCGTCGCGCGTCGCGCTGGGACCCGATCTGAACGACGAGGCGCTTGAGAACGATCTCAACGGTGTCGCCGGTCGTGGGGCGCCTCCGGTCACCCACGGCGAGGGCCGCGCGTCCGCAGCTGGCGGTCAGGCCTTCGCGCTGCCGGCGACCGGCTCGTTCGACGCGTCTTCGCCTTCTTCGTTCACTGCCCGACGCACGTCGACGTCCTCCCCTTCGGCCAGCCAGGCGCCCGCGCGAGCGGCTGCGCCGGTCGCTGGGGGGGACGCCGGGGTGGGCGTTCAGGCCGCGTCGATGGAGTCTGCCCAGGCTCCCTTGCCTCGCAACGCCTACGCACAGTTCGGCGGAATCGTTGCTCAGCCGGAACGCGCAACGCCCCTCCCGGCTGCCCCGCCGGCCGCCACGGCCATGCCCGCCGCGTCGCTCCAGCGCGCCGAGTCGCCTGCCCATGCGCAGCCGGCAAGCGGCCAGGCGAACAGCGCCTTGCGCCCGGTTCACCGCGCCTCTGGACAGCGCGCGCATGCCGTCTCGCAGGTTCAGACGGCGGCCATGCAGGCGGTCACCGGCGGTCCGATCAACGACGCCAGCCGGCCCTACCACATTCGCACCGGCGACAATCACGTCCTAGGGCCGATGTCGGAAGCCGCCCTCATCAACATGATCCGGAGCCGGAGCGTCACCCCGGACGACGCGGTGAGCCTCTCGTCGCGCCCATTTGCGGCGCTGCGCGAGGTGACGCACCTGCGCCTCTTGGTCGAGGAGCTGATCGGCAAGCGCGGCGAGCCAACCGCCGAGGGGCCCATCTCGCGGGTCGCCTTCCCGGAACTGGTCTTTCAGCTCTACGCCGACCGCGCCACAGGCTGCCTGGAGATGCACCGCGACCTCGCGGTCAAGAGCATCTACTTCCGCCGTGGCCGTCCGCAGCACATCGCCAGCAATCAGCGCTCCGAGATGCTTGGGCAATTCCTGGTGAGCCAGGGCTTTGTGAGCCAGGGCGACGTCGACTTGGCGGTCGATCAGGCGCACGCGACGGGTGGCCGGCTGGGCGACATCTTGGTGGGCCTCCGCCTCATCAAGCCGTACCAGCTCTACCAGGTGCTGGAGCGCCAGTTCCGCGCGAAATTCATCGATGCTTTCAGCTGGGAAGGCGGCGAGTACCGCTTCTATCCTTCCGAACCGGCGCCTGAAGACATCGTGCCGCTCGACCTCGATCCGATCTCGACCCTCGTCGAAGGCGTGCGCTCCCACCTGCCGCTCTCGGTCCTCGAGCCCTACTTTGAAGTGTTCCTCGACGCCCCCTACCGTCGCAATCGCAATGCGCGGATCTCCGTCGAATCGCTCCGCTTTCAGGCGCGCGAGGCCAAGGCGCTCGGGCTCTTGCTCTCCTCGCGGACGCTGCGCGAAGCTGTCGATGAGCGCTGCACCAGTCGCCAGCAGAAGCTCGCCATTTTGCACGTGTTGCTGCTGATGAACCAGACCGGATTGCTGACGTTCGGCGACGAAGGTTGAGCCCCACCGTGCTGGTCCTTGGCCACCGCGGCGCGCGCTGGCGTGCCCTCGAAAATACGGTCGCCGCCCTGCGCATCGCCTATGAAGAGGGCGCAGACGGGGTCGAGTTCGACGTGCAGGTCAGCCAGGACGGCGAGCCTGTCCTCTTTCACGACGACTCGCTCGCCGACACTACGGGACGCGACGCAGAGGTCGCCGCCTTGCCGCTGCGCGAGCTGAGCCAACTCGAGGTGCGCGACCGCCACGGCCACCACGGCCGCATCGAGCACCTCGACGCCGCGATTGAGCTGCTGATCGAGCGGGGCGGCGTCTGCAACCTCGAGCTGAAGGTCGTCGGCGGCAGCGGTCCGCGCCTTGTCGAGGCCGTCGTCCGCCGCCTTCAGGCCGCCGGCCTGCTGCCGAGCGTCCGGGCCCAAGCTCCTGCCGCCGGGCAAGCCGCTGGCCCCGGGCCCGGCTGGGTTGTCTCCAGCTTCCACCGGCCGACTCTGGAGCGCTGTGTCGGCGCTGGCCTGACCCTGGACCTCGCCGCCCTCATCGACGACGAGCCCTGCGATTTTGCGGCCCTCGGTGGTGCCAATGACCTGGCCGTGGCCGCGCTCGCCGTCGCTGCCGCCAGTACGCGTGGAGGCCTCCGCGCCATTCATCCGCACCATGGACTGGTCGACTCGGCGCGGCTCGAGCTGTGGCGCAGCGCTGGGTGCCAGGTCCGGCCGTGGACGGTGAACTCGCCGACCCGCTGGGCCCAGCTCCGCGAGGCCGGCATCGACGCCCTGATCACCGACGATCCCGGCGGGGCGCGGGCGTACCTGGACCGCGCCGCCCCTTGATGTACCGCCACAGGATGTGCCACCCCCGGCGGTGCAGCGGCGTGATGCGCCGGCTCGCAATGGCAGAGACCCCGCAAGGAGACCGCCCATGAGCCAGCCCTCGGCTTCGCCCAACGCAATCAGCTCCGGCCCGTCGCGGTGGCCGCTGGTGGCCGCGCTCCTGGCGGCGTCGGCAGCAGTCGGCGCAGGCGTCTGGTGGCTGGCCGGGCCGGGCGATGGCGGGCGCTCGGCTGCCGCGGCGGGTGCCGGCGCCTCCGCCCCTGCCGACGCCTCGCCCAACGCGTGGCGCGCGATCTGGACGGCCGCCGGTCTGCCCGGTGAAGCCTCGCGGCAACCCGATGCCAAGGGTCCCGCGCTTGGCGGCCTGCGCCTCGGTGACGGTCCGGCGATCGCCGCCCAAGTCCAGGCATGGCAGCGTGACGGGCGCTTGCTGCCGCTCCATTCTCGGACCCGCCGCCGCACACCGGTGGTCGACGCCGAGGCCCTGGCCACTGCCCTGGTCGGCGCGGCTCCGGCGGCAACGGCGCCAGTCGTCGGTGGCGACGCGGGGCCAAGCGCCCCCGACGCTGCCGTCCCAGCGGTCGAGGTCCAGCCCGTCGAAGTGGCCATGCTCGTCCTGGGTCTGGCACGCGCCGCCAACCTCCCCGCCCAGGCGCAGCGGCTGCAGGTGCCGGTTGAAACGCCTCTGATGGCCAGTCGGAGCGCCTTTGGCGTCGCCATCGGTCCGACGCTGGTGCGCATCTTCGGTGCGACCGGCGCGGCCACGCCGATCGCGGAGGCCGAATTCATCGCGCTGTGGGTCGTGCAGCGCGCCCACGGCGCCCGCGTCCTCGGTGACTTCGCCGCCGCCCACCGCGACCTGGCGCTCGCCGAGCAGCTGCACCCCGGGTTGCCCGCCGCGCTCTTTGCTCGGGGCGTCTTGCAGCTGGAGCAAGGGCTGGTCGACCGTGGCGTCGAGACCTGTGAGGCAGCGCTCGCCCGCGCCGACGACCCGATGGCGCGCTTGATGCTCGCCGACGTCCTCGCCAGCCACGACAAACCCTTCAAGGCCTTCGAGATGGTCGAAGCCGCGCTCGCCCGCCACCCCGATCTGGCCGAAGCGCACGTCGCGCGCGGGCTGCTGCGCGCCGGTCGTGTGGCCGGAGCACCCGAGGCAGAGCGAGCCGGTCTACGGGCGTCGGCGCTAGAGAGCTTCCAGCGGGCGCGGGCCTTGGATCCCGGCGTCCCGGGCGCGCTCAGCGGCCTCGCCCAGCTGGACCTCATCGCCGGCGATGAGGAGGCCGCCGTCCAGCGCCTGGCCTCCGCTGTCACCGCCACCGACGACGCCGACGCCGAAGCCCTGTTGGCGCAACTTCGCCTGAAGCGCGGCGAGTACGAGGCCGCCATCGCCACACTCCAGGCGCGCCCCCGGCGCAGCGAGGAGCGTTGGTGGATTCTGCTGGTTCAAGCGCGGATGCAGGCCGGCCAGACCGAGGCCGCGCTGCAAGACGCTGACGCCGCGGCGGTCGCGTTGCCGGTTTCGCGCCAGGTCGCCCTGCTGCGCGCCCAACTTCTGCGCAAGCTCGGCAAGCTCGAGGCGGCCCTCGCGGCCATGGCACCGTTGGATGCGGCCCTTGGCGAAGAAGGCGCGCGCTACCAGGCGATGCGGGCCGAGCTCTTGCTGGAGAGCGACCGGGGCGCCGAGGCCATCGCGGCGCTCAAGCGAGCCGAGGTCCTGGACCCCCATCAGAAAGAGGCGGCGCTGCTCCTCATCTTGGCCTATGCCCGCGCCGGCCTTGCCACCGAGCGTGACGCAGCCGTCGAGCGCGTGCTCGGCCGGGGCGACGCCAACCACGAGGAGATCGCGACGCTGCTGCTGGAGGCCGGCGATGCTGCCAGCGCCGAGGCGGTCCTCGAGAGCGCGCTGCGCTCCCTCGCACCCGCCTTGGAAGCCGCCCGCCGCGCCGGGGCGTTGTTGGCGATGATCCTCGTCGCTTCCGACCGCGCGCCCGCCGCCAACGCGCTTCGCGACCGCCTCGTGAAGTCCGCCGGCGGCGAAGCCACCGAGCCAGGACGGGCCGTGCGTGCCGCCCTCGACGAGGCGATCAAAGGCGCCGAAGCCGAGCTGCGGGAGATGCAGCGCGAGGGCGCTCAGCAGCCCCCCGGTGGCGCGCCAGATGCGCCCGCGGACGCCGATCGCCCCAAGGAGCCCGCAGGCGGCACAGCCGCTCCAGGAGCCGCACCGTGACCGAGGCCCGCGCCGTAACGCTGGTCGCCGCCGCCGCCGAGGCGCTCGGCCTGCCGGCCTCATCCGTGCGCGAGCGCCTGCCGGAGCTCCTGGCAACCGTCACCCGCCTCGGCGCCCGCTGGAACCTCGTCGGCGCGGCGACTCCGGAGGCGATCGCCCGCGAGCATGTCGTCGAGGCCCTCGCCATCGGCGCCGCCTGCAGCGCCGTCGGTCTGCAGCCGGCACGTTTCGTCGACATCGGCGCTGGCGCAGGCGTCGAGACCTGCGTCCTGTTGCTCTTGTGGCCGCAGGCGCAGGCCGTCGCGCTCGAGCCCCGGCAGCGGCGCGCCGACTGCATTGAGGTGCTCGCCGACGCGGTTGGGGTGGGTCGCCGGCTGCGGGTCGTTCGCCAGCGCCTGGCCAAAGGCAGCGCGCTTGAGCCTGCTGACCTCGCCGTGTCGCGCGCCACCTTGCCGCTGCCGGAGTGGCTCGAAGTCGGCGCGGACCTGGTTGTCCCAGGCGGATGCCTCGGCCTGCACCACGCCGCCGACCTGCCGTTGGACCCGCTGCCGAACCCGGCCGTGTGGCGCCGGGCGACGACCCTGGCCGTGCCCACCCGCCCGACACACGCAGTAACGCTGGTCCGCCGATGCACCACGACTGGCTAGGTTTCGTGACGATGCTGGCAACCGATCTACTGTTTTGGCCGCCGCTGGGTTAGCCTGCGGCGCACGCGGCTGTTCTGTAGCGGCCCGCGGTGTGTGGCTGCCGGTGCGTCAGGAGGCGGTGCGATGGTCGATGCTGAGCTGCTCGATGAACTCGACGACGCAACACGGGCAGCGATCGAGGGCAGCGACAATGAGGCCGCTGTGGCGGCGATCCTCCAGGAGATCGAGGCCCTGCCCGCGTTCACAGCGCTCGTGCGCGACCGATCGCGCTGGCTGGCAGCGATTCAGCTGCGGTTTGCCCACTGGGAGGAGAGCTGGGAGCCAGCGCTCGAGCCCCGCCTGCTCTTGGCCATCGCGCAGACCGCGCTCGCCGCCCACGAGACCGCCGCCGCCCTGACTGCGTTGTCGCAAGCGGTGGAGCTGGCGGAAGAGCTGGAGTGCGGCGTCGAGGAAATCAAGGCGCGTGCGCTGCGGCTGCCCTGGTTGCCGGCAGACCAGGCCCAGGCCGAAATCGTGACCCTCGACGAGCGCCTGCTCGTCCACCGCGACGTCGGCGCCGACGCCATGGCCCATGTCCACCTCAGCCGCGCCGCGATCTACGCTCGCAGCGAGGCGTGGGATGGCGTACGGGTCGAGCTCGCCGGCGTCGGCCGCCTGGCCCTGCCACGCGACGAACGAATCACTTGGGTTGCCTACACCAGCCAGCTGCTGCTGGTCCGGATGGGTCTTCGCACGCAACAGCGCGCCGCCGCGGCCCAGGCCCTGATGGAGGCCGCTCGCATCGCCGCTGAGCTCGGCAGCCATGCCGAACTCGCCAACCTGCAGGCCTTGGTCGCTGCGTTCGCCGTCCGCACCGGATCGTTCGAGGCGGCGATCCTGCACGCCGGCAACGCCATCGACGCCCTCGCCGAGTCGTCGATTACGCAGCCACAGCCCGATCCGTGGCTCGGCTTGCCCTTTGACATCGCCGCCGAGCGACAGGTCGCTGGCGCCATTCGCGCTACGGCAGAGTCCGCGATTGCGGCGCAGGAGGCGGGCGATCGCACCGCGTTCCTGCTCGCGGTGACCGTGCTGGTCGCCCTCTACCTCGCTTCCGATCGCGCGCCTGAGGCGCTTGACGCGCTCAACGAGGCGCAGCAAGCGGCAGCAGATCTCGGCGATGGCGCTGCGCGCGCCCTGATCCGCAGCATCTCTGAGTCGCTGCTTCGCTACATGGGCATGTTGGCCTAGTCCACGCCGGTTGTGGCCCTTACGCCGAAGGCTTGACCGCTGTGGCGCCGATCGCTCGGCTGCGCGACGCGGCCGCGGCAACCGCCTGCGCCAGCAGCGTTGTCAGCCCCTGCGACCCCGCCGCGTCCGTCCCGCTGGCCTCCCCCGGCAAGAGCACGCGCAGCGCCGCCTCGGTCGTGCCACCCTTGCTCGTCACTTCAGCGCGCAACACCGCAGGACTACGGGGGTCCGCCGCCAAGAGCGCCGCGGCGCCGACGACGACGTCCCGGGCCAGGGCCGTGCTGACCGCGGGGTCGAGGCCGGTGTCGGTCCCAGCCGCTGCCAGCGCTTCCGCAAAGGCGAACACGTAGGCCGGGCCCGAACCTGCGACCGCGGTGAAGGCGTCGAACTGCGCCTCGGGCAGCCACAGGCCGACGCCGAGCGGCGGCAGCAGCGCGTCCGCGAGCAGCGACGCAGCGTCGGGGCCGCTCTCGCCGCAGCGGGCGATCAGGCCCCGGCCGACGCGGCAGGGCGTATTCGGCATCCAGCGCTGCCACCGTACGGGGAGCGCGGCGCTGAGCCCGCCCAGCGAGATGCCGGCGAGGACGCTGATCCAGAGCTGACCCGGCCGCGCCGCGGTGGCCAGCCTAGCCGTCAGCGTCGTCAGCTGCTGTGGCTTGACCGCCACCAGCACGAGGTCCGCCTCGGCGACCGCGGCCGCGACCTCGGTCGAGATCGCGTCGGTCGTCTGCGCGACGCTCGACCCATCACCCGAGCCCGCATGCGGACGGCCCGAGGCGTCGACCAGCACGCGTGCGCCGGTGGCCTCGGCCAGCGCTGCGGCGTGTTCCAGGCGGCGGACGACCAAGGTCAGGCTTTCTGGCGTGAGACTCGCAGTGGCCAGCCAGCGCGACAGCATGGCCTCGGCCATCTTGCCGCAGCCATAGATGAGCAGTCTTGGCGTTGGCCGCCCCGGCGCTTGCAAGGGCGGCATTTCGGCGACGGCGTTCACGTTCCACCGCCGGCCAGAGGCGCTGCGGCCGGAAGGCCAAGTCGGCTTCCGACCTCGATGCGGGCGCCTCGAAGTGCGCTTCCAGCGCCCATTCGCCTGCGACCGGGGCGCTGCAGCTCCGTCAGCAGCAAGCCGCCAGCGCCGGTGGCCAACACGCAGTGTTCGCCGTCGATGGCCAGCAGCGTGCCCGGGGCGGCCTCGGCTTCCACCACGGCGGTGCCCTCGGCGAAGACCTTCCACACCTCTGCCCCGACTTGCAGCTGGCCGCCCGGCCACGGCGTCATGGCCCGCAGCAGATCGCGCAGCTGCCGCGCCGGCGCCGATAGATCCAGCATCCCCTCGTGCTTCTGGAGCGGTGGTGCCCAGGTGATGCCGACGTCGGGCTGGGCGACTGGGATGAGCGCTTCCGCCAAGAGCGCCGTCAGCTGGTCCATGAGCAGCGCCGCAGAGAGGTCGGCGAGCCGCACAGCCAGCGTCGCCGCCGTGTCGTCGGTCGCCACGGCCGTCTCCATTCGCGCCAACTCGGGCCCGGTGTCGAGCCCGGCGTCCATCTGCATCAGGCTGACGCCGGTTCGCGCATCGCCGGCCTGAATGGCCCGCTGAATCGGTGCTGCGCCACGCCAGCGGGGCAGCAGCGAAGCGTGCAGGTTGACACAGCCCAGGCGCGGCGCTGCGAGCACGTCTGGGGGCAGAATGCGGCCATAGGCGATGACCACCGCGAGATCGACCTGCGTCGCACGCAACCACGCCGCGACCGCGCCGTCCTTCAGCCGCGTCGGCTGGGTCACAGGGAGCCCGAGCTCGAGCGCGGCCGACTTGACGGGCGGCGGCGTCAGCGCCAAGTCCCGGCCCTTGGGCCTGTCTGGCTGGCACAAGACGCCAACGACTTCGACATCCTCCCGACCGTGCAGCGCTCGCAATGTCGGAACGGCAAATTCGGGCGTGCCGAAGAACACGACGCGCGCGTTGGGCTGCCGTGGGCCTTCAGGCCCGGTCTCTGCCTTTTGGGCCATGTCAGGCGTCCACGGCTATCGAGCGCGCGCCGCGGCCCGGCGATCGTCCTCAGCCTCGAGCTGGCGCGAGAGCTGGGCCCGCTGGTAGGAGCGCAGGGCCAGGCGGCGCTTGAGGGGCGAGAGGCGCTCGAGGAACGTGACGCCGTCGAGGTGGTCGAGCTCGTGCTGCACGCAGACCGCCGCTACGCCGCCGAAGCTGCGCCGCTGGGCCGCGCCGTGGCGATCCTGGAAGGTCACATCGACCTCGGCGGCGCGCAGGACCTGCTCGTGGACACCCGGGAAGGACAAGCACCCTTCCTCGAAGCGGATCTCGCCGCGCTTGCCCACCACCACGGGGTTGACCAGCTCCAGCACCTCGGGCGGCGCCCCGTCCTTGTCCTGGTCCTTGTCGTTGTCTTTGCCGCTGTCGTTGTCCCTGCCGTCGCCATTGGCGTGCGGCACCGGAACCAACATCGTGAACACGCGCCACGAGACCGCGACCTGATTGGCGGCGAGGCCCAGGCCGTCCGCGTCTGCCATGGTCTCCTTCATGTCATCGAGCAACGACCACAGCGCGCCATCGAAGCGCGCGACCTCTTGGCAGCGCTGCTTCAACACCGGGTGCGGAAATTCGACGATCGGCCTCGACGCCATCTTGCCCTCGCTAGTCGGCGACGGCGGCCTTGCGGCCGCGCTTGCTCTTGGCTGCGCTCGCTTGGCCCGCCCCTGCCGCGGCCGTCTCGCCGGAGGCGGCCGACTGCGCTGCAGCGGCCTGCGCCGTGGCTTGGGCCCGCGCCGCTGCGTCCTGGGTGTCCTCGAGCTCACTCCGCAGCTCCTCGAGCGTGTCCTCGAGGTTGCGAATCGTTCGACGCAGCCCGGCGACGTCATCGTGCGTGGCGAGATCGAACGCCGTCGCCAACGACGACACCCGCCGCTCGACAACACCGCGCAGCTCGCCGCGGGCGTTGAGGGCGCGCAGCATCGCGGTCTGGACGCGCGGATCGCTGATCACCTTCATGGCGGCATCGGACGCCAGCACGCTGCCGACCTTGCGTGCCGCGAAATCCTTCCAGCTATCGTGCTTCATCGTTGCTCCCGCCTGCGCTGTCCGCGCGGTTCATAGGGAAGGGCGAGCCAAAGCCGCTGTCAACTGCAGCGCCGCCGGGGGGCTTTGGGGGCTTTCCATGAGCGGCATCGTCTGCGGCGTGTTGCGCGGCAACCGCGATCTGGGATGTGGACGCTGGCCGTGGCCAGCGCGAGCGCGCCTATCACCGGTGCCCGAGGGACACCGTGGCATCATCGACCCGCGCCGTCAGGGGCAGCAGAGGTCGATGTCGGGGCAGCAGTCGCCAAATTGCGTGCACAGCGCGTCGCAGAAGCAGCCGCCAGCGCCCGAGCCGCCGCATTTGCCGTTGCAGGTCTGCGCAGGGTTGTCGCCGCACTTCGGGCCGCCGCCGCCGCCACCGCCACCGCCGCCACCGCACTTGGCGGCGTAGTCCGAGCAGCAGTCGCCGAAGTTGCTGCACTTGCTATCGCAGAAGCACGAGCCGTCGGCGCTCTGGCCGCCGCAGTTGCCGGCGCAGCTCTTGGCAGCGCCGCCACCGCCACCGCCGCCGCCGCCACCGCCGCACACAGCCGCGTAATCCTTGCAGCAGTCACCCGCTGCCCCGCATTGGCTGTCGCAGAAGCAGGAGGAGTCCTTGCTGGCGCCACCGCAGGCCCCGACGCAGCTCCCGCCGCCACCGCCACCGCCACCGCCGCCCCCGCAAACCTGGTTGTAGTCCGGGCAGCAGTTGCCGATCAGGGTGCAGAACGACATGCAGGAGCACAGCGCGCCGGGGACGTTCTTGTCGCAGACGCCGACGCAGCTGTTGCCGCCGCCGCCGCCGCAGGGGCCGCAGTCGCCAGGGCAGGAGCTGCAGCTCTCCGAGGCCGCGCATTGGCCATCGCCGCACTTGGCGCCGCCGCCGCCGCAGGTCCCGCAATCTTGCGGGCAGTTGGAGCAGAGCTCACCGGCGCCGCAGGTGCCGTCGCCGCACTTGCCGCCGCCGCCGCAGGGGCCGCAGTCAGCGGGGCAGGAGCTGCAGCTCTCGCCGGTGCCGCAGCTGCCGTCGCCGCACTTGCCGCCGCACGCCCCGCAATCGCCCGGGCAGTTCTGGCAAGTCTCGATGCCGGCGCAGTTGCCGTCGCCGCAGTTGCTCGAGCCACAGCCCGGCTTGAGCGTGTTCTTGCAGAGGCCGCCATCGCAGACGTCATCGGTGCACTCGTCGCCGTCGCCGCACTCAAGCCCGATCTGGCAGCACTTGCCCTGGGCCGTATTCTGGCACTGGCCCTCGACGCATGCGTCGACCGTGCACGCCTTCTTGTCGTCGCACTCGGTGGCCGACTTGCAGCAGCCGACCAGCGGCGTCGCCTTGCAGTCGCCCGCCACGCACGACGCCTTGGCGCAGGGGTCGGTGTTTGGGCAGTCGAAGTCGGTCTTGCAGCAGCCCTCAGGCGGCTTGACGTGCTGGCATTGGCCCTCGACGCAGCTATCGGTGGTGCACGTGTTGCTGTCGTCGCAGTCGCCGGCACCCTTGCAGCAGCCCGGGCCATCGGTGTGGACGCACTCAAGGCCCTTGCTGCAGGTGTCGATGGTGCAAGCGACGCCGTCGTCGCACTCTTTCGCCGCACTGCAGCAATTGGCGCCGGCGATGGGATCGTGGACGCAGGCGCCGGCCTTGCAGCTGTCGCCGGTGCAGGCGCTGGCGTCGTTGCAATCCGAGTCTTTGGCACAACAGCCCGCGATACCCTTGGCGTCGCACTTGCCTCCCTTGCAGAAGTCCTGGGTGCAGGGGTCGCCATCGTTGCAGCCTGCATCGGCCTCGCATGCGACCAGCTTCTTGATGACACAGCGGAATTCGACGCACTGCTCGTAGGTGGCGGCGTCGCCGTCTTTGCAGTCGCCGTCCGCCGTGCAGCAGGTCGCGCCCGTGCCCGCCGGATCCGACTTGTCGGTGGGGTTGCTGGCCACGAAGACCTGGCTGTAGGTGCACTTGAAGTTCAGGCACTTGGCCTGCGTGCAACCGTTGCCGTCCTCGCAGTCGGTGGTGGAGGCGCAGTCGCAGGCGGCGTCGGCCTTCTGCGGCCAGACACAGGTGCCAGCGACGCACGCGCGCTGTTTGCAGGCCTTGTCCTCACAGTCGTCGTCGGCCTTGCAGCAAGCGCCGTTGCCGATGTGCATGCACTTGCCGCCGACGCACTTATCGGCCGTACATGGATCCTTGTCGTTGCACGCCGTGTCGGCGCTGCACGATAGGCCACCGGCGCCATTGCCGCCCGCCCCACCGCCGGCGTCGGTCAGGCCGCCGTCGTTGCCGAACTGGGCCCCGGCGCCGCCTGCCGGCTGGCACGCGCCCTGGGAGCACACCATGCCTTGCGGGCAGTCTGACGCGATGGCGCAGGGTTGCACGAGCGGCGTGGTGCCGCCGCCGCCGCCGCAGCCCGCCGCCAGCGCCCAGGCCGTTGCGACCAGGGCCACGCGCGACCAGCGCCATCCAGCAAGAGCGTGGATCGCCGGCGTTCGGGAGAGGGGTGTATCGATGCGCGGCGCGACCATGGAATCCTCCCGCCGACTCCACCGTACGCGGTGACTCGGCCCAAACGCGGTAGGTTACGGCCTGCCAGACCCGCGCGCAATGGCAACGTGGGACGAATGGGCGGGGTATGGAGCGTGCAGGCACCGCCCGCGTCCCGTCGACCAGCAGGCGGCGAGGCGTCGCTCCGACTGGCCAGACCGACGCAAAGCGGCCCCGGTCGCGGCCTCCCGCGACGAAGGCGCATCCGATCGGTCATCCGACCGTTCAATCGCCGGGACGTAGTCCTGTGAAGCGCTCTGATTTCGTGTCGGTAAGCGACGTCTGAGGCGCGAGGACGCGCCTCGGGAGCCTAGAGCTTGCCGGAGATCGAGAGCATAAAGCTGATGTTCGCGACGTCCTGAAGGCGCAGGCGGCTGCCCGGGCTGTCGAGCGAAGGCAAGAACACCGGGCTGTACTCGTTCTTCGGCGGCGTCTGCGAGTTGGCCTGCTCGACCGCCTTGTTGTCGTCCAGGCTCACGCCGTAGTCGCCAAAGGTGATGAAGTGCGGGGTGTCGACTGAGTAGCGGAACATCGCGCTGATCTGGAAGTGGCGGACCGGCTGGTAGTGGAGGCTTGCCCAGCCGGCGAAGGTGCCGAACTGCTCGACATCGGTGATACCATTGATGATCGCGGCGCGCCCGGTCTTGGGGTCCGGATCGCTCTTGGTGTGGCTGATGTTGCTGCACGACGACGAGAGACGGCACGGATTCTTCGGGCTGGCTAGCGCCTCCCAGACCTCGGAGTACGCGCGGCCGCGGAAGTTGTAGTCCATCGCGAAGCCGGCCTCGAGCTCGATGCGGGCGTCGTTCTTCAGGTCTTCCCACGGAATCAGCTCGCCGCCGAAGCGCGTGCCGACTTGGGTTCCGGGCGTGACCTCCTTGTGGGTCTCGGGCTGCCGGTCCTTGGCGAAGAGGCTGTCCTTGGTCTCGAAGAACATCGTGGCGTGGACGGCGAAGAAGGGCTCGAGGATGCGCAGGGCGCGGCGCGAAATCGTCGAGCTGATGTCGATCTGGTGCAGGCCAAGACCCACCGTGTCGTTCTCGGCCCTCATCGGCTCGCCCGTCGGCAAGGTCCAGTTGATGGCGAAGACCCACGTCGGCTTGCTGGGATCGCGGTAGAAGTTGTAGGGCGACCACTTGAGCCCGAGCTGCGCGTCGCCGAGTCCGGCGCGTTCCACGGAGTTGTAGGGGACGGCCATGACCGCGTCGCGATCGTCGGGCGGAAGCAGCGTCGAGTTGCTCCGCGAGACACCCGGGGCGAAGGCGTGGCTCCACGCGTAACCGACCACCATTGGCAGCGAAAAGGAGAGCTCGACGTCGTGATAGATGCCGACGCGGCCGTCGATGTTCAGGGTCTGACGGCTCGAGCTGTACTCCAGCTCGCGTGCGAAGACAGTGCGGCTCTGCGTCGGGCAGATCTGCGAACCGACCGCGTCGTTGGCGATGCAGCGCACCTCACGAGCGATGCCGGCGCTGCGCGCGTCGTGTGCGAAACGCAGCCGCAGACTGAAGTCATAGGGGTTGCTGAAGGCGTCGTCGAAGGCGTCGAGGACGTCGGTGACCTCCGCCGCCCGCGCCATGTCCGGCGTGAGCGCGACCATGAGCAACCAAAGCGGTCCCAGCCGGGCCGCAAGACCTCGCGCTGACCGCTGCATCCTCTCAACCCGACCGGGCATCTGCCACCTCGTCGCCAGCGGCGCATCGACCGGCGCGCACGGACCGCACACGACGGCGAAGACCTGTCGCGCAAGACCCGGGCGGAGGATAGCCAGGGTTGTCGCCTTCGGCAACCGGCCCGCGTGACGCCGGTGAAGGCGGGGTCAAAGGTGGGCAGCATGGCCTCATGCAGCTGTGGCGGCGTGCCGCAGATTCGGCCCGCGCGTGCCCGCGAATCACCTCTGCCCTATGGCGAGGCTGTGGTCAGGGTCTTGGCTGCAGCGACGCCACAGGCCTGGACATCGATGTCAGCCGCGCTGCGCGTCGATTCTCCCGGCCGCAGCGGGGCGGCGCTGGGGGGCCGATGGAACGTCGCAGGAGCGCCCGTGGAGTGCCGAGGGCCCCAGGTCGATGCCGCTGTTGCCGATCCGTGGCGCTTCGGTGGTCCATCGCGGTCACGTCACGCGCGCGTCGATGGGATGTCGACGGTGCGTCGGGGGCGCGGGCCCTGGCGCGGGCCCCGGACCTGAACCCATTGCTTGGATGGCGGGTTCAGATCCGGGACGCGCCGCATGGGGCAGGGCCCGTAGGCCGTTCGACTAGGGGCCGCAGACGAGCAGGATGTCCGGGCAGCAGTCGAAGTACTTGGTCTTGCAATCGTCGTCGCAGTAGCAGCTGTTGGCCGAGTCCTGGCCGCCGCAGTTGCCCTTGCAGCTGCCCGAGGTGGCCGTGGTGCAGATGCCATTCTGGCAGGTCGCGTTGCCGGTGCACGCCGGGCTGCACGTGCCGCCGCTGCTGCCCTTGCACACGCCCGCCTGGCAGGTCTGACCCGAGGGGCACTGGCTGTTGCTGGTGCAGCCGCCGCCGCTGACCTTGCAGATGCCGGCCTGGCAGCTCGCGCCAGAGGGGCACTGGCTGGAGCTGGTGCAGGCGCCGCCGACCTTGCAGTCGACGGGGCAGGAGGAAGCCGTCTCACCGGCCTCGCAGGCGCCGTTGCCGCAGGCTGGCTGGCTGCTGCCGCAATTGGTCTCGGTGCACTGCGCGAGCGCGATCAGGGTGTTGAGGCCATTGCCCGCCTTGCTCGTGCAGCCCTGAATGCAGCTCTCGCTCTCGCCGCACTGGTTGGCGCAGATGAACGCCGCCCAGCAGCCGGTGTTCGCCTTGCAGGCGCTGAATTCCTTGCAGGCCTCCATGGCGCAGAGGACGGCCGACTTGGCCTCGGGGTTGCAGTCCATGGTGCAGTTCTCACCGGAGGCGCAGGAGAGGTCGCCACAGACCGCCGTGGTGCCAGTCATGCAAGCGCCATCGACACACTTCTTGCCGCTGCCGCACTGGCTATCTGAGGTGCAGGGGCAGTCCGCCGGGCAGTTGGCGAACGACTCGCCCGCCTCGCAGGTCTCGTTGCCGCACTTCGGGCCGGTGGTCTTGCAGTCGCTCGGGCAGGAGGCCGTGGTCTCACCCGCCTCGCAGACGCTGTTGCCGCACACCGTGGTCGGGGGCGCGCTGCACAGCTCATTCGCACAACCGAGCAGGGCCTGGCCCTTGGAGAGCGCGGCGCCGCCGGCCGCGGTCATGCAGCCGCTGATGCAGGCGTCGTCCTTGCCGCAGTTCAGGTAGCAGACGATCGCCTGGGCGCACTTCGCATCCGTATTGCAAGAGGCGTACTGGCTGCTGCACTTGCTGACGGTGCATGCCACGAACGCCTTGGTGCCTGCATCGCAGTCGAACGCGCAGTTGGTCTCGCCGCTCTGGCACTGGCCGTCGCCGCAGACGCCGCCAGCGGCCTTGCAGTCCTGCGGGCAGGTGGCCGTAGTCTCTGGGGACTCGCACTTGGTGTCGCCGCAGACAGGGCCGGCGGCCTTGCAGTCGGATGCGCAGATGGCGTTGCTCTCAGGCGCCTCGCACTTGCCGTCACCGCAAGTCGGGCCCGCTGGCTTGCAGTCCTCTGGGCAGCTGGTGAGGTTCTCACCGGCCTGGCACTTGCCGTTGCCGCAGTCCGAGATGCAGTCGCTGGCCTTGCCGCAGGTGACCACCGGGCCGCGCAACGGCAGAATGGTCTTGAAGTCTTCCTCGGTGATCGCCTCGACGCAGGCGTCCGCGCAGTCCTCCGTCTGGCAGGCTTTGACGCAGGCGATGATCTGGGCGCACTTGGGGTTGGCGAGGCAGCCTGCGAGGTGCGTGGCGCACTTCTGCTCGATGCAGGCGAATTCTTGGGCCGGGGTTTTGTCGGGGCCGCCGTCGGTGACGCCGCTCGAGGTGCCGCCGCCGTCGACGCCGCCGGTGGTGTCGGTGCCGCCGCCCGCCGGGATCACCTTGCAGATGGCGTTGACCTTGCTCGCGGCCTGGCCCTGAACCGCCTCGGTGGCGCAGAACTCGTTGGCCGCGCACTCGCCGATCTTGGCCCAGGTCTGCTTGCCGGCGCCGTTGTCCTTGCACTCGACCTTGACCTTGCCACCGGCACCGCCACAGCCCTGGGCGTGGAACTGCGTGTTGCACGGCGAATCAGGCGCGCCACCGATGCCAGCCGCTGGGCCGCCACCGCCACCGCCGCCGCCGCCGCTGCCCACGCACGCTGCCAACAGCGCCACAAGCGCCACCGGAATTCCTTGCCGACACACGGCGTTCCACTTCGAGCTGCTCATCTCCGTCCTCCGGCGCCACGCTGGCGCACTGTCTGCCTATCGACCCTCTGCCTCGCCAACGTCAGGGCCCTGACGTCGATTCACCGGCATCCATTTTTCGGGGCACGCGCCTGCCCCGTTCAGCGTCGCGAGCCGATCGAGCGGCCTCCGCGACAGTGCACACACCCTTTCAAGGCGCACAAAAGTTGTCGTAGCAATCCGCCATCGCCTCGTAGTCCTTGATGCCGGTGCCGAAGCACTTCTGTGAACAGGTCTGGTCCTGCTTGCAGCCCTGGAGGCAGCCCAGCAGCGTGTTGCAGGATGGCGTTGACCCGCACTCCTGGAGCTCCGTCGCACAGTTGGCCTGCACGCACGGGCTGTCCTGGCAGCTGTTGGCGTTGGAACAGGAGTTGAGGGCGGCGTACAGGTAGGTGGCCAGGCACATGGTGTTGGCCTCGCAGACCGCGATCTCCGCGGCGCACTTCTGGCCGAAGCAGTCGTCGCTCGGGCAGTCGATGGGGCAGGTGGTCGCGGACTCTCCGGAATCGCACACGCCGTTGCCGCACTTGTTGCTGGACTTGCAGTCGACGGGGCAACTGGTCGACGTCTCTCCGGCGTCGCAGACCTTATTGCCACACTTGTTGGCAGACTTGCAGTCGGCAGGGCAGCTGCTTGGCGTTTCGCCAGCGTCGCAGACGCCGTTGCCGCACTTGTTGGGTAGGCCACAGTCCTGCGGGCAGTTGTTGCTGCTCTCGCCGCTCTCGCAGCTGCCGTTGCCACACTCGGCGGGCGGCTTGCAGTCAGCGGGGCAGGACCCCTGCGACTCGCCTGCCTCGCAGACGCCGTTGCCGCACTTGGCCGCTGCCTTGCAGTC
Source organism: Myxococcales bacterium (assembly GCA_947491025.1). Taxonomy (GTDB): domain Bacteria; phylum Myxococcota_A; class UBA9042; order UBA9042; family UBA9042; genus SXNM01. The sequence goes on from CANLIC010000015.1 coordinate 35,297, forward strand.
CAGCGGGCAGCTTGTCGCCGTCTCGGTGCCATTGCAGGTGCCATCGCCGCACACAGGGCCTTGCTTGCAGTCCTGCGGGCAGGTCATCGGGCTCTCTCCGCCGGTGCACACGCCGTCGCCGCAGCTCGGCTGCGTGTCGCCAGCGCATTGCTGTTCTGTGCCGCACAGGTAGAGGTTCATGAGCGGGTTCTTGCCCTCGTCAGGTGTGCCCTCGAAGCAAGTCTGTTCGCACTGCTTGAGGCCGGCGCAGGTGTCGATGCAATTCGCGGCACCGACGCAAGCGGCCGAGGCGCTGCATGCCGACCACTGGCTCTGACACTTGGTGAAGACGCACTTTTTCCACGCGCCACCTTGCAGCGGGCAGTCGCCGGGGCAGGTCGCTGGGGTCTCGCCGCCGTTGCAGACGAAGTCGCCGCAGAAGGGGCCGCCGGCCTTGCAGTCTTGCGGACAGGCCGCCTGGCTCTCCGTGGCCTGGCATACACCATCGCCGCAGATCGCGCCGGTGGTCTCTGAGCCGCCGCCCTGGGTGTCGTTGCCGGTCTGGCCGCCGCCGCCCTGGGTGTCGTTGCCGGTCTGGCCGCCGCCGCCCTGGCTGTCGTCACCGCCGACCGTGTCGCCCGTGGCGCCGCCGTCGGTGAACCCGACAAAGCCGCCGCCGCCGCCAGCGCCCACGCACGCCGACAGGGCTACCAGCGCGAAGCTGGCGAAAACGGCGCGCGCCATGTGCTGCACATGGGCGGGGCCGGATTGGGCCATGGCGAGCTCCTCTACCAGGGACGTGCGCGAGGGACGGCAAGGGGACGATGCCGCGGGATGAGCTGGATCCGGCCGGTGAAGCCCGGCGCGCGAGGCCGAGTACGGTAGCAGATTCGCACGCCCTGGCAACGACAATTCGAGTCCCTGACGTGCCTCATCTCCGGTGCGCCCGTCCCTCGCCATGGGCCGCGCGGTGGCGGTGGGTGACAAGGTGCGCTACCGTTGAGCGGTGGCGCGACCGGCTGCGCGCCTATGGAGCAGAGGCATGAAGACGCGCCAGCCAGAGGACACCGCGATCGCGCCGCCCTCAGATTTTCGCACGTCCGCCTTCGCCGCCGCGGTCGGTTTCGAAAGGCACCGGCGCTGGGCACGCTTGCTTCTGGCCATGGGGTTCCTTTCGACCGCCCTGGCTTGTGGCGCCGAGAAGGTGCAGCAGGGCTCGAGCGACAGCGTGGTCGCCGACACCGACACCAAGGGCGGCGCCGGAAAAGACACCGTCGACGAAGACGTTGCCAAGCCCTCGTGCCTGGGCATCGCTGCCGAAGCGCGTGCGCTCTTTCAGCAATACGACGACCAGTGCGCGTTCTTGGCCGATTGCCCAGGCAGCGGCCAGTGCTACTGCGGCAAGGCCTGTACCGCTGCGGGCAAGGCCCCGGAGTGCCACGCCGCGATCTGCCAAGACGTCGACACGACCTGTAGCTGCGGCAGCGGCTGCAAACTCGATGGTAGCGTGCGAATCTGCCCGAAGTTCATGTGCGACAAGGTCGGAGATGTGCCCGGCTGCGTGGCCCAGGACGACTGCGTCTTCGTCGCAGAGGACCACGACAGCAAGTGCACCTGCACCTCGATGTCCGAAACCGAGCCCAACTGCTACTGCGGCACCGTCTGCAGCGCTGACAAGCCGCTGTGCGCTGCGACCAAGTGCAAGGGCAAGTCGCCCGACCAGTGCATCATCGTGCCCGGCAAGAAGTGGACTGTGCCGTATTGCGCTCGCTGCGGCCTCTTCACCGGCGTGCCGCGCTGCTTCTTGGTCATCAACCCGGTGACCGAGTGAGCCTGCCGGCAGGGCCCGTCCTCGCCGCCGTGGCGCCGCTGGCGACGAGCGACTCGAGCGGTGGACTTGCTGCGTTGGCGGTTTTCGTCGGCAGCGGCGTCGGCGGGCTGCTCCGATACGCGGTCGGTCTCGCCGGCCGCCGGGCGCTCATCAACCTTGGGCCGTTGGGGGCTGCGACCACCGGCACGCTGTTCGTCAACGTCGCCGGCTCGGCCCTGCTGATGCTGCTGATCGCCTTCGCCGAGCGGCGCGGCGGCTTCTCCAGCGAGGCCACGCGCTTGCTGTGGACGACTGGCGCGATGGGCGGTTTTACGACCTATTCCGCGTTCAATGCCGAGGTCTTGGCGCTCTCTGGGGCTGGCCGACACGGAGCCGCTTGTGCCTACCTGGCCATGACGGTCATCGGCTGCGCCGTCGGCGGCTGGCTAGGTGGCCGCTTCGGCGGTTGGCTGGGCGCCTCGTACTAGCGCCCACACGCGATTGGCACCCGCTGCGAGCGCGCCGCGCCCAGCGCCATGCCACGATTCGATTCTGCTGGCTTTGGGTTCAGACTTGAAAGGGCGCTGCGATTCCCATGCGTTTGCGCCCAGCCCTGCTCGCTGGGGGCGCCGCCTGAGCGCGATGCGACTGGCCTGAAGTTGGGACTAGGGCTGAACCGGGCGCTCGCCATCCGTCGGACGGGCCGGGGCCGCCGCGCCGCGCTCTGCTTCATACTTGCGGTGGTTGTCCACGTCCTCGGGCGACAGCCACAGCGTGAAGGTGAAGGTGCCGTCGATCTGGCCGGCGTCGGTCTTGAACTTGGTCTCGTCGATCGCGCTGCGGACGCAGGTCAGGTACTTGGGGTCGGTGAATTGCGTCTCTTTCAGGAAGAGCTCGCCGGTGCCGGCCTGGCCGTCGTCGTTGCGCCGCACCTTCATCTTCATGAGCATGCGCCCCTGGGCTTGGGGCGCGCGATCGCGGAGCTCGCTGTAGCAGCCGCGGATCTTCGGAAACACGGCGCGAATCGCCATCTCGGCATCGACTTGCTGGATGGTGCCCTCCAGCTCGACCTCGCTGTGCGGCTTGACCGGGGCCTCATTGGCCGGCAGCGGCTGCAGGCCGAGGCTGGGGAGCTGGCCTGGCAGCTTGAGCTCGGCCTGCGCCTGCTCGTCCGACGCGCCGCCCTCGTTCTGCTCGCGGCCGACTTTGCCCTTGCCTCCCGCACCGGCCGCCTCGCCGCCCTCCGTCCCTTGGCCCGCTGCGGCCGCACCGGCGGTAACGCCAGCGACGTCGCTCGGATCTCCCGAGAGGCTGTAGAGCAAGAAGGCCACGGTTGCCACGACGATCACCGCCAAGGCGATCACACCACCGTTCTTCATCGAGAATCCCCTCCCCGCGCATCAGGGCAGCGCGGACCCGAACCTACTGCGCGCATCGAGCCTGGGCGCGGCGGCGTTGGCGACCTCGGCCGCTCAGCCAAGGTGCTTGTCGAGCAGCGCGACGAGCTGCGGCTTCGGGCGGGCGCCGAGCACCGACTCGACCGGCTTGCCGTCCTTGAAGACGATGAGCGTCGGGATCGAGGCGATGCCAAATTGCTGCGCCAGCGCCTGCTCGGTATCGACGTCGATCTTGCCAACCTTGGCACGCCCCGCGTACTCGACGCCCAGCGACTCCACGATCGGGCCCACGGCCCGACACGGACCACACCAGGTGGCCCAGAAATCAATGAGGACGGGCACTTTTGAGTCCAGGACCTCGGACTTGAAGTTGCCTTGAGTGATCGTGAGCACGTTTGCAGAGGCCATCGCGGTGACTCCTTGCCCGGGCGCCGTCTTCGGGCGAACCCCGCCGTGACGACAGGGGTTGGGGAAGATAGGGTCGCGCGCGTCGACGCGCAAGCCCAGCCCCCGGACCGGGCTTGGCGCAGCCCGGAGTCGTGCCCCGGACCGCCTCCGCCTTCAAGCCTCGCTAGGCTGCGAGGGGGTCGCCGAGCCCTGGGCCGAGTCCACGGCGCGTCGGATCGACGCCTGGAGCGAGCGGCGGCGCCCCCGCATCGGCCGCGATCGGCGTCCACTGGGTGTCGCCCTCGCGCCGCGGCGGCCCCGGAACGACGAATCGCTCGCCCGCTTCGATGCGGTCCTGCAGCGCGATCATCGCCTCGTTGTCACCGGCCCGAATCCAAAATTCCGCCGCAGGACGCGGGAGCTCAATCGTCAGGTCGCCCATGCTCGCGCGCAGGCTCTGGTCGGTGACGTCGAAGCCGTAGGTGAGGGTCGCCGGCTCGGAGTGCGCGGGCGTCCACGCGGTCGCGAGGCGCAGCGGCCCGAACTTGCAGTGGATGAACAGCGCGTCGCTGTCCCATTGCGTGGCGCCCCAGAAGTGGCGGACGCCGAAGGCGCGCAACGCGAGGCCCTTGGTCAGGCTGCCGAGGCCGACGAGGTCGACGCTGCGCAGGCCCGCGACCCGCAACGCTGGCGCGGCCGAGGCGAGGTTGTGGCCGAACCAGACGCCGCGGTGGGCCATCGGGATTGCGATGTACATCGAGAGCGGCACCAGGCCGTGGTAGTCGGCCGGCACCTGAAAAAGGGCCCGGGCCTCGGGCCACAGCGTCGCTGCCGGGCGCGCCAGGCCGTAGATGGCGCCGGGCAGCTCGGAGCAATCGTAGAACACCCAGCGCGGCATCGGCATGCCCTCGGGCCCAAAAGTGAGGCCGTCGAGGCGGTGCAGCAGGTCGAGGAAGCCCTGGGAGCCCATCCGCAGCGGATCGATCTCGCCTTCGGGGTGCAGCCCGACGCCAAAGGGCCGCAAGTCCAAGGCCTCGCGGTTGCGCGGCGTGGTGACGACGAAAGGCACGAGCTCATCGAGCAGGTGCGGGTTGCGGATCGGAAAGGGCAGCATGGGCGGGTCCTTGTCGACCGGCGACGGGCCGGCGGCGGGGTGGCTTGGGGCGGGGCCGGGCTCAGCGGGCCTCGGGCGGCCGGACCGAGAGCGGCACCCGCAGGTGCGCGCCAAAGCCGCTCGGCCTGCCGACGACGCGAACCTGCCAGCCGGCCTCGATGCGGCCCTGCAGGGCGCGCAGCGCGGCGGGATCGTCGGGATCGAGCAGCTCGTCCGGCGCCGGTGCCAGCGGGTGGACGGCAGGCGCCACGAGCAGGGTCTGGATGCTGAACTCGTCTGGCGCGAGGTGGAACGTCAGGGTGCGCGGCAGCGAGTGGGCCGGCGTCCACGCCGTCATCAGCTCGATGGGGCCGAGATCGACGTAGGTGTCGAGCTTGGGCGAGCGCCACTGCGTGACGCCGTAGAGCCGACGCAGCGGGAGGCAGGCGAGGCCGAGCGCCAGCGTCAGCTTCAGCACGCCAGGCGGCGCAAAGCCCGGCGAGACCTGGTTGATAGACTCCAGCGAGTAGAGCAGCCAGGTGTCAGCGAGCTGGCCAGCGGGGCCGGGCTCGGCGAACGCGTTGAGCTTCGGGATGGCGATGAACTGCGACACCGGCACCAGGCCGTCGTAGTCGGCCGGCAACTCAAAGGCCTCACGGGCCCACGGCTCCAGGCGATTGGCGCGAATGCCGAGACCGAGAAAGACGCCCGGCATCACCGCGCAGTCGTAGAAGACCCACGACGGCATCGTCATGCCAAAGGGGCCGAAGGTCAGGGTGTCGAGCTTGCGCAGCAGGCCGAGGAACGTCGCGTGCCGCCTGTGCTGCGGGTCGAAGACGTTCTCGGGCGGGATCGGCACGCCGAGCGGGCTGCGGTCGACCTCCGCGACGATGCCGCGGTGGGCGATGAGGAACGGCTCGCAGATGTCCAGGATCTTTGCGTAGTGATACAGCATTCCAGGCTCCAGGGGATCAACGGGCCGCGGCGGGGCGGGGATCGTAGGCGAGGTGCAGGATGAGGCCGGTGTCCAGCCAGATCGCTTCGGCTTCAAGGGGTTGCCAGGCCGGCAGGCCGAGCCCGGGCAGCGCGCTCGGGTCGTCGATGAAGGCGCCGAAGCTGTCGTCGAGGATGCGCGCGCGATCGTCGCTGGCGTCGGGGTCGGCGCCCGGGTGCTGCCGCAGCCAGAGCAGGGCCGCTTCGGCGCCTTTGGGGCCGGGGGCGAGCGCGAACCACTCGGCGTCGGCGAGGCAGCTCGGGGCGCTTGGAGCGAGGCCATCGCGGCGGCACGGCGGCGGCTGGGCACCCGGTCGTAAACGTGCGGCGATCCACCAAACCGGTGCGGCTTCGCTAGCGCGGGCGACCCGCAGGATGAAGGTGCCTTGCAACGATGGCCAAAGCGCCGAAAGCGTCGGACCTCCCGCGGCTTCCAGCGCCGTGCGGAGCGCTGGCAGCGGGCCGCGCTGGCCCATCGCCGCCAGGTGAGGCGCGAAGGCGTCCGGTTGCAGCCGAATGGTCGCCCCTGCAGCCGCGCCGCGCAGCGCAGCGGAGGTCGCGAGGGGGACGCCTGCGTCGAGCACCCGCTTGAGGACGGTGGCCCCCGCTTGCTCGCAGCCGACATGTAGGTGGCCATGGACCCTGCCATCGCCGAGATCGTCGCGCAGCGAGACCCCGAGCCAGAGCGCGAAGCGGGCGACGAAGTCCTGGAGCGGCGGAATTCCAGCCAGCAGCGCGGCGTGCGCCCGCGTCGTCTCGGTGTCATGATAGATCTGCAAGGCGCCAGCGCCGACACGCTCAAAGGCACTGCGAACGCCCAGGTCGCTGCGGGCTGAGCCCTCGGCCAGCGTCGGCACAAGCGCCGCCAGGGCCGCCCCCGGGTCCGGCGGCCCGACCATCACCTGCACCCGCTCGGGGCCGGCCAGCGCCGCCGCCCGCGCCGCCGCGCCCGCAGCGTCGCCTTCGCCGCGCAGGGCGTAGTCGACGAAGCCTCCGACCGACTGCGAAGCTTGCCAGGCGCCGCCACCGAGCCCTGGCGCCAGGTCGCTGAGCAGCGCCTCGGTTGCCCCCGCTTGTGGGCCGAGCGACCAGATGCGCGCGCCCGTTCGCAGACATACGCCCGCAGGGCGCTCCCCATCCAGGCCGCGTGGCAGCGCCGCGCCCGCAGCGCTTTGCAGCCCCCACTCCGTCGCCGCCGTGCGCAACCCGGCAAGCCACGCCGTCACGGCTTCCGGCAGCGGCAGCGGCGCCTCGGTCGCGGCCAGCAGCCGCTGCGCCGCCACCGGGCGCTCCGCGACCGCCATCATCGCGCACCCAGCGGGCAACGTGTTCTGGACAGGATCGCCGGCGTCGCCCCGGTAGAGCAGCACGCCGCTGACCACTGCCATGCTCGTGCTCAGCAGCACCATGACGACGCCGATGCCGGCGGCAAAGCCCGGGCCGCGCGTGGTCGCGCCCAACTCGGCGGCGCTTGGGGATGCTGGTGCGGGGTCGGCCATGGTGCGTGGTCCGCGCTGGTGCGGGGTCGGCGTGGGTTCGCGGTCGGCGCTGCTGCAGGTTCGAGGCTGACTTGGTGCGTCCAGGCGGGCCGGGACCAAGACCTTGCGGGGCCAGAGACCGCGCCCTCTTGCCGACCGGCGAGAGGTCTCGCGCAGCATGACGGCGGGCCCGCTGCGGCTGGTGCTTCAGCATGCGGCGGCAACCGGTCGGTGGCAACTGGGGCCGATGCAGCGCACCTCTCCCACGCTTCGTCACGGGCCGCCGCTGGGTCTGCCGCGTGGGGCACCTCTGCGGTCGCCGCCTTTGCGACAAGGCAGAACGGTTTGTTGCCATGAGGTTGGGCCGAGGCGCGGCGCTCGACGTGCGTCCATCCAGCTGCCCTTCCCCACAATGACGCACTGCGCTATCCTCGCGCGTCATGGCCCTCCGCCCCTTCCACCCTGAGACCCGCATCGACCGCGACCGGCGCGGCGCAGACGCGCTACCCGCCAGCGCCGACAGCGCGCCTGGCGCCTCGCCCGGCGGAGCATTGCCGACCGTCGCTCCGACGCGCATCGTCGGCGGCAGCATGGCCCATCGCCGTGCCCACGGGCAGATCACCGACCTGCGCGGTGTCCACGTCTATGACCCAGCCTTTCGGCCGCAGGACGCCGAAGCGCTGCGTCGCTTCGCGGCGCCGGATCAGCGGGGGCCGCTGGTCGTCGAGATCGGCTTTCAGCTCGGACGCTTCGCGCGCGGCTACTGCACCCTGCATCCCGAGGCCCGCTACCTGGGCTTCGAGATCCGCCGCAAGTTCGTCGAGCAGGCCGACGCCTTTCTTGAACGTGGCGGCTGCACCAACCGACGCCTTGCGCTCTGCGACGCACGTGAGGCCTTGCCCGAGCTGGTCTCCGCCGGCTCGGTGCACGCGATCTATGCACTTTTTCCCGATCCGTGGTGGAAGAGCCGTCACCGCAAGCGTCGGTTGATCGACCGGGAATTCGCGGCCTTGGCGGCCCATCTGCTGGTGCCCGGTGGCGAACTGCTGGTCAAGACCGACGTCCTCGGGTATGCCGCGTGGGCCGCCGGCGAGCTGGCGGCGGTGCGTGGGCTGGAAGTCCATTGGCTCAGCGACCGCACGGCCGGCCTGCCGCCGAGCCGTCGTGAGCGCGGCTGCATCGAGCGCGGTCTGCCCACTTGGGCCCTGCGCGCGCGCCGATTGGATGGGGTTGCGGTGGAAATCCTACCCGAGACCAATCCCTTCGACACCGCGGACGACGCGGCGCTGGCGGCCTCAGAGCCGCTGGCAGGAGATGTGCGATGGCGTTAGGCAGCGTCCAGGCCGTAGAGTCAGCAGCCTACCAAGCGACGGCCGCAGGGACCCACGCCGCCGCGCACGCCGCGGCGGTCGCCAGCGGCGCCGTCCTCGACTACGGGTACCGGGCGCCGATCGGTGCGCTGCTGCTCCTCGTCGGCCTCGGCATATTTTCCCGCACGATGTGGGTGCGCCTGCGCCTGTTGCTCGCCGGGCGGCCGGAGACGCGCTGGGATCTCGTCGGCGAGCGCATCAAGACGCTGCTGGTCGTCGGCATCGGCCAGCGCAAGATGTTCAAAGAGCCCGTCTCCGGCCTGCTGCATGCCCTGACGTTCTGGGGCTTCTGCGTCCTCGGCATCCGCACGACGATGCTGTTTGTGCTGGCCTTCGCGCCTGAGTTCGCCCTGCCCGGCTTGCTGCACGCGCCCTACGACCTGATCCGCGACGTGACCGAAGTGGTCGTCCTGTTGGCGATCATGGGCTTCTTCTACCGCCGCCTTGTCCAGCAGCCCAAGCGCATCCACTACTCGATCGAGGCCCTGGTCATCCTCGGCTTCATCGGCGGTCTGATGGTGACCGACCTGCTCTACGACGGCCTCCACCACGGCGGCCTGGCCAAGGCCGGCGATCCGCGCGCGCTTGAGCTCGTCGCCCACGCCCCCGTCGGCGGCGCGCTGGCTCGGATGTTCGCCACCTCCAGCCTCGCCGCCCCGACCATGCAGTGGCTCGGTGAGGTCAACTTCTGGATTCACCTCAGCATTATCCTCACCTTCCTCAACCTGCTGCCGATTTCGAAGCACTTCCACGTCATCACGTCGCTGCCCAACGTTTTCTTGTCGCGGCTCGAGCCCAAGGGCGCGCTGTCGCTCATCGACCGCATTGAGGAGCGGGTCGAGCAGGGCGAGGAGCTTGGCCTCGGGCGCGTCGAGGCGCTGTCGTGGAAGCAGACCCTCGACCTGTACACCTGCACCGAGTGCGGCCGTTGCTCGGTCAATTGCCCGGCCTGGAACACCGACAAGCCGCTGAACCCGGCGCTGCTCATCAAGGATCTGCAGGCCCACCTCTACGACGAGGCGCCGCGCATCCTCAAGGGCGGTGGCCTCCTCGCCACCAGCGGCGCCGTCACGGCGTCTGAGGTCGAAGAGGCCGAGCGGGCGATGCCGCCGCTCATCGCCAGCATCAACCCCGACGCCATCTGGGCCTGCACCACCTGCCGCAGCTGCTCGGAGCAGTGCCCGGTCATGATCGAGCACGTCGACAAGATCGTCGACATGCGCCGTCACCTGATGCTGACGCTCAACAGCTTTCCGCCTGAGCTGAAGGTGACGCTCAAGAACCTCGAGACCAAGTCCAACCCCTGGGGCATCGCCTCGTCCAAGCGCGACGCCTGGATGAAGGGCGGCGACGTGGCGACCCTCAAGGACAAGCCCGACGCCGAATACCTCTACTTCGTCGGCTGCGCCGGCGCCTTCGACGATCGCGCCCGGCAGGTGACCGACGCGGTGGTCAAGGTGCTGCAGGCGGCCAAGGTCGAGTTCGCGGTCATCGGCAAGAAAGAGAAGTGCTCGGGCGACCCGGCCCGCCGCATGGGCCACGAGTACCTGTTCCAGGAGCAGGCCAAGGAGAACATCGCCCAGATGAACGAGGCCGGGGTGAAGAAGGTCATCGCTTCGTGCCCGCACTGCTTCAACACCATCAAGAACGAGTACCCGCAGCTCGGTGGCAAGTATGAGGTGGTGCACCACAGCCAGCTGATCTGGAAGCTGGTTCAGGAGCAGCGGCTGAACCTGACGCAGGCGCAACGGCTGAAGGTCACCTTCCACGACTCCTGCTACCTCGGCCGCTACAACGACGAATACGAGGCGCCGCGCTCGGCCTTGCAGGCCGTCCCCGGCGTGCAGCTGGTCGAGATGGAGCGGAGCAAGCAGATGGGCATGTGCTGCGGCGCCGGGGGCGCGCGCATGTACATGGAGGAGAAGATCGGTACGCGCGTCAACCAGTTGCGCGTCGAGCAGGCGATGACCACCGAGCCTGAGGTCATCGCCGTGAGCTGTCCCTTCTGCCTGACGATGGTCAAGGACGGCCTCAAAGAGAAGGGCATCGAAGGCGTCAAGACCTTCGACATCGCGGAGATCGTGGCCATGGCCCTGCCCGCGCCAGCGCCCGAGGTCGCCGAGACGCCAGTCGCCGCTGCGGAAGCCGCCCCCCCTGCCGGCGCGGCATAGAGGCGAGTCCCTCGCTTCCGCCGCGCGTCAGAGTGGCCGCCCATGCGGCGTCCTGGGTGCCCGACGGGCGCGACCCGCGCGCACGCGCTGACGCTTCGAGCGGTACACAGGATCGACGATGAGCGCCCCGAAACCCGAAGGAAAAAGCACCCGCCGTCGCCTTGCCCTGGCCCTCGGTGCTGGCGCGGCCTTGACGGTCGTTGGCGCCTTTTTTGCCACCACCTTCGTCGAGCGCGAAGTCAGGGCCCGTCTCGGCCGGATCGCCGACGGCGCGGGGCTGCAGCTGCAGCTCGACAGCGTCTCGGTCAGCGTGCTCGGCGATGTCGCTCTCGCCGGCATGCACCTGCGCCGCGCCGACGGCAGCGACATGCTGGCGCTGCAGGCCGCCGACGCCAGCCTGTCCCCGCTGCGCGCCATCGCCGGTCGGCGGCGCCCGGAGTCGATGGCGCTGGAGGGGCTGCGCCTCGACGTGCGCCTGCGCGATGGCCGGCCGGAGGAGCTGCTCGATTTGCTGCGGGCGGTGCGGACCGTGCTGCGCCGGGCGCCCGACGCGGAGCGCGACGAACGCGACGCCGGCGACCCGGGCGCCCGGGCGATGGCGCTACACCTGCGCGACGGTGAAGTGGCGATTCGGCTCGAGGGGCGCTTCGCCGACCTGCTACCCGGCGGTGTGCGCGTCCGCGGCATCGAAGTGGCCCTCGACGCTGCCGCAGGCGTCGGCAGCGCCCGCGCTCAAGTCGAGGGAGCCGCTACCTCGGTGTTGTCGGCCCAGGTCGTGCCGACGGTCGCCGACGGCGAAGCCATGCGCGTCCGCGGTGGATTCGAACCGCCCTTGAGCCTGCCTCTGCCGCCCTTGCCGGGGTTGGCCGAATTGGCCAATGCGATCGTCATCCGCGGCCTGGCTTGGGATTCCAAGGCGGGCCCCGCGCTCGACGGCGTGTCGCTGCACAAAGGCTCCGAGCTGCGGCTCGATCTCGGCGCCATCGCGATCGATCCCGCCGAGGGGGTCCGCGTTGGGCCCTTGCGTGCCGAGCCGGCGCTGCTCGCTGCGGTGTTGGCCGCCGCCGGACTCCCTGCATTGCCGGGTCGCCCTGCGGCCAAGGCCCCGTCCGCCAAGGCCAACGCCAAGGCCCCTGCTGCGCCGGCCCCGATCAACCCGCCAGCGGCGTTTGGCCCTGCGACCCTGAAGGCGGTCACCCTGTCGCCGACCGAGGTCGGTGGCTGGCGCGTCGATCTCGACAGCGGCGCATTGCCGCTGCCCTTGGGGCTCGGCGTGGTCGAGATGTCCGGCGCTTCGATTGAGTTCGGCAGTGTCGTCGGCGCCGACGGCATGGCCGGCGCCGCAGGTCCAGCCGCCGGCAAGCTGTCGCAGCGGCCGATCGCCATCACGGTCGAGCAGGTGCGCGCCAAGATCCAATGGAGCCGCGAGACGATCTCAGCCCTGCCGAAGGGCGCCGAACTCTGGGACGCTATCGAGAAGGCGCGTGCCAAGCCGGTCATCGCCGCCGCGACCGAGGAAGACGACGACGAGGTCGACCGGCCCGAGCTGGCGCCCGAGGCCCGACGCAAGGCGCCCCAGGCTCCCCGCAAGCCGCCGCGCAAGGGACCGGCGAGCGCCGCCGCGATTCCCGGCCTCCAGGGGCTGTTGGAGGCGCTGACCGCCGTCGATGGTCGAATCGCGGGGGCGATCGCCCACCTCGACGCCGTGCCTCTCCTGACTTTTCAACTCGAGAATGGCGGCGTCGACTTGCTCGAACCCGCCGCAGCCTTGCCTTCCTTCGGCGTGCGGGCGGCCAAGGCTGCGCTCACCGCCAGACTGGGCGACGGCAGCCGCGGTCTGGAGGCTGGGGTCGAGCTCTTTGGCATCGGCAGCCCCGACGCGGTCGGCGCCTTGAAGGCCAAAGTCGCCACCGGCGCCAATGGCCGCTTCGATGCCGCCACCTTGACGTTCTCGGGCGGTGCGGTGGCGATGGCGGCTCGCGGACTCGGTGCGGCCATCCACGTCGGCCCCGGCGCCAGCCTGGACGGCAGCCTCGCCATCCGCACCGAGGCCGCCGGCAAGCGCACCCGCGTCGAAGGCAGCCTGGAGGCCAAGGGCGTCGGCGTCGACTGGTGGCGCCTGGCGCCGCGGCCGATCGAAGGCCTCTCTTTCGCCGCCAACCTGCTGCTCGTCGCCGACGGAGAGCAGGGCTCGCTCGCCCTCGACCTCGACCCCATCCGCGTGGGCGAGGCCTCGATGCGGGTCTCCGCGCTTGTCAGTGGCCTAGGCGCTGCCGCCGCGCCCGCCAAAGCCGTGGCCGCTGGCGGCGCTGAGGGGGCCGGCGCCAAGCCTTCGCGCCCGGCAAGCGGTGACAAGGCCAAGCTGCGGATCGCCGTCGAGTTGCCGCGCCAGGATTGCGGCAAGATCGCAGCCGCGCTGCCACCGTCGATGGTGCCGACCATCGGCAAGATCGAGGCGGTCGGCGAGCTCTCGGCCGATCTCAAGCTCGAGCTGCAGCTCGCCAACCCCTACAAAGGCGACTTCGACGCCAACCTCGACGACGCCGCGTGCGTCGTCACCGCCTTTGGCAACCTCGACTTGAAGGAGCTGCGCGGCGACTTCGCGCGGCCCGTGAACGAGTCCGGCACGTTGCTCGAAGACCAGCTGGTTGGCCCAAGCTCCAACGCCTGGGTGCCGCTCGCTGAGCTGCCGGCGTGGGTGCCCTACGCCATGATGGTCACCGAGGACGGCGCCTTCTACAAACACCGCGGGTTGCGCCTCGGCCTGCTCGAGCGCGCCATCAAGATGAACCTCGACTATGGCCGCTTTGTCTACGGTGGCTCGACCCTGACCCAGCAGCTGGTCAAGAACCTCTACCTCACCCGCGACAAGTACCTCGGCCGCAAGTTCGAGGAGCTGCTCATCGTGTGGCACATGGAGCGGACGCTGATGGCCGATCCGGTGATGCCGGGTCCCGACGGTCTGCTGCGCCCGACGCCAGCGCCCAAGGCGCCGAGCCGCGCCCCAACGCGGGCGGCTGGCGCTGGCGGGGTGGTGGACGAGGGCGGCGAAGGCGGCGACGCCAAGGTCAAGAACAAAGACCGAATCCTGGAGCTCTACGTCAACATCGTCGAGTTCGCCCCGAGCAAGTACGGCATCCACCGCGCCGCCGAGGCCTACTTCGGCAAGGACCCGCGGCAGCTGACGCCGCTGGAGGCCGCCTTCCTCGCCGCCAACAAGCCCCACCCACGCGTCGGCTACCGCGTCTACGAGAGCAAGAAGTGGAGCCCATGGTGGCAAGAGCGGATGATCAGCGTTCTGCGCAAGATGCGCGAAGACGGCGTGATCACAGAAGAGCAGTTCATCGCTGAAGCGCCCTACGTCCCGCGCTTCCTCGGCTGGCCCGAACCGCAGGCGCCGGAGGCGGTGGACGAAGGGGCGGTCGGCGTCGGTGGCGTCGCCGAATAGCGCGGCGATCGCTGTCGCCGGCGGCGGCTAGCCTTCTACACCTTCGCGTCAACGCGAATCGCGCCGGCAATCTCCGCCTCGCAGATCGCGCCGACCACGGCCCGAATCGGCACCCCCCGTCGCGTCAGCGCCGCCAAAAGCGCGGGCAACCCGGCAGGCGCCACAGCGATGAGCAGCCCGCCCGAGGTCTGGGCGTCGGCCAGCAGCAGGCGCTGCGGTTCGCCGAGGGCGTCGTCAAAGGCACAGAGCGGCGTGGCGTAGGTGAGGTTGCGCCGGCTGCCGCCAGGGCAGAGGCCCGCCTCGGCCGCCGCCTCAGCGCCTGCGAGGAAGGGCAGGGCCGCGTAGTCGATGCGGGCACCTAGCGCCGTGCCGGCTCGCGCCGAGGAGGCCCGCAGCACGTTGCCAAGGTGGCCGAGCAAGCCGAAGCCGGTCACGTCGGTGCAGGCGTGAATGGTCGGCAGCACCGCTTCCTCGGTCATCGCCGCGGCGGCTGCGGCGTTGAGCTGGCACATCGAGTCAACGGCCGGCTGCAGCGCCGCGTCGTCGATGGCGCCCCGCTTGCGGGCCGTCGTCAACACACCGGTGCCGAGCGCCTTGGTCAGCACCAGAACGTCGCCAGCCTGCGCCCCATCGTTGCGGACGACGCGCGCAGGGTGAACGGTGCCGGTCACGAAGAGCCCGAACTTCGGCTCCTTGTCGACGATGCTGTGGCCCCCGGTGATGGCGATGCCGGCCTCCGTGCAGATCTCGCTGGCGCCGCGTAGCAGCAGGCCCAGCGCCTCGGGACCAGCGACTTCGAGGGGCCAGGCGACCAGAGAGAGCGCCGACAGCGGCGTGGCACCCATCGCATAGACATCGGAGAGGGCGTTGGCGGCGGCGATGCGCCCGTAAGTGAGCGGGTCATCGACGATCGGCGTGAACACATCGACGGTCTGGACCAGCGCGAGGTCGGGCGTCAGTGCGATCACCGCCGCGTCGTCGCCGGTGTCGAGGCCGACCAAGACGCGCGCATCGGTGACCGGCGGCAAATGAGCCAAGGCGGCGCGGAGGTCGGCCTGGGCGATTTTGGCGGCGCAGCCGGCGGTGGCGGCGAGGCTGGTCAGCGGCGGCCAGGTCGGCTTTTCGAGCGGTCGAGTCGGATCATCGCGCACGGGGGCAACTCCTGGCCGGTGGTCTCGTCGGTGGCGCCGCAGCGCCGTCAGGCCTCAGCTTGACACTTTTCGCCCGGCGCGGGATCTGCCGGACCGGCGGACCATCCCGGGGCCGCCCAAGGGGAGTCGACCGTGATCATCGAACGCCGGTTGCCGTGGAGCACCGTCCTCATCTGGGCCACGCCCAACATCGTGCAGTCCTCGGTCTGGTCGCTCATCGTGTACCTCGGCTACTCCGAGCTCGGCCTCTCGTTTCTGCGCTTGCCCTTCCTGCCGATCGCGACGGTCGGCACCGCGGTCGCCTTCTACGTCGGCTTCAAAAACAATGCCGCCTACGATCGCTTCTGGGAAGGCCGCCAGATCTGGGGCGGCATCGTCAACGCGAGCCGGACCTTCGCGGTCTCGGTGCAGAACTACGTCCATGCCACGCGCGGCACCGGCGCCTCTGCCGGCGATGCCACGGCCTCTGAGGGGCCCGTCGCCCACATCGCGGCGCTGACCGACACCCATCGCCGCCTGATCTATCGGCACCTCGCCTGGGTCAACGCGCTGCGGCTACAACTCCGCAAGACCTCGCGATTCTTCGACAAGCCAACGGCCTGGACCCGCCGCCGGATGGAGCGCCACGCCGAGCACATGCGCAACGACTGGCACAAGGAGCTGAGCCCCTTCCTCGACGCCGAAGAGCTCGCCGCCGTCAGCGCCCAGGCCAACCCGGCGACCCACCTGCTGGCCCGCCAGGCCGCAGACCTGCGGGCGCTGCACGACGACCGCGCGCTCGACTTGTTCCACCAGATCGAGCTGATGCGGCAGATTGAGACCTTCTACGGCCACCAGGGCGCGTGCGAGCGGATCAAGAACACGCCGCTGCCGCGCCAGTACGCCGAGTTCAGCCGGATGTTCGTCAAAGTGTTCGTGTTCCTCATCCCCTTCGGCCTGCTCGACGTCTTTGCGGAGCGGATCAATGAGGCCCAGGCTGCCATCGGGTGGATCGCGCCGTGGCTGCCGGCGGTGCCGATGATCCTGTCGTCGGCGCTGGTCAGCTGGGTGTTCCGCGTCATGGAAGGCATCGGCGACGCCAGCGAAGACCCCTTCGAGCGCAGCATGAACGACGTGCCGATGAACGCCCTGTCGCGCACGATTGAAATCGACCTCCGCTCCCTCCTCGGCGAGACCGACCTGCCGGCCAAGGAAGAGCGAATCGACAACCTGCTCTACTGAACTTCCACCGCGCAGCGGGCACACCGGCGCTGGTCGCCGAGCCGCTGCGGCGCTAGGCTCCGCACCGTGGAACGCTTCTGCCTGGCACACATCAGCGACCTGCACGTGCTCGAACTGGCGGGCACCTCGCCGCTGCGTTTTCTCAACAAGCGCCTGACCGGGCTCGCCAACCTGCTCGGACCGCGCCGCGCCGCCCACCCAACCTGGCTGGCAGAGGCCCTCGTCGAGCGCCTGCACGACCCTGCCATCGATCACGTCGCATTTACGGGCGACCTGACCAACTTGGCGCTGCCTTCGGAATTCGTGGCGGGTGTCGCGCTGCTGGCCCGCATCGGCGACGGCGCGCGGCTCTCAGCGGTACCCGGCAATCACGACGTCTACACGCGCGGCGCCGCGGCCGCATCGCGGGCGGAGGCGGCACTGCTGCCTTGGACCGCCGGCGCCGCCTCGCGGGCGTCGTGGCCCTACGTCAAGGCGCCGCGACCTTGGCTGCGCATCTACGGGCTGCACAGCGCCATCCCAACCGCGCCGCTGCTGGCGCAAGGCGAGGTCGGCGCCGCCCAACTCCTGCGCCTGCAGCGGCTGGTCGCCGCCGAACCGGAGGGCGTGCGGGTCCGCATCGCGCTCTTGCACCACAACCTGCACCGCCGCGGCTTGCCCTCGCGCCACACCTCGCAGCTGCGCGACGCCAAGGCCGTGCTTTCGGCGCTCTGTGAGCTCGGCTTTACCGCCGCCCTGCATGGCCACACCCATGTTCCCCATCGCGGCGTGTACCGGCCTGGCGATACCGCAGCGGGTCAGGCAGGCGGCGCGTCGCTGCTCGTCCTCGGCTGCGGCTCGTCGACGTGGCATCGGCCCAAGCATGGGCACTTCGCCCACCTCAGCCGCCTGACGCTGCGCCCCGACGCCGGCGTCGTCGGCATCGCCACCGAGATCTGGGACGAAGCGAGTCGCCGCTTCGTCATGGAGCATGACGACGCCTTGCCGGCCGCCCTGCGCGCTGCGGTGTCGCCCTGATGGCCACAGCCAATGGCAGCGCTGCTGCCGGGGCGCGCGCCGGCGGGCCGCTCTCCACCTACCTGCGCGAGACCTCGTCGCCGCTCGGTGCCGCCGCGCTGACGCTGCCATTGCTGACCTTTCACGGTCTCGGCGCGATTTTGGCGCCCGAAGTCCGCAACGGCGCTGACCTCGTCAGCATCGCGCTGGCGGCGGCATTCTCTCTCGCTGACCTGCACGGAGCGCTGCCGTGGGCGGTGTTCTACGCCGCCATCGCCCTCTGCCAGGCCGCAATCGTCGGTTGGCTGGCCAGCCGCGGTCGACTGTCCACTCGGTGGCTGTTGCCCTTCTTGCTCGAATGCAGCGCCTACGCCCTCGCCTGCGCCTTGCTCGCCAGCATGGCGACACGCCAGGTGTTGGAGACCCTAAGCGCCGGGCTCGCTGTGGCACCCGTTGCCGGCATCCCGCTCGCCAGCGCCGCCGCCGCCGTCCGCAGCGATGTCGGGCTGGTCGACGCGGTGCTCATCAGCTTCGGCGCCGGATTTCACGAGGAGCTCGTCTTCCGTCTGGGGCTGCTCTCCGGCCTCGGCGCCCGCCTCGTCGGCCCCGATTGGCGCAGTCGCCCGCTGCCCTTGCTCGGCCTGCTGGCCTTCAGCTCCGTCGTCTTCTCGGCCGCCCACCACATCGTCGAGCCCTTCTCGTTTACGCCCTTCGTCTTTCGCTGTGCGATGGGCGCCCTCTTCGGCGGCCTTTTTCTGGTCCGGGGCTTCGCCGCCGCGGCGTGGACGCACGCGCTCTACGACATCTGGATTTTGGTGCTGCGCGGGTAGGGCGCTCGCTGTTGTCGCGCGGGCGTCTTTGCAGGCATCACCGGCGTCGCTACCATTCCCCTCGGCGTCGCGGAAGTAGGCCCTCGCTTCGCAGCCCCTGGAGCCCCCATGCGCGTTGCTATGCCCTTGTCTCGAGGCCGCTTGGGTGGCGTCGACCGCTTCATTGCCTTTGGCGCCCTGCTGAGCTGCGCTTTGGCGACGGCCTGCGGCCAGGTCACCGTTGCGGGCGATGATGACGTCCTCGGCACCGACAGCGACGTGGCTGGCGATGCTGGAGACGGCCAAGGTGGCACCGACGGCATTCAAGCCGAGTGCATCACGAACTTCGACTGCAATGACGTCAAGGGAAAAACCCCCTGCAATTTCCCAGTCTGCGCTGCCGGCGTCTGCAAGCTGCAGAACCGCGACGCAGGGACCGCTTGCAAGGACCAGACCCTGGTGGTCGGCACCTGCCAAGACTCGCTCTGCGATGCCGCTGGCGCCTGCAAGCTCGAGGCCAAGAAGGTCGGCACCACCTGCGACCCCGGCTCGCCGCTCGCCGCCTGCCAGCAAGCGACCTGCAACGACAAGGGCGGATGTCAGGCCGAAAGCAAGGCCGACGGCGCCCACTGCGGGCTCGGTGTCTGCGGCACCAAGTGCTTTCAGGGCAACTGCGTCGCTGCCTCGGCCGCCGACTACGATGACGGCAATCCCTGCACCAAGGACTTCTGCGATCAGGGCGCCAAGGTCGTCCACGAGGCCATCACCGACCTGACGCTGCAGTGCAATGACGGCGACCCCTGCACCAAGGGCGACATCTGCCTCGACGGCGCCTGCACCGGCAGCCTCGACCTCTGCAACGATGGCAAGGCGTGCACCAACGACACCTGCGACAAGACCAAGGGTTGCGTGCACACCCCTGACGACGCGACCTGCAAAGGCAGCGACCCCTGCGTCTCGCTGGCCTGCGACCTCGCCGTGGGCTGCACCGCCACCGGTGTGAACGCCGACGCCGCCTGCGAGGATGGCGACAGCTGCACCAAAGGCGAAGTCTGCGACAAGGCCGGCAAGTGCGTCGGCAAGACCAACGCCTGCACCTGCGCCAGCGACGGCGATTGCGACCAGACCAACCTCTGCCTGCCGCGAAACTGCGACCTGTCGACCAAGACCTGCATCATCAACGCGGCTTTGGCGCCCAAGTGCGAGCCCATGGGCGACGGCAACTGCGCCAAGACTGCATGTGACGCCAAGACCGGCAAGTGCGCCACCGAGCCAATCAACGCCGATAAACCCTGCGACGACAACGACATCTGCACGTCGACCAGCAAGTGCGTGGCCGGCCTCTGCACCGGCGCTGTCGACAAGGCTTGTGACGACAGCAACCCCTGCACGCTCGACAGCTGCGACCCCATCGCTGGCTGCAGCTCGGTCCCGGGCGGCGCCACCTGCGACGACGGCAACGCATGTACCGACGCCGACGCCTGCGTCAACGGCGCCTGCGTGGGCCAGGCCAAAGCCTGCGACGATGGCGTCGGATGCACCTTCGACAGCTGCGACGGCGCCACTGGCAAGTGCCAGAACACCCCCAAGGACGCTGAGTGCAACGACAACAGCCCCTGCACCAACGACGCCTGCGACGCCGCCGGCAAGAAGGGCTGCGCCAACACGCCCAACGACAGCGCGAGCTGCGACGACGACGACGTCTGCACCGTGACGGCATGCAAGCTGGGCCAGTGCATCGTCACCGCCACCAACAAGGCCCAGCCGGGCTGCGGCTGCGCCAAGGACGCCGAGTGCAACGACAACAACCCGTGCACGGCCGACAGCTGCAAGGCGGGCGACTGCCTGTTCGACCCTGGCCCCAACACCGGAACGGCTTGTGATACCGGCAATGTCTGCCACGTCGCCCAGAGCGGCAAGTGCCAGGCCGGCGCTTGCGGCGGCGGCAGCGCCAAGGACTGCAGCAGCGTCGCGGGCCCCTGCGTTGACGCCGCGTGCAACCCGTCTACGGGCCTCTGCGGGACCACGACCAAGTCTGACGGCACCAAGTGCGACGCCGACAGCAGCCTCTGCACCAGCGGCGACGCCTGCAAGTCGGGCAAGTGCGAGGCCGGCGCCCTCGTGAGCTGCGCAGGTCAGGGTGACGCCTGCAACCTCGCCGCCTGCGACGCCAAGACCGGCGCCTGCGTCAAGACGCCGGCACCCAAGGGCAGCGACTGCGACGACGGCGACTTCTGCACCGACGGCGACAGCTGCGACGCGGGCAAATGCCTCGCCGGCAAGCCCAAGGACTGCGGCGCCCTCGCCGACGCGTGCAACACGGGCACCTGTGACAAGACCGCCCAGCAGTGCACCAAGGCGCCCAAGACCAGCGGAACCGCCTGCGACGATGCGCAATTCTGCACCGTCAACGAGGTCTGCGATGGCAAGGGCGCCTGCAGCGGCGGCAAGGCCAAGGAGTGCTCCAACGGGGGCAAGGAATGCCTGGTCGGCTTCTGCGACGGGACGGCCAAGGCTTGCACCACCAAGCCGGTGGCGAAGTCGACGGCGTGCACCGACGGCAACGCCTGCACCCTCAACGATTCGTGTGATGGCGCCGGCAGCTGCGCCAATGGCACCGCCAAGTCGTGCCCCGGCGACGCCTGCAACGGCGGCACCTGCGACATCAAGACCGGCACCTGCGGCGTGGCGCCCAAGGCCAACGGCACGGCGTGCAACGACGGCAACCTCTGCACCCAGACCGACGGCTGCAATGGCGCCGGCAA
Source organism: Myxococcales bacterium (assembly GCA_947491025.1). GTDB lineage: Bacteria > Myxococcota_A > UBA9042 > UBA9042 > UBA9042 > SXNM01. The sequence goes on from CANLIC010000015.1 coordinate 56,365, forward strand.
GTGCCTCGGCACCAACCCGAAGGTGTGTGCGGGCGATAGCTGCAACGACGGCGTCTGTGACGCCGCCAGCGGGGTGTGCGGCAAGAAAGCCAAAGCCAACGGCACCACCTGCGAGGACGGCAGCGACTGCACAAGCGGCGACAAGTGCAACGCCGGCACCTGCACCGGCGGCACCTACACCTGCGTCTGCAAGGTCGACGTCGACTGCGACGACAAGAACAGCTGCACCAAGGACGTCTGTGCCAAGGTCGGCACCGCGCTGACCTGCCAAAACAGCCCCACCGCCGGCGCACTCTGCGACGACAAAGACATCTGCACGACCAAGGACAGCTGCGACACCGCCGGCAAGTGCGCCGGCACCAAGACCGTCTGCGACGACGGCAACGCGTGCACTGCCGATGCGTGCGACACGACCAAGGGCACCTGCGGCTCCTTGCCCCAGGCCAAGGGGTATCCCTGCAGCGATGGCAGCCTCTGCACGACCAACGACGTCTGTGATGGCGCTTCGGTTTGCGGTGGCTCCGCCATCAAGTGCGACGACACCAACGCCTGCACCGACGACGCCTGCGACGCGACGACCGGCAACTGCAAGGCGACGCCGCATAAACTTGCGTGCGAAGACGGCAACTTGTGCACCCTCAACGACGTCTGCGACGGCGCAGGCAAATGTACGCCCGGAACCGCCAAGGTCTGTACCGACGGCACCAAATGCACCACCGACGGCTGTGACATCAAGTCCGGAGCCTGCACCTTCTTGGCGACTGCAGAGGGCACGACGTGCGAACTCCCAGGCGCGTCGGCCTGCGCCGCTGGGACCTGCGGTTGTCGCTATGGCATCTACGCGTCAGGCGCGACAGGCAGCGATCGCATCCTCGGCGTCGTCCACACCCTGGATCAAGGCACACTCGCGGTGGGCTCGATCTTGCACAGCACCAATTCGTACCAGGGCCTGGTGGTGCGTCGTAACAAGGTCGGGCAGGTGGTTTGGCAGCAGGGCGTCGACTTCGCGGATGATTCGGCCATCGACAACCTGTGGGCCGTCGCGCCGCTGCAGCCCGGCGGCCCCTACCTGGCCGTCGGCTCCCGATTCGCCACGGGCCTCTCGGACGAGGGTTGGGTGGTCCAGGTCGACGACAATGGCAAGGTCCTCAACAACACCCTCGTCTCAGGCGGCGCCCGGTCCGACGCCCTGCGCTCGGTCGCTGTCGTCGACCCCAAGACCGCGTTCGCGGCCGGCACCACAGCGTCCGCCAACCTCGACCCCAACAATGTCGCCTACAATTCCGGTTGGCTCGTTCGGCTCGATCCCAGCAGCGCCAACCCCGTCGTCTGGCAGAAGCCCTACATCGCCAAGCTCCTGACCGTGAAGTTTCCGCCGACGTACCAGTACGACAACCGGCTGTTCCATGGTGTGGCGGCCCACGCGACGGCCGTCTTCACCGCTGGCGCGACCACGCAGGCCAGCGCCGGTGGGTACGATGGCGAGGTGGTCAAGTGGGACCTCAACGGCAATGTCTTGGCGGCAAAGAAGTATGCCACCACCGGTACGGACATCCTCAACGCGATTCGCCTCTACGGCACCTCGACGGTGTGGGCAGCCGGGCAGAGCCCCAACGGGGCCAACGGCTCCGATGGCTGGCTGCTCCGTCTCAACTTCACCGACCTCAGCGTACTCAACGATTATCGCTATGGCGCTGCCGGACCTGATGAGTTTCTGGCGCTCACCAGCTACGGCAGCGGCGCCCTGGTGGTCGGGCGACAGTACGACACGGTCGTGAGCCGATACCGGCCTTGGCTGTTCCGCGCCAGCTCAACCGGAGCGCAAACCGGCAGCTATCTGCTCGACACCAATGCGCAGAACCGCTGGTTTAGCGCTGTATCGTTTGACACCACCACCGGCCTTGTGACCTGCGCTGGCGAGACCTTTGGTGGCAGCAGCTACGACGCCTACCACGTCAACACCAGCGTCTCCGGCGCGACGACCTGCCCGTAGGGCTGCCCGGTCGCGAGCGCTGCCTTCCCGCCAGCCTCGCGCTCCTGGCAATCTTGGCTGGTCGCGCGAGGCGTGCAGCGCTCGTCTTCTGTCGTTTTGGGCGTGAGAGACGACCCGCCGGGCGTTCATGATAGGATTTCAAAGACTTTCAGACTCGGCCCGCCGACTTGCAGCCAGGACCCGAGAGGCACGCCGCCTTGACCCTTGTAAGGCAGTTTTGGTAGGCCTGGGATGTTAATTGCGAAGACCGGGCGCTTCGCCCTTTGTGCATCCGAATTCTCGAGGTCTCCATGCGTCCTTGCCGTGCGTCGTCGAGCCAATGGCCTTTCCTGCTGGCCGCGCTCGCCGCGGGGGGCCTCGCCATCGCAAGCTGCGGTGAGCCCACGTCTACGGGGTCGGGTGTGCTCCCAGGCGCCGGGGGCAACCCCGGTGGCGGAACGCACGACTCTGGCGACGGCGTCGATGATGGCAGCGTCCACGATGCCGCCGTTGACGCAGCGCCCGGCGATCCCGACGCGCCAAACAACCCCGACGCGCCCGATGCGCCCGGCAACATTGCGCCGACGGTGAAGGTGACGGCCCCGGCCGTAGGGGCGGTTTTCAACCTCGGCGACAAGGTCGAGCTCGCCTTCGAAGCCGGCGATGACGCGGACGCCGAGCTCGACTACGGCGTGCAGACCAGCGCTTCGACCGACCCGCTGACCGTCGGCAAGGCGAAAGCGGCGCAGCTCACCAAGGTCGAGCTCGCCAACCTTCCCGCCGGCAAGCAGACGCTCACGGTGGGCATCAAGGACGGGCACGGCCTGACCGCCACCGCCTCGGTCGCGATTTGGATCAACACCGCGCCCGGCGCCGCTCAGGTCGAGATCACGCCGGCCAAGCCGACGACGCTCGACGCGCTCGAGGCCCAGATCGCCGGCGGCGCGTCGGACGTGGACCGCGCCGCCAACGAGCTGACCTACAGCTATGCCTGGTCGCGCAACGGCGAGGCCACGACGCACACCACCGCTAAGGTCGACGCCGGCATCGCCAAGAAGGGCGAGACGTGGAAGGTGGAAGTCACCAGCAAAGACCCCTACATCGACGGCGCGAAGGCCTCCGCAAGCGTGGTGATCGGCAACGCCAGCCCGGCCGGCGCCAAGGTCGCGATTCAGCCGGCCGACGTCGACCTCGCGACCCAGGTGACCTGCACCCTGCAGGCCGACGCCATCGACCCCGACGGCGACAAGGTCAGCTACAGCTACCAATGGCTCGTCAACGGCAAGGTCGACCTCGCCAGCGAGGCCACGGCCGCCAGCCTGCGCATCGGCGACCTGCACCGCGAGGACGGCTCCCTCATCCAGAACGGCGACCTGGTCTCCTGCGCCGTCGTGGCCACCGACGGTGCCGACGCCGCAGCGGCGGTCAGCAGCGCTGAGCTGAAGGTCGCCACCCTCGACATCTGCCTCAGCAAATGGAACCCGTGCGCGGCGCAGGCGATCTGCACCGACAACGGCACGCTCGCGCCTGCCTGCGCCTGCAAGCCGGGCTACGCTGGCAGCGGCAAGAGCTGCGCCGACGTCGATGAGTGCAAGAACGGCAGCAAGCCCTGCGACCCCAACGCGACCTGCGCCAACAGCGCTGGCAGCCACGTCTGCACCTGCAACGCGGGCTATGCTGGCGACGGCAAGGCCTGCGCGGATGTCGACGAGTGCAAGAACGGCACCGCCGTCTGCGATCTCGCCGCCGACTGCACCAACACCGTCGGCAGCTACGGCTGCGCCTGCAAGTCCGGCTACCTTGGCGACGGCAAGACCTGCACCGACGTCGATGAGTGCCAGGACGGCAGCGCCGCATGCGACCTCGCCGCCGATTGCACCAACACCGCCGGCAGCTACAACTGCGCCTGCAAGGTCGGATTCGCGGGCAACGGCAAGACCTGCGACGACGTCGACGAGTGCAAGAACGGAAGCGCGGTGTGCGATCTCGCCGCCGACTGCACCAACACCGTCGGCAACTACACCTGCGCCTGCAAGGCGGGCTACGGCGGCGACGGCAAGACCTGCGCCGACGTCGATGAGTGCAAGGTCGGCGTCGGACCGGGCACCCTGCCATTGCCGCCTGGCCTCGCCACCTGGTCCGTCGTCAACTCGTCGAAGGTCGTCGGCTGGTACGGCGCCGGCGACAAGCTCATCTACAACAGCCCGCTCCAGGGCAACTACGCCACGGGCGCCGAGGCCAACAAGGGCAGCGCGACCACCCCGAAGTGGATGGTGCCGACCTCTGGCCTCTCCACGCTGTCCTTCGTCGCCACGTTGGAGGTGGAGGGCGTATCCAGCTACGACACCTTCACAGTCTCCGTCCTCGAGCCTGGCAAGGCGCCGGTGATCGTCAGCAGCAAGTCCGCGATCGGCACCAAGCCTTCGACGCCGGTCGCGATTCCGCTCGCCAAGTGGGCCGGCAAGACCATCCAGATCGAGTTCGCCTTCGACACCAAGGACGGCAACTCCAATCTGACCTTCGGCGTCGTGCTCAGCGGCCTCAAGGTCGAGAACGCCGCTTGCGGCAAGAACGCCGGCTGCTCCAACAGCCCCGGCACGTACAAGTGCGCTTGCGACAATGGCTACTTGGGCGACGGCCAGGTCTGCGCCGATATCGACGAGTGCAAGACCAACAACGGCGGCTGCGACGTCAACGCAGGCTGCACCAACCTGCCGGGCAGCTCCAAGTGCACCTGCAAGACCTTCTGGACCGGTGACGGCAAGACCTGCGCCGACCTCGACGAGTGCAAGACCAACAACGGCGGCTGCGGCCTGCCCGAAGCCATGACCTGCACCAACTACGTCGGAGCCGCACCGACCTGCGCGGATGTCGACGAGTGCAAGACCGGCACCGCCAAGTGCGCCGCTCAGGCCTCATGTTCGAACACCGACGGCTCCTATACCTGCGCCTGCAACCAGGGTTATCAGGGCGACGGCAAGACCTGCGTCGACGCCGACGAGTGCAAGGCTGGCATCAGCAAGAGCGACCCCGCCGGCGCCCTCATCGCGGGCGCGACGATCGAGAACTCGCAGCCGAAGGTGGGCTGGCGGCTGAGCGAGGGCAAGCTCCTCTACAACAGCGCATCGACCGGTGACTACGTCGGTAGCGGGGCCAACAAGGGCAGCGTCACCACCGCAGCGATCCCGCTTCCCGCCCAAGCGACGTTGAGCTTCGAGGGCGTGTTCGACGTCGAGTCGAACCCGAACTACGACAAGTTCCGCGTTGAGCTGCTGATCGGCGCCGAGACCGTGGTCGTCTTCGACAAGGCCAAGGTCAAGACCGGCAAGACCCCACAGCCGGTCGCCATTCCCCTCGCCGCCCACGCCGGCAAGACCGCGAAGATCCGCTTCGTCTTCGACACCATCGACGGCAGCGTCAACTCGACCTCCGGCATCGCGCTCTCGAACTTCGTCATCAGCCAGCAGGTCGCAGCCTGCAGTGCCAACGCCAAGTGCGAGAACGCCGCCGGCAGCTACGCCTGCACCTGCCTGCCGGGCTTTGAAGGCGACGGCGTCAGCTGCACCGACATCGACGAGTGCAAGCCCAGCGTCGTGAGCGTGAACCCGCCGGCCGACCTCAAGGGTTGGACCACGGTCAGCAGCGCCCCGAAGACCGTGTTCTGGCACGTCTTCAACAACCAACTGGTCTTCAACAACCCCGTCCTCGGCAACTACGCCGACGGCACCAAGGCGGTGACAGGCAGCGCGACCAGCCCCGTCCTGAAGCTGCCGGTCGATCCGGTGGAGATCGCGTTCACCGTCAAGCTCGCCGTCGAGGCCAATTTCCAATACGACAAGTTCACCTTGGAGATCCTCGAGGGCGGCAAGGTGGTCAAGACCTGGACCAAGCAGGATTTTCCCGGCGCCTTCACCGGCATGAACTTCGTCAGCCAGCTCCCCGGCCTCGGCGGCAAGGCGGTGCAGCTGAGGTTCGCTTTCGACAGCGCCGATGGCTCGGCCAACCACTACGCCGGCGTCTTTGTCAGCGGCATCGTGGTCCGCCATCTCGAGCCCTGCTCCAAGCTGGCCAGCTGCGCCAACACGCCCGGTGCCTTCGTCTGCAGCTGCAATCCCGGCTACGAGGGCGACGGCAAGACCTGCGCCGACATCGACGAGTGCAAGACCAACAACGGCGGCTGCAATGTCAACGCGACCTGCACCAACAAGGTGGGCGCGCCGGTCGTCTGCGCCTGCAAGCCAGGCTACGCCGGCGACGGCAAGACCTGCACCGACATCGACGAGTGCAAGGTGGGCAACGGCGGCTGCAACATCAACGCCACCTGCACCAACAAGGTGGGTGCGCCGGTCGTCTGTGCTTGCAAGCCGGGCTACGCCGGCGACGGCAAGACCTGCTCGCTCACGACCAACTTCTGCAACACGAACTGCGGCAAGGCCATCTCTGGCCCTGGGAGTTGCTACTGCGACGTGGATTGCAAGAAGTTCGGGGATTGCTGCACCGGTCCCAACAACGTCAAGACCTCCAAATGCACCGACTCCACCTGTGGGGTCTGCCAGTAGGGCGTGGACCCCGCGTCACTCGGCCTCCCGGTCGATGAGGCGTGCCTTGCGGTCGCTTCTTTGCCCTGCTGTCGGCACCGGCCGCTGTCACGACGCCGGCCCGTCCCGGCCCCGGCTGCTTCCCCTTTTCTCTGCGTCGGCTGGCGCCCTGCACCGACCGAGGCGCACGTGCCGCTGTGCTGTGACTAGCGCGGCGCTTTGTTCGCCGACGTCCCCATCGCACCCAACCGCCGCGCCACATCCTGGTCGGCCTCACTCGGCGTCGCTGCCATGCGAAGCAGCCGGTGCGCCTCCTGCAGCTGCCGCACGTAGGTGTCGCAGGGCGGGCAAAGGGCCAGGTGGCCAGCGAAGCGCAGCCGCTCCAGCGCGCCGCGCTCGCCGTCCAGGAAGGCGTCCACCTGCGCCAAGATCGCGTCGCAGCCTTTGCCCATCGTCTCAGGCCTCCGCTCCGGCGAGGGCTTCAGCCGCCGCGCTGCCAAGCTCAAGGGCGATCGCCTGCCGCAACGCCCGACGCGCGCGATGCAGGCACATGCGCAGGTTGGCCGGCGTGATGCCGAGCGCGTCGCAGATCTCCACCGCCTCCATGCCCTCGACCTCTTTGAGCCAGAGCACCTCGCGGTGCTGGGTCGGCAGCCGAGGCAAGGCGCGCTCGATGACGTGAAGGGCGCGTCGGGCGTCCAGACGCTGGTCCATGCTGGCGCTCCACGACTTGGGTGCCATACGCCACTGGCCCGCCTCGAACTGATCCGACCACTCCCGGTCCTCGCGCGCCTCGTCGACGTCGACAAAGCGACGCTGTCGGCGCAAGGCGTCGATGGCGCGGTTGTGTACGGCGCGGTAGAGCCAACTCTTGATCGAGCAGCGCCCCTCGAAGCGATCGATGCCGCTGTGGACCGCGACGACCGCGTCCTGCACCAGCTCCTCGGCGAGCGCCGCATCGCCGCAGATGCGCCGCGCGTAGGCGACCAGGGCCGGGCCGTAGCGCTCCAGCAGCTGTCGCCAGGCGACAGGGTCATCGCGCTGCAGCCGCGCCAGCAGGGTGATCTCGGCCTCGGGCAGGGCGATGAGCGTCAGCAGCGCGCGAATCGGCCCAAACACCGTCGTCAGCACTGTGCCGCCCGCGACGTCCGGCGCCGACGACACCAGAGCGCCACCATCGCTCCCGCCAGGAGCCAGCCCGCGTTGGCCTCGCCCAGGCCGCCGACCGCAACGCCCCCGGCGCTCCTTGCCGGCGACGCGCTGCAGCCCGCCGCCGGTGCGCTCGGTGCCAGGCCAGAGGCGCCTCCGCCCGCGACGCCATCGCCGCCACTGAGGCCGTCGGCGGCGCCGCCATCCGCCGCGACGCAGCCTGGCTTGGGGTCGTGGACGCAGCCCGAGTCGCTGAGGCAGCGATCAGTGGTGCAGGCGTCGCCGTCGGTGCAGGTGCGCTGGGCTCCGGCGACGCAGGTCCCTTGCTGGCAGCGGTCGGCGACGGTGCACGCGTCGTCGTCCTCACACGGGCCCGTGGCGACCTCGGTGTGGCTGCAGCTGCCGCCCTGACAGGCGTCTTTCGAGCAGTCGTTGCCGTCGTCACACAGCGGCGTGCCCGGATTGCAGGTGCCGAGCTTGCAGGGCGCGTCCATCGTGCACGGATCGCCGTCATCGCAGACCAAGGGCGCGCCCTGACAGGCGCCGGCGCTGCAGACGTCGCCGACCGTGCAGCCGTTGCCGTCGTCGCAAAACTGGCTGTGGACGAGGTGCTGGCAGGCGCCTCCGCTGCAGCTGTCGTGCGTGCAAGGGTTGCCGTCTTCGCAGGCCATCATGCTGATGGCGACGCAGGCGCCGCCTTGGCAGCTCTCGGCCTGGCTGCAGTCGTTGCCGTCGTCGCAGGGCGCGCCATCTTTGGCCTTCTGGCAGGCGCCTGCGCTGCAACTGCCGGTGGTGCAGTCATCACCGTCCGCTGCGCAGTCCTTGGCCACGCCGGCGAGGCAGGCGCCGGTCGTCGGGTGACAGCCATCGCCGATCGTGCAGGCATTGCCGTCGTCGCAGGCCTTGGGGCCTCCCTTCACGCAGGCGCCGTTGTTCGGGTTGCAGGCGTCGCCGACCGTGCAAGCGTCGCCATCGTCGCAGTCTTTGGCCGTGCCGGCCTTGCAGCCGCCGCTGACCGTGTCACAGCCATCGCCGACGGTGCACGGGTCGCCATCGTCGCAGCCCGAGCCCAAAGGCGTGTGCTTGCAGGTGCCGCCGCTGCAGCTGTCGCTGGTGCAGGGGTTGCCGTCATTGCAGCTCTTACCTGCGCCCGGGACACACTTGCCCCCGGCGCATTTGTCCCCAGAAGTACAGGCGTTGCCGTCGTCGCAGCCGGCGCTGTTGGGGCTGTGTTGGCAGTTGCCCGCCGAGCAGCCGTCGCTCGTGCACGCGTTGTTGTCGTCGCAGTCCTTGACGATGGACCCGCCGACGCATTTGCCGTTGCTGCACTTCTCGCCGGCGGTGCAGGCGTCGCCGTCCCAGCAGACGATGCCGTTGGCGGGCGCGTTGCTGCAGGCGCCATTGACGCAGCCGTCGGTGGTGCACGGATTGCCGTCGTCACAGGAGCCGCTGCAGGTCGGGGGCGTCGTGCCGCCCATGCAGGCCTTGATGTCGGCCATGTAGGCGTCCCACGGCCAGTATTTGCCCGGGTCGGTGTGGCTCTGTTTGGGCAGCTCGACGTGGCCCATCACGCTGACCCGGTCGGCGGGCAGGTCGTACTTCTTCAACAGGTAGCAGGTCAGCTCGGCCGACGCCTTGCGCATGGCGGGGGTGACGTAGGCGGGATCGCTGACGTATCCCTCGTGCTCGATGCCGACGGTGTAGCCGTTCTCGCTGCCGACGTGCCAGCCGATGTCTTTCTCTTTCACCATCTGTGTGACTTCACCGTTCTTGCTGACGACGAAGTGGGCCGAGACGTTGGACGACGGGTTCTTGAACCAGCTGATGCAGCCGGCATAGCTGCCCTGCACCGTGTGGACGATCACCTTCTTGATCTGGCCCTTGCCGCGATTGGCTGTCACGTAGTTCGGGCTCGCCACCCAGTTCGCCGGCCCGTAGTCGGCGTTGCCGAGCGCCAGGGGAATCACCTCATAGCGCGCCGCCGCTTCGACCTCGGGCGGAATGTGGTGGTGATCGGCGTCGTCGTGGTGGCCGTCGGCGCAAGCCGCGAACACCAGGGCGGCCAGACAGGGCAGGGCGGCCAGACAGGGCAGGGCGGGCCAGCGGCGCAGGGCGGGCCAGCGGCGCAGGGCCGGGCGATGCGGGGCCAGGTTCAACTCGTCAGGCATCCGGCGCTCCTCAGCCAAACCTGGGAGATCGTCGCAGGTGCGCCCGATTGCCGCAAGGCGCGCGTCGAGGCGGGCTGGGGCGCTGGGGCGCAAGGGCTCCGCGGTCGGGCCCTCACCGCCGGCGTGGCGCGCCGCTCCGGTCGCCTCCTCTTCGAATGTGCCCGGACCGCGCCCATGGCAGACCTTGGCCGGCGTTGCGAGGGCGCGCCGCCTCGCTCGGGTTGATGCCAGCGGCCAAGCCTGCTACTTGCACCCCGCCCGGGCCGCTTCGTCGGCCAAAGGAGGACCCCGTCATGCCCTTCGCCTTCGCTGGCCGCAGCATCGCTCGAGTCGGGGTCATCGGCTCCGGCCAGATCGGGCCCGACATTGCCCTGCACTTCGCCAAGGTGCTGGCGCCGCACGGCGTCCAGGTCGTCGTCGTCGACGTCCGGCAAGAGGCGGTCGACGCCGGTCGCAGCCGCACCGAGACCAAGATCGCCCGCGGCGAGCAGAGCGGGGCATTCGCCGCGGCCGAAGCTGCAGCGATGCGCGGCGCCCTGCTGTTCACCATCGACTACGACGCGCTGCGCGGTGTCGACCTCGTCGTCGAAGCGGCGACCGAGGACGTCGGCCTCAAGGGCCGCATTTTTGGGCAAGTTGCGGGTCTGGTCGGTCCCGACGCGATCTTGCTCTCGAATTCCAGCCACCTCGAGCCCGAGCGCATCTTCGGAGCGCTGGAGCTTCCCGGCCGCTGCGCTGTCGCGCACTACTTCTTCCCCGCCGAGCGCAATCCCGTCGTCGAGCTCGTCCCTGGCGCCGCCAGCGATCCCGCGATCATCGGGTGGTTGCACCACTTCTACGAGGCCATCGGCAAGGTCACGGTCGCGGTGGCGTCCCGGTACGGCTACGCGGTCGATCCGATTTTCGAGGGCATCTTTCAGGCGGCGGCGCTCGCGGTCGAGGCGGGGCTCGGCAGCATCGCCGAGGTCGACGATGCCGCGCGCGAGGCCCTCGGGCTCGCCGTTGGCCCCTTCACCGCCATGAACCTGACCGGCGGCAACCCGATCACCGCCCACGGGCTCGCCGAGATGCACGAGCGCATCGGGCCTTGGTACCAGCCACCGCGCCTGCTCCTCGACCAGCTCGCGTCAGCCGGCCCGACGGGCCGCTGGCCGGTCAGCGGGCGCGGCGAGCGGGCCGAGATCGCCGATCCAGCCCGCAAGGCCGCGGTCTTGGCGACCCTTCGCGGCGCCTACCTCGGCATCGCCCTTGAGATCGTCGACGCCGGCCTCTGCAGCCTCGACGACCTCGAGCTGGCCGTGACCATGTCGCTCGACATCCGTGGCCCCGCCGCGCTCGCCAACGCGCTCGGCGTCGCGGAGGCGCTACGGCTCTGCCAGGCCTACGCCGCCGATCACCCCGGCTTCGTCGTGCCTCAAACCCTGACCCGCCAAGCCGCCGCCGGGAAGCCGTTCGAGGTCAGCAACCTCGTCGAGGAAGACCTGCTGCTGCCCAACGGCGGCGTCGTGCGCCTGCTGCGGGTGCGGCGGCCCAAGGTCCTCAACGCGCTCGACGCCACCACCTACCGGCAGCTCGAGGCCGCCCTGCGCGAGATCGGCACGGCTCCGCACGTCGTCGGCGCTGTGCTCTCGGGCTTCGGCCCCAAGGCCTTCATCTCAGGCGCCGACATCCACGCGCTGCGCGCTCTGCGCTCCCCGGCCGAGGGCCGCGCCATCGCTGCCCTCGCTCAGCGCGTCGCGGCGCAGATCGAGGCGCTCGGCAAGCCCGTCATCGCCGCGCTCAATGGCGTCGCTTTCGGCGGCGGCCTGGAGCTGGCACTCGGCTGCACCGGACGCATCGGCGCCATGGTCCCCGGACCGCTCTGTGGACTGCCAGAGGTCAATCTCGGCATTCTGCCCGCCGGCGGTGGCACCCAGCGCTTGCCGCGACTCATCGGCCTCCAGCGCGCGGCGGCCCTCATCCGGACGGGCAAGGCGCTCTCGGCCAACGAGGCTCTCGCCGCTGGCGTCGTCTCGCACCTTGCAAGGCCGGACCGCCTCGTCGCGACCGCCGTAGCCATGGTGGCGCAGATCGCCGCTGGCCGGATGCAGCTGCCCACTTTGCCGCGCGAGCCCATCGCCGACGCCGACGCCGCGCTCGACCCCGTCGACATCGGCCACCGCAGCAGCGCCGTCGACGCGCTGGTGTGCGAGTCGCTGCTCGGCGGCGCGCAGCGCGACCTCGATGCTGGCCTGGAGCACGAGCTCGATTGCTTCGAGCGCATCTGTGCGCTGCAGGACATGCGCATCGGCATCGAGGCCTTCGTCGAGCAGGGGCCGCGGGCCCGCGCCGCGTTCGTTCACGCCTAGCGCGCAGAGGGATGGTTCCGTGCCGCACGCACGCATCCCCAGGGAGCTGAAGATGACCCACCGCCCAAGTTCAGCGGGCCTCGACCCGACGGTGGCCGACCTGCTGCAGCGCGAGCGGGCGCGGCAGTACTACACGGCCAAGCTCATTCCGAGCGAGAACTACGTCAGCGACGCCGTCCTCGCCGCCACCGGCTCGCTGCTCACCAACAAGTACGCCGAGGGCTACCCCTACAAGCGCTACTACGAAGGCCAGCAGATCATCGATCCGCTGGAGCAGCTCGCCATCGACCGCAGCAAGGCCCTCTTCGGTGCGGAGCACGCCAACGTGCAGCCCTACAGCGGCTCACCGGCCAACCTCGCCGCCTACGTGGCACTCATCGACAAGAAGGCCGAGAATCGGCGCATTCTGGCCCTGTCGCTGGCCGAGGGCGGCCACCTGACGCACGGCCACAGCGTCAGCGTCACCAGCCGCTTTTTCGAGGCGCACCACTACAGCGTCGACCGCGACACCTGCCTGCTCGACTACGACGCCATCGCTGCCCGCGCGCGCGAGGTGCGGCCGGCGGTGCTGGTCGCCGGCGCCACCTGCTACCCGCGCATCATCGACTTCGCCCGCATGGCCGCGATCGCGCAGGAGGTCGGCGCCGCGCTGTTCTGCGACATCGCCCACATCGCCGGTCTCGTCGTCGGCGGCGCGCACCCGAGCCCGCTGCCCCATGCCGACGTGGTGTCGACCACCACCCACAAGACCCTGCGCGGCCCGCGCGGCGGCCTCTTGCTCTGTCAGGAGCGCTGGGCGCGCGCCATCGATCGCGCCGTCTTTCCGGGCCTGCAGGGCGGTCCGCACGTTCACGCCATCGCCGCATTGGCCCAGGCGCTTCATGAGGCGGCGCAGCCCTCGTTCGCCGCCTATGCCTCCGCTGTGGTGGACAACGCGCGCGCGATGGCCGACGAGCTGCTGCGCCAGGGCGTGCCCGTCATCACCGGCGGCACCGACAACCACCTGCTGCTCTTCGACGCCACGGCGCTCGGCTGCGGCGGCAAGACCGCGGCGGTGGCGATGGACCTGGCGGGCCTCGAGGGCAACGCCAACGCCATCCCCTTCGACACCCGCAAGCCGATGGACCCGTCCGGCGTCCGCATCGGCAGTCCAGCGCTGACCAGCCGGGGTCTCGGGCTGGCGGAGTCTCGGCAAGTCGCTCGATGGATCGCTGAGGCCATCCGCAAGCGCGAAGAGCCCGCCGCGCTTGCCGCGATCGCCGAGCAGGTGCGCGACCTGATGGCCGCCTTCCCCGCCCCCGGCTTCGGCGGCGAGGTGCCCGATCGCGCGCTGCTCGGCCCGTCCGCCCTCGGCAGCGGCGCGTAATCGTCGGTGCGAGGCAACGGGAGTGGCGTCTGCCGCGACCGAGTCAGCCAGGCTGAAGCAAGAGGTCCGCACCGAGACGCGTTGGCTGCGGCGCAGGGGCCATTCCGCGACCGACACCTCCTGCCCACGGGCGTCGTCGATTCCCCGCCCGCAGCCGAATACGCCGAAGACTTCGCCCGTTCGCCATGAGCCCCCAGGGCCCCGCTCGCTCACCTTGACACTGCGGCGCGGTCCACCGACGCTCACCGCGGCGCAGCCGCGCCCCCTCCCCGCCAGGAGTCCCCGATGTTCCGCCCCTCCCAGAATCTCCGCATCGCCGCTGCGATCGCGACGTTCGCCGCCGTCCTCGGCGTCTCTGCCACCCGCCTCGCCCCCTCCGCAGCGGCAGGCGACGCCTTCAAGCACGTCTTCACCGACCCGGCAGGCGATGACTTCGGCCCTGGTGGCTACACCTATCCCACCGATCCGGTCTACACGGCCGGCAGCTTCGACTTGCGGAGCCTCGAGGTCGTCGAAGGCGACGACACCGTCGAGTTCCGGGTCACCGTCGGCGCCAAGATCGAGGATCCGTGGAATAGCAAGGACTGGGAAGGCAACGGCTTCTCGTTGCAATTCGCCCAGATCTATATCGACCTCGACCACCAGAAGGGCGTCGGCTTCCAAGACGCGCTGCCGGGCCTTGGCGGCGTCAAATTCTCCGACGACGAGGCCTGGGACAAGGTCGTGCTCGTCTCGCCGCAGGGCCGCACCCGCCTCGAGGCCGAAGTCCGCTTCAAGGCCGCGAAGATGAAGGGCGCCGTCATCATCCCCAAGCGCACCAGCGCCCGCGGCAAGCAGCTCGTGGCCGTCGTCAAGAAGAGCGATCTCGGCGTCCCGAGCGGCAAATGGGGCTTCCAGGTTGTGCTGCAATCCAACGAGGGCTACCCGGACAAGACCGACCTGCTGACCCGTCGCGTCAACGAAGTGCGCGGCCAGCACCGGTTCGGCGGTGGCAACGACGCCGAGTGCGATCCCCACGTCATCGACATTCTGGCGGGCGCTGGCAAGGGCGGCGCCGATGAGGTCGCGGCGCAGAAGGCCACGCTGGCCTACACCTGTGGCAGCAAGGTCGCGACCCTGCCGATGATCTACACCGCCCGCTGATGCGCTCGCCCCGCCCACACCCCGGCATGGCAGGTCCGTCGCGCTGGCCCGGCGCCCAGCGCCGCTGCCCGCCAGCTCAGGCCCCCGCGGCCCGCTGTGGCAGCATGGGGCTCTTGCTGGGCGTCGTGTTGTTCGGGCTCCTCGCCGCGGCGCCGCGGCCAGCGGATGCCGACATCTCGCGCTTCGACCTCGGCGCCCGCATCTTCACCAACCACCTCTACGCCAACGACGACAGCCAGGGCACGCTCTGGCTCGGCAACCCGTTCTGGCCCGACCAGATCGCCGGCAGCAACGGTGTCAGCAGCGAGCTCGAGCTGACCGTCACCGGGCGCGTCAGCGAGTACGTCTCGGCGGGCGCGCGCATCGCCTCGCGCTATGGCGAGCGTTGGCAGGACTACTGGGAGTCCGGCAATCGCATGTACGGCGACGTCGAAAACACCTCCGGTGACTCGGCCGGCCTGAACCGCGCCGCCTACCTCAAGTTGCGCGGGCCGTGGATCCAGCTCAACCCGGGCCTCCGCTTCGTCGACCAGGTTCGCATCGGCGCCTCCGATCTCGGCATGTTCAACGCCTGGACCATTGGCAAGCTGCGCTACATCGACCGCGACAACGGCAAGGGCTACTTCGCGCAGGGCGCCCTGGGCAAAGAGCGCTCGCTGCTCTGGACGGCCGCTGCGATCGCGCTGCCCAAGCTGTGGGTCGGGCCGTGGTGGTCGACCGGCCTCGGCGACCCTGAGCTGCAAAACCCCTTCTGGTCGCGCGATTGGGCCTACGCCACCAACTTGCAGTGGCGCCTGCGAGAGGGCACGACGATGCGCCTGGTCGCCTCGACCACCCGCGACCTGGAGTCCGACATCGCCGACCCCGACGCCCTGGGGTCGAAGAACCCCACCTGCAAGGACGCCTTGGGGCATCCAATCCCCGGTTGCCAAAGCGACCACGCGGTCGACTTCGTCCTGCGATATGCCAGCGTCAACGCGACCTTCGAGGTCGAGCAGGACGTTGGAGACACCGTCCGCGCCGAGGCGCTGGTGGCTGTCTCGTCGCAGCGCCTCGATCAAGACCGCACCGCCAACGGTGTCGCCCTCAACCAGGGCGTCAGCCCTGTCGCCTTCAAAGACAGCGATGACGTGGCCTTGCGGGTCCGCGTCACTGCCGCCGATCCCTGGCAGAACGGCCTGACGCTGCAGGGCGAGTACTTCTCGATCGGCGCTGAATACAACGCGATCTTCGGCGCGCGCCGCGAGGCTGACGTGCTGCTCACCGACGGCTTCCTCGGCGGCGGCCAGCTGCCGACTCTGAATCTTGCCAATGAGTTCATCGACTTCAACGAAGCGTGGGTCGAGAGCTGCATCGGCTGGCACGGCGGCACCGGCCTGCTGCAGTGGGAGAACGAGGGCGGCGATCTCAAGCTCGGCGCTGAGTACACCTTCCTCTCCTACCACACCAATCGGCAGAACCGGAATGTAGACGACGTGTTCCCCACGTTCCTCCACAGCGACGGCTACACCGACACCATGCTCTACGACTACGCCAACACCCGCGATCGCGGGCGCGATCCGCGCTCGGTCTACCGACGCGACCAGTGGCGGCGGACCAGCATCGGCGTTCTGCGCGGCCGCAAGACCTTCGAGCTCGGCAACGGCCTGTCGCTGGACTGGAAAATCAAGTACATCCACGACGAAGACTACCGCAGCACCACCACGGTTGACGACGACTACCTCGGCAAGATCCTGCACGCCCGCTTGCAGATCGACATGCCGGTGGCATCTGGCGTGAACCTTGCAGTAGGCACTACCGTCGACCGCTGGTTCGAGGAGAACCGGCGCGGCACCCTGGAGCTCGGCTACGGCGACGACCAGACCGAGCGGGAGACCGGATACCTGACCGCCAGCTACCAATACGGGGGCTTCCGGGCTGGGTACAAGGTAGAGTACGTTCACAAGCTGCAGCGACGCGAGCGCGAGGACGAAGCGCGCTGGTCGGTGTGGCGGTCCAAGGCGACCTTCGAGGTCGCCTGGTAGGCGAGAGAGGCCCGGGGTGGAGCCGCCCCAGGCTAGGCAGGAACGGTCAGCACAGCACCGGGCGGAGCCGCACCGGTCCAGATCGCAAGGGCGAGCGACACGGCGAGAGACCCGAGGCCAGGGCGCGATGGGCGCCAGAGACCCAGAGGTCCGCCGCAGATCGGCAACGGGGCGCAGCAAGCGACCCAGCAAGGAGCCAACCATGAGCCTCGACGCTGTCAATGAGTCCATCGACAAGGCCAAGAACAACGTCAAGAAGGCCACGGACGGCGCCGCGGCCGACCTCAAGAAGACCCGCGAGGAAGGCGAGGCGAAGATCGACGAGGCCAAGGCCAAGGCCGACGCCAAGATCGAGAGCAGCAAGCTGCCCGAGCCGGTGAAGAAGGCCGCCAAGGACGCCAACAGCGCCGCCCACAAGGCCGCCACCGAGGCCGTCGACAAGGCCAAGCAGGAGGCCAAGTCCGCGGTTGAAGAGGCCGAGAAGAAGACCAACGAGGCCATCGACGAGGCCGAGAAGAAGGCCCAGGCCGCTGTCGCCAAGGCCGAAGAGAAGGTCAAGGAAGAGGTCCAGAACGCCAAGGCGGGTCTGCAAGACGCCGTCAACGACTCGAAGCTGCCGGGGCCGGTCAAGAACGCCATCAACAAGGGCCTCGATGAGCTGCAGGGCGTCGCCAACAAGGAGATCGCCAAGCTGGGCCAGGAGGCCAACAAGCTGGTCGGCGACCTCAAGGGCGCCGCCAAAGACGTCGTGTCGGACCTGAAGGACAAGGCCCTGTCGGTGCTCGGCTTCGAGTCCTCCAAGAAGCCTGCCGACCTGCCGGTCAAGCCGGGCAAGCCTGGCAAGCCGGCCAACACCTCGCGCAAGTTCGATCACCAGGGCGCGTTCCGCTTCCGTGTTGAGCTGGGGGGCGTGGCAGCCGGGACATTTACAGCGGTCGACGGGCTCTCGGCCCAGGTCGAACTCATCGAGTACCAGGGCGGCGCCGATCAGTTTGTGCGTCAGATGCCCGGTCGTCCGAAGGTGGCGCCGATCGTCCTCAAGAAGGGCTACATCAACACCTCGGCGCTGTGGGATTGGTTGCAGGCCACGATGGACGGCAAGCTCAAGCTTGAGAACGTCAGCGTCGTGCTGCTGGCCGACAACAACGAGACCGAGCTGGTGCGCTACAACCTCACCGAGACCTGGCCGTCGCGGTGGAACGGCTTCCAGCTCGACGCCAACAGCAGCAACGCGATGATCGAGGAGCTGGAGCTCCAGGCCCGTACCATCAGCCGCGTCGCCGCGTAGCCCATCGCCGCCGCGCCGCGGCCGGGCAAGCGCATCGCCGCCGACTCGCGGTCCAACCTGTCCAGCGCCGTTTGGTGGCCACCCAGGCGGTCCCGAGGCCGCCGCGACCTGCGCCCAGCCGTCGCAACTGTGCGGGACCTCCGCGCTCTCACCAAAGCCCAGCCGACTCACTTCCGGCGATGTCGCTGCCCGATTGGCGCTGCCACGTCGGGGCCCAGCCAGGCTGCGTCGCGGCCCATTCGACCCGGTCTTTCCCTTCGCGGCCACGTCGCGGCCAATCAAGCCATCGCTTTCGCGAACTTGGCCGGCCGGCCTCGGTGCCCGCTCCGTGCACCACCTTTCGTGCTGCCTGTCGTTCGGCGCGAACCAAGCTGCGACATGAAGTCGCGCGATTCGTTCCATCGGCGATTGCGATGCGCCTGCAAAAAACCGGAGCGTTCTGACCCGCGCCGCGAGGCGCGCCCGCCGTAGCAGCGAAGTCGGAGCACTGCGCGCTGGGCGCGAGCGTTTAGCGTCGGGGTTGCGCTGTCAGCCGCCCCTGAGTCCAGACCTTGACCAGATGTCCGCCGCCATCAAGCAGCAGGAGGTCGGCGGCCGCACCCACCTTGATGCGCCGCTCTGCCGCGCGCGGGCCCTGCCGCCGTAGCAACTGCCAGGCCGTCGGAATCGACAACCGCTCGGACTCTGGACGGGGCCCTGCTCCAGCCGGAGCCGCAGCAGGCGCCGCCGCCGGGGCGTTGAACACGCCCGTTGCCCCTACCCGGAGCGCCTCATCGAGGTCACTTGGTGCGTTCGGGTCGCCGCCCGACAGTTCAACCACCATCGCGAGCGGATTCGCCGCGCTGATCGGCTGATCCGAGCCGATGAGCAGCCGGCAAGTCGGCTCCAGGGTCGCCGCTCGGTAGCTCCAGGCCAGGCGCTCGGCGCCGAGCCGCGCATGGGCAAACGCCGCGTCATCCTGGCGGTGCAGCGGCTGAATCGAACAGAGCTGGCCCTGCAGGCGACCGAGCTGGCTGGGCGCCACCACCTGGGCATGCTCGACGCGCACAGGCAGGGCAGCTTTCGGCCTCGGCGGGGCGGCTGCGATGCCGTCGATCACGCGATCGAGGGCGGCATCGCCGAGCGCATGCACGGCGAGTTGGAGGCCTGCAGCGTCGCAGCGACCCAGCCACTCTGCGATGGTGGCCACTTCCAGGGTCGGCGCGGGTGCAGGCGTGCCATCGCTGTAGGGCGCGGCGAGGGCGGCGCTTCGGGCCCCCAGGCTGCCGTCGGCGTAGAGCTTGACGCCTTGCAGGCGCGCCAGCCGCAGATCCGAATCCAGCCCGGCGAGCGGGTCCGGGGTGGGGGCGTCAGCGCCATCGCCCGCCGGCCGGCCAGCGACACGCGCCGCATCCGCGTCCGTATCGGACGAGGGGTCGCCGCCAGCGCCGCGCCGCCTGGCCGCCGCCTGGCGCTCAGCCACGCGAGCCGCCACAACGCGCGCGATCTCGGTCTCTGTCGTCGGCTCATCGGCGTCCAGGTAGACGAGCACCCGCACCGGCAGGCGGCCGGCGGCGTCGAGCGCCTCGAGCATGCGCAGCGTGGCGACCGACTCGGCCATGGCGTGGACCTCAACCACGCCGCGCGACGCGTGGTCGCGCAGCTCGCTCAGCAGCAGGGCCGACACCCGCGCCGCGCGCCGTGGCATCGCCCACCACGCGCGGCGGGCGAGCGCGTCATCCAGCCGACCGCGTGCGGTCACGACGCGCTCCCGGAGCGGCGAAGGCAGCATGGCGCAGGCGCGGGCGGAGAGCAGGGCGCCATGGCCGTCCGCGGGGCTCAACCAGACTGGCATGGTACCGGCCATCGCTTGCAAGGAGTCGGCATCGAGCGCTGCCACCACCGCCGGCTGCGCCCCAAGTGCCCACAGCCAGACGCCGGCGGCCACCTGCTGCTCGCGCAGCGCCTGGGCGAGCGCCTCGGGCCGCGCTGCCGCGTCGCCACGCAGAAACAAGGCGTCGCGCAGCAGGGCGGCACCCTCGAGATGGACGTGGGCATCGGTCAGCGCCGGCACCAGGGCCTGGCCCTCGCCCGCCACGCGTTGCAGGTGCGGATCGTCCGATGGCAGGGAGCGGCCCTTTGCGATCGCCACCACGCGGCCGCCGCGCAGCCCGACCGAGCTCGGCGTCGAATCCCCTGGCAACAACACATCGTCGATGGCGAGGGTCGGCGTGTTGGAGGGCCGATCGCGCCGGGCAGGCGACTCCATCGACGACGGCGGGATCAAGAAGTCGCGGATCTCCGCGCAGGCCGCGGTGCCAGCCAGCAGCGCCGCCAGCCCAAGACGCGAGCTCAACCGATGGGACCCGCTCATCTTTCCCCTTGCTCGGCTGCCATTGCGCGCTCCACGACTTGCAGGTGATCCGGCCGCGCCGGATCTGCCACGAGGTCGACTTCGATGCCCGCATGGCGCCGAAAGATCTCGACGAGCGGTGCCTGCGCCACCCAGAAGGGCACGCCCTGACTTCGAATCTCGGCGAGCAGTGCCGGCCACAGCGGGCGCAGCGCCGCCGGGCCCGGTCGAACCTTGCCATTGCGTGCGCCATCACGCAGGGCGTAAGGGCAATCGCGGGCGAGAAATCCGAGCGGTGCCGCATCCTTGGCCCGATGGCACCAGGGCGCCACCTCCAGCCTGTTGGCGTAGACGGCGCAGCCGAAACGGCCACGGGACTCCTCCGTCAGGTGCCGGCAGTGCAGGCCGGGAACGGCGATCGGCAGGCCGTTGACCGGGATCGCGAGGTGGCACGAGACGCCGCAGCGGCGGCACAGCTCGTTGTCGTCGGCGACGTCATCGCGGGCCAGGCGGTCGGGCGCGACAACTTCGGCGACGGGGCCGTGGCGCGCGTCGTCGCCGGGAACGCTATCGATGGGCATCGCGTGCGGAGATCAGTCGCCGGCGCGAAGCGACGTCACCGTGCTCGGCGTCGGTCGCGCGGCGGCGCTCTCTTCAGCGGCCGGCTCGCGCACAAAGAGGAGCCAGCTCGTGACACCGACGGCGAGGCCCGAAGCCAGAAAGAGCGCTCCGCCATAGTGCTTGTTGGTCTGGGCGATCTGTCCGTTCTGCTTGGCCTTCTCCAGGTCAGAGAAGTACGAAGCGATGCCCCACGTGCCGTAGCCAGCCATGCCGAGGCCGGCCGCGACGCCGCCCCAGCCGATCGAAGACCGCAGGACGCTGCCGGTGGGCCCGCCGACTTGCTCGCAGGCGACCGAATGGGTCTGGCCGAGCGCGACCTCGACCGTGTGCCGCTCCAACTTGTCGCCGCGGGCGCACACCACTTCGTGGCGGCCCAGCTCGACCTCGAATGCCGCGACGTCGCCAGCGCGACGGGCGTCATCGATGACCTGGGCCTTGTCGTCGATGCGGACCTCGATTCCGCGCATGCCACCGGGCACCGAGACGCGCACGGTACCGCGCAGCGGCTGCAACTTCAGTTCGAGATCGACGCGGCTGCCCGCGACCACCGAGACCGTGCGCACAGCCGGCTGGTGGCCGGGTGCCAGCGCCTCGATTCGCACGTCGCCCGGCGCGCGCCAGCGATCGTAGCCGCCGCGAAACTGGGCGCCATCGATCACGACGTAGGCCTCGGCGGGCACGACGCGGATCGCGATGCGGCCGTGGATCCCCCGCAGCCGCGTGATCTCGGCGATCTCGTCGTCGTGCACCTTCTTAAGGGGCTTCGGCAGCTTGGCGGCCGGCACGCGCTCGAGCGTCCCCGCAGCGTCGTCTAGCCGGCCTACCTCGCGCTGGGTCTTGGCCTTGAGCAGCTGGATCGCGGGGTGAGCAAACAGCCTCTCGGCTTCGTCGAGCAGCTCCAGGGCCCCTTCGAAGTCGTTCTTGGCCAGCTTCTCGCGCGCCTGGACGAAGAGCTTGTTGGCCTCGCTCTCCTTGTCTTGCGCCATGGAGAGGCCCGGCGCGACCGCAATGCAGAGCGCCAGCAAGAGCCCGAGCGCGCGACCCGCGCCGCAAGTTGCCGAGGCAAAGCGCATTGCGCTTGACTGCATCGCGCCCCACTGTGCCCGATCCGTCTGCATCCGCGCCCCTCGTAGCGTCGCCCCGTGGCTGACACGCCCGCGCATCATGCCAGGGCTTGCGCGCCGTTGCCACCGGCGAACGCGGCGAACCGCGCGAAGTGGACGGCGCTCTTCGCCCTGCTGCTCAGAAACCCCAATCGGGCTTGGCCTTGGGCTTGGCGGGGCCAGGCGCCTGCTTGACCACAGGCTTGGGCGCTTCCTTCGGCTTCAGCTCGGCCGGCAGCCGATCGATCCGCGCGTCAATGACGGTCTTGGCCTTGACGCTCACGGTGTAGTCTTCGTGGCCGGCGAGCCGCAGCACGTATTGGCGGTCGGGATCACTGACGCTGACCGCAACCTTGTGCGGCGTCTTGCCCAGCACCAGGTTGTCGAGCAGCACGTCAGCGCCGATCGGTGTGCTGTGGAGCTCCAGGTAGTGGATCTTGGGCTGCGCCGCCTTGTTGCGGCGCTCGGCTTCGAGCTGGGTGGCCTCAGTGGCCTCTTTCGCAGCGATGCGCGCGGCCTCTTCTGCGGCGATGCGTGCGGCTTCTTGCGCTTGGCGCCCCGCCTCCGCCGCCGTCACCACCGGCCCGGTCGGGGCAGCCTGCGACGAGCCGCCCAGCTGGGTGGCCGCGATGACGGCACCGACGACCAGCACGGCTACGATCAGCAGCAAGACCAGCCGCTGCGTACCGCTGCCGCTCGCCGGCGCTGCCGCTGGTTGGACTGCGGCGGCAACGCGAACACCTGAGGCGCCGCCTCCGCTCCGCCCGGTCGCCCCGGTCGCAGGGCGCCCCGCCGAACGGCCGCCGCCGCTCGGCTTGAGCAAGCTCGCGGCATCGGAACCCAGGGTGTCGAGCGCGACCGTGGCCTCGCCGCCGACCGCGGGGCCCGGCGATGCGATGTCCATGGCCCGGGTCGCGTCGGCTTCGCTCTCGCGCTCCGGCAACGTGCTGAACGCCCGCGTCGCCTCGTCGCCGTTGTCTCCGCCGAGTTCCGACAGGGCGTCGAGCGCACGGGTCGCTTCTTCGTCGTGGTTGCCGATCGAGGCCGGGGGAATGGTCTTGGGTCGCGCCGGCGTGAGTGCCGCGTGCGGTGTGTACTGCCCAACCGGCAGGCCGCGCCCGGAGCGCTGCAGCGCTGCAAGGGCCTCGTCGATCGCTGCGACCACCTCCTCGGCGGTCTGGAAGCGGTCCTCCGGGCGCTTGGAGAGCAGCTTGAAGACGATGCGATCGACCTCACGCGGCACCGAGACGTCGGGCGCCACCTCCTCCATACGCGGAGGCTTCTCTTGCACGTGTTTGATCGCGACGGCGATCGCCTCTTCCGCGACGAAGGGCGGCCGGCCCGCGATGCACTCGAAGAGCATGACGCCGAGCGAATAGAGGTCGCTGCGGGCGTCGAGGCGCTTGCCTTGCGCTTGCTCCGGGGACAGGTAGCGCGGCGTGCCGAACATCTTGCCGGCCTGCGTGAGCTGGTTGCCCTCTTCCTCCAAGAACTTGGCGATGCCAAAGTCGATGACCTTGACGAAATCAGATTCACCATAGATCTCGCAGACAAAGATGTTGTCTGGCTTCAAATCGCGGTGGACGATGCCCTTGCTGTGGGCTTCGGCCAGGGACTTGCAGATCTGCCGGAAGATGTAGAGCACGCGGCCGACGCTGATGCGGCCATGGCGGAGAATGCCGGTCAGGGTCTCGCCCGTCAGGTACTCGATGACCATGAAAATATGGCCATCAGGGTCGCGCCCGAAGTCCAGCACCGAGATCGTGTTCGGGTGGCGGAGCTGATTGGCGGCGCGGGCCTCTTGTTCGAAGCGCTGCACCTGCTTTTCGTCGCTGACCAGGTGCGGCGCCAGCACCTTGACGGCGATCACGCGCTCGCTCATCGCCTTGTCGTGGGCCTTGTAGACGCTGCCCATGCCGCCGGCGCCCAGCAGGCTGACCAGGCGGTAGCGGCCGACCAGCGACCGGCCAACCAGATTCGTCTGCGATTCCTGACCCGACATGCGCTCCCCGGCTCCGGCGACCCCGTCACTCCCCACGCCGCGGGGTCCTCGACAGCGCCAAGGCACGGACTGTAGCACTGTGTGCGCCGTCGGCAACCTCGGAAGCGAATCGACGCCGACGCATCTTGGCAGTGGGCGGCCTCGGTTGAGCTTTGCCAGCCTTCCGCGTAGCATGGGGGCGCTTGTCGCCCGTCGGCCTCGCTGTCGACGCAGCGACGCGCAGCGGCCAGCAGCCCGGGCGCGCCGCCTTGCCACCGACGGCGCCGGCCGGCGGCCAGGGCACAGCGCTGCCGAGTGCAGCTGCCGAGCCGTGCACCGCACCGAGATCGGTGACGCGCCGAGGAGGGTCCTGGATGGCTGGCCGCGTTTCGCGAAGCGACGAGCAGCCGCACGGGCGCCAGGCCGCTTGGACTGTCATTGCGGCGCTGCTCTGCGCATTGCCGATGGCTTGCGGCAAGGGCACCTCGATCGGAGCCGCGCCTGGAACCGTCATCGGCGAGGCACCGGAGGCGGCCAAGGCCGAGAATGAGCGTCGCAAGGCCGCGGCTGGCGGCGAAGAGGGCGGCGGCAGCGACGATCCCATCGACGACAACCGCGACGTCCTCAGCGCCAAGCAGGTGCTGCAGAAGGGCGGTATCTGCAGCGACGATCGCGAGGTCGACGATCCCGACACCGACACGGATGAGTTCCTCATCTGGCGGATGTACGAGTTGGCGCTGGCCGATGACAATGAAGATTCCTTTCAGGCGTTTCGCCAGCTCTTTCCCGAGCAGCGCAACAGCCGCGAGCTGCGAGAGATGTACTGGCCGCGCATCCGCGCCAACGTCCACAAGTACATGATCGAGCCTGGGCGCCCGGCCTTTCGCATCTGCCGTTCGATCGCGACCAGCGATGGCAAGAAGTACTTCATCATGACCAACGACCCGCGGCAGCACCCACCGCCGATCACGATCGGCGAGTCGGATGGCGGGAAGAAGAAGATCCTGGCGCTGACCCCATTCTGAAGCAGGCTGGGGCCACACGCCGCGACGCCGCTGCGCGTCGCAAGGAGGCGATCGGTATGGATCTCCAAGGGAAGCGAGGCGGCATGCTGCCAACCGTTGGGCGCTGCGTCGACGCAGTGCAGGGCCAGGCCGGCCCGCGCCAGAGAGGGTCTCGGACGCGCCATTGCGCCGGACTCGGGCTTGTGGCGGCGCTTGCCGTCACGGGCTGTGTCGACGGCGCGCTGGAGGCGGACGATCCCGGCACGGCGCCCTTCGCGCTGACGGTGCGCGCGCTCACCAGCAGCTGCGGCGGCACCCAGGGCGCCAACCCCATCGCCGAGGTGCAGAGCTACACGCTCGTCGTGCGCGACGAAACGGGCGCAGAGGTCTATCGCAAGGCTGTGCCCAAGTCCGGCACCACCCTGACGGCCGCCGAGGTCCCAGCGGGTAGCGGGCGCGAGCTCTCGTTGCTCGGCAATGTCGGCACCGCGGTCAAGTGGTTCGCCCGCCGTTCCGGCCAGAAGATCGTCAAGAACACGACCAGCGACTTCGATATGACGCTGATGTCGATCGACTCGTTCACCTGCATCGCGCCCGAGGCTGGCGCCGCCGCCAACGTGATGTTGCCGGCGGTGACCCCAATCGGTCGTGGTCAGGTCCTCATCACCGGCGGCTTCGGCGTCGCTGTGGTCAACGGCACGAAGACCGAGCTGACGGGCGCGCAGGACACCGCTTGGATCTTCGACGCCGAGAGCGGCGTGCTGCGCGAAGTGAAGAACAAGGCCCGCATGAAGGCCGCCCGCGCCGGCCACAACGCGATCTTCCTGCCCAAGAGCAACCGCGTCCTCATCGTCGGTGGGGCGACGCGCATGGTGCACGACACGGCCGTTCCTGGGCCGCCGACCTGGGCGCCCTCGGACGGCGTGAACCTCGCCTACGAGGTGTTCGACGTCGAGTCGGAGACCTTCAACGCACCGACTAGCAACGAGTTCTCCGTCAAGCGCGTGCTGCCGAACCTGATGGCCATCTCCGACGACTACGTGGTCGCGCTTGCCGGCGCCATCTGGCCCGTCACCAAGATCAGCGATCCGGCGACCTACATGAACAGCAGCCTCTACGACCCCACCGAGGGGCCGCATGGCGCCTTCGTCAAGGTCGGCTCCGCCTTGCCGCTCAACGCGGTCCGATCCGGCGCGGCGATCGCCAGCCTCGGGAGCACGCCGGACGGTGGCGCGAAGGTGCTGGTCTGGGGTGGCGACGACGGCAAGCAGCGCGCTGAGGTCTTCCGCGAGTCGACCGATCCTGGCGACGGCATCTTCGACGGCGGCTTCGTCGTCGCCGGCGACGTGACCAGCTACCCGGGTGGCCTGCACTTTGCTTCGTTGACGCCCATCGGTGACGCCGACGTGACCATCGCTGGCGTCAAGAAGACGCTGCCGCAGTTCCTGTCGGTGGGCGGCATTCGCCACGACGGCAAGAACTGGCTGCCTCCCAACAAGGACGACGTCTACATCATCACCGTGGATGAGGAAAAGCACCGGATCGAGACGCAGCGCGTCACTGGCTTCGATGCCGGCATCTACTTGCACCAGGCCCATCGCACCGACGCTGGGCACGTGCTCGTGTCCGGCGGTTTCTCCGATCACGCCGGCACCGCCAGCTTCAACCTTCGGGAATTCGACGTGAAGAAGCGCACCTTCAGCACGCCCAAGGCCGCAGGCGCCTTCGTGAAGCGTGGTGGCCACGGCGCGCTCACCCTGACCAACGACTGCGTGCTGATGTTCGGCGGCGTCGCGAGCTACGGCGACCTGGTCAAGCCGCAGTCCGCCGCCAGCGACATCTACTGCCCCGGACACCTGCTGCCATGAGCAGCACTCGAGGAGCATCCATGGTGACCCGTCTCCGCGACGAGGTTCGGCTCGAGAACAGCGCGGCGCCTGCCCTCAGCAGCCTGCGCGCGCCGACGCGTTGGCAACGCGGCGTGGCGATTGCGCTCTGCTGTGCGCTCGTGCAGATCCAGTGGGCAGGGCTGCTGCGCGGCGAGGGCTGGGTGCAGGACGCATTCGCCCAGAGCATGGCCAACTCGATGACCGTCATCGTCGTGCCGCAGAACCCAAAAGAGGCCGAGATGGCCGTCTCCCTCGAGCGTCTGCTCAGCCAGGCCACCGGTCGCCTCGAGATGGTCCGCGCCTTCTCGCTGTCGCCGCTGCCCGGCGAGGCCGATGAAGAGGCGGCTGAGCGCCTGGTGGAGGACGCGCTGCGCGCCCTGCTGCTGCGCACGCCCAAGCGAGCCACCGAGCGCATCGCTGCGGCCCGGGCGCTGATCGACAAGTCGACGTCGGCCGGCGAGGCACGGCTTTACGCCCGGTTGTTCAAGGCCGACTCCCTCATCGCCCTGTCGCGCAATGAGCTGGTGCCTGCCCGCGACGCGTTGACGCGCTCGCTCGTGCTCTTCGCCAAGCAGACCGAAGAGGAGTACGTCGCTTACGGCAGCCAGGCGGTGGACCTCTTCAAGACCTGCCAGGCGGGCGTCGCAGCGGCGCCGACGGGGGACATCGAGGTCGGCCGCAAGGCCAACGACGCCGAGGTGTACGTCGACGGCGTGTACCGCGGTCGCGCGCCGACCAAGGTCGAGGACCTCGTCGCTGGCGATCACCGGGTGACGCTCCGCCTCTCGGGCTCGGTGGCCAAGCGCGCCTTTGTCCGCGTCGAGGCGGGCAAGACCGTCAGCTACGACGCCGAGTTGGACCCGGCGAGCTTCCGCGACGACCTTGCCAGCGGGCGCCAGATCGTCGCCGCCAACTTCGGCCAGCCGAGCGTCATCGAGGACCGCATCCGCGAGCTGCGCAACCAAATCGGCGTCGACCAGATTCTGGTTGTCCGCGCCGCTTTCACCAAAAAATCCACGGTATTGACCGGCTATTTCTTGGGATCGGACGGCGTGTTCAAGAAGGCGGGCGGCGAGATCGAGAAGAACGAGGACTACTTTGAGGCGGTGGCGCGTTTCGTCGCAGAGGCGGCCGGTGCCAAGCTGGAGGCAGATCCCGCCGCAGCGCCGCTCGACCAGCGCAAGAGCGTGGTCGTAGCGTCGCAGACTCAGACCACCGAGGCCGCCCGCAAGTACATCGACCCCAATGAGCAGATGTTCGCCGACAAGAAAGATGGCGAGGAGCCCATCACGTCCAAGTGGTGGTTCTGGGCCGCCATCGGCGGCGGTGTGGCGCTCATCGGCACCCTCGGCGCCATCCTTGCCAGCGACACAGCGCAAGGCCCGGAGGGCGCCACCGGCACCGTCCGCATCAAGCTGCACAAGGCCAGTGGCAACTGACGTGCGCCTCGCGGGCTCCCGCGCCCTGAGGCTGGCGCAAGCAGCCGCGTGGGTCGGCCTGTCGCTGCCGCTGGTGGCGCTGGCGGGACCACCGACCCAAGACTGGCTGGAAGTACGCCGCCACGGCCCCGAGGGCGTCCTTGCGGCCTCAGCCGCTGTCGAGTCGGCTGCGCCGCGTTGGCTGCGCTACCGCGCCAGCGTGGCAGATGGCGACCCGCTCGCCGGCGCGACCATCGATGTCCTCCGGCAATCCGCCGGGCCGGGACGCGGCGTTGGCCCTGGGAAGCGCCAGCAAGTCAGCGTCGTGGTCCGCGATGGCAAGGGCGCGCTCATCGCCGGCCTGGTCAGTGAGGGCGGGCGGCTCTGGGCGCGCCACGCGGCGAGCCACAAGGCTCCGGTCGACGCCTTGCTTGTGGTGCGCGCTGTGGACAAGGGCGCTGCGGACAAGGCCGCTGCCAAAGCCGTAGCCAGGGGCGCAGCGGACAAGGGCGCAGGTGTCGTAGCGGCTGTGCCGGTCGCCCTTGCGCCGCTCTTCGTCGATGTGCCGACGCTGGGCGCACCGCTGGCGCTCTGGGCGGCACTCGAGCTCAGCGAGCGTTACGAGGCGCGGCTCGAGGGCGAGTTCGATGGCTCGGCGATTGTGCGTCTGCGCCCGAGCTACACCCGCGGCGCGGGTTTGCGCCCACTCAAGGTTGGCGTGTCCAAGCAGCACCTGCACGTGAGCCTCGCCGAGGTCGATGACGGCAAGGGCGAGGTCCATGCCCGCTTGCTGGCCTTGGATCCCAAAGTCGAGGGCGGGCGCGTCGTCGCCGAGCGGCTGCGCCTGCGCTTGCGCGGCCGCACCGAGCCCGTCGACTGGGTGTTGGTCGAGCAGCGCGCTGGCAAGGCGGCGCTGGCTTTGGTGGGCCGTCGCGCCTTGCGTTGAGGGTCGGCCATGCGCCCGGGTAGGCTTGAGCACGCCCATGCTCCGGGCCCCGTCCCTGAGCCACCTCGCCCGCACCGCATCGTTTCGAGGTGGGCCTTGACGGCGACGGCCTCGTCTCCCACCCGGCTCGACCAAGAATTTCGTGCCTTGACCACCATCGCCTCTCTTGGGGCGCTCTGAGGTGGCCTGTCGGTTCATCCGCCTGCGCTCATCCTCCTCACCTGGTGCACGACGCAAAGGCGAGGCCAGCCACGTCAGCGTCGGCGCTCGATCTGGCGGATCAGGTCGTCGAGACCGAGGCCGTCGTCGTCGATGACCACGGTCGCAGGCTGCGCCGATGTCGGAGCGCTCGCCGGCCGCGCTGCCGTCCGCGGCATCGGCGGGATCGCCACTGCGGGTGCCTCCGGCTCATCGATCGTGGCTGCGCGGCCAAAGACGCTCCCGGCGCCCGATGGCTCGGCGATCGCCGCCAATGCCAGCAGCGCCGCAGAACCCGTCAACTGCTCTGGCTCGTCCGGCGGCGGGTCGCCGGCGCCGGTGTGGAAGGTGCGCCGCTCGGCCAGCCAGCGTCGGTAGCGCGGAAGGGTCCATTGGCCCTCGCCGGCGCCGGTCTCCATCGCGGTCTGGATGCGGTGGGCATGGCCTTCGCGGATGTGATTGCGGATCGCATCGTTGGCGATGCAGATCTCGAGTTCGGGCACGAGGCGCTGGGCGACGGACGAAAACGCGAGGCGCTGGCAGACGATCGCGCGCAGGCAGGCGGCGAGCTGGGCTTGGACACCCGCCTGGCCCTCAGCCGAGAAGGCCGATACGATGCGGGTCACGGCTTCAGCCGGCGTCGCCGCGTGCAGGGTCGCGAGCACCAGGTGGCCGGTCTCAGCGGCGGCCAGCGTCAGGCGCATCGTCTCGGGGTCGCGCATCTCGCCGACGACGACGACGTCGGGGTCCTCGCGCAGCGCGTCGATGAGGGCTTGTTCGAAGGAGGGTGTGTCGCGGCCGACTTCGCGTTGGCGGATGAAGGCGCGGCGGGGGCGGAAGACGTGCTCGATCGGCGCCTCGATGGTCAGGACGTGCCGCGCCTCGGTGCCGTTGATCCGCTCGATGAGGGCCGCGAGCGTCGACGACTTGCCCGAGCCCGTGGCTCCGCTGACGAGGACGAGGCCGTGGCGATGGCGGACCAGCTCGCCGACCTCGGGATGCAGGTTCAGCCGCTCGATGGATGGCTGCGTCTGGCCCAGCAGCCGCACGGCGAGCCCGACCCCGCGCGCGCTCTGCAGCACGTTGACGCGCACGCGCGTGCCGGCGACGACCCGGCTGGCGTCGAACGAGCGCCGGGCAAGGAACTCGGGCCAGCTGGCGTCGCCGACGATCTCCCGCGCCATGTCCAGCAGCGCGCGGCCCGCGATCGGGGCGTCGCCAAACTCCAGCGCGCCGCGCACGCGAAACGCCGGCGGTAGACCGGGCTCCAGGTGCAGGTCGCTGGCCTGGCGGCGGCGGGCGGATTCGACGAGCGGGGCGAGCAGCACGGGGACCTCGGGGTGCGGGACGAGACAACGGCGTGGGACGCGAGCGCCGGTCTCACTTTTGTGGTGCGACGGCCACGAGGCGGAGAACCCAGGTCGTCGCGGCCCGATTCCCGCCGCCAGCGCCTGGGTTGGCGGCTGGCGCCTGCCGACCCCGTGCCAGCGTCGCATGCTGCGCCGGCGTGTCCCAGCCTTGTGCGCAGGGTTTCGACCTCTGCCATGAATCCGATGCTGCGCTCCACCGCCCTGGGATCGCATCGCCGCGCTGGGGGAAGCCAGCCGAGTCCGTCGTCCCGCAAGCGCCACCTTGGCAGAGCCAACCGCCTGCTTTGGCAAAGGCCTCTGCACCCATGCCACCCTTGTCGGAAGCCTGACGATCCGCACCTGAGGGGCTGGGTCGCAGCGACCTGGACCACGCCACAGCCCATCTCCAACGTTGCCTGCGCGGTGGGGCGCGTCTGTGCGCTCGATCCCGCAGGGTCCAGTGCGCGGCCGGAGCGAACACCATGGAAGGCTGGGCATGGACGGCGAACGGCCCCGGGCCTGCGCGCTTGCTGCTGGCGCGCCCAAGCACGAAGGCGCGACGGGGAGAAGGGCCGACAAGGTGACGCAGATCCGTCCTTTGCTACGGGCGAACGGGCGGGCATGCCGCCGGTGCTGAGGGCCTCGCACAGGGACCGCGGCTGGATAGATTGGGATCGCACGGCGTTGACGTGCAAGAGCGTGTCTGCGCTGCCGACCGAGCATCGCAATGAGGAGAAGCCCGGACGCCCCGGCGCTCAGTGACGCCCGCGGCCTGCCAGCGGACCCGCTGATTCGGCGATGGACCAAAGGCAGGACTTCGCTGGCTATCCTTTTGCCGCTCGTGGCCACGTGGAGCTGCGGCAGCGAAGGGAGTCCGCGGCCCGGCGCGGGCACGACCACCGTCGACGCTGCGGCGGACTCCACTGCCGGCGCCGATGTGGCGGGGCTCGCAGATGCCGCCGGCGACGCTGCAGCCGGCCGCGGGCCTTGCACCACCGACGCCAACTGCGACGACGGCGACCCGTGTACCCTCGGCGATCGCTGCCTTGCAGGCGCGTGTGTGCCCGGCCTGCCGGTCTGCGAGTGCGTCAAAGACGCCGACTGCGCCAGCGAAGACCTCTGCGCCGCCAAGCGCTACTGCGACGTCGCGAGCTTTCCCCATCGGTGCCGGGTGCTCGCCGGCAGCGCGACGGTCTGCGATTCCAGCTTCGACACCGCGCGCGCCCGCGCCGTCTGCGCGCCGTCTAGCGGAAAATGCGCGCCACAGCCCGTGGCCTCGGGCACGCCGTGCCAAGACGGCGACCTCTGCACCGCCGAGGACGCGTGCAACGGCGGCGCCTGCGTCGGCATCAAGACCGGCGCCTGCGTCTGCGACGACGACGCTGACTGCGCGGCGTTCGACGACGGCAACATCTGCACAGGCCCGCTCTATTGCGACAAGAGCACCGTGTTCGGCAGCTGCAAGGTCAACCCCGCCACCGCCGTGGTCTGCTCCACCGCTGGCGATGGGCCCTGCCTCAAGACCGCCTGTGGCGCAGCCGGCGGCACGTGAAAGCCGATGGCGATCGAGCTGTTGGTCGAGCAATGCGCGCCGG
Source organism: Myxococcales bacterium (assembly GCA_947491025.1). Lineage (GTDB taxonomy): Bacteria > Myxococcota_A > UBA9042 > UBA9042 > UBA9042 > SXNM01. Next base: position 88,797 of record CANLIC010000015.1, read on the forward strand.
GCAAGGGCTGCGGCTACATCCAGGCCTTCGCGACGGGCAAGGCGCCACCCTGCGACGATCTCGACCCCTGCACCGCCGGCGACGGCTGCGCCGCCGGCCAGTGCCAGCCCGGCAAGGTCCATGCTTGCGTCTGCACCAAGCAGTCGGATTGCGACGGCCTCGAGGAGGGCAATCTCTGCAACGGGATTGGCCGCCAGCCAGACCTTTGGGGCCGCCCCTGCGATCGAAAGCTTCTGAGCGTCGAGGACATCGGCATCATCGACACGGAGGACGGGCACAGCGCTCAGGTCGACTTCGATGTTGGCGGCATCGAGCTTCGCGGGCCGCAGCCCCCGCTTCGCATGCTCCAGCCCCAGGCTCGGGATTCCGCGACGTCGCGTGGCAAGGCGCGATGGGCGGTCCTTCTTCACGTGCTACCCCTTCGCCCGTCGAAGTGCGTCGACGAATGCCCCACACGTCGGGAATCGGTCACGCGGCGACATCGACTGCGCCTTCTGCAGCACGGCGGACTGGGCGCTACTCAACGACAGGCGTGAATCGGTGTAGGCGACGGATCCGTCGGGCGCACCCGCGAGCGCTGCCAGCACGACGGCAGCGAGACTGTACTGGTCCGTACCTTTCCGGGCCGGTTGCCCGACCACCAACTCGGGGGCGACGAATCCGGGATGGTAGCCCACTGCTGTCGTCGCGACCTCGGTCGTCAACCCGACGGTGTTGATTCCCTTCTTCATATCGGCTGTCGTGCCGAAGTCGAGCAGGCGGACGTGGCCGAGTCCATCGCGGGCAATGTTCCCAGTGTTGACGTCGTGGTGGATGACCTGCTGGCTGTGGGCGTAGTCGAGCGCCTTGGCGATTGGGGCGGCCCATGCGAGGGCGTCCGTCAGCGCCAAAGCGCCTCGTTGCCGCAAGTGGTCGCGCAGCGTCTGACCGCAGTCCGCGACCACGAGCCAAGGCGTTGCGCCAGCGTCGGCGTCGAGCAGCTCGACGATGTTCGGGTGCTCCAGCTTGCCTAGCTGGCGGATCTCTCGCTGCAGCGCCTGCTCCAGTCCCGGCTTGGCGCGTTTGACCCAGCACGGCCGCCCTCGCGGCCCTTGTGCTGGCCAAGCTTGGCCGAAGCCGCCCTCGATAGGCTCTCCGACCAGCTCCCACTTGTCCGCAATGTGGACCAACGGGCCCCAGACCATTGGGCGCGCAGCGCTGGTCGTAGTCCGCTTTCGGGTGCCAGGGTCGGTCACGGTACGTTCTGCGTTCGCTGCCTTGGAGTCTGGCGCTGTCTTCGGGATGCCGGCCAAGGCGTTCGCCACCAGGGTGTTGCCGTTCAACTTCGCCATGGCGTCGCGAACTTCGGTCGACGTGGTTCCGAGGATGCCGGCGAGGTCGGCGGTGAGGTCGTGGCGACGGGCCTGGGCGACCGTGAGGACCAGATCGTCGAGGCCCGAGGGCCAGCTGCTGCCCAGCGCGCCCTCGACGCGGCTTCCGGCCGGGGCGGCGCTCAGGCGACGCCGTACCGTCGCATGGGTGATGGGTACCAGGGCGACGAGGCGCGCCATGGCCTCGCGCCCGGCAGCGGTACGATCGAACCATTCGACACGCCAGTTGGCGAGTCGCGCTGGAGGCTTGGTTGGCACCGGCATCTCGACTCCTTTTGCCGCACGGCGGTGCGCATCCATGCACCTACTCCTCGGCCACCGCCCCCCCCGCGAAGCGATCCATGCCACCGCAGCCTGGTCGTTTGGCATGATATCACTCATGGGCTTCATCTGGTAGCTCATGAACCGCGCCGTCTTGCCCTCGATCCGGTTGATGTAGCGGCAGCCGGCCGAGGCTGATGGTGGCGCCTCGCCGAGTCGGACGAGCGGCGGCAGCGCGCAGACCGCGCCGCTGCGGGGGCCGAGCCAGGCGCCAGCCTGCTGCTCGGCTCAACCCAGGCCACGCTCTGCGCCCGATGTATCGGCCCCGACCGGATCCGACCCGACCGGACCCAGCCCCAGCGCCAGATCCGCCAACAACGCCTCGACCACCTGCTCCTCCTCGACCCGCAGGCCGCCGGCCATCGCCTGTGCCAACCCCGGCGACCACGGCGTCGGCGGCATCACGGCCTTGCCGGCGCGGTTGTCCTTGGGTGCCGAACGATAGTCCGCGAGGCCGAAACGCCAGGGCAGGGCGCCGACGCGCGCCATCACCGCGCTCGCGATGTGCAGACCCGCAACGTCGAAGTCGGCGTGGACGTAGAGCGGACCCACCGCGCCGCGCAGCAGCCGCCACAGCGCCGAGCTCGGCTGGCCCTCGGTCGCGACCAGCGCGGCCGAACGTGCGCCGAGCCGCTCGGCCGCCATGCGCAGAACGGCGGGGTTTTCGCAGATGTACATTGGCACCGCGGCGAGCGTCGGCGGTGCGACATGGAGCTGATGCAGCGTCAGGCGCAGCGGCACGCCGTCGGCGGCAGCGAGGCGGGCCATGCGGTCGACGAGGCCGTCGCCGACCGCCGGCAGGTTGAGCACCAGCACCTGCGCCGCCAGGTCGTCAGGCACCACGCCATGGCGCTCCCACAGCGCGCGGCGCGGCTCAGCGCTCGCCGGCCGCTCGACGCCCTCGCGGAGCGCCAGGGCCGTGATGACGATGCGTTCGAGAGGTGTGCCGTCGAGCGCCTTGGTGCCGCCGGCGACGCGGCTGGCGAAGTGGGCGATGGGTTCGTCGTCGGCTGGCAGCGCCTCGAGCACGGCGACGGCGCGGGCGACGTGGTCGAGCTGTTCGGTGCGCAGCAGGCGCGGGAGGAAGAACTGGCGCAAACGCGCCAACCAGTCGGCGAACCAGGGCTCACCTGCCAGGCGCGACGCCAGCGCCGGCGCCAGCGCCGCCTCGATCGCCGTGGCGGCCGCCTCCGATTCGGCGGCGCGGTCGCGCAAGGGTCCGAAGCGGCGGCTGACGGTGGCGCGCAGGTCGAGGCCGTGGGCTGTGACGAGGGCGCGATCCAGGGCGCTGAGCGCGACGCGCAGCGTCGGGCCGTCGCTGCGGCGACCGAGCAGACGGTCGATGGCGCGGCGCTCGTCGTCGGTCGGCGCTGGCAGCGTGACGGTGCCGGCGAGGTCGTCACCGCCGTCAGCGGCGGGGCGCTCCAGCCGCTTGTGGCAGCGTCGCAGCAGGCGCTCGAAGGAGGCGCCGTCGAGCAGCGCGCGGTTGGCGGCGTGCGCTTCGCTCAGCGGCGCAGAGCCCGCAGGCATCGCAGAGCCCGCAGGCATCGCAGACCCAGCGCTCACCGCAGCGCCTCGGGCCCTTCGACGGTCTCGACGCCGTTCCACAAGATCGGGAAGGCGCTGACCGCCTGGGCGATCGGATCATGCGCGAGGTCGTAGTGCATCACCGCAGGCAAGAACGCCTCCGTCAGCCAGAGGTCGTAACCGGTGAAGAAGAAGTCCAGGTCGAACGCGACCGCCAGGCGCAGCAGCTCGGGCACGCCGCGGTCGTCAATTCCGGCGAAGGCCTCGTCGAGCGCGATGAGCCGCGGCGCGGTCGCCACACCCGCCTCAAAGTGCGCGTTGGCAGCGGCGAAGAGCGGAAGGTGCAATGCGGCGGCCTTCTCGCCGCCCGAGAGCTCGCCGTAGCGCTTGCGCGTCAGCGTCTGGGCCTTGCCGTGAGCGTCGAGCAGGCGCAGCTCGAAGTGATGCCAGGTGCGGTAGTCGACCGCGGCGGCCAAGATCTCCAAGTACGTGCGGTCGGGATGCTCGCGGCGCTGGGTCTCGACCTCGACTCGCAGCAGCCCGCGGATCTCGTCGAGCTGGGCCGGGCCGAGCATGCCGCCGTGACGCAGCAGCGCGAGCAGGCGTTCGCGCTCGCCGCCGAGCCCCTCAATCGGGCGCCAGGCGATGCCGAACGACTTGCGGCTCGACAGCTTGCGCTCGCGCATCGCCGCGTCCATCGCCTTGACCAACGCGCGCGCCTCGTCGACCCGATCCGCCAACTCGCTGCACAGGCTGGTCAGCAGCTGATCTTCGAAGAGCGCGCGTTCGCGGGCGTTCAGCAGCGCGCGGGTGTCGTCGAGGCGCTCGGCCAGGCGCCTGCGAAACGTTGGTAAGTCGTGCGCGCCGGCGTCGTCGCGGATCTCGACGAAGAGGATCTCGTCATCGCTCCACCAACGGCGCGAGAAGCGCTCGCCGAGCGCGTCGTCGAGGCCGTTGAGCGCCGCGTGCAGGCGCGACTCGGTCGCCTTGAGCTGCGTATCGGCGGTCGAGGCGTCGCCGATTGCAGCGGCCAGCCGCTCGTCGAACGCGGCGGCGCTGGCGGCCACATCGAGCACCTCGCGCACGGCGCCGAGCTCGAACGGACGCAGCGCCCGCAGCGCTTCGTCCAGGTCCTCGCGGCGCTGCGGCAGCGCTTCGCGGCTTTTCTCGAGCCTGCCGTCGACGCGGTCGGCCTCGGTCTTGGCGCGGTCGCGTCGCACCTCAGCCTCGCTCCGCACCGTCTCGGCGGCGTCACGGCTTCGCTCCGCCGCGGCGATGGCGTGTTGCACGGTGGCGACTTCGGCGCCGAGGGTCGCGCTCAGGCTGTCGAAGCGCTCGAGCGCGGCCGCCGCGTCTCGTTCGGCGACCTCGGCCTGCGCGCGCGAGCGACCGACGCCCTCATCCAGGCGCGCACGCTGCTCCTGGGCGGCACGCGCGGTGTCGGCGCGTGCGGCGGTGACCTGGCGCTGACGGCGCCACTCGCCGAGGCTGTCGACGCCGTGCCGGACGGCCTCGGGCAGGGCGGCGACGCTGGCCTCGACCGCGCGCACGCCGTGGTCGCGGCAGGCGCGGCGGAAGCTGCGGTCGGCGTCGTCGACGCCTCGCTGACAGCGGTCGCGCTCGTCGCGGCAGCAGCGTTCGCGCTCGATGGCGGCGTCGAGCCGCGTCTTGGCCTCGTCACGCTTGGCCGCAGACGCGCGGATGGGCGCAGCCGCCGGCATCCGCCCGGGCGCGGCGTCGACGGCCGCGAACATCGCCTTCGCGGCGCGTTGCGCGTCGATGTGACCGTCGAGGGCTGTGACGAGCGTCGCGCGCTCGCCTTGGGCGGCGGCGATGCGCTCCCGGCGGTGCTGATCACGCGCGGTCGCGCCGATGTAGCGGCACGGGGCGGGCGTGGCGACGCCGGCGATCGGCCCGAGCACGAAGCTGCCGTCGGTGCCGATGCGCAGATCCGCCGCCGCGGCCGGGGTCGCGCGCAGCAGCGCGTCGACGACGCCGCGCTCGACGGCGCCGCCCTGCTCGGCGACCAACCAGCGCGCGAGGCTCGGCGCGGCGACGTTCGACCTGAGACGTGCTGCCGCCTGCCGTTCCGCCGCCGTGTCGGCGTCATCGCGCCACCACACGTCGCCAGCGACGGCCGCGGCGCCGCTGCTCTCGCTCGTCAGCGCGCTGTCGGGCCAAACCCAGGCGTCGAGCAGCCCCGACGCGAGCAGCGCGCCTTCGATGCCGGCGCGCTCCTCCGGGCTGACGCTCTCGTCGAATCGCACCAGGCGCCACAGCGGCGCGCCGGCTCGTCCGTCACGGCTGGCGCTGCGGCTCGGTGGCCGCGGTGGGCCGTCCTCGCGCTCGCTGGCGATGGCCTCGATCTGGCGGTCGAGCTCGAGGATCTGGTCCGCCAGCGCATCGATGGCGCGGCCGGCGTCGCGCTCGGCGTCGCGGCAGCGGTCGCGCAGCGGCGACAGCGTCGCGCGTACGCTCTCGCGCAGCTCGCCGCCACGTTCCACCTCTGCGCAGCCGGCGACCAGCGCGTCGACGTCGAGCGCCGCTGAGATCTCGGGCTCATAGGCCGCCACCGCGCGCTGCACGGCAGCCTCGGCATCGGCGACAAGCGCCCCGAGCGCCGCGCGCGCCGCGGCCAGCGACGTACCGAGGAGCTCGACGTCGGCGGTTGCATTCGACAATGCAGCGTCGGCTGCTTGCAGCGCACGCTCTGCGGCCTTGCGGGCCTCGAGCGCCGCACCGGTCTCAGCCGCCGCCGATCGCTGCACCGCGAGCCTGGCCTCGATCGCCACGTCGCGCGCGCCGCCGTCTTCGTGCGACTCGAGCGCCCTGGCGTCCAGACTCGGCACGACATGGTCGAACGCCGCATCAATGACCGCCAACGCCGCGAGGAGCGTCCGCCAGCGCTGCTCGGCTTGGCCTTCGGCCTGCACGTGGGCCGCGCGCGCCAGCGCCTCGCGCTCGCGCTGCTCCTTGGCCTCGACCTGCGCGCGCGCGGAATTCGCGCCGGCCTGCACAGCGTGCTTGCGGCTCTCGGTGCTCCGGTGGCGGGCGTCTTCGAGCTACCCCTGGTTCTGGTACGCCGCCGACGAGCGCGCCGCGTCAATGTGCGCTTGATGCCGCGCGATCGTCGCCAGGGCTTGGGCGACGTCCCTCGACGCCGCGTCCACCTGGTCCGCCGCCGCCGCCAGTTGCTGCGACAACGCCGCGATCTCG
>CANLIC010000016.1 GCA_947491025.1 Myxococcales bacterium
TCGGCGACGGCGAGGCTGCCGACGACCTTGCCTGTGTTGCCCTTGGACTTTGTCTTGGTCTTGGATCCCATGGTGCCCTCCGCGCGGCTCGCGCGGGCGGACTTTTAGCATTAGATCGGATGCTTGTGGATCCTGTGATGGATCCTATGCCACCGCCCTCTGCTTCTGGGCTAGGCGAGCCGGCACAGCCCTGCGTGGCCAACGCCCAGGCGAGCACCAAGGCCGGCCAGAGGCCGCCACGACCGACACCCCATCGCAAGACCACGAGGCCTCCTCTCGACGCCCGTCGGACGCGTTGAGTTCCCACCTTGCCTTTGGCCGAGTCCGTCGTCAAACGTGGGCAGCGGTCGATCAGCGTACCAAGTCTGCGCTGGCGTCTGTGCTTTCGGCCTGACGATGCGGCGTTGGCCAGGGGCCGCCTCGAACGGCGGAGACCGACTCCATCGAGGCCAAAGGCGCCGATCCCGCCGCTGAGCTGGCCAACTTGACGCGGCGCGTCAAACCCCTTGCCAATGCCGTGCGCCTGCGTCATCGTCCTGGCTCCCGGCCGGGCCCGTTGGCCCGGTGTCTCGCCGAGGTAGGCCAACATGTCGCTGCTCTCAACGCCCTTCACCCGCGCCGTCGGCATCGAGGTGCCGCTGGTTTGCGGCGCCATGTACCCCTGCAGCGACGCCGAGTTGGTCGCCGCCGTCAGCGCCGCGGGCGGCATCGGCGTGGTGCAACCGATGGCCTTTGCCTTCGTGCACGGCCGCGACCTGCGCACCGAGCTGCGGCGGGTGCGGTCGCTGACCGACAAGCCCATCGGCATGAACCTGATTCTGGAGAAGACCGCCAAGGCCTACGAGGACCGGGCGCGTCTCTGGCTCGACGTAGCGCTCGAAGAGGGCGTGCGCTTCTTCGTCACCGCGCTCGGCAAGCCCGATTGGGTGGTCAAGCGCGTCCACGCCGCCGGTGGCCTCGTCTACCACGATGTGACCGAACGCAAGTGGGCAGAGCGCGCGCTGGCAGAGGGCGTCGATGGGCTTATCGCGGTCAATGACCGCGCTGGTGGCCACGCCGGCCGCCGCCCCGCCGCCGACCTGCTCGCCGACCTGAGCGACCTCGGTGTGCCGGTCGTCGGCGCCGGCGGAGTCGGCAGCCCCGCCGAGTTCAAGGAGATGCTCGTCATGGGCTACGCCGCCGTACAGCTCGGCACCCGCTTCATCGCCAGCGCGGAGTGCAAGGTGCACCCGTTGTACAAGGACGCCATCGTCCGCGCCCGCGCCTCCGACATCGTACTCACCGACAAGATCAGCGGTGTTCCGGTGGCGGTCATCCGGACGCCCTACGTCGACAAGGTCGGCACCAAGGCCGGGCCCATCGCTCGCCGCCTGCTGCAGCACCCGCGCGCCAAGCACTGGATGCGCACCTACTACGCGCTGAATTCGATCTGGTCGCTGCGGCAGAGCATCAAGCGGGCCAACCCCTACAAGGACTACTGGCAGGCCGGAAAGAGCGTCGAGCACATCGAGGGGGTCGAGCCGGCGGGCGACATCGTGCGCGCCTTCGCCGCCGCCGCCCGCGGGGCCTGAGCAAACCCCAAGGCCGAGCCGCCTCGCTAGCCGCGGGCCAGCCACGCCGCGCGCATCAGGGCCAACCAGCCGCCGATGAGCAGCAGCCCGCCCACCGGCGTGACCATGCCGAGCTTGCGGGCCCCGGTCAGGACCAACAGGTAGAGGCTGCCCGAGAACACCGCCACGCCAGCGGTAAGGAGCCACCCGGCCTGGTCGGCAGCGCGCGCCACATCGGGGCGCCCCTGGCCGCTGGCAAGCGCGGCGAGCAAGCCGACCGCGACCAAAACGAGCGCGTGGATCAGGTGGTACCTGGCCGCGGTCTCAAAGACCTCCAGCTCACGCGCTTCGACGCGGCTGCGCAGGCCATGGGCTCCGAAGGCGCCCATGGCGACGGCGAGTGCGCCGAGGCCGGCGCCGAGCGCGCTCCAGTTCATGAGGGGCCATCCTAGGTACAGGTGGGTCGAAGGGAAGCAAACCGAGCCGAGTTGAACAGGGGCAGGTTGGAAATCAGGCCGCACGGGACGGCGCCGCAGGGCGCTTTGGGCCGACCCGCGGCGCTGATGCGGCGATGCTAGCGCTGCCGGCCGGCGGGGGCCAGCGACCCAGGCGGCGCCCACCATCGGCAGGAGCCGAGCCGCAGGCGCGACCGGTTTGACATCCCCACCTCGGCTCGGCACGGTCGACGACGCCCGCAGTTGGGCCGCCCCTCAGCCCGTCGCAGCCGCCGCACCCGGGCTATCGCCGGCAGGGCCGCCTACCTTGCCCCTGAGGTCCCCACCGCATGGAGCCCGCCGCGCGATCGCCCGAAGGCATCGAGCTCCCGCTGCAGGCCCTCGACAAGGCGTGCCTCGCGGCAAGCGACGCAGCTGCGGGCCTGTCCAATGCGCCGACCTGGCGCCTGGAGCTGGAAGGCGTGCTGCCGGCCGCGGCCCTTCGGCGCGCGCTGGCGGGGCTCATCGTCGCTTGCCCGTCCATTGCGGCGACGGTGGTGCCAAAGGATGGCGCGCCGGCCCGGGCACGCGGCTGGGCCTACCGCCTGCCTGAGCCCGCCGCCGGCCCGGACGACGTGCCAGACGCCCTGCTCGACGCCCTGTGGACGCTGCACCCGGCGGCGACATGGGAAACGCTCGATGGGAGGCCAGCGCTGGACGGCGGCGCTGCCGGCCGGCCCGCAGCCACACCACCGCCGGTCGAGCGAACCGACGACGACGCCCTGGGTCAGCGCATCTGCGATCGCTTTCTCGACCTCACAGCGGGCCCAGGGCTGCGCCTCGACCTGCGCCCACGGCCCGGCGGCGCGACGCTGTGGTTGCAGCAACACCACGCCCTCGCCGACGGACGGGCCTTTATCGCGCTGCTCGAGCGTCTCTTTGCGCTGCTCGACCCGTGCCTGCGCGGCGAGGCGATTCCGGCGGAGCTGCTCCGACCGATGACCCGACAGCCAGAGCTGGCGGCGCTGCGGGTCGGCCCTTGGCGGCGGCGCCTTTGGACCCTGCGCGGCGCGCTGGTCTACTTGCGCGGCGCGATCGCCGCCGCCTTTGCGCCGCTCGACGCCCTGGCCCAGAATGTCGGCGCTGACTACCGCGGCAGCAACCGCACGTTGCATCTGCCCATCCCAGCCGATCGCCTGCGGGCGCTGCGGGCGCGCTCAGAGGCGGCGGGAGCCAACCTCCACGCCGGCTTGCTCGCCGCTTGGACGAGGGCGAACGCGGCGCTGTCTGCCGAGCGCGGCCAGCCGGTGCGGCGCGTGATGCTGACGTCGATCGTCGACCTGCGACCGCGCGCCGCAGCGGGCGAAGTCGCCTTTGAGTCCTTCGCCAACCACCTCGGCTGGACACTGCCGATCGCCGATCTGGAGCGAGCGCCCGACGCTGGCCGGCTGGCGGCATCGCTACACCGCCAGATGCGGCGCCAGCTGGCCGCCGATGAGCCTTGGCAGCGCGCACTCTTCGAGCGCCTCGGCGTGTTGGCGCTACCGCTCGCCGCCCTGCGCAAGGCCCTCTCGGCGCCGCCGCGGGCCGTTGTGCAGCTCAACGTCTCCAACGTCCTTGCCTTGCCGATCCCGACCCTGCGCGCCGGCGAGGTCGAGGTGCGCAAGGTCCGCATCACGACGCCGGTCGCACCGCGCTATGGCGCCCTCTTGACGCTGACCCGCTACGGCGACGAGGCCTGCTGCAACGTCAACGTCAAGGCGTCGGTGATGGACAACGAAGCCGCAGAGCGGCTTGTCGCGCTCTTCGCTGAGGAGCTGGGGCTTGCGCCGGACGCGTAGGCCAAGGCGCTGCGCCGGCCTGGAAGTCCAGATGCGGCCTTCCCCCTTGGCGGCGACCGGCGCCGAGGCCTAGCATCTGGGTCGCGGCCGGGGGCGGTTGCGGGGGAGCGCGAGATGGCTGAGGCGATCCTCATCGTCGACGACGAGCCCGACATCGTGCGGGCGCTCGACTATTCGCTGCGCCGCGAGGGCTTCCACACCCGCCTCGCCTTTGACGGCCGCACAGCCCTGCAGCTCGCCCAGAGCGATCCGCGGCCAGCGCTCGTGCTGCTCGACCTGACGCTGCCGGACATCGCTGGCGGCGAGGTCTGCCGGCGCTTGCGCGCCGATCCCGCGACGCGCGACCTGCCGGTGGTGATGCTGACTGCGCGCGGCGAGGAGCTCGATCGCGTCCTCGGCTTTGAGTCGGGCGCCGACGACTACGTGGTCAAGCCCTACAGCGCGCGCGAGCTGGTGCTGCGCCTGCGGGCGGTCCTGCGCCGCGGCCGGCCCGCCAGCGAGGACACCGCGGCCGCGCTGGCGCCACTCGAGCATGGCGCGCTCCGCATCGACCGACAGGGGCACCGCGTCACGGTCGGCGAACGCGAGCTGCATCTCACCGCGCTCGAGTTCCGGCTCCTCGCGACGCTGGTCGAGCGCGCCGGACGCGTGCAGTCGCGCGAGCAGCTGCTGGCCGACGTCTGGAACTACGCCCCCGACGTCACCACCCGCACCGTCGACACCCACGTCAAGCGCCTGCGCCAGAAGCTCGAGGAGGCGGCCCCGATGGTCGAGTCGGTGCGCGGCGTCGGCTACTGCGTGCGGGGCGGGTCGCAGGACGCGGCGGACAAGGCCCTGTGAGCGTTGAGCGCGGCGGCGGCCCTTTCGCCGGCGGTCACGGTCAGGCGCGGCTGCTGGCCGTGCTGCATGCCCTCGACGACGCCGTGGTGGCGGTCGAAGCGGACGGTACGGTGGTGTTGGCCAACCTCGCGGCCCGCTTGCTGCTCGACCTCGGCCCCGACGAGGGCAAGGGCCCGTTGCTGGACCGCGTCCGGCTGCCGGCCCTGCACGACGCCATCACCGCCGCCCTCGCCGGCCAGGCGATCGCGCGCGATTGCGAGCTGCCCGGCCCGCCGCGGCGACGCCTGCACCTGCGTGCGGCGCCGATGCCCGAAGGCGGCGCGCTGGCGGTGTTGCACGACACGACCCGCCTCGAGCGGCTGGAGCGGGTACGCCGCGACTTCGTCGCCAACGTCAGCCACGAGCTGCGCACGCCGGTCACCATCATCAAGGCCAGCGCCGAGTCGCTGCTCGATGGGGCGCTGGAGGACGTTGAGGCCGGCCGCGCCTTCGTGCAGGCCATCGCCCGCAACGCCGATCGCCTGGCGGCGCTGGTCGGGGACCTGCTCGACCTGGGCCGCATCGAGTCCGGGCGCTGGGCGCTGGCCCGCATGCCGTTGCCTCTGCGCAGCGCGGCCGTGGCGGCGGTCCAGTCTCTGGCCCCGGCTGCTGCCGCCGCCGACCTGCGGGTGCAGATCGACGTCGCGCCCGAGCTCATCGCCTACGCCGACGCCCGCGCCACCGAACAGGTGCTCGTCAACTTGCTGCAGAACGCCATCCGCCACAGCCCACGCGGCGCGGCGATCCAGATCCGAGGCCGCGAAGAGGGCGGCTCGCTGGCGCTAGAGGTGCGCGACTTCGGTCCTGGGGTCCCCGCGGCGCTGCGCGAGCGGCTCTTCGAGCGCTTCTACCGACTCGACGCAGGCCGCGGACGTGACCACGAGGGCGGCGAAGTCGGCATCCGCGCTGCGCTCGGCGGCTCGGGCCTTGGCCTAGCGATCGCCCGCCACCTCGTCGCGGCGATGGGCGGCGAGATCGGCGTCAACGAACCGTCGGACGGCGGCGCCGGCAGCAGCTTCGCCTTCACCCTGCCGCGCTACGAGTCCGTGCTGGCGCATCCATTCGGGTCGGCCATGCCCGACGGCGGCCGCGGCGAGGGCGCGACCGCTGCCAACGAGCCTCCGCGCAGGCGGCCCCTGCGGGCACGGACCGCGACCGAGCTGGGCGCGGTCGAGGCGCAGCAGGATGGCGCGATCGGTGGCGCCGCGTTGGCGGAAGAGACCATGAGCGCAGAAGCGCGCATCCTGGCGCTGCGCCCAGAGGTCCAGGAACTGCGCCGCCAGCTCCTGCGGATGGCGGGGCGCGTCGAGGAGATGATCGGCAACTCGGTGCGGGCCATCGTGCTGCACGACCTCGACCTGGCCCTGCGCACCATCAGCAGCGACGACGCGGTCAACCGCGACGAGTTGGCCGCGGACGCCCTCTGCTTGCGCCTGCTCTCGCAGCCTGAAGGCGCCCGCGACGCCGTCGAGCTGCGCTTCGTCACCCGCGCCCTCAAAATGGTGACCGACCTCGAGCGCATCGCCGATCTCGCGGTGAACATCTGCGAGCGCGCGCCCTTGCTCCTCGAGCGCGGCTGGCTCGGCGAGGCCGACACCATCGAGGCCATGGCCGGCCACGTGCAGACGATGGTGCGGGACGCGATGGACGCCTTCGTCGCCGCCGATGTCGCCCTGGCCGTAGCGGTCATCGAGCGCGACGAGGAGGTCGACGCGCTCTACCACGCCTTGTCGCGGCGGCTCATCGCGGCGATGGCCACCGACGCTCAGCGGGTCGAGGCCGGCATTCACCTGCAGGCGGTGGCGAAATTCCTCGAGCGCATCGGCGACCACGCCACCAACCTTGGCGAGCAGGTGATCTTCATGGCCCGGGGCGACGAGGTCCGGCACGCCGGCGTCAGGACCTGATGCCCGCCGCGCGCAGCGCCCTGCCGATGGCGCGCGAGAAATCCTGCCAGGCGCGCAGTCGCTGGGGATCGCGCTCGGCCAGCTCGGAGAGTGCCGCCCGATCGACCTCGACCGCGACGCCGCTGGCTGCGTCGACCGAGGGCAGCAGCAGCGCCGAATGCGCCGGATCGAAGGCGGGGCGCAAGCGAAGGCCGCCGCCGGGCAGGCGCTCGCTGGCAGCCGGCAGCCGCAGCCCTTCGATGGCCTGGCGGCCCTCGAGATAGCGGCGCCAAGCCGGGGCGTTGGGCGACAGCGCCACAGCGTCGAGGCCCAGACCGGTGCAGAGGTCGGCGCAGAGCGCTGGTAGCGCCTCGACAGGCGCCATGCCAGCCGCGGGGGTGCCCATGCCGCCCGCCGACCGCGGCGGCAGCAGAGCGATCGCCAGCAAGAGCCTCTGCGAGCGGCCGACGAGCACAAATCCGGGCGGCGCGCCGTCTTTGGCGCTCACGACGAAAGCCTCGACCTCGAGCGCCGGCGCGGCACCGGACGCCTCGAGGCGCAGGCGCAGGCCGACGCGGCGGGCGCGGGCGTCGGCGGCGGCCTCAACCCGCCACGGCGCGACGTCGAGCGCATCGAGGCGGTCGCGGAGGCCATCGGCGACGGCGCGGCCCTCTGGGTCGCGCGCCTCCAGGCTGGCGGCGTCGACCGCGACCAACTCCTCTTCCCCGTAGAGCGAGAGGTACTGCCAAGGAACGCCGGTGCAGCGCGGGCGAAACAGGCAGGCCTCGCAGGCTGCGACGTGCGTGCGGTCACTGGCCTGAAAGGCGTACTTGTCCTGTGCGCCCTGGCCGTCGAGCGGATCGGCGGTGAAGGTGACGGTCGGCTCGCCGCCATGCGAGATGCGGTCGGCGCGCTCGGGCAGAAAGCAGAAGGGCAGGTGGGTGATGGCGACGTCGAAGTCGGACTGCCGGGCCTCGATGCGGTCGAGCAAGGCGCGTGCCGCCGGAGCGACGTCCCGAAAGCGCGGCAAGATCGCGCGCATCCAGCGGGCGCTGCGCTCGCCGGCGCTGACAGGGCGCACCATGTCGACGCAGAGCTGGGCGACGCCGGTATCGAGGACGAGGTCAGCCAGCAGCGGCAGGGTCGAGACCGCGCCGGCCGAGAGGCAGACGTTGACCTCGACGCGCTGGCCGGCGGCCTGCAACTGCCGCAATCCGTTGACGATCTTGGCGTAGGCGCCGCGGTTGGCGACGGCCGCGTCATGGCTCTCGGCGTCGCCGCCTTGCACGCTGACGCGCCAGGTGAAGCGGCCCATGGCGAGGGCGGCCTCGAGCCAGGCGCGATCGGCGAAGCGCGCACCGTTGGTGAAGATCGTGATCGACTCGAAGCCCAGTCGCTGCGCCACGGCGAGGCTCGGCAAGAAGCTCGCCTGCACCGTCGGTTCGCCGCCGAGAAACGTCAACCGCCGCACGCCACTGGCCGCCGCCGCGATGAGGACCGCCTCGACGCGCGCCGCCTCGACCGGCTGGGCCAGTCCGCGCTCGGTGAGCTGACCGCTGGCACAAAACACGCACCGGTTGTTGCAGAAATGGCCGAGCTGCACCTCGACCGCGCGCACGCCGCCCTCCGCGCGGACATCGGCGGAGACAGCGCTGGCCCCCTCGCCGCTAGGCACCGGAGCGAGCAATGCCGCCACCACCTCGGCCGTGGCGGCCTTGGCCTTGGGGTCTGCGTGGTGAGGCAGCGCGATGTCGCGTTCGGCGTCTGCGACGGGCGGTGGCGGACGGGCCATGGGCTGCGAGCTCCTGCGGGCGGCCGTCGCCGGCGCCACAGCAGCTTGCCGGGCCAGCGCTCGGCTGTCACCGCGCGGGCGACGCGGCGCGGGAGGGGCTGCGGGCGCGGCGGCTTCCAACCAGCCAGATCCAAAAAGCATTAGGCGATCTGGCAAACGGCAGGGGTCGCATGGGTGTGAACGGACCGAAAATGGAGGCCTCGCCTTGATTGCCCGAGCCAACCGCAGCGTGTATCCAAGGCGGATGCCGAATCCGACTCGCCGGCGCCTTCTGCAGCTCCTCGGCGCGGCCAGCGCTGCTACCGCATGGCCCACGCGAGAAGCGCTCGGCGCAGCCCGGAACGGGACACCGCGCGCCCGGTCGGCCGAGAGCGCGGCGCAGAGCGCGGGAACGTGCCGCGGCAGCCTCATCGGCATGAGCCGGATGCGGGTCGAGGGTGGACGTGAGCGCTTCGCAGTGGTCCGCATCGACCTGCACGAGCGGCCGCTGCGGGTGCGACCGATCGCGGTGCCATTCTACGGCCACGGCGTCGCCTTCGACCCGCGCGACAGTGGGCGGGCGCTGATCTTTGAGAAGCACGGTCCGGGCTGCTGCGAGGTCGATCTGCGCCGCGGCCGGATGGTGCGGCAGGTCGACGCTTCGCCGGGCTGCCAGTTCTACGGCCACGGCGCCTTCAGCGCCGACGGCGCCCTGCTCTACTGCACCGAGACCGAGGTCGCCGGCGGCACCATGCGCGGCCTCATCGCCGTGCGCGACGGGCGAACCCTGCAGCGCCGCGGCGAGCTGCCGAGCCACGGCACGGCGCCCCACGACCTCGTCCTCTGCGACAAGGGACGCGCGCTCGTCGTTGGCAACGGCGGCGGCTCGCTGGTGAGCGGTCGCGTGCCGAGCGTGGCCTGGGTCGCGCCCGAGACCGGCGCGCTCCTCTGGCGCCAGGAGCTCGACGACAAGGGCGTCACCGCCGGCCATCTCGCCCTGGCCGACGGCGGCGAGGGCCAAGTCGTGGCGGTGATCTCCGCGCCACGCGACGGCCTCGATCTGAAAGCGCTTGACGTCCACGGCGCCGTCGGCTTGGCCCGGCGCGGCGAAGCGGCGTCCTCGGGGACGGCCACGATGGCGCGCGTCTTTCGCGATCCGATCGCTGCCAAGATGCGGGGCGAGACCCTGTCGCTGGCGGTCCTGCCGGGCGGCCTCGTCGCCGCCACCAACCCGGAGGGTGACCTCATCACGGTCTGGGAGCTTGGCAGCGGCAAGCTACGCAGCAGCCATGCCGACTTCAGCCGCCCGCGCGGCCTCACGATCGACCGGACGGGGCGCTGTCTCGCGTTGAGCCACGGCGTCGACGCCCGCCTGACGCTGCTCGATCCGCGCAGCCTCAGGCCGCTGTCCGGGGCCACGCTCGAGCAGGCCTGGATCAGCGGCTCGCACCTCGCGATTTGCGACCTCGGCGCTTGACCGCCGCTTGCCGTTCTAGGCCTCGGCCAGCGTCGTCACCCGCCGCGCCGCCTTCTGGCGCTCGACGGCATGCCGCACCTTGTCGCCGAGGCGGTTGGCGTCGCGCAGGCCGACGAGCAGGAGCTGATGGTCGGTGCGGTCGCTCGAGATCAAGTTCAGGCGGCCAAAGCCGAGGACGCGCTCAGCGAAGGGCTCCTCGACGACGATGTCCTGCACCCGGTAGAGCTCGAAGTAATCGGTTCGCTTGGTGAAGATGCCCGTCTTTCGCACGACGCGCTGGTCGGTGACTCGGACGTGCAGCGCCAGCGACTGTGCGTAGAACCACAGAAAGCCGAGGCCGAGCGTCAGCACCGCGATCACCCAGCGCCACAGCGAATACAAGGCCGGGACCCGCCCCTCATAGAGGGTGGTCTCGCTGTCGGGGTCGGCAAAATGCGCCCCGGCGCTAGCGCGCGTCGCTGCTGGCCGCTCGGCGGCTGCCTCCTGGGATTCGCTCATCGCCACCTCCTTGCGCTCACGGCGCCCGATCGTACCCTGGCGCGAAGGCCGGCGCCAGGAGGCCAGAGCCCCTCGCCCGTCCTGTTCGGCCCGCGCTCGCGGCCGGTGCCGGGCAACAGCATGGCGACCCAGGCGCGCCGAGTGAGCCGATGAGCGACCCGACTTTCGACTGGTTCCGCTTCGACAACAGCGCCTTGCGCGAGCTGCCTGGCGAAGCTTCTGGGCGGCCGCACCGCCGTTTCATCCCCCACGTCAGCCTGTCCCGCACGTCGCCTACGCCGGTCCGCGGGCCAGTGCTGCGCATCTGGGTGCCCGAAGTCGCCGCCCTGCTCGGCGTGCCGACCGCGCCCGACGAGGCGGCGCGCACCGCCCTCGGCGCCATCTTCGCCGGCAACACGCTGCTGGCCGGCAGCGAGCCGTTCGCGACCCGCTACGGCGGCCACCAGTTCGGCCACTGGGCCGATCAGCTGGGCGATGGCCGCGCGATCAGCCTCGGCGAGGTCCGCGTCGCGGCGTCGGCGGCGGACGATGGCGCTGCCGCCGAGCGACGCTACGAGCTGCAGCTCAAGGGCGCCGGCGTCACGCCCTACTCGCGCGGCGCCGACGGCCGAGCCGTGCTGCGCTCGTCGATCCGCGAGCTCATCTGCTCGGAGGCGATGGCGCACCTCGGCGTGCCGACCACGCGCGCGCTCTGCCTCGTCACCACCGGCGAGGCGGTCGTGCGCGACGCGATGTACGACGGCCACCCGCGACCCGAGCCAGGCGCCGTCGTCTGCCGAGTCGCCGAGAGCTTCTTTCGTCTCGGGCACTTTCAGATCCACGCCGCCCACGATGAGCGCGAGCCGCTGCGGGCCCTGCTGCGCCATGTCCTGCGCCGCCACGAACCCGACCTCGCGGCCTTGCCGGAGCCGGAGGCTGCGCTTGAGCTGCTGCGCCGTGTTTGCCGCCGCACCGCTCACCTGGCGGTCCACTGGCAGCGCGTCGGCTTTGTGCACGGCGTGCTCAACACCGACAACGTCTCCATCCTCGGCCTGACCATCGACTACGGGCCCTACGGCTGGCTCGACACCTTCGACCCAGGCTGGACCCCCAACACCACCGACGCCCACGGTCGCCGCTACCGCTTCGGCGCCCAGCCCGAGGTGTTGCATTGGAACCTGGCGCGCTTCGCCGAGGCCCTGCTGCCCTTGGTCGAGGGCGACGTGGCGGCGTTGGAGGCGGCCCTCGAGGTCTACCCGGCCGTCTTTGCGCGTGAGTTCGACGCCATGGTCGCGACGCGCCTGGGCCTCCCTGTGCCGGGCAGCCCCTCTGACACGGAACCTGAGGCCGACGCGGCCCTCACGGACGGGCTCTTCGGCCTGCTGCAAGCCACCGAGGTCGACCCGACGCTCTTCTTCCGCGGCCTCGGCGCCCTGCCCGCGCTCGACGAAGGGGGTGCCGCCCTTGGCTCTTCGGCCGCCGATCGCTTCGCCCCGGTCGCAGCGGCCTTCTACGACGACAGCTTGCGAGAGGGCGCAGGCGACCCGGCGCTGGCCAGCCAGATTGCGGCAGTGCTCGCGCGCTACCAGGATCGCGTCCGGCAGGTCGGGATCCCGGATGGCGCCCGCAAGGCGGCGATGGACGCCGTGAACCCGGCGGTGATCCCCCGCAACTACCTGGTACAGCAGGCGATCGAGGAGGCAGAGGCGGGCAACTTTCAAGGGGTCGAGCGCCTGCTCGGCGCCATTCGCCACCCCTACCGCGAGCCGCAGGACCCGTCCTTGCTCGCCCGACGACCGGAGTGGGCGCGCCGCAAGGTCGGCTGCTCGATGCTCTCGTGCAGCTCTTAGGCGGCCGGCGGGCCAGGCCCATCGTCGCAGCGTCAGATGGCAGGGCCACGGGGGTCTGTGGCAAAGAATATCAATAGATGCAAAATGTTGTGCCGCACAGCCGCCACACCGTCGGCTCGAGTCAACCCTGGGCCTTGGCCTAGACAACCCTTGACCCGGGCGGCTCCGACCTGCGACGATCCCGGCGCCGGCCCGCGCTGGCGCTGTGAGCCCGCCCATGACCGCGTCGCGTCTACAACTTGGGGCCCAGCCAGAGTCGGGGAGGCCGCTGTCGCGTCGCCCCATCGCGCTGGCGCTGCTGCTATCGCTGGTGCTGGCGCTGGCCCCCGCCCGGACGGCGCTTGGCCAGACCGGCGAAGGCAAATCCAAGGCGATGGACTTCGCGGCGCGTGCCAAGGTGAGCTACCGCGAGGGTCGCTACGAAGAGGCGGCGTCGCTGTTCAAGTCGGCGTACGCGCAAGTGCCCGAGCCCACACTCTTGTTCAATGCCGCGCGGGCGTATCAGCAGGGCGGGATGCTGCGCGAGGCGCTGACCCTCTTTCGGCTCTACCTGCAGCTCGCCAATGCCAACGACGCAGAGACCCGCTCTGGGCGCGCCGATGCGGTCGAGCACGTCGCCACCATCGAACGCAGCCTTGGGGCGGAGTCCCAGCGTGAGCAAGACGAGGCGGCGCGCGTCAAGGCCGAGCGCGAAGCCCTCGAGAAGCGCCAGCGCGAGCACCAGGAACGCGAGCGCAAGGCCCAGCAGAACCAGCAGAACCAGCAGAACCAGCAGAACCAGCAGCAGCAGAACCAGCAGCAACAGCCGCCTCCGCATGAGTTGCCGCCCCCCGCAGGCGCGTCGCCCGAGCCCAACCCAGGTTGGACCGGCCGAGAGATCGCTGGCGTCTCGTTGCTCGGCAGCGGCGCAGTCCTGGCCATCATTGGCATCGTCAGCCACGGATCGGCCAACGGCGTCGCCAGCGCCATCGAGGACCGACTGACGGCGGCGCGCGTGGTCGTGGGCGGCATGACCTTCTATCCAGGCGTCACGCAGGTCGAGGTGGACCGCGCGCGCAGCGACCACGACGGCTTGCGGGTTCGGGGCCATGTGCTCGTCGGCCTCGGCGTCGCGGCCGTGGGCGCCGGCGCCTGGCTCTGGTTCGGCCGCGAACCAGCTGGGGCGCCGAGCGCGGCGCTGCAGCCGCTGCCGGGCGGCGGGCTCTTGCTCGTCGGCGGGGGTTTCTGATGGCGACGACGCAGAGCCAGCGCGGCGCAGAAGCGGCGTCCTGGCAGCCCTGCCCGCGGCGGCAGCTGCCCGCGCTGGCCCTCTGGCTCGCCGGGTTGGCTGTGGCGATCGGCTGCGGCAGCGACCTCGACCCCAAGCGGAGCGATGCGCGCTATGCCTGTGCCACCACGGCCGATTGCACGACCGGCGACTCGTGCGTCTGCGGGTTCTGCCAGCCGCTGAGCGTGACCCCGAGCTGCCTCGCCTCCTCGGGCGGCGGCTCCGACGCCGGCAGCGACGCGGCCGCGGACAGCGCCAGCGGCGACGCGGTGACCGTCGACGCCGGCGATACCGGCGGTACCGTCGATACCAGCGACACCCAAGACACGACCGGCGGCCCCTGCAGCCCGCGCACCTGGCAAGGCTGTCCGGCGGGCGATGGCTGCTACGTCGACGCCAAGGGCGGCACGAGCTGCCTCAAGACCGGCAACCTCGGCCTCGACCAGCCCTGCGATCCGCAAGCCGCCCAGCCCCCCTGCGGCAAAGACGGCGCCAAGCCGTTGATCTGCGACGTCGTCGACAAGAAGTGCCTGCACCTCTGCGACGCGAGCAAGCCGGTCTGCGCCAAGGGGCTCACCTGCTATCCCCTCGGCAGCCCCGCTTGGCCCGACAACGCGGGTGTCTGCGCGCTCTAGTTCGCGCCAGCCCTCGGCGGCCGAGCTCTCCAGAATCAGCGCTCAGCGACGCAGCCCGAGCCCCACCCCGACCCACGGCAGCCCGCGCACGCCGGCCTCGGCCCGGAGGTGCAAGCCGCCGCCAAGCTCAAAGGCCAGCCCGCCGGAGAGCTGCACCGATGGCAGCGCGGCCGGCAAGGGGTCCGAGAGGCGCCCGGCCTGCCGCCAATGGGGGCAGCGCGCCTCTTGGCCCGCCTTGCAGCCGGGCAACACCTCGATGCGGCTCACGTCGCCGACGGGGATGGCGAGCCCGAGCCCGGCGCGCCCGATCAACGACAGGCGGCCGATGAGTGGACGCCAGTACGCGTACGTAAAGGCGAGGTCGAGCGCCACGACGTCGATGTCGATGTACGTCACGGTGCTGCCCTCGCCCCACCAATTGCGCGCTGGCATCACGGGGACGCCGACGCCGACCCGCGCCCCGAAGGCATGCCGCGGCGAAGTAGGCCACAACACCGAGACATCGACCGCTGCGCCGCGGACGCTGGCGAAGCCGTCGTAGCCGAATGCCGTCATCGCCGAGCCAGGCAGCCCGATGCCACCGACGTCGAGCAACACCATCAGCGCCGGGAGCGCCTCGATGCGCGGCGGCACCGGGCGTGGGGCGGCCAGGGCAGGCGGTGCGGCAGCCGGACCGACGCGCTCTTTGCGCGCCGGGGGCGCCACCGGGCGCTTGGCCTGCGGCGTCAGCGGCGCCAGGCGGGCGCCGGGGACGGGGGCAGGCTCGCCCTTTAGCTCGGCGCGGCCGCCCTGATCGGGCACGTACAGCGGCGCGGGCGGCGGTAGCTCGGTGGCGGCGGGCGCCTGGGCCAGCGCAGTGGCGGGCAGCAGCGCCATCGCGATCGCGGCCCAAGCGAGGCCAGCGCCACGACCTTTCGCGGGCGATCGCACGTTCGGTGGCCGGGTGCTGGGCTCGGGCGCTGCCATGCTGACGACTCCCCGCAAAGCCCAAGCCGGGCGCCCACCCCGGGCCCACAGGCACGCGCCGGCGAAGCTAACGCGAGGCGAAGTGGACGACAAGGACGGCGCCTGCCTTCGCGGCGGAGACACAACGCCGCGGTGCCCCCACGGGCGGACGGGATGCAGCGCGCTCTCGACAGCGTGGGCGAGGTGGCCGGACGCTGCCAGATTGCGATCGCTGCGAAGCGGCAGTCGCAGGCGGGTCGGTTGAGCCCGAGAGTACGGCCTCATTCGGGCGGAACCGGACCCTGGCAGGGTGTGGATGACGTCGAATGTATCGTGGCGCCGAGGCCCTGGCGTGCCAGCGCGCGATCGATCCAGGGCCCTCCCGCCGCAGCCGCTGCGGTCAGGGGAGGCGGGCGCCGACGTCGACGGATCGGGTCTCCGGGTGGGGTCTCAGCAGCGACAGCTTGGCAAGCGTGCGCGGCGCTGCGATGCTGCGCGCGGCAGGGCTGGTCGGCCCGTGGAGCGCGCGACGATGCGGTTTCCTTACCTCGTCTTTGACCTCGACGGCACGCTGGTCGACACCAGCCCGGCGCTCATCCGAGGCCTCGACGAGGTGCTGGGCGGCCTCGGCCGGCGTCGGCTCGAAGCAGCGACGGTGTCGCGCATCACCGGCCACGGCCTGCGGGCGCTCCTGCGCTCGGCGGTGCTGATGACCGGCGAGCCGCTCACCGACGGCGACCTCAGCGCCGCGGTGGCGCAATTCCGCGCCGTGTACGAGCGCGATCTCCTCGCGCTCGCCATCGCCGCCCCGGGCGCCCAAGCCGCTATCGCCGCCCTCGTCGAGCGCGGCGCCCGCTGCGCCGTCTTGACCAACAAGCCGACCCATAGCTCGGTGAAGCTGCTGGTGCACCAAGGCTACAGCGACGTCGTGGACTACGTCGTCGGCGGCGATCTCGAGCTGCCGCGCAAGCCCGACGCCGCCGGCCTGCTTGCGATCTTGGACAATTGGCAGGCCCGCCGCGAGGAGTGCCTTCTGGTCGGCAGCAGCCGCGTCGATCTGCAGACCGCGCGCAACGCCGAGGTCCGCTGCGCCATGATCAGCCCTTTCAGCGAGCCGCGATCGGTTTTTGGCCTCGGTGCCGACTACTTGCTGCCGAACTTCGAGGCGCTCTTGCCGCTGGCGACCGGCCGTAGTGACAACGGCGAGCGCATCGGCGTCATCACCGGCGGCTAGGCGTCGACTCGCTGAGGTCGGACCGGTTCAGCGCAGGGCCGCAATGGACCAGAGCCAGGCCCGGAAGGCGCCGAGCGTCGTCACAGGCACTTGAGGTTCATGCACACCGTCAGCGTGTCGTAAACGCTGACGTCTTCGGCGCTGCCCTTCGCAAAGCACGCTTTTACGCACTGCGCGCTGCCATCGGTACAGAGGTCGGCGCACTTGGCGATGGCCTCGCAGCCGGCGCTGGCGTAGCAAGTGGCCTCTTCGACGACGCAGAGCGCTGACTGGCAGCTCTGGACGCACAGGACGAATTGCGGCTCGGTTGCCTTGCAGTTCTTACCCGACCAGCCGTTCTTCAGGCACTTGCCGCTCTCGCAGATCTGCAGCGACCGCCACAGCGCGACCGACTGCGGCGGCGCCTTGGCGAGGCAGTCGTAGGCACAGCTGGCGTCGGGGCAGGCGTCGGCGCAGCCCACGAGCTTTGTGCAACCGTCGTTGGCGTCGCAAGCCGCGGCAGGGACGTTGCACTTGGTTTTGACGCAGTCCTTGACGCAGGTGGCGTCCGTGGGATCGCAGGCGCCGCCGCCCGCGGGGCAATCGTCGGCGCAGCTGACGGTCGACTCGTTGTACTCACAGGCGCCATTGCCGCACTTGGCGACGACGCAGCCGCCGCCCCAGCATTGGCCGCCGCCGCAGGAGGTGCCGTTGCTGACCACGGTGTGGGTGCAGCCCGCTCCGCCGCAGCCATCGGTGGTGCAGGGGTCGCCGTCGTCGCACTTGGAGATCGCGCCCTTGCAGACGAGATTGACGCAGCTGTCGCCGTCGGTGCACGGGTCGCCGTCGGAGCAGCCGAGGCTGCCTTGCGGCGCGTCGTGGGTGCAGCCCTTGTCCTCCTTGCAGGCATCGACGGTGCACAGGTTGCCATCGTCACAGTTTTTGTTGTTGCCCAGGCAACCGCCGTCGCCGTCGCAGCTGTCAAGGTCGGTGCACTGCTTGAGATCGTCGCAAATCACGCCTTTCTGCGCCTTGACGTAGGTGCAGCCGATGTTCGGGTCGCAGCCGTCGACGGTGCAGGCGTTGCCGTCGCTGCAGTCTTTCTTCTTGCCTAGGCATTGGGTGCCCTGGCAGATGTCTTCGATCGTACAGGGGTTGTTGTCGCTGCACACCCAAGTCGGCGTAGGGGGCGGCGGAGTGCTGGCGCACTTGCCCTCGGACGGCACGCAGCCCTCCAGCGTGCAGGGGTTGCCATCGTCCTTGCAGACCAGCGGGACCCCAATGCAATCGCCGCCCTCGCAGTGATCTGTGGTCGTGCAGGAGAAGTCGTCGTTGCAGGTCACGGTCGCGCCCTTGGCGAGCTCGGCATGTTCGACCACGCAGCCCTTGTCTTTGGCACAGCTGGCGACGAGGCATGGCGGTTGGCTGCCTTGACAGGCGATCGGCTCGCCCTTGCAGGCGCCGGCGTCGCAGACATCGCCCGCCGTGCAGGCGTCGCCGTCGTCGCAAGGCGCGGCGTTGTCCGGGTGGATGCAGCCGCCGATCGGCTGGCAATCGTCCTCGGTGCAGGGGTCGTCGTCGTCGCAGTCGGTGACGGTGCCGCTGCACTCGCCGGCGAGGCAGGTGGCGTCGGGCATGCAGTCGTTGGGGTTGCACGGCGTGCCGTTGATGTCGTCGACGACCTGGCAGAGGCCCGTCTCAAGGTTGCAGACGCCGATGCGGCAGGGCAGGTCGACGAGATCGGCGCACTCGAAGTCGCTCTGACAGCCCACCGGCAACGGCTTGGAATCGACGACGGCATCACCCGCGTCGCTGGCATCGCCCGCCTGGTCCTTGGTGGCGTCGCCGGCGTCCGTGGCGACATCGGAGGCCGTGTCGGCTGGTGCGGTGTCGACGGCAGCGCTGGCGTCGGTCGACTCCGTGCGACGCTCCGGCATGCAGCCGGTCGCCACCAGCGCCGCGAGCAGGATGGCGGCGACGATCCGCGTGGCGGCGCCGATCGCTGGGTCGCGCCGGTCGCCGACGGCGGTGGTTGCCTGTCCGAGACGCTGCGCCATCATGGGCCGTCCCCTTGGCAGCTGCCCGCCTTGCAGGTGCCCTTCGGGCAGGTGATGCCGTCCGCCACTGGGGTCGATTCGCACTTGCCGCTGGCCGGCGCGCAGACATCGATGGTGCAGGCGTTGCCGTCGTCGCAGGCCTTGGCAGCGCTCGTCGGTTTGCCCTTGCAGGCACCGCCGGTGCAGGCGTCCTCAGCGGTGCAGGCCGAGCCATCGTTGCACTTGGCGAAGTTCGGCTTCCAGGTACAGCCGGACTGGAAGCTGCAGCCGTCATCGGTGCATGGGTTGCCGTCGCCGCAATCGCGTGTCGTGCCTTGCTGGCATTGGCCCTTGAGGCAGAAGTCTTCGACAGTGCAGGGGTCGCCGTCGGAGCAAGGGCCCGCGAGCAGCTTCTGGTAGGCGCAAGATCCGGCGTTGCAGGTGTCGGCGGTGCACGGATCTTTGTCGTCGCAGGGCTTGTCGCCCTTGACGCACTTGCCTTCGACGCAGCCAGCGATCTTGCAGGGATCGCCGTCCTGACAG
The DNA here is from genome assembly GCA_947491025.1 of Myxococcales bacterium. Lineage (GTDB taxonomy): Bacteria > Myxococcota_A > UBA9042 > UBA9042 > UBA9042 > SXNM01. Next base: position 18,805 of record CANLIC010000016.1, read on the forward strand.
TCCTTGGTCGGCCCGGCGATCTTGACCCAAAGGCAGCCCTTGCCAACGTTCAGCGGGCAGTAGTCCTCGGTGCAGACATCACCGTCATCGCAGGACTTCGGGTCACCCTCGCAGCCGATGCCGACGCAGACGTCGTCAACGGTGCACGGGTCGCCGTCGTCGCAGAGCGTCCCCTTCGCCTTGGGTGTCTTGTTGCACTCTCCCGTCGCCGGATTGCACTGGCCGCTGGCGCAGACGTCGCTGACGCAGGTCTTCGGCAAGCCTTTGCACGACCCATCTTGGCAGAGATCGGCGACGCTGCACTTGTCGCCGTCGTTGCACTTCTTGTGGTTGGCGACTTGAACGCAGCCCTTGGCGACGACGCAGGCGTCGTCGGTGCAGATGTTGCCGTCGTCGCAGTCTTTGGCGTTGCCGGTGCATTCGCCGGCCTTGCAGGTCGCGTCCACCTGGCAGGGATTGCCGTTGTCGCAGGGTGTGCCGTTGCTCGCCGGCGCCACGCTGCACTTGCCGGTCGCGACGGCGCAGGTCGCCTTGAGGCAGGCCTCGACCTCCAAAGGCGCGCAATCGGTGTCCTGTGTACAGCCCTTGGGCAGGGCGACGACGGTGTCGAGGGTCTCGCTGACGTCAGGGGCGGTGTCGACCGCGTCCTCGGTCTCGGGCGCATCTGCCTTGGCGTCGGCGTCGGCCGCATCGCCGTCGACGGCCGCGACGACGTCTGCGCTCACGTCGGCGGCGGTGTCGAGGACGCTGATGTCGAGGTCGTCGATCGGCGGCGGCAGGCAGCCTGTCGCGGTGCACAGCACCCACAGCGACGCGAGATCAATCAGGCGCCGTGGCGTCCATGACCCTGCCCACGGCCGCGCGCTGTGGCGGTGAAGGCTGGACGGGGTCGAGCCAAGCCCTCCTAGGGCCGCCGAAGCGACCTGATGTCCGGCGGCTCCAAGGTTTTTTGCGCTCGGCACCTTCATCGTCGGGGCTGGCTCCGCGCGGTGACGCCCGGCGTTGCGGCGCGAGGGGTCGGCTGGCGGCAGCCGACCGTTCGCACTCAACTGTACCCGCGACGACGGGTCTCTACAAACTTTCGCCACAGCGTCGAGCGCAGCGATCCACGGACCTCAACCTTGGGCGCTGCCTGGGACCGCGATCGCCACCGGCGCGCCGCGTCCGATCTCAAGGTCGCCAAGGCCAAAGAACAGCTCGCCGTCGATGACCGGATCGATGGTGGTGGGCTCTGGCGCCATCATTCGCAGCGTCTGTAGGCGGCAATCGACGATGTTGGGCGAGACCAGGGGCTTGCCGCGCGCCATCGCCGGCATCACGCGCATGACCTCAGCGACGCCAGGGTTGCCGATGAGCCCGTGCAACACGCCCTCTTCAGCGGCGTGCGGGAAAAAGCGAAAGACGCCGGCGAGATCGATGTTGATGGCACCGACATTGACGGCCCGGTACTCGTCAAACGGCAACGCCTCGCCGTCGACCTCGACCCGCAACGGTTGCGGCGCGAAGACCGCGGCACCGAGCGCCCGGGGATCGTCGCCGTCGCCGAGCCAGCCCCGGGGCACGAGCGACGCCGGCAGGGAGGACAACCCGGGTGCAGCCAGGCTGGCGGATGCCAGGATGCGGCTCACCACCGTGATGACACCGCGGGCTGAGGGATCGCCGTTGGCGTAGAAGCGCTCGAAGAAGCGCTGGCCGACGCCGGCGGCGGCACAGGCGAAGCCACGGCGTTCGAAGCTGCCGCCGGCGCGAAGCGTGCCGCGCAGTTGCAAGCTGTCCAGCCGAACGGTGGCGGGTGCCTGGCCACGGCGGAGATCGCTCAGCAGGGCCGCGAGCAGGTCTTCGGCGCTGCCCTGCAGGCCGACCTTGGTGGCCAGGAAGTCGATGGTGCCGCTGCGGGTGGGCATGAGCAGCGGCATGGGCCTGCCCGTCGACGCGGACGCGGCCACCGCAGCGTTGAGCAGCCAATGGAAGGCCCCGTCGCCGCCGTCAGCGACCCAGATATCGATGCCATCGCGGAGGAATTCGGCAGCAACGCTCGCGACCTCGTCGACGTCCCGGGTCCGCCGGACCCACCCACGATCACCGACCAGGCGCTGCAAGGCATCAAAGCGCTCCGGGCGGGCCCGGTTCTTCTTGCTGTGAGGGTTGAACACGACGCCGACGCCGGCCGACCGAGCGGGGCCAGCGGCGGGCTCCCGTTCGCTGGAGGGTGCATGGACGGGTCCGGAGCCAAGCGCGCCGGTGGTGGCAAACGCCGTGCCCGGGCCGAGCGCCAGTTGCGGGTTCCGGGAGGCTTGTTCGGCAGTGACGGCTCGGGTCATCGACGTCCTCCGGGCAGCGGGGCTGGCCGGCCGGGCCCCCATGGGCGCGAGCCTACCACAAGCTGAGCTGATGCGGCGCGTTGACAGGGTGCACAGCGATCCCGTTCGGCGAAAGCCGCCCAGCCAGCGCGGCCGCGCCGGCGCCGAGGGCCACGACGTGGCGCGCCCCAGAGGCGATGATCATCGCTTCGAGCTCCTCGAGGCCAGGCCGCCAATCGACGGTGAAGGACGCCTCGCCGCCGCGGCGTCCTGGCAGCGGCTCGGGGCCGACGACGAGGTGGGGCAGGCCGCCAGGGGCGAGCGAGGCCAGCCTTCGATGGGTGCAAAACTGCAGCACATCGCGGCGTCGCGCGCCGACGCCCGTGCTGGGCAGCCGCCCCTCAGCGCCCAAGCGGCGACCGAGCGCCTGCCAGCGGCCGAGCAGGCGCACCGGGCCCTGCCGCGCCGCCAGACGGGCGAGCGCCAGCATCAACCCAGCGTCGTCAACGGCGACCCACGCCGCGCCACCGCCGGCGCGCAGGCGCAGCGACGCCAGTCGTCCCAATGCCGCCGCCTCGCTGTAGCCGAACGCGGTGGCGCCGGCAGCCTCAGCGTCGACGGCGATCACGTCCACGGGCGGGCCGAGGTCGAGGGGCGGCCCGGCCAGCGGCGTGGCGGGCCGCGCCGCGGTCGCGATCAGCAACGTCGCGGCGTCGCTCTCGAGCCGCAGCAGGGCGCTGCCAGGGCCACTGCCCGCGGGCGTGAGCATGACTCGGGCCTGCCCGAGGCTGAGGGGCGTGCGCCAGGGCAGCGCCAGCGGACGGGCCGCACCGGGCGCCAGCAGCGACGCCAGCGCCTCGGCGCAGAGCAACCTGCCGCGACCGGCGGGGAGCGTCATCAGCCTGCCGACAAAGGCGATTTCTCCGCGCGGTCGGCCGTCGAGCCAGAGCCGCTGCGGCCGATAGCGCAGCGCGCCATCGAAAGCGAGACCCGCAATGGCGTCGTAGTCGCCGTCCGCTGCCGCCAGAGGCCCCCCTATCGCGCTCCCTCCCCGCACCACGCCTCCTGAGCCCACGCGCGCCACCGCCAGGGGCCACCGCCGCCCATGGTAGCGCGCGCGACGGTCGACGCCAGCGACGCCAGCGACGCCGCGAAGCGAACCCCGACCCGTCCGCGTTGCCAACTCGCCAGCACCCTCCTACCATTGGCGGCAGAGGAGGCTGGATGCGCTCGACGGTCCCGATTTCCCGGGAGTCTATAGGTTCCAATGGCATGCCGACCGCACCAGCGGGCGACGCGTCGGCGTCTGCGCCCACCTCCGAAGGCCCCCCGCCGATGAACGCCGGGGCCAACGCGCCAGAGTCAGTGCCAGCTCCCCCTTCGCCCCTGCCGAGTCACAGGGCGGCCGATGGCGCGGTCTCGCGCTCGCCGCCCGCTGCCGCGCGCCCGCCCGAGTCCGCTCCGCCTGCGCCCGATCCCGCTCCGCCAGGCAAACCGCCGCGGGTGGCGACGCCGGCCTCGGTTCGCGCCGTCGGCACGCCGGTCGCCGACAACCGTCGCCCGGACGACCTGCTCCACCCCTCACGCATGAGCGAGCGCTTCGGCGTGTGGGTGCGGCTTTTCGCTTGGTTCTTCTTTCGTCACGTAGATTTCCCGGCTCGCCTCGGCCAAGCCATCACCGCCTGCAGCCGCGAGGGTGTGCCGGTCTATGTCATGGGCCAGTCGAGCCTGCTCGACACCATCTACCTCAACGACGCCTTGCTCCGCCGCAAGATGCCGCGCGCCGAGTTCAGCAACGGCCCCAAGATGACGCCCTTCCAGCCTTGGCGGCTCGCGGCGCGCTTGTGGTGGCGGTCGGTGCGCGGTGTCCCGCAGGCACCGCCGCTCGAGCTGTTCTCGGCGTTGGTCAGCCGGCGCAGGTCGGCGCTGGTCTTCTTGCGCCGTCAGTTCACGTTTACGCCGCAACCGGACCGCATCCGCTCCGAAGACATGCTGCGCACCCTCTGCCAGGTCCAGCGCGAGCTAGAGGTCCCGATCTACCTGCTGCCGGCGGTGTTGGTCTGGGAGCGCAAGGGCCGCGACAACAACATCATCGACGCCTTCTTCGGCGATCCTCTGGCGCCCGGGCCGCTGCGCAAGCTCTTCGGCTTCGTCATGAACTACCGCAAGGCGTTCGTGCGCGCCGGCGAACCGGTCAACCTGCGCGTCTGGCTCGCCGAACACGGCGGCGCCGAGGACGAGGAGCTGTCGGCCCGCCTCAAAGCCCTGCTGCAGCAGCGTCTCGAGGTCGAGCATCGCGTGATCAGCGGCGCGCTGGTGCGTCCGCCGGCCATCGTCGCCAACGAGCTGCTGAGCGAGCCAGGCTTTGGCGCCACGCTCGAGAAGCTCGCCGTAGACCTCAAGCGCAGCGATGACAGCGTCCGCGCCGAGGCGAGGGCCAACCTCCTCGAGATCGCCGCGGACCTGCGCATGCGCATGGTCGATCTCTTCAGCATCGTGCTGACCGTCGTCTGGGCCCGCATCTACGAGGGCCTGGAAGTCGATCACGAAGGGTTGGACGCCATCCGCGAGGCCGGACGGCGCGGGCCGGTGGTCATCGCGCCCTCCCACAAGAGCCACATCGACTACCTCGTCATCAGCTACATCTTCTACCGCAACGGCATGGTGCCGCCGCACATCGCCGCCGGTGCCAACCTGAGCTTCTGGCCGCTCGGCTTCTTCTTCCGGCGCGCTGGCGCCTTCTTCTTGCGGCGGAGCTTCAAGGGTCAGCCGATCTACGGTGCCGCCTTCCGAGCCTACGTGCGCAAGCTGCTGGCCGACGGACACTGGCTGGAATTCTTCATCGAGGGCACCCGCTCGCGCACCGGCAAGTTGCTGCCGCCGCGCTACGGCCTGCTCCGCATCGTGGTCGACGCTGTCGCCTCGGGCGAAGTCGAAGACGTCACCGTGGTGCCGACGAATTTCGGCTATGAACGGCTCATCGAGGAAGCCTCCTACCGACGCGAGCTCGAAGGTGGCGAGAAGAAGGCGGAATCCGCAGGCGACCTGCTCAAGGCCACCCAGGTCCTCGCCCACAAATATGGCCGGATGCGCGTGCAGTTCTCCGAGCCGATGTCGTTGCGGCGCCTGCTCGAGGCCCAGGGCGTCCAGCCTGGCGCGGCCGACGCGGCGGCGGTCGAGCGCGCGGTCAAGACCATCGGCTATCACATCGAGGCCGGCATCAACCGCGCCGCGGTGCTGACACCGATGGCGCTGGTCAGCTCGGTCTTGCTCTCGAAGGTCAACCGCGGCATCGGCAAGCCCGACCTGCAGCTGCGCGTTGGCTACTTGCTTGACTCCGCAGTGCGACGCGGCGCGGTGTTGTCCGGCCCGCTGCGCAGCGCGCTCGCCGCCAACCGCCAGCGCCTGCAGGCCGCCAGCACCCGCGACCAGGCCGGACGCGTCCTCGGTGTCGCGGTGGATCCAACCAGCGCCCAAAGCGCCCGCGCCCGCACCCTCGGCGAGGCCGTGGCGGAGCTCATCGATGGCGCGCTGTCGATGATCCAAGAGGCCAATTGGATCTTCCGCAAGAATTTCGAAGATGGAGACGTGTTCGTCGTCAAGCGTGAGGGACGCCTCCACCTCGACTACTACAAGAACAATCTGCTGCACCTGTTCGTGCCTGAGGCCCTGCTGGCGACGGCGTTGCTCGGCAACCTGAGCCCGGACGGCAAGGCGGACGCCGACGCGGTGCGCGAGGACACCAAGTTGCTGTCGCGCATCCTCAAGCTCGAATTCGTCTACGAGCCCGAGCTCGGCTTCGCCACGCAGTACCAGCAGACCTTCGATCACTTCCACGAGGCCGGCTGGCTGCAGACCCTCGAGGGCGGCAAGCTGCAGGTCGCCGACACAGCGCGCGTGGCGCTGACGATGTACGGCAAGCTGGTGCAGAACTTCATCGAGTCGTACTGGATCGTCGGCCGCTCGTTGGTCGAGCTCGGCAGCGAGGCGGTGTCGGAGTCGGACTTCGTGGCCCGCTGCCAGCGCCTCGCGGATCGCCTCTACGAGCTCGGCGAGGTGCAGTGCTACGAAGCGGTCAGCAAGGTCAACCTGCTGAACGCACTCCAGATCTACCTGGAGTTGGGCAGCGTCCGGCAGGAGCTGCAGCAGGTCGGCAAGCGCAGCGTCCGCACCTTGCGCATCGGCCGCGCCGACGAGACCAGCGCGCCGCTGGCGCCGACCGTGCACCGCCTCGAGACCTTCGCTTCGGTCTGGCGCAGCGGCACCGATCAACGCGCATAGGCGCCTGCAGGGCGTGCGCGGGACGAAGGCGCCGTGACGCCTGCGAATGGCCAGCCGACGGAGGCGACACCAGGATTTCGCGGCGCGGGTGCTATACGCCCCGCCGATCCTGTGCTACGTCACGCGCCCCCAGGGCACCACCAGCGGCCGCCCACGGGGCCAAGTGGCACGGCGCGAGCGTCCGCGAAGGGCGGTGGATGCGCCGGAGATTCAAGCGGACTTTGGGTCTGCTTGGGCGAGCGGGAGGAGCAGCGGATGAGATTGTACGCCGGCAAGGTGACGCCAATCGCGCAGGACATGCTCGAGGCCCTGACCAGCACCAACGCCATCGAGCCGGAGCCCGGCCAAGAAGGCGAGGTGCTGCTCGACATCGAGAGCGTGCTCAAGGAGTACATTCGCACCGAGCGCGAGATCGTCAACCAGGCCCGCGAGACGATCTCTCGCGATGGCTTGGAGTTTCGCCAGCTGAGTAAGATCAAATCGAAGTTGGCTGACGACCGCGGCTTCGGCATCGGCGACAAGGCCATCGATTACCTGGCGCGCCAGATCATCGAGTGCCTGTTTCACAGCCGCCACGTCGTCGAGATCTATGAAGAAGATCACACGCTGCGCAAGCACATGCGCGACGTGCTTCGCCAACACCTGCGCGTCGAAGAGGATCTCGATCACGAGGTGCGGCGTCGCATCCAGAATCTCCAGGAAGGCACAGCCAACTGGGAGATCGAATACAACAAGGTCATGGCCGATCTGAAGCGCCTGAAGGGCCTCGAGGAGTAGGGCCAGTGGGCCCGGTCAAGCGTCGGCATTGACGCCCAAACCGCGTGCCTTCATAACAAGACCGCCTCCGGGTGACCGGTGGGCGGCGTGCGCGATGGGTCCGGCATCGACCGGGCCTCGACTGCCGCGCCGGGTCAGCCGGGACGGCCGCAAGCGACCCCCGGCGCCCCCAGATCGCAGCTGGCCGCACAGCCGGCGCTGGCAAGGCCCGCTACCAGAGACAGGAGGAGTTCATGGCGTTCTACCTGCACCGCGATGGCCAGACAGTGCCCTTCGAGCTCGAGACGCTGCGCACGATGGCCCGCCAAGGCGAGTTGCGTCAGGACGAGTACATCTACGTCGAGGCCAAGGGCGAGTGGATCGGCGCTGCCCTGGTCCCCGAGATGTCCAACGCCTGGAACATCGAGGAGTCCGAGGCGACGGTGGCGATGGAGATCCCGCCCGAGTTCTTCGCCGGCCTCGATGCGGGTGCTGCCCCGGCGCCCGAGCCTGCGCCGGCGCCAGTCGCCATTCCGCGGGCCCCGGAGCCCGCGCCGGCGCCACGTCCGCAGCCCGCGCCGCGTGCCCCGGAGCCCGCGCCTGCGCCACGCGCAAGCTTTGGCGGGCCCGCCAACGACTTCGGCGGCGCCGCACCGTCCTCAGGCAAGTCCAGCGCCCAGGGCGGCGGTCGCGCGAAGGTACGTAGCTACGAGGAGATCGCGGCCCAGCCGACGCAGTTCGACGCCATCGAGCTCATCAAGGAGGCATGGGGCATCAGCAAGCCCAACCTCGGCATGCTGATCTTGTCGTTCTTGGTTGTCGGCCTGGTGTCGGGCATCGCCAGCGTCATCCCGCTCGGCGGCTTGATCGTGGGTGTGCCGGTCGCGGTCGGCCTCACCGTCGTGTCGCTGCGCCTGATCGAGGGCCAGGACGTGGCGATCGGCAACGTCTTCGACGGCTTCAAGCGCTTTGTTCCCTTGATGATCTGCGGCCTTATCATCGGCATCGGCACCGTCATCGGCACCCTGTTGCTAATCCTGCCGGGCATGTACTTCGCGATGGCGAGCGGCTACGCGCCGCAGCTCGTGCTCGACCGTGGTGAGGAGCCGATGGACGCCATCAAGGGCTCGATGAAGGTGTTCAACGCCAACTTCGTGTCGCTGTTGGTGTTTGCGATCCTGCTCGGCCTGCTCAACTTCGTCGGCGTTCTCGCCTGCGGCATCGGGATTCTCATCACGGCTCCGGTCTCGATCGTGGCCATGAACCTGATGTACAAGCGCCTCTTCGGCGTCGCGGGCGGCTACGCCAACCCGGGCTGAAGCGTCGCCCCTGCGCCGGGCACGCCGCCGCCTGCCTTGAGCCAGACGCGGCACCCGGCCCCGCCAGATGTCGGCCCTCTGAAAGCCGCAGCCTCCGAAGGGAGTCCCAAGATGCACAGTGCCCTCTCCCGCGCCCCCTCCCTGCACAAGGCCGCAGCGCTCTTCTTGCTGCTGACGATGCCCGCGGCCGGCTGCTACAACACCTACGCCGTGGCTTCGGACGAGTTTCGCAAGTTGCAGTCTCCGGCTGCCGTGCGCCTCGACGCCAAGCTCGCCGAGAACGAAGGCGAGTTTCAGAAGCTCCTCGAGCGGCGCGGCAACGACGCGGTCACGGTCGCCACGGTCGACAGCAAGCAGGTCGCTGTCACGCGCGACACCCGCGCTTTCGTCCGCTCGCAGGGTGGCCGCCGCTACCCGGTGACGCCGTTCAACTTCTCGATGTACTCCAGCCAGTTGGTGGCCTCGGATCGCGACACGCTCCTCCCGCTCTCGACGCTGCAGTCCTACGAAGTCGATCTGCTCTCGACCGGCAAGACCGCTGGCATCATCGTCGCCGGCGTCGCGCTGGCTGCCGGCTTTATCGTCGTGATCGTGGCAAGCGCCGGTGACAAGTCCTACAACTGATGTCTGCATCTTGCGGCCTGGCTCTGGCGGCACGCCCACTCCAGTGGAGTTGACGCGTGGTCGCTGACGGCAATCGCAGACCGGGCGGCGGCGTGCCTTGGCGCTGGCTGGCGGCAGCCGTCGTCGTCGTCCTCCTCGGCGTCGGCGTCGCCGGGTGGGTGGCCCTACCGGATTGGATTGCCACGCGCGCTCGCGAGAAGTTGGAGCGACTCGCCCAACGGCACGGCCAGCGCCTGGAGATCGGCGCCCTCGCCGTCGAGCCCCTCACCGGGGCCACGGTGTCCGACCTGCGCATCGCTGACGCGGGCAACGCCGCCGCGCCCTGGTTGACGCTGCCGCGCGTCGAGGTGACCTGGCAGCTGTCCGGTGTCCTGTCGCCGAAGTTGCACCTCCAGCGGGTGGACGTCGTGGGCGGCGCCCTGCGCGTCGAGCGGCGAGCCGACGGAGTCGTGCCGCTGCAGCAACTGTTCGAGCGGTGGCGGGCCGGCGCCGCCGATGCCGGCGACGAAGACCCTGCGGGCGAAGCGGGTTCCGGCGGCTTGCGCGCCTATATCGGGGCGAGCGTGCCGGCGGTGGCGGTGCGCGATTTTCAGTTGCGCATCGATGACGCTTCGGGGCCGTCGCTCGCCGTCGCCGAGGGACTCGACCTGCGCCACCTGGAGGTCATGCTGGCCACGCTCGAGCTGAGCGACCACAGCCCGGTCAGCGATCACCACGATTTGCGGTTGGAGGCGACCAGCCACGTCAAGGGCCTGAAGGCGCCACTGCGTGTGCAGGCTGAGCTGCTGTGGCCGCAGCGCAAGGGGCAGCTGCAGGTGCGGAGCGCCGAGCCGATTGCCGCGGTCGCCGGCGGCTTTCGCATTCAAGTCGGCGGGATCGAGATCGACAGCAGCGGGCAGGTGCGTGTCGACGAGCTGGCGGTGGCGCCCGCCGACGGTGACGACAGCTTCGCCATCGACGTGCGCCGTGTGGCGGTCGCCCTCACGTGGCCAGCGCGGCCGGAGTCGGCCATTCCCGAGGCGCTGCGGAAGCGGCTGCCTGCGCCGGCCCTGCTGGCGCTTCGACATGTTCAGGGCCTCGACTTGGAAGACCCGGTGTGGGTCGGCCGCCGTCCCGATGTTCGCGCCGCGCCGACTACCGCCGGGGCCGTCGACAAGAACGCCGCCGCCAGCGCTACGACGCTGATGCCGCGCGCCACGGATGCCACCGCCGGCGCCGAGACGACGCCAGCACCGGTCAAGCCGGCACGGGCGCCAGCGCCACAGGCCGGCGAGTCCGACGAAGACGCCGAAGACGAGACGGAGGCCGACTCAGCGGAGGCCGCCCGGGAGGCCGCGCTCGCTGTCGAGGATGCGCCGCCGGGGAGTGGCCCGGGCGGCCGCCCGGGCGCCAAGGGCCCAGCTCGGCGCGGTGGCGGGCCGACTGCAGCAGAGGTCAAGGCCGCGCTGGCGGTGCAGCGGGCGCAGAAGGCGCAGGCGCTGGCCGACGCCAAGGCGGACGCCGAGCCAGGTGCCAAAGTGCGCAACGCGCTGGCCGGGGTCTTCGACGCCAGCGCCAATCGGCTCGAGAGCAGCCTCGGAAAGCTACGGGCGGCGCTGCAGGCGATGCCCGTCGAGCGGATCACGTTGCTGCGAGGCCGGGCCCGCTACCACGACGAGCGGCCGCGCGCTGTCGCGGCTGGCGAAGTGTCGAATTTCGCCGCGCGCATCGAGCGCAAAGCCGACGGCATGGTGGAGCTCGAGGTGTCGTTCGCCACCGAATCAGGCCCGCAGTCGCCGGCGGCGTCTGCCGCTGCCGCAGCCGCAGTGGCGGCCGATCCCTCGTCGGCGCCCGTGGCGGCGGCCAACACCATCCGCGGCCAGGTTGCGACGGCTACCGGCGACGCCAACCTCGACATCCAGCTGGACCGCTTGCCCTTGGCGCCGTGGGGCGCGGTGCTACCGCGGTCGCTGCGGGTCCACCCCGACAGCCTGCTGCGGGAGACGCGCATTCAGCTCCGCTACGACAGTCGGGCCCGCACCATCGCGCTCGAAGGCAAGGGCGAAGTGGCGCACTTCGACCTGGAGGCGCGCCGCCTGGCGCTCCATGTCATCGCAGATCTGGTGGTGCGCGGCAGCGGCAAGATCCTCCTCGACCTCGGACAAGACAAGCTGGCGGCCACCGGCATCGAGCTCGCCATCGGCCGCGCCAGCGCCCTGATCGAGGCCAAGATCTCCAAGGCACGCACGGCGCCGATCCTCGACCTGGACATCCAAGTGCCGACGCTGGAGTGCCAAGACGCCGCCGATTCGCTGGTCGGGCCGATCGCACCGATGCTGGCGGGCGCCCGCTGCACCGGGACCATCGCGTTTCGCGTCGACGTCGGCCTCGACACGTCGAAGATGTCGAGCCTGAAGCTGGAGTTCGAACCCACGCTGCGCAACGTCGAGATCCAGTCGATGGGCAAACACATCGACTTCGGTGTTCTCCGTGGCCCCTTCTGGCAGCACGCGCGGCAGAAGGACGCGTCGATCTACTCGTTTATCACCGGCCCCGGCGCCGAGTCGTGGGTCAGCCTGGCCGAGATCTCGGCCGACATGGTCAAGGTGGTCACCACCAGCGAGGATGGCTCCTTCTTCTGGCATCGCGGCTTTTCGCTGCAGGCGATTCGCGACGCGATCGTCGCCAACCTCAGCCAGGGCCGCTTTGTGCGCGGCGCCTCGACCATCAGCCAGCAGGTGGTCAAGAACCTATTTTTCGTCGAGCGCGAGAAGACCCTCTCGCGCAAGCTGCAAGAGGCGGTGGTCACCTGGGAGTTGGAGCACCGGTTCAGCAAGGAGGAGATCCTCGGCCTGTATTTCAACATCATCGAGTTCGGGCCCCAGATCTATGGCATTCGCGCCGCCAGCCAGCGCTACTTCGCGCGCCACCCGGTCAACCTGACCTTGCTGCAGTCGATCTGGCTCGGCTCGATCATCCCCAGCCCACGCGGGCACTACCACCACTTTGCCAAAGGCCAGGTCACCGACACCTGGCGCACGCACCTGTGCTGGCTGGCCGATATCATGCTCAAGCGGGAGAAGATCACAGCGGAAGAGCGGGCGCGACTTGCGGAGTGCCATGTCGTCTTTGGCGGCGGAGCCGATGGCAGCGAGGTCCCAGCCGACGGCGGCCTCGGCCACGACCTGGACAGCTGGGACGCCGACGCCCTGCCGCCGGGTGATCCCGACAGCCCACCGCCGCCCCCTGAACCCGAGGGCCGTCGCATCGCGCCGGTGCCGGACGCGCCGGGACCGCCGCCAGGCCCGGATCCGCGGCGGCTGCCGGTTCCTTAGCGCCTGGACACGGCGTCAGCGGCTGTCAGGACGCCGGTCTCGAACGCCTAAGCCTTCGCTTTTCACGGCCATGCGACGCCAGCACCTGCGCGTGCGCGGCCAGACGACGCCGCGACTCACCACCATTGCCCCCGCGGGCTCCAGTGGCCATTCGCGCCTTGAACGGGCCGCTGTGGGCGTATGGGCCTCAGCCGCTGCCGGCGGAGACGACACGGATCACGTCATGCAGCGACGTCGCGCGCTCTTCGCGCTCGGCACCCGGTGGCGGCGCCGCCCAGGTCGTTGGCACCGGAATCGGCGCCGGGCCCCACCAGGCGTCCGGCAAGTCGTCGGGGTGGGTTCCTTCGACCACGAAGTCGTGGGCGCGGCCAGCGAAGTTTGCCCGCACCTCGGCGCCGTAACGATGCTCCCACGGATCCTCGATCAGGAGCCGGCGCAGGCTTCGACGGACGGTCGTGACCATGCGCAAGGACCAGACCTCGATCGGCTCCACCTTGGGGATGCTCGACGCGCGCACCTCGTCGATGGCTTCGCGCGCTGCCCGGCGCTCGCTGTCGGCAAAGACGAAGGGCAGCGGCGCGGCCGGATTGACGTCGCTGCGCTCCAGCCGCCCGATGTTGCGCAGGTTGAACTGCGGCGTGTGGTTGTGCTTGACGGCGTCGAGCACATCACCGGGCAGGTCGTGGTCGCTCTTGACCTTGAAGGTGGCGGCGTAGGTCTCGCGGTGCTCGTTGCGGGCGACCACCCAGGCGCTCAGCCGGTCGGGCTGGAAGTCGTGGGCGACGAAGAACGCGAAGCGCTCTTTGCGCAGCAACCACGTAAGCAGCGGCAACACCTGCCGCGACAGCGCCGACGACGACGCCAACCGACGGCCAAGCGGCCAGGCCTCAGCGACCGCCAAGAGGTCGCGACCCCTCGCCTCGTCCTCGCGGTGCGCCGAAGGCTCACTCATCGCCGAGCTTCACCGCCTCGGTGGCTTCCGCGGCGATGTAGAACTCGCTGGTGCGGTCGCGGCTGGCGACCATGCCGAGCGCATCCTCGATCTCACGCGTAATGCGCTCGCACTCGGGTCCCGAGACGCCCTTGACCTCGATGCTGACGTTGCCTTCATCATCGATCTTGAACTGGATCTCGCGCCGCTTGGCCATCGTTGCCCCCGCGTCAATCGCCCCAAGACGAGACCGTGACGTGGATGTGGTCGTTCTCGTCGACTTTCTCTTCTTCGAGCGTATAGCCGCGCTTCTGCACCTCTTCCTTGACGGTGTGGTAGGCGTAGCGCTGCATCACCTTGCGCGTGAACTCGGCTTGGTTGTAACCGGCTGTCTGCTCGACGAATTCCCAGTCTGCGACGAAGGTCGCGCACCCGGACTCGGCGTCGATGTTGACGCCGATCTCGTAGGTCTTGCTGGAATGGATGACGAGATCGGCTTCGGTGGTCTGCCCGAGGTAGCCCTTGACCCGCACCTTCTGGCCGGCTTCCGCCTTGGTGTAGGCAAAGCCGAGCTCCTCGAGGACGAGCTCCAGGCGCAAGATGTTCTTGATCTGCGACTTGACGGTCGTGAAGTGCGACATTCGCCCTGCCCCTCCCAAGCTGCGCCCAGCGCGGCGTTCGCGACCCCAGCGGCCTCCGGCTGTCCGGCGGGCGCGCGTGCGGGCGGGACGACCCCCTACAGCTCCAACCTCGGCGCGTCGTCGTCGGCCGTGCCGTCGTCGTCCGACGTGCTGGCCCGCCGAGCACGCGACCGTGCCCACTCGCGCATTCCGGCGAGGCGCTCGCGCATCGTCTGCGACAGCGGAATGACCTCGCGCATCGCCAGCACCACGCCGTCGGTGTTGATGTCGGACTCGCCCTGGCCCTCGTCGTAGGCGTTATAGAGCGCCGTGACCAGGACCTCCTCGAGCTCGCTGCCGGAGTATCCGGCGGAGCCGTCGACCAGGCGCTTCATGTCGAAGTTGGCGGGATCGCGGCCGCGGCGCCGGATGTGGATGTCGAGGATGGCGCGCCGCTCCTCGCGGTTGGGCAGGTCGACGAAGAAGATCTCGTCGAAGCGACCCTTGCGCAACAGCTCCGGCGGCAACTGGCTGACGTCGTTGGCGGTGGCGATGACAAAGACCGGCGACTCCTTCTCCTGCAGCCAGGTGAGGAAGGTCGCGAACACGCGCGCCGTGGTGCCACCGTCGGAGCTGCCTGAGCTCTTGGTGCCGCTAAAGCCCTTCTCAAGCTCGTCGAGCCACAGGATGGCGGGCGCCACCGCCTCGGCGGTCTTGATGGCGCGGCGCATGTTCTCTTCCGACGAGCCGACCAGCGAACCGAAGACCTTGCCGACGTCCAGTCGCAGCAGCGGCATCTTCCACGCCTGCGAGATCGCCTTGGCTGACAACGACTTACCACAGCCAGGCACGCCGAGGAGCAGGATGCCCTTGGGCAGCGGCAGCCCGAAGTCGCGGGCGCTCTGGGTAAAGGAGTGCTGGCGCTTCTGCAGCCACTCCTTCATCTCGGGCAGGCCACCGACAGCGTTGAGGTCGAGCTTGGTCTCGTAGAACTCCAAGATCCCGCTCTTGCGGATGATGTGCTTCTTCTCGGCGAGGATGGTCGACAGCGCGAACTGCTTGTCCCGCACCGAGGTCTTGTCGAAGACCTGCCGCGCCTCGGCCTCGGTCAATCCGAGCGCCGCCTCTGCCACTTCCCGCTGCAGCGTCGGCGAATCCAGCACCTTCTGGAAATTGCTACCGAAGCGGCGAGACCGGGCGCCAGCGAAGGCCTTCTCGCGGACGATGTCCTCAAGGGTGGCCCGGTCGGGCAGGTCGAAGTCGATGACCTGGATGTCTTTTTCCAGCTCCATCGGCAACTTGATGATCGGCGAAAGGAACACGACAGTGCGCTTGACAGCGGCGCCGTCAAAGAGGGTGACCAGGTCGCGCACGCGGCGGGCCACCATCGGGTCGCTGAGGAAGGGATGGAAGTCGCGCAGCACAACCAGTGCGTCGCGGGTCAGGCCGTTGGCGATCCAATCCAGGGCGCGAATCGGCTCGCGGATGTCGCCTGGCACATCGAGGTTGTCGCTGCGGAAGCCCTGCGAGCACGACCAGGTGATGAAGCTGCGCGCCTTCCAGTTGGTGATGTCCCAGCGCTCCCGGAGGCTCTCGCGCTCGAGCAGGGCGAGGTCGCGCAGCCAGGACTCGACCCGGGCCTCCTCCGCGCTGACGACGTAGAGGAGCTTGTACTGCGCCCGAATCAGGTAGTGCAGATCGTCAACCGCTGCCGGCACGGGCCTGCTCATGCTGGCGGCGGCCGCGTCGGCCACCGGGTTTTCCGCTGCCATCGTCATCGCTTCTCGCTCCCGGTCAGGTGCCCCTGGACCTCGCGCACCAGGCGCTCCTGCTCGCCGATGTCCTGCACCAACACCACCGCAATGTCGTACAGCAGCCCCGCTGCCTCGCCGGCTTCACCGCCCTCGGCGCGCAGCTGCTGGTCGAGCTGGCTCGCGTACTTACGCACCAGCCGGGCGTTCTGCTTGGAAGCGCCGACCGCGTCATTGAGGGCTTCGACGTCGTCGGCCATGCCCGGGGGCACCAATGCGCCCTTGGCGACGGGCTCGATAGCCTGCAGCTCGGCGACCTGTTGTTCCGCGGCTTCGAGCTTCTGGGCGAGGCTCTCCGCCTTGCGCTGCGCCGCAGCCAGCTCGTGCTCCAGGCGGCCGACAGCCTCGGCGTCTTGGCCACTGGCCTCGAGCTTGAGCTCCGCCTTGGCGAGGTCGCGCTGGGCCGCCTCGAGCGCCTCGGAGAGCCGCTCCACTTCGCGCTGGCGGGCCTTCATGTCGGGATGATCGCTGACGTCGACCGGCGCCTTGCGCTCGCCGGCCTCGCGGCGGGCAGCGTCCAACTCGGCGCGCATGGTGTCCAGATCGCGGCCCTTCTGGTCCAGCCGGCCCTGCAGCTCGTCCACCCGCCGCGTCGCGTTGTGGTAGTCCTCGAGCAAGCGCCGCTTCTCGTGCTCGAGGTCGCTGATGCCGACGCCCATGCGGACCTGGCGGATCTCGATGTCCTTGTCGCGCAGGTCGAGGCGCAACTGCTCGATGTGGCCTTCCTTTTCCTGAATGACCTCTTGCAGCATGTTGATGCGGCGCTCGAGCTTCTCGACGCCGCCGCCCTCGCGGTTGAAGCTGCTCTGGAGGCTCTCCATCTCGTCGCGCTGCGTGCGCAACTCGTACTCCAAGAGGTCGAGCTGGCGCTGCAATTCCTCGATCTGGCGATCTTTCTGCGTCAAGCGCACCTTGAGGCCGGCCAGCTGCTCAGTCGCCTCGGCGGCCTTGGCGCGCTGTTGGGCCAGCTCGCTTTCGAGATCGCTCACCTTGCGCTCAGCCTCGAAGGTCTCGTCCTCGCGCTTGCGCTGGTCCTCGCGCGTCTCTTCGAGCGAGGCCGCCATGACGCGGTTCTGCTCTTTGAGCTGGCGGTACTTCTCCGACAAGCCCTCAAGCTCAACCGAATAGCGCATTGCCCGCTGCTCGGTGGTCTTGGCGTCGTTCTCGAACTGGTTCGCGCGGCGGACGGCATCGCTGAGCTCGCCGTCGAGCGCGGCCACCTTGCGCCGCAGCTCGGCCAACTCGCGGCTGGCGTCGTTGCCGGCTGGAACGTCCATGGCCGCCACGACGCGACTCTGGCCGGTAGACTGATGGACGCGCGGCGCCGCCGGCTCTGCGCGCTCGATCTGCGCCGGCCGGACCGGCTCGCGGCGCACGGTCTCGGGCACGTTCCGGGGCGCCTCGGGCGCCCGGCGCGCCGGCTCGGGTGCCCGCCGCGCCGGCTCAGGCTCTGGGCGAGCCGCCGGCTCTGGGGCACGGCGGGCTTCGGTCTCAGAGCCGCGCGCGATGGGTCCTTCGCCATCGGCCCGGCCTCGGCGGTCTTCGCGGTCTCTTCGCCGCCGCTCGCGCTCGGCCTCGATCTCAGCGTTGCGCCGACGGCGCTCTTCGAGCGAGTCGTCGCCACCGCCACCGCCACCACCGCCGCCACCAGCACTCGCGGCCGGTGCGTCGGCGCGGCCCATCTCGGTGGGCTTCGAAGAGCGCTCGCGCCCCTCTCGCTCGGGCAAGTGGACGGGATTGGGCTGGCCGTCGCAGATGTTAATCTCGAACACTTCGCCGCAGCGAACGAGATCGCCCACCTGCAGGGAGGTCCGGGTCGTCCGTTCGCCGTTGATGAACGAGCCGTTGCTGCTGCCGAGGTCCTTGAAATAGAGGGTCTGACCCTCGAAGCCGATGCGCCCGTGGTTACGCGAGACCGTGCTCTGCTTGCTGTAAATTGAGGAGCCGGGGTTCCGCCCGATGGTGATCGGTTCGCCAGCCGCCTCGACCGGCAGATGCGTCAGGCGGCCGTTGACATCCCGGAACTCGAGGAACATCGGCATCGCCTCCCGCCCCCCTGGGGACCTGCCGGTCGGCGCCTAGGAGGCGGACCAGCGCCGAGCGGGAGACCCGCCGCTCTGCCGTGGCAGTGTGGATCAGATGGGCCGAGCGGGCAAGACGCCGCGGCCGGGTTGTCGGGGCCCGCGTCGGCCGCGCGGTGGCGGTGGGAGCCAGGACAGACGATGGCGTCGGGCCACGCTGCGAGGTGGCGTCGGCTCGTGGGCCGCGGCACGGGGAAGCGCGGCGTGCCAACGGAGCCTCAGCGGCCGCCGTTCTCCTCTCGCGTTTGGCCCAGGGGCCGTGCAGAATGAGACATCCGCGCTGGCGACCGTGGCCCGTACGCAGCCCGTTTGAGCGTAGCCCACTGCAGGGGTTGGCAACGTGAGGCCCGGGAACATCGCGATGCATCGCTGGTTGGCAGCGATGCCGACTCCTCCCAGCAACGCGAGCGAGGTTTGGCCATGCAAGGCAACTTGAAGGCGCTACGGCGCCCGCTCTTGGCGTTGGCGTTCGTTGCCGCAGCGTGCAGCGGCGAGGACAGCGAGTCGGCCTTGACCGGCCAGGTGACCGCCCGCTGCGGCAAGGATGTGAGCTGCGCTGCCCTGGACGACGGCAACGCCTGCAATGGCTCGTTGCGCTGCGACCTCGAGAGCGGCCAGTGCAAGCTCGATGTCACGACCGTGGTGGCCTGCGACCCCAAGGACGACACCGCGTGCGTCCGGGCCGCCTGCGACCCGCTGACCGGCGCCTGCGCCCAGAAGCCGACAATCGATGGCTTACACTGCGACGACGGCGATCCCTGCACCAGCGGCGATCACTGCAAGGTCGGCGCCTGCGCGCCGGGCGCGGTCGTGGTCTGCGAGTGCAAATCGGACGCCGATTGCCCCGACGCCGATGACAACCTCTGCACCGGCGTCTCGTACTGCGACAAGGCGGCGGCCCCCTTCCGCTGCCGGCCCAAGCCGGCGTCCGCCATCACCTGCAAGGAGGACCTCGATCCGTGCACCATCCCTACGTGCGATCCGCAGAGCGGCGACTGCAAGCCGCTGCCCATCGTCGATGGTGGTGTGTGTGACGATGGAAATGCATGCACCAAAGGCGACCAGTGCCTGAAAGGGGTCTGCAGCGGCGGCGCCGAGACCTGCAAGTGCAAGGTCGATGGCGACTGCGAAGACGACGGAAACCTCTGCAACGGCACGCAATTCTGCGACAAGTCCGACAACGGCGGCACCTGCAAGCCGAACCCAGCGACCATCGTCGCCTGCAATGACCAGGCCGACACCGCCTGCCTCAAGAACGCCTGCGTGCCCTCTCTCGGTACCTGCAAGCTGAGCGCGACCAACGAGGGCAAGACCTGCGACGATGCCAACACTTGCACGACGGGCGAGACATGCGTCGGCGGCGCCTGCACCGCCGGCACCGACACCTGCAAGTGCAACACCAACGCCGATTGCGCCAGCAAAGAGGACGGAAACATCTGCAACGGCACAATGTTCTGCAACAAGCAGACCGGCGGTTGCGAGCTGAACCCGGCGACCATCGTCACCTGTCCGACCGTCAACGACACCGCCTGCGCCAAGAACGTCTGCGTCCCAGCCACAGGCAAGTGTGAAGTCTTTGCCCGCGCAGCGGTCAACCAGGTCGGCTGCCAGGCGGTCGACCTCGGCGGTGGCATCGTCGCGCAGTTCTGCCTGTTCGCACCGCCCGCGGCCGGTACGCAGGCCGACCCCGGCCCCTTTGGCTGCGAAGACGGCGAGAAGTGCACCAAGGGCGACGTCTGCGAGGGCAAGGCGTGCAAGCCGGGCGAAAAGGTCTGCGACTGCGCGACCAACGCCGACTGCGCCATCAAGGATGACGGTAACCTCTGCAATGGCACAATGTTCTGCGACGCGGTCGCCGGCAAGTGCGCGGTCAATCCTGCCACGGTCATCACTTGCCAGAGCGTCGACGACACGGCCTGCTCGAAGAACACCTGCAATCCGAAGTCGGGCCAGTGTGCCTTTGTCGTTCAAGCCAGCGGCACGCCCTGCGACGACAGCGACGCTTGCACTTCGGGCGACACCTGCGCCCAGGGCAAGTGCGCTGCAGGCAAGTTCACCTGCGAGTGCAACGCCGACGCGGACTGCATCGACGTCGACGGCGACCTCTGCACCGGCACCTACTACTGCGACAAGTCGGGCACCCAGCCGGCCTGCAAGCTCAACCCGAAGTCCGTCGTCGTCTGCTTGGGCGCCGACGACACCGCCTGCCTCAAGAACGTCTGCAACCCCAAGCTCGGCACTTGCCAGCCGACGGTGTCGGCGCCGGGCACCGTCTGTGACGACGGCGACGCCTGCACCAAAGGCGATGTCTGCAAGCTCGGCAGCTGCGTGCCGGGCATCTTCGCCTGCGAGTGCAAGACCGACACCGACTGCGCCGCCAAAGACGACGGAAACCTGTGCAATGGCACTCTTTTCTGCGACAAATCAGGCGCCGCGCCGGCCTGCAAGCCCAAGCCCAACTCCGTCGTCACCTGCCCGAGCGTCGATGACACGCAGTGCAGCAAGAACATTTGCAACGTAAAGTCCGGCGCTTGCGCCTTCGTCGACCTGCAGAGCGGCACCAAGTGCGAGGACGGTGACCTCTGCACGGCGGGCGACAGCTGCTACCAGGGCAAGTGCACGGCGGGGCTCTTCACCTGCGCTTGCAAGAGCGACTCGGACTGCTTGTCGAAGGAAGACGGCAACTTCTGCAACGGCACCCTCTTCTGCGACACCACAGGCACCAAGCCCGCGTGCAAGGTCAAGGCGAGCACGTTGGTGAGCTGCCCAAGCGTGGACGACACCGCTTGCCTGAAGAACACCTGCCAGGCCAAGACCGGCGACTGCCAGCCGGCCCAGGTGGCGCCGAACACGCCGTGCACCGACGGCGACGCCTGCACGACGGGCGACCTGTGCAAGCTCGGCGTCTGCACGCCCGGCGCCTTCACCTGCGCGTGCAAGGCCGACGCGGACTGCGCCACCAAGGACGACGGCAACCTCTGCAACGGCATCCAGTACTGCGACAAGTCGGGCGCCGCGCCGGCATGCAAGCCGCTGCCAAACTCTTCGGTATTCTGCAGCAAGCTCGAAGACACGGCGTGCCTGAAGGCGCAATGCGAGCCCAAGACCGCCAAGTGCGCGCTGCAGCCGGTCACGGCGGGGACGCCTTGCGACGACGGCAAGTTCTGTCAGGTCGAGACCACGTGCAGCGCCGGCGCCTGCGCGGGCGGCAAGACCAACCCCTGCAGCGATGGAGATCCCTGCACGACGGACGCTTGCGCCGCGCTCACGGGCTGCGTCCACACCGCGGTCAACTGCTCCGACGGCAACTCGTGCACCCAGGAGGCCTGCGACGTCAAGACGGGCGCCTGCACCAAGCCCGTCGCAGCCGCCTCGGGCGCGCCCTGCAACGCCGACGCCGACGGCTGTACGGTGGGCGATGTCTGCAATGCCAGCGGAGCGTGCGGCGCCGGAAGCCCGGTCGTCTGCCCGATCTCGACAGATCCCTGCCAAAACACGTCGTGCCTGAGCAAGTTGGGGGGCACCGACTACGCCTGCGCGCCGGTCGGGGCCCTGGACGGCAAGCCTTGCGACGATGGCGCGTCGTGCAACATCGGCGCTGCCTGTGCCGCCGGAAAATGCGCGCCGGGCAAGGTGTCTCGGCTCTTTGCCAAGTACGTCGGCTCGGCGTCGGTGGCACACGAGCTCGCCGCCGTGCTGCCGGATGCCGACGGAACCGTGACGGCGGGTGGCTGGCAGTCCGGTGCCGGCCAGACCCGGCGGCCATGGCTTGTGCAGTTCGACGCCCTGGGCAACCAGACCGCGGAGTGGAGCAGCACCTCCGACCAGGCGTCCAGCGCCGTGGGCGTGCGCGGCATCTTTGCCTCGGGGACCGACGGTCTGCTGGTCGTCGGCACCGAGGTCGACAGCACCGGCAAGCCGACGACGGTGGCGCGCCGCTTCGGGCCGAACCTGGCGCCGATCGGCGGCGCGATCACCCATCGCTGGAACGCGAAGTACGACGAGCCGATGATCTCGGTCGGCTTCTATACCGGCGCCAAAGTGAGCCTGGCGATCCAGCCCAGCGACCCCGCGAACCCGGGCCAGGCGCTGGCGCCCATGTTGATCCGACTCAGCACCGACGGCACGGCCAATTCCCAGTGGCAGACCATCTACATGGCCGACACCGCCCCCGTGGCGACGGCTGTCGTGGTGCGGACGCCCTTCGCGTTTGCGTTCGGCAAGGGCCCGAGCTGGACCGTGCATGGCCAGACGATCGACGAGCCGGTGATCGCCCAAGACAATTTCGGCGGCACAGCCGACGTCCTGGGCGCCGGTCAGTTCACGGCCGACGCCGGGCTGACAATGTCCCTTCTGTTGTCCACGACAGCCGCCAGCAAGACCAAGCTCCAGTTGGCCATTTTCGATAACGAGCAGTTTTCGGGGCTGAAGCTGCGGTCGGTGACGGACGATTTCCTCGTCAAGGACTCGGTGGTGGTCGATGGGCGCATCCTCGCCGTCGGCGAGCGCAAGAGCATGGGCGAGATCCTGGCCTTGGACATGGCCGGCAATGTCCGACAGGCCACCCCCCTGGCGCCGCCCAATGCAGGCGGCACCCACAAGCTGCTGGCCGTGGCGCCTGCCACACTGGGCGGCGTCTGGGCGGTCGGGTCGCAGCAGCCGGCGAGCGGCGCAAGGCGCGCGCTGCTGGTGCGGGCCAACGCCTTTGGCCACTCGTCGTGCGCCAGCGCCGGGGCGTGCGCCGAGCTGAAAGGGTCCGATTGTGCGGACGATCTGCCGTGCACGACCGATGTCTGTGACCCGAAGTTCGGCTGCTTGTTCACGCCCAATGCGCCGTACTGCACGTTGTCTGGCGGCTGCACGACCATCGGCGTCTGCAACGAGAGCAAGTGCGCCGCCGATGTCGGCAGCCGGCTGTGGAGCGCGAACCACAAGCTGGGTGCCCCGAGCAGCACGGCGGGCGCATTCCTCGGCATGGGTTCAGGCGGAATGCTCTTCTCGTCGGGCAATGCCGCGGCGCTCTACAACCAGGACATCGACTTGCTCGGCCAGGCAGCGGGCACTGCCACGGACGAGGACTTTTTGTGCAGCAAAGTCACAAAGACGTTGGCGATCGTTCCCGACCCGCTCGACGTGAAACCGGCGCTCTGGCGACTCGGGCGCGACAGCGCCAACAACGCCGTGTTCTGCCAGCGCCGGGTCACTGTGCTTGCTGCCAGTGCCCAGCTGCAGGCCGTGGTCACGAACCCGTGCGTCGGCTGCGAGATCACGCCGCGTCAGGCCGTGCGGCAAATCGACGGTAGCTACGTGTTGCTTTCCTCCGTCAACTTGGCCGCCGATGGCAACGTGTCGCTCAAGCGTGTCACGTCAGCGGGCGCCAACGTGTGGTCCCTGGATTACGACGCGGTCGGGTTCTACCTCGCCGCCGAGGACTTCGGTCAGCTCGCGACGCTGGACGGCTTCGTCGTCGGGCGCGCCGGCAAGACCGTGCCGCCCTTGGACAGCGCTTTCGCGCTCCTCGTCAGCGAATCGGGCAAGGTCGTCTCGTTCAAGACGTACACGTCCGATGTCGGCCGAGCCCTTGTCGCCGCCAAGCCCCTGACGCCCAGCCTGGTCGCCGTCGGCGGCACTGTCACGATCAACAACACGATTCGGTCGCCGTGGTTGATGGGGCTGGACGCCAAGGGCGCGACGGCGTTCGAGTGGATCGCTCCGCCCGAAGACCCGCCGGCGACCATCGAGGCGATGGCGGTGGCGAACTCGACCATGGTCTGGGCCGGCCCGTCGCTGTTGGCGGGGGGCGTTGGCTTCTCCGTCGGGGCCAACAACGTGCAGGGCAAGGCGTTGTGGCGGAGGGACCACACCATCGCCAACTTCGCCCACGTCCTGCCGCACACGCTGCACGCCGCGGGCGGGGACTGGGTGGCGACCGCGACGTCGGGCGCGTTGGGCGGGCCCGTCAGCTCGGTGACGATCCTTCGCATGTCGCCCTGGGGCCACCTGACCTGCCCCGGCGCCGGGGGCTGTGGCGAGCCGTTGAAGAGCTGCGACGACCTCAACCCGTGCACCGCCGATTTCTGCGAGGCCATGCTGGGCTGTCAGTCCATTCCGCTACACGGTCTGACCTGCGGGGTCGGAAAGACCTGCGCGCAGAGCGTCTGCAAGTAGGCCACGACTTCCGCCGCGGGGGCGTAAGGGCGGCTTGTGGTGTGCCCTGGGCCTTCGCGCGTGAGTTCGCAGGCTGGTGACGGAGCGCCTGCGCTTGACCCGCCAGCTCATCGCCCGCCGGTGCGCGCAGCCCGGCGCTGCCGCAAGTCAGGGCGCCGCGCGGACTTCGAAAGCGGCCTCGCCAAGCCGCACACCGTTGATCTGCAAGCTGACGCTGTGCCACCCCGGATAGAGCGGCCGGCCGCTGGTCGGGCGCATGTGCTGGCGCCGCGTCAGCCGAAGCTGCTCGCCAGGCGCCAGCGTGCGCTCGGTCCACTTGAATACCTTGGGGCGGCGGTGACCGTCGGCTTTGACGAAATCGACGACGTAGTCGATGTGCAAGAGCTGCGCGGCATCGCTCTGCGACACCAGCTCGGCGACGAAGGTGACGCTGCCGCCGATGCGCACCACGGGTTCGGGCACCGACAGGGTCACAGCCACCGCCGCGCCGCCGAGGCCGAAAAGCGCCAGCGCGCGGGGATGCCCGGCCTTGAGCAGGGTTCGCGCTGCGTGCCGAACCAGCGCGCGGGTGTTCGGGCTCGCTTCGCGCTGCCAGCGCTCCAGCACGTCGAGCGCCAACTCTGGGTTGTCCTTGGCGATGTCGTTGAGGTTGTTAGCAACCGAGCGCCGCACGTAGAGGGACGGGTCATCTCGCAGCCGCGCCAGGAGGTCGAGCAGCGGCCGGGGATCGTCGCAGAAGCGGCGGATGCGTGGCGCCATCGGCAGGCGCGGCCGCGTCCCCTCGCTGACCAGCCGGCGCACATGGGGGTCGGGATCGCTGCACCAGCGCTCGAGCGTCGACCAGGTCTTCGCGTAGTCGACCTCGAGGAATGTCCGCAGATCCGCCTCCGCCGAGAGCCGCTGCGTCAACTCGCGCAGCACCTCGAGCGAGAGCGCGACATGGCCACGACCCGATTCGGCGACGAGCCGGCACTGCGGTAGGACGATGAAGGCGTCCCAATCGGTCTTACCGGGCTCCGGCTGCGGCGGCTCCTGCGCGGCGAGGAGCGCCGCCGCCGCGCTCGGGAAGTCGGTCGGCAGGGCGCGACGCAAGGCCGCGGTGATCTGGGCGATTCGCTCGTTCATGCCGAGCGCTTCCAGGTCGCGGCAGGCATCGGCGGCAAAGGCGTCGGCGCAAAAGCCCGGGAGCGCCGTCGCGAGCCGCGAGGCCAGTGCGGCGACGACGCGCTGGTTGTACACGTCACGAAAGCGAAATTCCTCGCTCAACGTCGCCACAGTGCCTCCCACTGCCGGCGTCGCCTAGCAGCGATCACGCGCCCAAGCGCCGGCGGATGTCCAGAGCGTCGCACCGGGCGACGTGGAGATGAAGGGGGTCGGGGCCGAGCTCCAAGCCTTGGGTGGGTGACAAGGCAAAGCGAACGGTCGGCGCGTGGACGCGCCGTTCGACAGCCGCCGCGCGCGGGCTGCGAGGCTTCGGGGTTGGTCGCACCACGGGGCGGCGACCCGCATGCCTCGCCGAGGCGCCCGTGCCGTGCTAGGACGGCGTGCGCAACGCCGAGTCGGCGCGCTGTCCGGCCGATCCTGGCGGGGGGCGGCCAGACACGGGCGCCGATGCATCGGACGACGAGGTCTTCGTCATGCCGCCAGCCAACCTCCTCGGCCCAAGGCGCAAGCGCCCTATGCGGCCGCCCGTTGACGTTCGGGCCCAGCGACTGCACCGCGTTGCGGGAGGGCGAGTGGCGGGCCATCCACGCGACGCGGCGAGGCGTGGGATCGCATGAGCGACCCATCGCTCGCTGCGACGGCGCAAGGGACGCCACGGCCGCGCATGCCCCGCGCCGTCATCGCGCTTGGCGTCGTCAGCCTGCTGATGGACCTGTCCTCCGAGATGATCCACGGCCTGTTGCCGGCCTTCCTCATCGGGGGCCTCGGCGCCAGCGCGCTGGCGCTGGGCCTCATCGAGGGCGCCGCGGAGGCGACTGCGCTGATGGTCAAGGTGGTCTCCGGCGTCCTCTCGGACCGCAGCGGCAAGCGCAAGCCGTGGACGCTGTACGGCTACGGGCTCGCGGCCTTGGCCAAACCCCTCTTCTCATTCGCGGCGTCGGCGGGCTGGATTTTCGGCGCCCGCCTCATCGACCGCGTCGGCAAGGGCCTGCGCGGCGCCCCGCGAGACGCGCTCATCGCCGACCTGACCCCGCCGGCGATCCGCGGCGCAGCGTATGGGATGCGGCAATCGCTCGACACCATCGGCGCGGTGGCCGGGCCGCTGCTGGCGATGGCGCTGATGGTGGCCTGGCACGACGACGTGCGCGCGGTCTTCCGCGTCGCCATCGTCCCCGCCGCGCTCGCGGTCTTCGTGCTCTGGCGCTTCGTCGATGAGGCGCCGCGCACGGACGCCGCGGCTCAGGCAACCCCGAAAACCAGCGGCGGCGGCGACGGGCGGACAAGCGCAGGGTCGCGGTGGGCACCGCTCGCCGCCATGCTGCGCCGGCTGCTGCCCTTCGACACCGCGTTCGATGGTCGCTTCGCGGGCGTCGTCGCGCTCGGCGCCGCGGCGATGTTGGCGCGCATCTCGGAGGCGTTCTTGGTCCTGCGCGCCAGCGAAGGCGGGCTGAGCCTGCGCTACACGCCCTTGGTGCTGGTCGCGCTCAACGTCGTCTACGCGCTCACCGCGTGGCCACTGGGCCGCTTGGCCGATCGGATTCCGCGGCATCGCCTGCTGGCGCTCGGCATGGCCGTGCTGGTCGCCGCCGACCTCGCACTCGCGATGGCGCCCGAATCCGCCGCGATCTGGCTTGGAATCGCCCTCTTCGGCCTCCACCTCGGGATGACCCAGGGCCTGTTGGCGGCGATGGTGGCGGACGCGGCGCCGGCAACGCTGCGCGGTACGGCCTTTGGCGTCTTTCACCTGGTCAGCGGCGCGGCACTGCTGCTCGGCAACGGCGCTGCGGGGCTGCTGTGGCAGCAGCTCGGCGCCGAAGCGACCTTCATCGCCAGCGCTGGCTGTGCCGGAAGCGTCGCTGTCGCGGCGCTGTGGTCAAGCCGGACGGCCGCGCGGCCCTAAGCGATGCCCTGCGCCCCAAAAATCGGCACCAACCACTGGCGCCGAAACGCGCGGGCGGATGGGCGCCTTTGGAGGCCACCCTTGCAGCGAGGGCTCCCCCCAGGGCGTACTGTTGCTGCCGAGGCCGCGGCGGCCATAGGACGATGGCCCCGGCGTGCACCGAGAGCGCTGCTGGCACGACGCCAGCGAGGCGGCGTGCAGGCACTGCAAGGGGCATCCTCCCCCGCCAACCAAACGACAGGAGCCCAACGTGAAAGACGAGCAGCCCCCCAAGACCGCCGAGTACCTGGGCACCGATGCCACCATCGCCTGGCACGGCGGCCTCTGCATCCACATCGGCGAGTGCGGACGCGCCACCGGCGATCTCTTCGTGAGCGGCCGCAAGCCGTGGTGCCAGCCCGACGCATCGACCCTCGAGGAGGTCGTCGACGTCGTCCAGCGCTGCCCGACCGGGGCGCTGAGCTTCTCAC
This sequence comes from Myxococcales bacterium, assembly GCA_947491025.1. Lineage (GTDB taxonomy): Bacteria > Myxococcota_A > UBA9042 > UBA9042 > UBA9042 > SXNM01. Next base: position 46,544 of record CANLIC010000016.1, read on the forward strand.
GCCGCGACGGCGTGCAAGAGCAGCCACCAGCGGAGAACGTCGTCGTCGTCAGCAACAACGGCCCGCTCTACCTTCGCGGCGACCTGCAGGTCGACGGCGCCGACGCCACCATGCCCGGACTGCGCACCCGCGCGGCGCTCTGCCGTTGCGGCGCCTCGTCGCGCAAGCCTTTCTGCGACGGCAGCCACGAGCGCAGCGGCTTTGTCGACCGCGGCGCCATCGGCGACGCTGGCAAGGGCTTTGACGCGTCCGGCGGACCGCTCCAGGTCAAACGCGCGACGGATGGCCCGCTGCTGCTCTCCGGCAACGTCGCCCTCGTCACCGCCGCCGGGCGCGTGGCCTGGCGCGGCAGCAAGTGCGCCCTCTGCCGCTGCGGCAAATCGGCCAAGAAGCCCTTCTGCGACGGCAGCCACAAAGCGGCCGGCTTCGTAGCCGAGTAGCACCTCCAGCTGCCGCAGCCGTACCCGAGCGCATGGCCGGCGCGTGCACCAGCGGGGAATCCCAAGCCCCGATGGCGCGGCCAGAAGCCGACGAGAGGCAGCGCAAACCGTTTGAGACACGCCGAATTCGGATCAGAGCGGCGACGCCACAGCCTCCCGGTGCGTGCTGGCGGGTGACTAGAAGCCCGGGGGCATCACCGCGACCATGCCGCGCTCGATCTCGCGCACCGACGACGACAGGTAGGCCAGCGAGTGCTGGTCATACGCCTCGACCACCATCGCCACGCCGATCTGCTCGTCCGGATAGTCCTTGATGTCCCGTACCGCCGTCCCGCGCAGACCGTCGCCGCGCCAGACCAGCTCAAAGCGGTTGCCGCGCTTGACGCCATGGGCCGCGCCCTTGTCGAGGTAGACGTAGCTGTGCTGCCCGACGGCGCCGCTCTCGTGGTGGAAGTCGATGATGGTGGCCACGACCTCCTGGTCGTTGGTGCGCGGCGTCACGCTCGTGAGCGGCTCGAACAGGTTGGTTACGAGGTCGCCGCGGCTGATCTCGCTGTGCGACTTGGTCAAAACCATGCCGACGATGCCGCGCTTGGTGTTGACCACCTCGGCCTCTCCGACGAAGTTGATCTTGTATCCCACGCTCTTGCCGGTGTTGGGATGGATCACGGGGCGCTCGACGCGGTAGACGACGTAGCGGTCGCCGTCGCGGACGCAGGGGCCGGCAACGTCGACCTCTTCGCCCTTGCCCTCGGCGTCGGCGCGGGCAGCGTCGGCGACCGAAGCCTTCTCGACCTCGTTGCAGCGCTTGAGGCTGAAGCGCGTGTAGACCTCGTCGAGCGTGCCGAGCATGGCGCGCTCTTCGCGGCTGCCCTCGATGACGCCGCTCTCGCGGTAGTCGCGGGCCGAGATGTAGCCGACGCGACGCGCCAGGGTCACCGGTGTCGGCCGCCGCCGCTCGTAGCGCGACGCAGCGAAGGTGATGGCCTTCTGCTTGCTCATCGGCGCCCGACGGCGGCTGAGGTAGACCACGTCGCCTGGATAGATCTGGTGAGGATTGGTGATCTGCGGGTTATACGACCACAGCGAGGGCCAGTACCACGGCTCGTCGTAGAAGCCTTCGGCGATGCTCCACAGAGTGTCGCCCGGCTGCACCACGTAGATGCGCTCGCCGGTGTTGGCGGTCTCTTCCATCTTGATGGAAGGACCTTCGCGCTCAACCATCCACGGCACCTGGCCCAACGCCGTGCCCGGGTTCAAGAGCGTTGCTGCCGCAACAGAGGCCCCAAGCGCGAGCGTCATGGCAAGGCCGCACACCCTGGCGCGCCCCAAACGGCCAGCGTCCTCACGGCGTTCCGCGCGAACCTGACGCCCGCACGTGAATAGGACGGTGGTCCTCATCGCTCCTCCGCCCGCTGCAACCGATCGCGCGCCTGCTCGCCGGCGGGCGACGCCGGGTAGAGCCGCGAGAGCTGGCCGAGCACCTCACGCGAGAGCTGCGCCTCGCCGAGGCGGTCGTAGCACAGCGCGGTCTTCAGCATGGCGTCTGGGACCTTGTTGCCGCGTGGAAAGCGCGTCACCACCTCGCCAAAGACCCGCGCCGCCTTGAGCCACAGCGACTTGGCGTACCAGGTCTCGCCGATCCAGTAGAGCGCGTTGTCGGCCAGCGGATGGTCTGGGTTCTGCTCCAGAAAGCGCTCAAAGCCGGCGCGCGCTTCATCGAGCCGCCCACCATCGAGGACGGCTTTGGCGTCGCGGTAGGCCGCCGCTGCGGCCTCCTCGGCGGTGTTGCCCTCTTGAGGTGGGCGCGACGCCTCGGCTTCACTCGGCCCTGCGGCTGCGACCTTGTGCCGACGCGGCGCCGGGTTTCCGGAAGCGCCGGCACGGCCCCCTGCGTCCTCGGCAGCCTCTGGCTTGATGTCGCGGGCCACGCCGTCAGAGCCGATGACCACCGAGCGCGGCGCTGCCGGCTGCCCTTGGGCGGGTTGCCCGACGCCAACGCCATCGCTGCCGTCGACACGGACCTCGCCATCCGCGCGGCTGACGACCACGTGGGGCAGCTGCGGCAGGGGCTCGATGGCCCTGGCGGCGCGCTGGGCGGCAAGCCGCTCGGACTCGAGCTTGTCTTGCAGGACCACGAGTCGATTGCGGAACTCGTCGAACTGCACGCGCTGCGCCGCCTGATTGCGCCGCAGCTCAGACAACTCTTCACGCTGCCGACTGACCTCGGTCTCGAGGGTCTCGATTCGGGCGCCGCCGCAGCCGCCGAGGCCGCCGATCGCCAGCGCCAGGGCCATGCCCGAGCGCCGTCGTCGCGCTGTCAGGGATGGGGTCACTGCCACGTCGGCCTCCTGCGGAACGGGACAGAAACCTGCCCGAGCCGCAACCGATCGTGATCACACGATGACGTCGCTGTCAAACATTCGATCGCTTCCGCACATTCCGGGCCCAAGCCCGCTGAATCACAGGTGCAACTCCCGCCCAGAGCAGGCCGCACCGTCGGAGGAGAGGGGCCGCAGGGCCCTGGGCTGGCAGGGGCAGGCGCACGCCTCGCCATGACAGGGCGCTCACGCGGCCCAAGATGGCGCTGCGGGGCAGCGGCGGCTCTGGCCCTGCCGTGTCCCCCTGCACGAGGAGCCAGGCGCCCTCGACGGCGTGGAGGCGGTGGACGATGGCCTGGCCCTGAAGTCCGAGGTAGCAGACGAGGTCGCCGGGGCCGAGGGAGGACTTGCCGGCCTCGCTGGCGTCGACCTCGGCCTCCCAGCCGGGACCGAGGGGGCGCATGGAGCCGCCGTGGAGGCGCCAGCGCTCGGTCACGGAGTGGCGGGCCTGTTGACCGTGCCGGCGCGGATCGCGAAAGGTGCTGCGCGGCGTACAGGCGTTGCAGGGGCGATGGCCTCGACCAACGTCCCGTCGGTCTCTGGCGTGCGTGCGAGGCGCTCGGTCGGCGTCGGCAGGCCCAATACCTCGGCATGGGCAATCAAGCGCGCCCGGGCCCGGTCATGAAACGCTGGCGGTGCCTTGCGATAGTCGCCGGTACGGCGGTGCGCCTCGCCTGGACAATAGCCGCAGACACCGCCGGCGCCGCAGCCCGTACACGCATCGCGCCCCGCGTTGGTCCAGGACTGGAGCTCAGCCCGCTCCGGCGATCGGTGCCAGATCGTCGCCAGCGGCTGGGTACGAACGTTGCCGAGGACCAACGGAAAGGTCACACAGGGCCACACCTCGCCCGACGGAGCGATATACAACCCGCTGCGGCCGGCCTGGCAGGGCGGTTTGTCGCGGTTGAGGTCGGCCAAGGGCTTGGGCACAACCCCGCGCCGCATTCCCGCGCGTTCGCTAACCGCAAAGGCCTCGACCATCTGCTCAAAGTGGAGCCCCAGACCATCGACGCTGGGCAGAGACGACTGGTCGGGATGCAAGGCGATCGCGAACCGCACCGATATGCCGAGTTCGAAGAAGAAGTCGTCGATGGACTCCAGCTCCGCGACATTCGATTGCATGGCGACGACGGCGACCAGCACGCGCAGACCGGCGCGTCGGGCTGCCTCCATGCCGCGCAAGGTGCGTTCCAACGAGCCTGGAATGCGGGTGATCGCGTCGTGGACCGCCGGCGTGAGTGAATAGACGCTCACCTCGAGCGCCGTGACGCCATGGGCAGCGAGAAACGCCGCGGTCTCATCGTCGACGTTGCCAGCGTGGGTCTTGACGCGCGACGTCATGCCGAGGGTGTGGGCGCGGGCCAGCAAGGTCCGAAAGTCGGTGCGGGCGAACACTTCTCCGCCGCTCCAGAGCAAGGCAGGCCGTCCGAGCGCAGCCAGCTCGTCGAGCACCCGCAGCCACACCGAGGTCGGCTGCTCGCGCGTTCCGGACTTGTCGTCTAGGTAGCAGTGCTCACAGTCGAGATCGCAGCGGTAGGTCACGTCGAGGTGCGCGCCGACGACCTCGTCTTGCTGTTTCGCCACCTGCTTGAGCAAGTCAGAGAGTGCGCGTGCGCCTTCGAGACCCAACGTCCTCTTTGATTGGATGCTCATGGCGCCCAACCATCTATGCAGCCCGCGACCTCTGCGTTGGGGGTCGCAAGGCTGTGCGCCAGTCTGCCGACGGGGATGAGGTCGCAGAGCGCGACAAGCGCCTGCAAGGCCAGCGGCTGACCTCCCTGGGGGCACAGGACGGCGGGCCACAGCGCGGCGACTGCGTCGGTCGGTGTCAAGGCGGTCCAGGAGGTCTTGGACCGATCGGGGCCGAGGACCGCCAAGCGCCGCAGCTTGGCCCGCAGCGGAACACCGACGCCGAAGCTGCGGCGCTCGCGCACACTCAGGACATCGTAGTTGCCGCCGGTCGAGGGCACCAAGAAAGCGTGCTCCTCGCTCCAAACCGAATCTTGCAGCCGCAGGCTGAGTGTGGTCTTGCCGGCGTGACTCGCGCCGGCGACGACGGTAGCGCCTTGCTCCTGTTTGGAGCCGAACCCAAACACAGCCGCGTGCAGCAAGAGGCCACCGCGCTCATAACAACTTGCGGCACACCAAGCGGTCGCCGCATCGACGATCGCGAGGTAAAGGGCGCCACGCTCGGAGCGCAAATGTCCGTCGATTGTCACCTGTGACGCGTCCAGGTCGAGCTCGAAGCCTCGGCCCCCGAACGTCCTGCCGAGGGGGTCGAGCTGTCGCCACCCTGCGCCGTCTGGGACCTCCCCGTAGCGGACCGCAAGGCGCGGGGCGCCAGCGACATCGCCCACCCGTTCAAATGCGACGCCTTCCAGCGCCCCGTCAGGGAGGTCGATGACCAGCCAGTCAGATCCGAATCCAAGTGCGATCGTGCGATCACTCGCTTGGAGGCGTTGGGTCCAGCCCGCGCTCAGGAAATGGCGTTCACCGCTTTGTGCTGCACCCTCAGCCTGCAACTCTCGCTTGGCAGCGGTGACAGCTGTGGCCGCGGTTCGCAGGCTCCACGGCTGCTCCGCGCTCAGCACTCACAGTCCTGTGGATCTTGGTTGTTGGCAGTTGGATTGCCACATGGCTGCGAGCCCAGGGCCGCCTCAAACTGACCAGGCAGGATCGTCTCAAGTTCCGGAGTCGTCCACATCGCGTCTGCCACGAGCTGGCCGCCGGCCGGATTGGTATCGTCGCTCATCATGTCCTCCATTGTCCCGCCCCGATGAACAGGCTGCCAAATGCGGTCAGTAGGCAAGAATCGCCAAGCCGCTCGAGTAGGTGCTGATGACCAAGTCCGGGTAGCCGTCGCCATTGAAGTCGCCGTTCGTCGCCAGCGTGAAGTTGCCCATCGTGGTCGCGCCAGGGGCAAAGACATTGGGGATGCTCCAATCCTCGACTTCGTAGCTCCGCGTCGTACCCGCGGCGCTGCCAGTGCGCACCAGGGCGGACCGAACGCCGACGGTGAGCCGCCCTCCAACCGACCAACTGGGACGGACCGATGCGATCGCGGTGCTGCCGTCACCGACATTGCCAAAGTCGCCGGCCGGGTAGATGAACTGGACTGGGGCGACCTTGGCGAAGCCATTGTTGGTCTTGTAGAAGTCGCTCTGGCCGGGCAACAGCGATGCATTGAGCGGGACGATGCCCGAAGCTACGCCATCAATCGCCTTGCCGCTCGCCCAATGCAGATACGTCACTTCGTTCGCGGGCGCGTGGGCCACGGCGATGTCGGGGATGCCGTCGCCATCGTACTCGACCAAGATGGGCGACTGGAAGGTGTTGATGCCAGTGAAGCCCGGTCGCAGCACAGCTGCGCTCTTGTCATCGGCCGAGCCGCTGTCGAGGTTGTTGGACAGCAACACGTTCGTCGCGCCGGTCCAGCTCCGACCACGAACGATGTAGATGCCTTGGGTACCGGCATTCTGGACGATGAGCAGATCATCGAACTGTTGGCCGGTACCGTTGTTGTCGCGCAGGATGTTGCCACCGCCGCTTAGGCCAATGCCAAACGCTGGTGTGCCTGCGTAGTCGGAGCGCTTGATCAACAGCACGTTGTGGGTGGCGCGGTCAGTTGCGGACTCGATGTCGAGGGTCTTCGGCGAGGCTGTGCTCCAGCTGGTGCTGCCGGGAACGACGAAGACACGCTCCTCAAGGACCGAGGGCGTGGCGGTGACGGTGAATGCGAAGTCCTGGATCGGCTTGTTGCCGGTTGCGACGTCCCCGTTCATGTTGCCAACCGCCGCCAAGGCGCGGATGCCCGCGACGACGTTGTAAGTGATGTTCGTCACTTTGAGCGCCGGAGTGGTCGCCAGCGCTTTGCCCTTCTCACCGAGGTAGACGTGAACCTCGCGCTTGACGCCGGAGCCCTGGCCGAACGAGACGACGAGGTCGCCGACGCCGTCGCCATTGGCGTCGAGACCGACCGTCTGCACACCGAGCGCTACCGTGTTGTCGAAGCATGTGTGCGTCGCGGCGGACTGCGCCTTGATGTCGAGGTCTGCGACGCTGAGATCGGCGTTCGCGTGGCCATAGACAACGCAGGACTTAGCGCCATTTCGGCCACCGAGCATCGCGTCCTGCAGACCATCACCGTTCACGTCACCGATAAAGGTGGGGTGGGCGAAGGTGTAGGGTTGGTTCCATGGCGCGACCGTGGAGGTCCACTTGGCGTAGCGCAGCCGCAGATCGGCGGTCGACAGCACATTGCTGATGGCGCCCGCGTTGCCCGCGGCGTCGACCGCGCGGACCGCGAAGAAGTACTTGGTGGTCCCGTTGTCGGTCAGCGTCGCGAACTTACAGGCGTCGGTTGCGGCCCGACCGTCTGGCCCCTCGACGACCACGGCTTCTGCTGCCCCGGGCGCGCCCGGCTTCGGCAAGACCGTCTTTGGCAGCGCGCTCGCCTTGCAGGCGTTGTCGAAGTTGTCCTTGGTGATCTCGGCCCGTGAGTAGGCGACTTCGTACTTATCGGCTGCGCCACCGCTAGCACCGTCCTCGGCGACCGCGGCGAAGTTCAGCTTGGCAAAGGGTCGACGGGGGTTGAGGTCGCCTTTCGCTGAGTCGAATGCCGCGAGTTGGATGGCGGCTGGCGGGACCCAGTCCACTTCGATGGCGATGGTGGCCTTGCCGGTGTTGCCCGCGGCGTCGGCCACAGTGGCCTCGACTGTATTGGCAGCATCCTCCTTCAGGGTCACGAACTTCAGTTCCGTGGCCACTGTACCGCTCGCTGCAAAGTTAGAGGGCAACCCGAGCCCGGCCGAGAGGTCCGCGCCGGCAACCGTCTCCTTGACGCTCACGAACTTGCCGCCGGAGAGGCCAGCGTCAACGGTCTGCAGAAGCAGGTGCACCTGGTGGCCATTCTTGCCGGTGTCGCGGTCGACGGTCTGACCGACGAGGTTGGTCGAACCGGACGCGGGCGTCGTCGCGCCAAGAACGGTACCGGCGATGAACGACGCCACCGGGTGGGTCAGGTCGACGACCAACGAGCTCTCGCCCGTGCTGCCCTTGGTGCTGGCACCTTCGAGCGCCTTGACCTCCACCTTGGGCTTGGTGCCGTCGGTCACGGTGATCTCGAGGGTTGCCGCGCTGTTGGCCGGCGCCTTGCTGTCCTTGGCCGCGCCATCGACCAAGACCTGGAGGGCGTCGATATTACCGCAAGGACCGACGAAGGACGCCTGCAGCGGCAGCTTGACGCTAGCGCAGTTCTGGCCGGGCTTGGCGCACAGCGCGGTGTTCACGATACCGGATGCGGGCAAGCCACTGACCGAGACGAGGCAGCCAGAGAGCTGGACGGCGAAGCCGCGCTCGACGCTGGTGACGTTGCCGGAGACGTCCGTCGCCGACACCCGCAGGCTGTACTGCTTGGTCTTGCCAAATGGCACGGTGACGAAGACGGCGGGCTCAGCGCCGCCTGCATTGGTCACGTCGCCAGCCGCCACCTGTGCAAAGCCAGCGCAGCCAGCGAAGTTGGCGTCGCAGTCGGTGCCGAGCTCGACCTTCCAGGACTTGGCTCCACCGGTCGTGAATGTCGTCGAGACCTGGTAGCCGCCGACGTTGGCCTTTGCGTCATCTGCGTCGCCAAAGGCCTGCGCTGCCGTGGGCGTCGCGATCGTCAAGGTCGGCGCCTGGGTGTCGACGCTGACCGTCGTCGGCGAGGTTGCGATGATCGACGTGTTGGCGCACGCGTCGCTGATGGTGGCCGTCAGCGTGTGCGAGCCATCCGCCAGGGTCTGGTACAGGGCATGGCTGAAGAGTGCCTCGCCCTTGGTGATAGCGACCGAGCCGATGGTCTTGTCTCCGTCTTTGAGGGTCACCGGTTGCGCCTCGACGTCGACCGATGACGACGCGATCCGCACGTCGAGCGAGTCGCCGTTGAGCAGCGTCGCCTTGGTCGGCGCCGAGAACTGACCGATCGGCGGAATGGTATTGACCTCGTAGGTGCCAGCGCTGATCGCCGCGCTCTCGTTGCCGACCTCATCGGTGGCGATCGCGGTGAACGCGGTGCTGCCCTCGTTGGCGACCTTGGCCGTCAGTGCTCCGACTTTTGCGCTCGTCGTGGCGCTACCGACCTGGCTCGGTCCAGCGAGCATGACGACTGTCGCGTCCTCTCCTTCCATCGTGATGGCGAAGGAGAAGGAGCCGCCAGGAAGGCCGTCGAGGGCCACCTGCGCGGATCGCGAGAGGCAGGAAGTGGGCATGCCCGCCACGACCGGCGGTGCGATCGTCTTGATGACGGGCGCTATCGTGTCGAGGAGGATGCGCCGCTTGCGCGTGTTGCTGAGTGCCGCCGTCTGCGACGACACCCAATTCGCGTTGACCGCCGCATCCTTGCCGTTCGGCAGCAACTCGGCGGTGACCGTATGCAAGCCGTCCGGGAGCGTCTTGACTTCGAGCGAGCCAGACAACGTTGCATCGATCGCCGACTCGACGACCTGCTTGCCACCATGGGCGCAGGTCGCGCCGATGATGTTGCCATTGTCGCTGCAGATTCGGAGTTTGGCGCCCGGCAGCACGCCGAGCAAGGCGACACTCAGCGTCTTGGTCGTGTTCTTTGCCCAAGGCATTGTGCACTTGCCTTGGTGGCAGAGCTCGGAGCCACAGTCGGCCTTGGTCGAGCAGGACTTCCCGTCGAGGCTGCTGGGCGCGACGATTCGGATTTCCGGGGCGTCCGCGACAACCACAACCGTCAGTGTGAGCGTGGCCGTGTTGCCCGCAGCGTCCGCCGTCGTCAGCGTAAGGCCGACTTTGGTGCCACCCGGCAGGGTGACCAGACCGAACGAGAGCGTGGCCGGCTGGCCGTCGCTGATGGCGCCGTGAACACCGGTCTTGGCGGTCGAGACCACCTTGCCTGTGTCATCGGCAACGCTGAGGTTGACGTCGCTCGTGGCGGGGATGCCGACAACTTGGACCGATAGCTGCAACTGAACACCGTCGGCCGGGTTCCCGTTGACGTCATCGGCAGCGAGGAAGAGGAGTTTGTTCGGGATGATGCTGAAGAGCTTAGGCGCCACGCGATCCACCGTGAGCGACACCGCTGCACCAACCGCCGCCTGCCCGGCTTCGTCCACGACGCTTGGCGTCAGGGTGCATTTGGCAGCATGTGGCAGCGTGATCGACGAAAAGACGGCAACGCCATTGGCGACAGTCGCGGTCGCGGTCACTGTCGCCGCGAGGTCACAGGCGACCACGAGCGTGGCGGCACTGCCGTCAGCGGCGCCCGTCGTCGTGGCGCTGACGTTGGCAATGCAGTCGGTGAGCCCAGGGATGCACGCTGCCTTGGCCAGATTCACCGCCTCGCCGTTGGTAAAGCCTTGCAGGGCGATGCCCGGTTGGTCGGCCTTGCGGGTGACCGTCAAGGCGGGGCTCACCCCAGGTGCCTCAGCACCCACAGGCAGAGCCGTAACCTGGAGAGTGTTGGCACCAATTTTGAGGCCGTTGACCTTGGCGCCATAGGTGCCATTGCCGGTGCTGGCAAAGGTGAGGCCATTGACCTCCTGCCCGTTGAGTACAAGGGTCATGGCGGCGCCGTTGACGGCCACACCGAGCGCCTTGTCGGTGACGCTGAGCTCGATATCCAGGCTATCGGCGGCGATGAAGACGTTCACCGCGGGCTTCAGCCACTTTACGATGGCGGCGTTCGACTGCAACGTGATGTTGACAATGACGTCCTTGCTCGCGTTGCCCAGCGAGTCCTTGGCCGAGGCCACAATGACGTTCGCGCCGGGCTGCAGGGTGACGGAAGGGAACGTCACGAGGCCGTTGCCCTTGACACTCTGGCAGGGCATTTCGAAGCCGTTGACTGTCGCGCAGACGGTCGAGGTCGTGATCTCGCTCTCGCCGCTCAGGCTGAAGACGACTTTGGTCTGGTAGCCGGGTGCGATGTCATCGCTGTCCGCGTCATTCTTCGGGTCGAGGATCTGCTTGGTCGGGATGGCCAGCGTCAGAACCGGCGGGTTGCGGTCTATGGCGATGATCCTGGTCAAGGTCGAGCACAAGCCGTCCGCCACGGCGTTGCCGTAGCTGTCGACAGCGTTGAGCTTGAGCTCGTACGTGCCGTGCGGGACCGGGACCGGGGGCGAGCCAACCGTCAGGGCCAAAGAGCCCGTGAAGGCGCCATCCTTAATCTTGCCGATCGGGGTATCGATGAAGGTCGCGCCGCCCTGGAGCGACAGCTTCGCCTCCACCACCGCCCCCTCGAGGCCGGTGGCCGTCGCGCCAACGGCCAAGGTCGCGGCAGCGGTCACAAAGCCCTCCGCAGGCAGCTTGATCGTCATGCACGGCGGCGGCAGACCGACCGTCAGCGCCACTTCGGGGCTCTCGCTGGGGTTGGCGCCATTGTCGCGAGCGACGCAAACGACGCTGGTGCCGATCGCCGTGGCGTCGATCGACAGCGGCACGGCGAGCGTGGCGGCGCCGCCGCTGACGATGGCGGTGCCATTCGGAGTCGCCGGGTAGGGGCTTCCGGCCTGATTCGACCGACAGAACACGGAGACTTTGGTGCCATCGGCCGCGCCCTGAAGCGCGATGTCGAAGCTGGTCTCCAAGACCGTCGAGGTCGAAGCGTCGGTGTCGTTCTTGGCGTTGAGCACTGCGCCGGAGGCGGGCGAGGTGATGGTCAACTTGGCCTTGCTCGCGGCGACCTGGTAGCTGCGCTTGCCGGTGCCGGCCAGGCCGCAGGCGTTGGTGGCCTCCACCGTGACGTCCCAGGTCTTCGAGGTGGCGAAGCTGAGGTCGAACTCGAAGCCGCCATTGAGCTTCATCGAGGTCTTGCCGACCTCAACGCCGTCGACCTTGACCACGAGCTTCTCGATGTCGCTCGGGGTCATGGTGGTCGCGGTGCCGACGATGGTGACCTGCACGCCGTTGGCGTCGTTGCCGTCTGCGTCATCGGCCAGGGTCAGCAACGCCTTGTTGGGGGCCACGATGGCCACGTTCGGTGCGTCGGTGGTGACAGGCACGTCAAGTGCGTCGGATTGGCCCTTGGGGCGCTCGGCGTGGGCGTCGTCGACGACGATCGCGACGACGGTGGCGGTCTCGTTGATGACGCCGGTGGTGTCGGCGGCGACGGTCGCGGTGACGGTGGCCTTGCCGGCGACCAGGGCGACCTTGGGCGTCTCTTGAATCTTGCCGCTGACGTCCGTCACGCGCAGCTGGGCGTGGGTGCAGTCGGGCGTCGTGGAGGTGATCTGGAAGGTCGCCTGCAGACCCGGCGTCGCCGGATCGGCGTCTTCGACGATGCAGCCGTTGACGGGGACCAGAGCGGCCGTGCAGCCGTCGCCGCAGTCAAGCTTGGCGGCCTTGGCGGTGGTGACCTGGCTACCCGAGATCGTGGCGACCACGGAGATCGCGCTCTGCGAGGCTGTGCACTCGAGGGTGACCTTGGTCAACTCGGCGGTGCCGCCGCTCATCTTCACCTTGCCGACGGACTTGCCGTCCACCTGTACGTCGACCTCGGTGCCTTCGGGCACGTTGATGCCGTTGATCTGGATGTCGATCTGGAAGCCCGGATCGGCGAGGCCCGGGTACTTGTCGAGCGAGAGGTCGAGGATCTCGGCGTCGACTGGGTCAACCAAGCCGTTGCCCTTGGCGTGGGCGATGTTGAAGGTCAGCTTGGCCTGCGGACCGGTGCTGTCCACTTCGAGCCCGCCACCGTCGATTCCGGAGTCGACCCCAGCATCGACCGCACCGTCGACGCTAGCGTCAGCGCCGCCAGGGTTGACCGGCTTGTCATCGCCGCAGCCGGCGAGCGCGACGCTCAGCGCGAGCGCGACCAGCGACATGGCGCGGAGGCTGGCGCCGTCGGCGCGACAGGGAGCGAGATCGCCCACCTTCGAGGCAGAAAGCCAAGTCAGGGAGCTGGTCTTGACTGTCGAAAGCATCATCCTCTCACCTCTGGCGCGTGCCGCCCTGCCCGTCGCGCCTGGGGGGCCGGCGCGTGGTCGGATCGACTCAGCGCGCGGCTCATGAGGGGAGCGCGCCTGTAGTCGAAGCCGTGGGAGTGTGCCACGGTCAGCACGCGATCGCAATCTTGGCTCGGATGTCCGGATTGCCTTGGGCTCGACCATCACGGCGCGCCCTGCGGTGTGTGGTGAGAACCTGCGACGGGCCGCAAGATCCCCACCGCGGCGAGCGATCCCAGGAAGGCGTCGACATCGGCGGCGATCGCCGAGGGTTCGCCGGAGAAGCGCTGCGTCAGCTGCACCACGAGGTCGTCGCGGTCAACGCCATCACCGGCCAGCGCTTCGACGATCGCGGCGCCGGTTGGCGAGGCGACTCGGTGCATCGAGCGATCCGGCGTGACGAGGAAAATTTCGCCTGCGACGCGGCGCCAGGCGACCGCTGGGTGGAGCGCAAGCCGGCCGGCAACGGGCTCTGCGGCGATTTGGGCGACGGGAGATGGGGCGTCGGTCATGTCTGGCTCCAGGGGGCCTTGGGCGGGTCCCCGTTCGCTTGGTTGCGGGTGGCAGCGGCGAAGATCATTGCCGAGGGAGATCTGCGTGGACGTTGATGAGCGTGGTCCCGGTTCGGTTCGGTTCGAGAGGAGGTTCGATGCAGACGGTCGTGCCCGTCGACTGGGGCTGCCGTGGCCGTGCGCGCTGCTTGGCGAAACAGCGAGCCTGCAAGCGAGCCTTCCGGCCCAACTTGGCTGTAGCGATGGTCCAATTTAGCCGCGTTCGACGGGCAGCCCCGTGTGATCGGCTGGCCCGCCACCCGCACGCTCTGCTTCGCTGATTCCGACGTAGTGGGGAACCAATCCGGTCCAGTCCATTGAATTCTTAGATGCTTCGGCGGCGCCAAACAAGAGTGCCGCGTCCGGTGCGGCGATGACGATCGCGGCGCCCGAGGCCTCGCGAAGCGGCGCAGCGAGGTGCGCGAGCTCGGGGCAGAGGACGATGGTCGTCTCTGCGGGCAGGTAGGGGCCGTCCCAGCCTGCCAGCAGCGCAGTCAATGGGCGCTCGACGGTGGCGACCTCAGGCGGCGCCTCGAGGCTGTCTGAGGCCAACCAGGCGTCGTAGACGTGAAGGGCGCGGCTTGGCATCAAGACCCGCAACGACCCCTTGGCTCCAGCGGCCCGGGCGGCGGCGCCGAGCAGCGCGCTCGAAGTCACGGGGCGCGTCGAAGCGCCGGCCATCCAGGCGAGAGCGCGGGCGGTCGCCAGGCCAAGGCGCAGGCCGGTGAAGCTGCCGGGGCCGACATCGCAGAGAACGAGCTGGACCTTGCGGAGGGCGTCGGCGCCGGCCAGGGCCAGAGCGGCGGGCAACAGGCGGCGCGGCTGCCCACGGCGCCAACGCTGGCGCCAGACGCGGCGGCTGCCATCCTCTGCCTGCCACGCGACCTGTTCGATGTCGGTGGAGGTGGAGATGGCGACGATGGTCGGCGCCGCCCCAGGTGCCGTGCGGCCGAGCGGCGTCAGCGTCTCGAAGGTGAAGTTGGCACCTGCGCCTGAGTCCAAGACCAGAGGCGGCAGCGGGCGAACCCCAACGGCTGGGGGCGCCTCGGCCGCGTCTGCGCACGGATGTGGCGGGGCTGGCGGGGGCGGCTGCAGCGGCGATGTCCTCCGTGGCGGCCTGGCTGCCAGGTCGCCGCGCGACGTGCAAAGGGGGCGGACTAGCCCTGGACGAAGGAGGCGATGAGGCGCTGGACGTCGTTCATCATGACGACGACGAAGAGCAGCCCGAGGAAGGTCATGCCTGCGTAGGCGGCGATCATCCGGGTGCGGACGCTCACGGGCTCGCGCCGAACCGCTTCGATCGCCAGAAAGAGCAGGTGGCCGCCATCGGCGATCGGGATCGGCAACAGGTTGATGATCGCGAGGTTGACGGAGAGCCACACCATGATGTGGAAGAAGAAGCCCCAGCCGAGGTCCGCAGTGCGTGAGGCGAGTTGGGCCATGAAGATGGGGCCGCCGACCTCCTTGACCGGGAGATGGCCACGGAAGAGGCCGGCGACCGCAAGCACGGTCATGCGGAGCGCGTCGGCCATCGATTCGCGGGTGTGCAGCAGCGCGTGACCGAGGCGGTCGACGTTCTCGACCTCTTCTGGCGGCTCGCTGCCTTGCAGGGCGCCGGCGCCGAAGTTCAGGCGCGGCCGCTCGTTGGCGTCGAGCGTCGCTTGCAGTTTGACCGGGACGTCCAGCTCGAAGAAGCCGGCCCGGAGCGCACCCTCGCGGCCCGGCGCGTCGGCGTAGACGCGCGCCAGCAGCGGTTCAGCTGGGGCCTTCGCGCCGGCGAGGGCGTCGCGATCGGCCGGGCGCAGCTCGCGGCGGATCCGCAGCTGGACGGGCTTTTCGAGGGCGGCGCGCAGTCGGGCCAACAGCTCGTCTGGGCTGAGGCCGCGGCTCTCGGGAGCGACTCGCACGTCGTCGTAGCCATGCTTGAGGCGGTCGAGCAGCGCGACAAAGCTCGGCGTCGGTTTGCCGTCGGCAGCCAGCAGTCGGTCGCCTGCCCGCAGGCCGGCACGCGCGGCGGGGCTGTCCTTCTCGACGTAGCCGATGGCGTTCTGCGCCGCGTGGAGCCCCAAGTCTTCGGCCGACGAAGCCGGCAACGTCACTTCGCGGTGGGCGGTGGTGCGGTGCAGGACGCCGTCGTGGTTGCTGATGTCGTCCTTGGTCAAGGGCGCGTCGTGGCGCAATGGGGCAAGCGTCAGGCGCAGGGTGCCGCCGGGTCGGCTGCGCTTGGCCCCATCGAGCGCCGCGCGGAGCTGCCAGAAGGTGGCGATGGGGGCGCCGTCTACGGCGACCACGCGCTCGCCGCTGCGCACGCCTGCCGCAAACGCTGGCCCGCCGGCGTCGACAACGACGATGGACGCCTCGGCGTCGGGCGCGACTTGGACGCGGCCAACGGTGTCGACGACGCCCAGCTCGGCCATTTTGACTTCGCGGCGCGCCTCGGGCTGAACCTGAAAAACCTTGCGCTCGCCATCTCGGTCCACGACGACGCGGGTTTGCATCCCGGGGCGCGCTGTGATCGCGCTGCGGAAGGCGATGAAGCTGTGGACCTCTTCGCCCTCGACTTCGAGGACACGGTCGCCGCTGCGGAGGCCGGCGACGTCGGCGGGGCCGCCGGGCATCACCGTGCCGAGCCGGGTCGAGGCGACGCGGCCATCGACGATCAGGGAGCCGCCGAACAAGATCGCCATGGGCAGCAGCAAATTGGCGATGGGGCCGGCGGCGACGATCAACGTCCGTCGCCACACCGGCTTGGCCGAGAAGGAGTCGGGGTCAGGCGGTCCTTCGTCTTCCCCACCCATCGGGTCGTCGCCGAGCATCCGGACGAAGCCGCCCAGCGGGAGGGCCCGGATCGCATACTCCGTGCCGTTGCGCTCCCAGGCGAAGACCACCGGGCCGAAGCCGATGGAGAACGAGAGGACCCGCACGCCCATCCAGCGCGCCACGATGTAGTGGCCGAGCTCATGGAAGAGCACCAGCGGGACGAGGAGCAGCAGGAAGTAGACGATGAACATCGCGATCCCTGGGCGTGGCGGAGGCCGTCCTCTGCTGCGCGCCCGCCGCGAGGATACAGGGAAAGGCAGTGGACGCCAGCCCCCTCGTGCTGCACAACCGCGCAGCGTGCCGCTGGATTCCCGGTGGTTGCGCCGACCCTGGAGGTTGATGGCGGGGCGTGAGCGCCGTACAGTCGAGCGTGTTGGTGGCTGCGCTGCCAGAGCGGGCCACCGTCGAGCGACCACTACCGGTGGACGGCAGCGCCTCTGCGGCAAGCGACGCGAGACCGAGGAGCGATGATGGTATCGGCATGGGAGTTGGGCCTGCAGACGCGCAAATCATGGTCACCGCGTTGCATCGGCGCGGCTGCGGTCGCGCTGCTGGGCGTCACGGCGGGCTGCGCCGACGTGGAGCCGACGGCTGAGCGTGGGGGCCTGCAGTTGCAGTTCGCCGCGTTGGCGCCGAGCGGATGTCTCACGAGCACGGCGGGCCGCAACAGCGTGCCGGAGACCGTGGCGACAGTCGTGGTGGCGATTCGTGCCGGGGACCTGCCGCCGCGGATCGAGCGAATCGGGCGCGCCAAGCTGATGAGCGCTGGGCAGTGGCTGATTCCCGACGTCAAGGCTGGCGTACCGATCGATGTGGAAGTCTGGGGCTGCGGCGCCGACAAGTCGGTCGGCTGGGCCGGACGGAGCAACGGACTCGAGGTCGAGGCGCAGAAGGAGGCGACCACGCAGGTGTTCTTGGCGCCGACTGCGGCGCTGGGCTGCACGGGTAGCGACGCCAAGAGCGTGACGGCCGGCGAGACGGATCACCTGCAGTCCGGCCGAAGCCTCAGCGCTGTCGCGGCGTTGGCAGGAGGTGACGTGGTCGTGGTCGGCGGCATCGGCAGCTGGAGCGGCAAAGATCGCAAAGGACTGGCGAGCCGTGACATCGACATCTTCGACCACAGGGTCGGCGCCTTTCACAAGGGACCGCAGCTTCAGTCGGCGCGCGTGTGGCACCACGCCATCGCGATTGGGCCACAGCAGGTGCTGGTCGTCGGCGGGGTCACCCAGGTGCAGCAGATCGGCGCGACGAACTTGCCCACGCCACTGCTGATGCCGGCGAAGCCGGATGACGCGGCGCCTTTGACCGCGGTGGAGTTGGTCGACCTTCAGCTCGGCACGAGCCGCAAGGTGCCCGTGGCTGCCGGCGCTGGGCTGCAGTTGTTGTCATCAGCGGTGCCGGCCCTTGGCGGCGCGCTATTCGTCGGCGGCGTCGATGGGGGCGGCGCAGCGACCAAGGTGGCGACGCATCTTTCGGATTTTGCCGCGATCATCGGTGGCGGCGGCGGCAAGGCAACGTCGCTCAGTCTCGGCGTGGCGCGGGCTCGGCCAGGATTGGTCGTTCTTGAGGGCGGGGGCGTGCTCATCGTCGGCGGGAACCTCGACGGCGCGGCCGGCCAGGGCTTTGAACTGGTGACGGATGTCGCAAAGGGCGCCGTCGCGCTGCCTGTGGTGGGCGACGCCACGCTGACGACTTCGAAGGGCTTGATGACCATCAGCCCAACTGTGGTGTCGTTGGGCGTTCGCAACGGCGCTGAGGCGGTGCTGGTGATGGGTGGCCTTGGGGCGTCCTCGATTACGGCGGAGCAGAGCCAGACGTACCTGGCGCGCGTCGATGCGGGGGCGGCGAAGGTTACGGTGGTCGGTGTGGACCTCGGGGGCAAGTCGCTTCTGGGGGGATTTGCGGGGCTTGGCGTGAGGGTGCCGGGTGGGGCGCTTGTCGCCGCTGGCGCGATCAAGCTCACCGGCGGGGCGCCTTGCGTTGCGTCGGCGGCCGAGTGCATCGGGGCGGACTTGTGGCGGGTGGCGTTGGGTGCCGATGCGGGCGCTGGCGTTGGGGCTCAGCCCCTGACTTTGCAGGTGGTTGAGGCGCTTGGCGGGCCGCGGTTTGGGCTGGTCGGCTCTGCGGTGCCGGGCGGGACGTTGCTTGTGGGTGGGCAGTCGACGCTCGTCGAGTCGGGTGTAGAGGGCGCTGCGGCGTTGGATCCGACTGGGCGGTTGCTTGCGCGGTTGCCGTCTGATCCGGCGCTTGGGGCGCTATGTCCGTGATACGGGGCGTGGTGTTGGTCATGGACGGCCGTGGAGGCTGTGACAGGAACCAGGGAGCTTTTTGCCAAAGGCCGCCCCGATTTCGGGGCCCTCCCGGGACTGTCCCGACGGCACCCGACGCCCTCCCCACCTGCGCATGCGCGCAGTCGACCATCGGCACCTGCCCCGGTTTCCCGGGGTGCCGCCAGCGACCCGGCCTGCGGTCTCTGCTCCTGGCCAACGGAGCGGTCGACAGGACCCCTCGGCGAAGGTCCCGAGCTAGCAAAAGCAATCGCCGTGCCAACCGACCAACGCGACCGCAAACTCTCGACCCTCAACGAAAAGTGCATTCCGGCCGACACCGAAGGTCGGGCCCAACCGAGTCCCCAGCAAGGCGCTGAGACCGTCTCAGGACCGTCTCAGGACCGTCTCAAGACCGTCTCAGGACCGGCCAACGACCGGCCCAACACCCTTCGACGACCACCTCGAAGCGATCTCCAGCCTTTCCCGCAGCAGCCCACAGCAGGAACGCTCACGCCGCGCCCAAAACTCGCAGCCGTCAAAATCCGCAACGCCACCCCGATCCACCTCCCGCCTCGACGCCCCGTGACCGATGACCGATGACCGATGACCCGGATCCCCCAAACCCGAAACCCGAAACCCAAAGAAGCGAGCGAGCCCCTAACCCCCATCGACGCGACTCAGAGCCCAAACCGCAACAAAGTCCCCTGCATCGGATTCGGCCAGACCTGCAGGTTGCCCCCCCCTGCAAGCGCTGAGCAGTCGGGCAGCCGCAGAACAAAGTGCAGAACATCGGTGGTCAGCAACTCATCGACCTCCACGGCCTTGCCATCTGCCAGCGCGACGTGCTCGATCCACCCGTAATTCCCAGCCACGATCAGCTGATCGCCAAAGACATCAACCCCAGAAACCCCGACCATGGGCTGGTGCAGCTTCGACCAACCGCCGGTCGCCTTTCGGGTCATGACTAAGCCGGCGGCCGTCCCGCCGACGGCGACGTAGCCGCCGGCAGGGAGCTTGCGGACGGTGACCAAATTGGCGTCGACGCCTGTCTCCTCCTCGGTCCAGCCCTTGCCGTCCCAACGGAGCGCCAGGCCCGTGTCGCCGACGGCCAAGACATCGTTGGGGCCGTGACCATCGATCTTGAACACCTGCGCCTGGGCGCGGGCCTTCGTGAGCATCGGCAGCGTCGCCTTGGCCCACCCGCTGGCGCTTCGTCGCAACACGACAGGTTCATACTGGTCCTTCTGCGGCTCGTCGGCGCCCACGGCCCAAGCATCATCCTTGGAGAACTGCAGACATCCCCAGAGCTTGTCGCCGCCCGGCAGTTTCTCTTCAGTCCAGACGCCTTCGGCGCTGCGCCAGAGCGCCCGTCGACCGTTGCCGACGACGAGCGCGGTGCCATCGGCCGCGACCGACCCCCAAGTCAGCAGCGGTCCGTCTGCAATGGTCGCGACCTTCAGCTCAGCGCCGGTCAGGGTCGCGATCGCTCCTAACGTGGCCTGGCCGCCCACGAGCAGCGGGGTTCCGTCGGCGAGCAGCGTGCCTGCCATCCAAACCCCGGACGCCGTGCCCTCCTTGAGCACGGACCAGGAGCGCTTGGCGCGGGCGGCCGGGGAGCAGTCGGACAGCACTGCCCCGCCATCGTCGCCGCGCCCGCCACCGTCGTCGCCGCCGTCGCTGCTGTCACCGCTCCCAGCTCCTGCGTCGGCCGGGCCGGCGTCAACTCGCTCGCTGCAGGAGGCGAGCAGCACCACGGTGGCAGCCGCGGCGACGCAGACCAGGCGATAACAGGCATGGACTTCCATCTCGGTGCTCCATCGGCGCCAGACAATGCGCAACCCTCATGCTAGTGTCGCGGCGCGAAGGGATCTACCCTGCCGCGAACTCTCCGGGTCGACGCCCGCTGGAGCCGCATGGACGCCGAGGTGCCCTCCGCGCCGCCCGACCCAACCGCCGGCGAGCTGCCCTTCCGGGTCATCGACGCCTGCAACGCCCACTGCGCGCACTGCCACGAGCACCGACCAGGGCAAGACCAAGACCTCGACAGCGAAGGCCCACTGCGTCGGCTCTCCGCGGCACTGGACGCCTTCCGCCAACGTCACGGCCGCGCGCCGCGACGACTTGCGCTCGGCGGTGGCGAACCGACGCTCTACCGCCGCTTGCCAGCGCTGATCCGCCTGGCCTGCAGCGCGGGCGTCGCAGAGGTCTGGCTAGAGACCAACGGCTTTGCGCTCACGAGGGGCGCTTGTGAGCAGCTGCGGCGCGCCGGCCTCCACGGCGTCCGCGTCGGAATCGGCGGCGGCGACGAGACGGCTGTTGCCGACCGAATGCGACGACCGCAGGCCTTGGCGCTGGCCTGGGCCGGGGCAGAGGCTGCTGCCGCGTGCGGCGTCCGCGTCGAACTGGCGGTGGTTGCGTTGCGCGAGGTGATAGCGGAACTCGACGCATTGGTGGCTCGCGCGATCGCCCTCGGCGCCGTCGACGCCCTCATCGTCCACCCGTACCGCAGCGCAGACACAGCCAATCGCCCCATTCGAGGGCCAATCCCCTCCACGGATGCGCTGGCGCCAGCGGCGTTGCACCCAATGCCTCGCGACCTCGAGCCTGGGCTCCAGCGGGCGGCGGCGGCCCTGCAGACGGCTGGGATCGCGTTGCGCGCCGATCCCTCGCGCGGCTTCCACCCCTGCGCCTTCGAGCGACCGCGGCCCCTTGCCGGTCTGCTGCGCGGCGGCCGCGTCGGTGACGGTACGCGCTTTGTGCAGCTGCCCGGCTGCAGCGCCTGCGCGTTGCGCGAACGCTGTGACGGGGTCGAGCGGAGCCTCGCGACCACCCTCGGCGAGGCGGTCATCACGCCGTTGACCGACGAGCGGCGCGCGCTCTGGGCCGGCGTGCAGGAGCGCACGCGCCATGGCGCACGCACCGATCGTGTCGATGTTCGCGACGGTTCCGCCACGACAGCTCGGCGGCGCGAGCACGTCTTGCGGATCAACCACGCTTGTAACCAGCGCTGCCGCTTCTGCTGGGTTGACTTCGAAGCCGGCGAGATGACGGCGGCGGCGGTGGTCGCGGCCATCGCCTCGGCGTTGGCTGCCAGCCCAGACCCGAGCGCCGAGACGATCACCTTCACGGGCGGCGAGCCGACGCTGCGCGCTGACCTCCCGGCGCTTGTGGCGGCCGCGCGCGACGCCGGCGCTGGTCGGGTCCAGCTGCAGACCAACGCGGTCAGGCTCGCCGAGGGCGATTTGGCGCAGCGGCTGCAGGCGGCCGGGCTGACCGAAGCCCTGGTCTCGCTGCACGGCCATGACGCCGCGACCTCCGACGCCATCACAGGCGCGCCGGGCACCTACGCAAGGACGCTGGCCGGGGTAAAGGCGCTGCTCGCCGCTGGCGTCGGCGTGGTCGTCAACCACGTGTTGAACCCGGTCAACGTGGCCAGTCTGCCGGACTTCATCGACCTCTGCGCCGACCGATTCGCGCCTGCGCCGGGCCAAGAGGGCATCCGCCTGACGCTGGCGGTCGCGAGCGCGATCGACCGCGGCCCGCTCGACCCCGACGTGCTTCCCACGCAATCGGCGGTGGCGCCGGGCGTGCGCGCTGGCCTGGCTCGTGCTCGCGAACGCGGTGTCGCCGTGCTGGACGTGGCCCACCCGTGCGGATTTGCGCTCTGTGTCCTCGACCCCGATCTGGCTGTGCTCGATCCCCGCGCGCTCCGACAAGTGCCGACCGCCGGGCGCCTCGGCGAGGCCGAGGGCTGCGTCAAACCGGCGGCCATCTGCGGGCACTGTGCCCTGGAGCCCCGCTGTTTCGGCCTGCGCGCCGAGTACGCTGTCGAACATGGCATCGGTGAGCTCCGTGCGCAGCCGCAGGCAGTGGCAGTCATCGGCCTCGGCAGGATGGGGCTCCGCCACCTCCGGGCGGCAGAGGCGCTCGGTCTGCGGCCCCTGGCCGTGGTGCGCGACGCCTCGGACCGAAAGCGCCTGCCAGCAGGTATCTTCGCGGTCGATGCCGAACCGGCCGCGACGCTGCCTGAGGCGCTGCGGGCGGCCGGGGTGGGTTTGGTGGTGGTCGCCGTGCCGACCGACAAGCACGTGGCGGTCGCAGCGCCTCTGCTCGCGGCAGGACTCCGAGTGCTGGTCGAAAAGCCGCTCGCCGTCGATGCGGCGGCCGCCGTTGCCATGGTCGCACACGTGCCAGACGCCAAAACTCTGCTGCGGGTGGCCCACACCAGCGGCTTCGACCAGGCGACGAGGGCGGCATTCGACGCATGGCTGGCGGCGCTGAAGCGGGAAAGGGCCGCGATGGGCGGCGCCTGGCACATCGAGATCGACCGCGCAGAGCCGGGCCGGCCCGTCGCGAAGGAGGCGCAGGCAGCGGCGCTGGTGGATGTGCTGGTCCACGACCTGGCGGTCGTGTGGGCATGGGCGCAGACGCTCTCTGGGCCTTCGCCGTCGACGGACATGCAGACTCCTCCACCGTGGGCCACAGAGGGACCGGCATTCTCGGTCCTGCGAGCCGGCTGGAGCGCCGACGGCCAGACGCTACAGGCCGAGTTGGAGATCCTCGGCGGGCGCCTCTGGCTGCAGCTCCAACCCCACGCTCAGGCAAGCGCGCGAACCCTGCGCCTGCGTTCGGGTGCCCTTGAGGCGACGTGCCGCCTTGCGGCCGGCGAAGCGATTGCCTCGCTGCGGGCACAGCCTGATGGGCCGGCGCGTCTGCTGCCGCTGCCCGCCCTCGGTGCCGACGCCGCGCTGTTGCAGGCCGCCCTCGACGACGAAGCCGACGGGGCAGCGCTGCTCTCGGCGGAGGCGGCGCTGATGGCGCTGCGCATGGCCGAGGCCTTGATCGCACAGGCAGGCGTCGGCGACCGATCGGTACCGAGCGCCTCGGCCGATCTCGGGGGTGGCGGTTGAACATCGCGTTCGCGCTGCTGATCCTTGGGGCGGTGATGACGGCGGCGCTGAGCGGCGTCGACGGTGCCGCGATTGGGCGTGCGGCGCTCGACGGGGCCCGCAAGGCGGCAGAGGTCGCCATCGGCCTCTGTGGCGCCATCGTGTTTTTCACCGGCATGCTGGCCATCGTCGAACGGGCTGGCGGCTTGCGGTGGCTGGCGCAGGCCTTGCGCCCCGTCTTGCGCCGCCTCTTCCCAGAGGTTGCCGGCGACGACGCAGCGCTCGGCGCCATCGTCCTCAACTTCTCGGCCAACTTCCTCGGCCTCGGCAACGCCGCAACGCCCTTTGGTCTTCAAGCGATGCAGCGCCTGCGCCAGCTCTCGCCCCATGGCGACGCCGCCAGCGACGCGATGTGCTTGTTCCTCGCCATCAATACCAGCGGCCTCGCAGTCCTGCCGACCGATCTCCTGGCGCTGCGGGCGACGCATGGCGCGCGCGACCCGGCCGCCATCTTGCCAGCGATCTGGCTTGCGACAGGCACCTCGACGGCGGTGGCGGTCGCGGCATCTTGGTTCCTGCGGCGGCGCTGGTCGCCGGCTCCGCTGGCGCCCGAACCCGCAAGCAGTGACGCCGCGCCAGCGCCCACGCCCGACGCGCACTTGCCGGGCGCTGCCGAACCCGCGCTTGTCGGGCGCACTTCGACCGCGATCGACCCGGCGCCGCCGGGTAGCGCCGGCGCCGCCGACGCCCTGGCCGACGCCGAGGGCAACGTTGGGCGATGGCGGGCGCCCGCCCTACTGGCTGCGCTGGCGGCGATGATGGTGGCGGCGCTTGTGGTAGGCGACGGCTTCACGGGCTGGCTGTTGCCGGGGCTGATTGCCGCCATCGTCGCCGCTGGCTTGTGGCGCAAGGTCCCGGTCTACGAGGCGTTCCTGGCCGGCGGCCGCCAGGGCCTCCAAGCCGTCCTTGGCATTCTGGCGCCGCTGGTCGGAGTCCTGGCAGCGGTGGCGATGCTGCGCGCATCGGGCGCGGTGGAGGGCCTGGTCAGTGTCGTCGGCCCCCTGGTGCGGCCGCTGGGCGTCGAGCCCGAAGTGCTGCCCGTGGCCCTGCTGCGTCCCCTCTCCGGCTCGGGCGCCTTCGGCTTCTGCAGCGAGCTGTTGGCGCGTCACGGCCCCGATTCCGCCATTGGACTCCAGGCGGTGACCCTCGCCGGCTCGAGCGACACAACGTTCTACATCCTGGCGGTCTACTTCGGCGCCGTGGGGGTGCGGCGCGGGCGCTGGGCGCTGGCGGCGGGTCTGTGCGCCGACGCCAGCGGGGCGATCGCCGCGATCGTGGCCTCGCACCTCTTCTTGCTGTAGCGGCGCACCGGGTTGGCCGAGATCAGCCGACACGCCGACAGATCACGTCGCCCGTTAGCGCCGCGCCGCGACAACAGAGGCTGGACAGGCTTGCGGACAGCGCCGCAGGTGAAGTGAAGGGCAGGCGCGGCGCCAGCTCCTCCCACGGCGAGAACGCACACTCAAAGCGGGCCAGCGCTCCGAGCCGAGCCAACGCGGCCTGGGCGACGTCGATGAGCGGCGCGTTGACCTCGAACGAGAGCGCAGCAGGCGCGCTGCGCAGGCCCAACAGGACCTCGGCCTCGAAGCCCTCAACGTCGATCTTCACGTAGTCGGGCATGCCGTGCGCGGCGATGAGCGTGTCGAGCGTCACCAGCGTCACCTGGACGCGCTCCCGGTAGACGACGCTGCCGGACCCAGATGCGCCGCCCTCACCGCCAAACGCGGCGCGAAACTGCGGCGACAGCGTGCCATTGGCCGGGTGCACGCTACGCGACAGGTCGGCCACGCCGTCGACAGCCCCGACCGCCGCAGCCACGACGCGCAGGCACGGATGGCCGGCAAGCCGGACGCGCAAGCCGGCAGCGAGCTCGGGGTCGGGCTCCAGCGCGACGACGCGACCACGTTCGAGCAGCCGCTCGGTGAAGCGTCCCCGGCAGGCACCGATGTCGAACGCGAGCCCGCCAGCGGGCATCAACGATGCGAAAAAGCGCCGTTCATGGGCCATACGCCTGCGCGCTGCGAGCCCGGGGACAGCGCCAGCGATCACGGCCCGCAAGCGCTGCGAAGCCCCGCTGGCACCCAGCGTCGGCCAACGCACCGGCGTCTTCACCTCGCCCTCGCCGTGCATTCGCGCTCCTGTGGCCGCCAAGGTGCCGGGACCGAGCCTGCCAGAGGCAGCGCGGCGATTGCCAGATGGCAGCCACCTCCGTAGCCTCGACAAACGGGCGCTGCGATCCTTCGCGAGGCCACAGCTGCAGCCGGAGCGGGGGGTGAACGTGGTCTGGGGCGGGCTCGGCGGTGGGCGCATTGAAGTGATCTGTGGGCCGATGTTTTCGGGCAAGTCGGAGGAGCTGATCCGCCGGCTGAGACGCGCGATCATCGCTCGCCAGCGGGTTCAGGTCTTCAAGCCTGTGGTCGACAACCGTTACGCCGATGACGAGGTCGTCAGCCACTCCGACACGCGGTTGTCTGCGACGCAAGCCGCCACCGCCGCAGCGATTTTGCAAGCGACGCACCCGCGCACTGAAGTGGTCGGCATCGACGAGGCTCAGTTTTTCGACTGCGGCCTGGTCGACGTCTGCGAGCAGCTCGCTGCGCGCGGTGCCAGGGTGGTGGTTGCAGGCCTCGATCTCGACTGGCGGGGCAGGCCCTTCGCGCCCATCCCCGACCTGCTGGCCGTCGCCGAATCTGTCACCAAGAGCCAGGCGGTCTGCATGGTCTGCGGTGCTGCGGCTTCCTTCTCGCAGAAGATCTCCGGGACCACCGACACGGTCGAGATCGGCAGCGCTGAGCGCTACGAGGCCCGCTGTCGGCGCCACTTCGAACCAGAAGAGTCGCGACAACTCGAGCTGTCGCGAGCCCGCGCGGCCGTGCTGCGCGTGCCGGTGCGCGAAGAAGACGCCACGACAGCCCAAGGCTAGCTGGGAGGGTCGATGGCGCAGAAATCTCCAGATATCGCACGATTTGGTGCCGCTCTGCCGCCTGGCGCCGAGGAGCTCTCGGCCGACGAGAGCAGCGCCCGCTACGGCGTGGAGGCGCGCTTCGACGACCTGCAGGCTTTCTACCAAGGCGTCTATGGCAAGGCGCGCGGCCTGATGGTCGAGCGCATGGAGACGCCCGCGCCTCCCACGGTGGCGGTGGTCGCTGGACCGCAGTGCCAAGACGTCGCGTTTGGCATGGTCCTGGTGCGGTCGGCCGGCAAACGCGACAAACCGCGCGCTCACGAGATCGTGGTCCTGAGCCGCGGCGAGCCAGCGCCGCCGGGCTACCCAGACAGCAGCCCATGGCTGACGCGCAAAGGCAAATAGCGCCCGGTGGCACGCTTGGGAGCCGTCGCTAGGGCGCCTCGCTGGGGCCCTCCGCCGTCAAGGGTGAGGCGCCGGGGGTAGCGTCCTGCTCCTGTTGCCAAGGCGGAGGCGACAGGTGCGACGTCAAGTGGTCGAGAAACGCGCGCACGGAAGCGGACAGGTGCCGCGAGGACGGGTAGACCGCAGACATTGTGCCCTCGCCGAGGCTCCACTCCGGCAGGACGAGCTGTAGGCGCCCGGCCCTCACCTCCGCGCCGCCGGTCACATCAGGCAGCACGCCGATGCCGGAGCCCGCGACCAGAAGGCCGCGCAACAGCGTGAAATCATGCACTGATATGCGCGAGACCGTCTCCATCGTTCGCACTTCAACGCCACGACTGAGCTGCCAGGTCGCGTGAAAGCGCGGCGCCCGGAACAGCACCAGCTGGTGCGCGGCCAGGTCTTCGGGCTGCTGCGGCGCTGGCCTGGCTTGCAGGTAGCTCGGCGCGGCATAGAGGCGCAGGCGGTTCTTGCCGAGTCGTCGTGCGATGAGTGAGGAATCGTCGAGTTGTCCGGCGCGAATCGCGACGTCGAAGCCTTCGGCGAGCAGGTCGACGAAGCGGTTGCTCAACTCGACGTCGACACGAACCTCTGGGTATTGCCGAACGAAGTCCGCCAACATCGCAGGCAGCCAGGCGCTGCCGAAGTCGACCGGGGCCGTCAAGCGCAGCGTGCCCTTGGGACGATCGTGCAGCTCCGCGACCGCCGCCTCTGCCTCGTCGAGCGCCAGTGCGATGCGCTGGGCCCGCTCATAGAGCAGGGTGCCCGCTTCAGTCGGGCGGAATTTCCGTGTGGTCCGCTCGACCAGACGAGCGCCAAGCCGCTCCTCGAGCGCCGCCACCTTGCGGCTGATCGTCGACTTCGGCGCGCCGAGGGCCCGCGCCGCGACTGTGAAGCTGCCGGCCTCGTACACGCGCGCGAACACCAGGACATCGTTGAGATCGATCGACATGAGCTGCTCCAAGTGCCGCGCGACCTGCAGGTCGGCGAAGGCTGACCGCGATCATGGGCGCGCACTACCCTGGCGGCAAGCGCGACCTCGGGCTACGGTGCGCCCAAGCGGCCGGGAGGCGGGGCGCGCCTCGTCGCCGCCGTGCCCGACCCCACAAAGTGAGGCTTCCGATGGAGAATAGAGCGCCGACCAACGTCCCGCTGCACCCCCTGCTCGCCGGCCGGTGGAGCGCTCGCGCCTTCGACGGCGAACGGACCATCGATGGTCGGACGCTGCGCGGTCTGCTGGAGGCGGCGATCTGGGCCCCTTCGTCAGGCAACGTGCAGCCCTGGCGGTTCATCGCCGGCCTGCGGGGGAAGGACGCCGAGCATCAGGCGCGGTGGCAGGCGATCTTCGACGGCCTAGAGCCGGGCAATCAGCGCTGGTGCGACCGGTCCGCAGCGCTGATTGTTGCCCTCGCCGTGCCCGCCTTCGAGAGCGGCCGCGCCGCGGGTCAGCCCAACGGCTGGGCCCGCCATGACGTCGGCGCCGCCGGCCTCAGCATGGCGCTGCAGGCCCACGCAGTCGGGCTCCACAGCCACCCCATGGCCGGATTCGTCCCCGACAAGCTCCGGGCGTCGCTGGCCATTCCGGAGTCGCTGGACATCGTAACGGTGTGGTCGGTGGGCTACCCCGGTGACCCGGACTCGCTGCCAGAGGATCTCCAGCGCCGCGAGCTGGCGCCCCGGACGCGTCGACCGCTCGAAGAGGTGGTGCTGGCAGGGCTCTAACTGCCGCTGGCGTCGCGGACGCCGCTTACGCCGTCGGCGGTCGACGGCTTCCTAGCGCGCAGCGGAGCAACCCTCGGCGGCGCGGACAACGGCAACGAGCAAGAACTGAGACGAGCTGGAGGTGAGCCATGAGCGATTGGAATGTTGCGCCCGAGCGCGCGCAAGAGCTGGTGACCCAGGGCGCCAAGCTCATCGACGTCCGAACGGTGGAAGAATTCGCCGAGGGCGCCGTGCCTGGCGCGGTCAACGTGCCGCTGCACACGCTGCCGGCGGTGGCCTTTGAGTATGTTGCCAAGGGCGATACGGTCGTCGTCTACTGCCGTTCAGGCGGGCGCAGCGGTCGAGCCACCGAGTGGCTGCGGTCGCAGGGCGTGACCAACACCTTCAACGGCGGAGGGGTGTACGATCTGCTCGAGGTCTGGGATGACGCCTGAGGATGCAATGCACGCGCGGCGGGCGGCGGTGAGCCGCGCCCTGGTCTGCGCCGCGATGGCGCTGATGTTCAGCGCTTTCCCGGCCTTGACCTGGGCGACCTGGGTGCTCCCGCCCGGCCAGGAGTCGCAAGTCGAAGCGGCGGTGCGGGCAGCGCTGCCCGATGTCGCCGATGCCCAGATCCGCATCGAAGCCGCGACCATCACGGTCCGCCTGCCCCGAGCCAAGCCCGATGGCGTCGCAGGCGCCCCCTCTGCTGCCGCACCGACCAACGATGCCGACGGCCCGACGCTGCTCTTGGAGCGCGGCGACGACGGCAGGCTGCGCGCAACGTGGCGCGGCGCGCCCGACCCCCAGCTGCCAGATGCGGCGACGCTTCAGGCCCGCTTGGACGCCGCGCAAGTCCCCATGCGCTGGGAAGAAGTTGCCGCCAGACCCGAAGGCGTGGCAGCCGGCCCGGGCCCAGGGGCGGCGGCTCAGCCCGAATCGAAGCAAGGCGAGGCGCTTGCGGACGCGGTCGGCCATGCCTTGCAGCTGGAGCGTCGCGCCGCCCACGGCCGCGAAAGCGCGCGCCGCGAGGTGCTGCAGCGGCTCGGCACCGTCTGCGCCAGCGGCTGCCCGGTGTGGCTACAGCTGCGGCATGCGCTGCTGCTGCGGGCTGAGGGCCAGCCGGAGGCCGCGGCGGCGCTTTTGACGGCGACACTCCAGCAGCTCGACGGCGAGCAGAAGCTGGCATCGCCGGCGCAGGCAGACGCGGCGGGCAGGGGCCCTCCGCAGGCCGGCGGCCGCGACGCCGGCACGCACGCGCTGCGGGTGTTGGCCCTGGCGCTGCAAGACCGTGACGACGAGGCCATGGCGCTCTCGACCCAAGGCGGCGCCGACGGCTGCGCGGCGGCCGCTCTGCTCGAGCGCGACGCCGTGCTGCGCCGCGACGACCTGTTGCTGAGCCGCGGCGACCGGCTCACCCGCGACCACCCAACCTGTTCGGCGCTCTATCTGCCGTTGGCTGCCGCAATGCGGCGCACGGGCCGGCTCGACGCCTTCGAGGCACTGCTGGCGCGCGGAGCCAAGGCGCGGCCCGACGACGGCGAGGTGCTTCGGGAGCTGGCGTGGCTGCGCGCGCGTCAAGACCGTGTGGACGAAGTCTTCGCCCTGCTCGATCGGGTGCTGCAGGCCGGGCCGCAGGAGACCCCAGCGCTGGTCGACATCAGCCATATCGCGACGGTGGTGCGCGCTCCGGAACCCTGGCTCGAGAGCCTGCGGCGCCGCGTCGAGGCTGCGGGGCCCAAGCCGGGTGCACAGGACGAGCGCGCGGCGGCTCGAAACGCTGACGACGCCTTCTTGCTCGGCGTACTCCTGCATTACCGCGACGACTGGCGCGGCAGCGACGCTGCGCTGGCACAGGCCGAGGCGCGCCACGGCCGGATCGCCCGGCTCCTCATCTACCGCGCCATGAACCACCATCGACTCGGCGACGACGACACCGCCTCGAAGTTCATCGCCCGTGCCGTCGCGCTGGGCGCCGAAGATCCCGACGTGCTCTACTGCCGCGCGGTCATCGACCTCGACCGCGATCCCGCGCAGGCCACGCGCGACCTGCAAGCCTACCTCGACCGCACCTCCGGCACGGCCGAGGTCAACCCGGGCAAGCAAGCGCGCGTTCGTCATATGCTGCAGGACCTCGAAGGCTGCGCAGCGGCAAGCAGCCCGCGGGCATGCCTGGAGCGCAAAGCGCTGCTCAAGGTGAGCCTGCCCTGGCTTGGCGGCGCCCTTGCGCTCGTTGCGGGGCTTTTGATGGCGCGGCGCTGGCGGCGCGGACGTCACGGCATCACGGCCGCGCCGTGAGCGACCGTCCGGCCGCGGCGACGTCGGCCGTGGACCCGAGCACAGGCGGCTTGAATTCGCGCTGGCGAGCCGCAGCGGCTGTGCTGCTGTGGGGCGCGATCCCCTCGGCGGCGTGGGCGCAGGGCGACGGACGCCTGCACCGTGGCTCGGCTGGCGTCTCCCACTGGCTCGCCGCCGCCGGACCGCCGCCGCGCGACTTGCTTGCGCAACTGTCATGGCAGGATGGCCTCGATCTCGTGCAAGTGGCTGTCGCAGCTGGGCTCTGGCTGGCCTTGCTCTTGCAGCTGCCGCGGACACTCGGTCTGGCGCGCGCCGCCCTGCGCGATGCCGGACCTGGCGTGTGGCCGCTGGTGCTTTGGGCGGTAGGGATGGGCGCCGGGCTGCGCTTTTTGCTGCCGCCGCAGCTGGTCATGGTCTACAAGGGCTACGAGTTGACGCAAGCTGCTGCCGACTTCGTATCGGTGCCGCGCTACGGCGCGGGCAGCCTGGTGGCGCATCGCGCGGTGATGGCTCTTGTCGCGCCTTCTCACGACGCCATCGTAGGGCTGCATACCGTCGCGGCCGTTCTCGCCTTGCTGCTGCTGCCGGCGTGCCTCGCACAGGGGCTCCGTGGGTACTCCGGTGCGCGCTTCGCCGTGCCTGCCGCGGCCGCCGCCATCGCGCTCATGCCGCTGGCCATCGTCGACGCTCGCAGTGAGAGCATCCTCGTTCTGGGCGTTATGACCATGGCGATCGCATGGTTGCGGCTGGGTGCGGCCCTTGCTCATGGGGCCGAGGGCGAGGCGGCGGGCGACATCGTGGCCGTCATCGTCGCTCTCGGCTTGGCGGCGACGATTCGCCCGGAGCTGATTGTGCTCGGGCCATTGCTGGCGCTGACGCCGCTGGTCGCACGGCAGGGCTCCGATGCACAGGCCACGCTTTCGAAGCGCTGGGCGTTTCTCGCCGCGGCGGGCCTCTGCGCGCTGGCGCTGCCCAGCCTGTTGCACTTGCAGCGCATGACGGCAGAGCAGGTGGCGACCGGCGCGCTGCCGCCCTTGAACCCGGCGCTGCTCCTGCGGGCGATCGGCGTGATGGCCGGCGGCTCGGCGCTTTTCCGCATCGACCTCTATCCGGTCGGCTGGCTCGTGGGTTGCCTGGGCTTGCTGACGCTGCCAGCAGGGCCAAGGCGGCTCGGCCTGTGGCTCCTCGCTGTCTCGGTGCTTGCCACAGGCCTGTACGCCATCGACTTGCCCGACGTCTCGCTGCCTCGCTTGCATGCGCCCGCAGCGCTGCTTGTCACTCTGGTCGCGGCGCTAGGCGCTGTCGGCCTCTGGCTTGCATCGGCGCAGGCAGGCAAGTCACGCCTCGGCGATGCGCTCACGGCGCCAGCCGCCAGACGCGGGATCGCAGCGCTGTGCGTGGCGCTGGCAGTGGCTTCTGCGCTGCCTTCGGCGCGGGCGCGGCTCCAGACCCTGGACGAGTCGGAGGAAGACGCGCTGGTGCGGACGCTGTTGGCCGCGCTACCGCCAAAGCCGGTCTGCATCGCGCGCCTCGACCCAGGCGACACGCCGGCGCAGGCGCGCGTCCACCGCGATTTTCCGGACTACTTGTTTCAACCGCCACACCGCCGCGACCGCTTGATGGCGCTGGCGGAGCTCGACGACAAACGCACCTGCGACGAGACGTTCGTCGTGCTGGGCGTCCGCTGCTACCTCGACGACGGCCGATCGGGCGACGCTCGGCCAATCGCCGCCTGCCGCGACGCCCGCGCCTTGGCGATGAGCCGGGGCGCGCAGGTCATCGCCCAGCGCGAGGTCGTCCTGCGCGGAAGCGATGGATTCGGCTGGCTCGGCGCGGCGACGCGCCCGGCGCGCCTCGAGGCGCTCACTCTCCATCAGCCTAGACACCCGAGCGCGGACCTCCCATGAGCCCAATGCCCAGCGACCAGCCACCCACAAGCGCCGCCCCTCCTTCGCCGGCCGCGTCCGCGGCACTGGCGCCATTGGCGCCGGCAGCGACCCGCACCCTGCTGGTGCTGACGGCGATGAACCTCCTGAATTACATCGATCGCTACGTGCCGAGCGCGGTCAAGGACCTGTTCAAGACCGACCTCGGCCTCACCGACGCCGAGACGGCCTGGCCGCTCACCGCTTTCGTCGTCGTCTACATGCTGGCGAGCCCGCTCTTCGGCGCGCTGTCGGACCGGGTGCCGCGGCGCGTCGTTATCGCTGCCGGCGTCGCGCTGTGGTCATTGGCGACGGCGGCGGCGGCCTTTGCCACGGGCTTTTGGACCTTTCTGTTCGCCCGGGCGCTGGTCGGCGTCGGAGAGGCGGCCTATGCCACGTTGAGCCCGGCCTGGATCGCCGATGTCTATCCGGAGTCGCGGCGCAACTGTGCCCTGACCTTGTTCTACGTCGCGATTCCGCTTGGCGCGGCGCTCGGCTTCGTGCTCGGCGGTCAGCTCGGTCAGGCCTATGGCTGGCGCGTCGCCTTCCTCGCCGTCGGGCTGCCCGGGCTTCTGGCCGCGCTGCTGGTGCTACGTGTGCCCGAGGCGCCGCGGGGCGGCCTCGACGCCCCTGAGGGAGCCGGCGGGCTGTCGACTGCGCGGCAAGAGGCGCCGACCTGGGGCGAGGCGCTAGCGGTGCTGCGGCGCACGCCGATCTGGTGCTACGCGGTCGGCGGCTACGTGCTGGTCACCTTCGCGTCGGGGGCGCTCGCGGACTGGACGCCCACCTTCCTGGCGCGCCACCGCGGCCTCGATCTCGCCTCCGCCGGCTCGCTGGTGGGCACTGCCACCGTAATAGGCGGCCTCGGCGGCACCTTGCTCGGCGGCTGGCTCGGCGATCTGCTGCGTCGGCGCGGCGTGGCCTCGCCCTACCTGCTCGTCTCGGCCGTGACGATGGCTGGCGCCGCAGGCCTTGCAGTCGTCGCGCTGTGGGTACCCGGCAAGGCCGCCATCTGGGCCGCAATGACGGGCGCGCAGCTCCTGCTCTGGTGTTATAACGGCCCGATCAATGCCGTGCTTGTCAGCAGCGTGGCGGCGAGGCTCCGGACCCGAGCGTTCTCGTTGTCGATTCTGGCGATCCACCTGTTCGGCGACGCCATCAGCCCGCCGATCGTCGGTGCCATCGCGGACGCTACCGGATCTCTCGGCCTGGGCATGGCGCTCGTGCCGCTGACGCTGGCTGCGGGCGCGCTGGTGTGGGCTATCGGAGCCCGGCGGGCGACATCGGCCGCGGTCGCAGGCTGAGTGGGCCTAGACGACGCCCTGTTCGATGGCCCAACGCACCAGGGCCGCAGTCGTGCGGAGACCTAGCTTCTCGAGCACACGGCTGCGGTGGTTCTGCACCGTCTTGGCAGCGACGCCTAGCCGGCGACCGATCTCATCGCTGGTGAGCCCGGCCGCGACCAAGGCTACGATCTCGCGCTCGCGTGTCGTCAGCGCGTCGGCGGGCGAGCGGCCCTGACCGAGGTAGCCGCGCAGCACCAGCGGGGCCACCGCCTCATCGAGCCACACCTCTCCACGCGCGGCCGCGCGCACTGCAGCGAGGAGCCGTTCGCTGCTGCGCCCCTTCTGCACCCAACCGCGTACGCCGGCGCGCAGGGCGCGGTCGACCTTGGCTGGGGCGTCCACCATGGTCAGCACGACGATCGCTGGCGGCGGCGCTGGCAAGGCGGCCAGAAGATCGAGACCGTCGCCGTCGCCGAGGGCGAGATCCAGGGTGATGACGTCTGCGCCCCAGCCGGCCACTCGCGCCCGCGCCTCCGCGAGGCTCCCCGCTTCGCCGACCACTTGCAGGTCTGTCGCCGCGGCGAAGAGGGCGCGGAGGCCATCTCGCAACACGGCATGGTCGTCGACCAGCGCGACCCGCACCGCCCTGCCCGGCTCGCCCGCTGCCCCTGCGCTCATGTCGACGCCTCCACGCGCGGCAACCGCGCGCACAAGGTCGCGCCCGCGCCTTTGCTGCTGCGGATGTCCAGGCTACCGCCGAGCAGCGCCAGCCGCTCGTGGAGCCCCTGGAGCCCACCCAAGGTCGCCTGTGCCGGCGCAAATCCGCCACCGTCGTCGGTGATCTCAAGCGTCCAGCCATCGTCCCCTGTCCGCAATCGCACCGAGACCTCGCTGGCCGCGCCATGTCGAACGGCGTTGTGCAAGGCCTCGCGCAACACGCGCAGAAGCGCTGCGGCGGCCACGGGGTCAGCGCCTGCGTCGCCCTCGCTGCGAAAGCCGACGATGAGAGCGAGATCGACTTCGGCCCGGCTGCACGCGGCCTGCAGGGTGGCCGCGATGTCGTCGTCGTCGACGCCAGCCGGCCGGAGGTCAGCGACGACCCGCCGCAGCCCGTCGGTGGCCTCCTCGACGCGCGCCCTCGCCGCCGAGAGCGATGAGGCGTCGTTGCGGGCGATGGCGGCGTCGATCTGCAGCCGCAGCGCCGTCAAGAGCTGGCCGAGGTCGTCGTGGAGGTCGCGGGCGATGCGCGCTCGTTCGGCCTCGACCGTCGCCAGACTGCTGCGTCCGAGCCCGCGCAACCGCGCCTCAGCCGCGGCCACTTGGGCGCGGCGGCGCTGCGCGGCACGGCCAATGGCGGCGAAGGGCCCCAACCACAGCAGCAAGGCCAAGGCCGTGCCGCCCGCGGCCGAGAGCGCCGCCACCTGGGCGACGGCCAAGCGCAAGGGGCCGCCATCCATCTCGATTCGGATGAACGCCACCGGCAAGGCCGTCGCGCCGACGGCTGCGTAGGCTGCGGGCCCGCGCCCACCGCCTCCGACCGTAGCCAGGCGCTTGCCGCCAAACGGCTTGCCGTCGCAGCCGAGCAGCTGCGCCGACGCCACGCCGGTGAGCGCGGGACTGCCCAGCTGGCGGGCCACCGTCTTGCCCGCGCCGTAGCGCCACAGATGCGGCTCCCCGGCGGCCGCGCGCTGCAGGACGGCGGCGACGGCGCGGGCGTGACCGACGGCGCGCTGCTGCAGTCCGCGTTGGCCCGTCCACCAGGTCAGCAGCGGCGGCGGCGCGGCCACCACGAGCCCGACGGCCACCGCCAGCCGCGCGAGTGCCCGCCGCGACGCTTGGTGGGCCTTGTTGGCGTCAGGGGGCGACATAGGCCCCACCTTCGAGCGCCACCTGGCGCATCGCTTCTGCCAGGGCCTGAGCCTTGCGCAAGAGCGCGGGCGGCGCGTCGCGGCGGATGGCCACGGCGAGCAGGCGGCTTGGGGGCACAAGAGGCCTGTCCGGTGCCGATGGCTCTCGCTCGAGCGTGAGGACTTGTGCCGCCAATCCGCTGTGGTGCAGCAGCCCGCGATCGATCACCGCGACCGCATCGCGCTGCGCCGCCAGGGCCTCGATCAGCTCGTCGTCCGACCAGGCAACGGGCGCACCGCGGGCGACGGCCTGGCTCAGCGCAGCGCCCAGGTCCGGCATCGCGGCGCTGAGCGCGGCCACGGCGGTGTCGCTGGCCTCACGCGCGATCGGGTGCAGCTGCGGCAGCCCGTGGCGGCCGCCCTCGCCGCGCAGCACGTCGGCGGCCTGGCTTGCCGTCAACGGGGGGAGCGGCGCCGTGGTGGTCGCTGCCAGGACGACCTCGGTGCGGGCGACGGGCAGCGAGCGCAGGACCAGCGCCTCATCGCTGCGCAGGTCGCGGCCGAGCAGGCCGATCTCGAGATCGCCGGCCCGCAGCGCCGCGACGGCTCCGTCGCTGCCGATGCTGGCTGCGAGGCGCAATCCGGCCAGCTCGGCCCGCCCGACGAGTGCGGCTCGCGCCAGTGGCAACGCGGTGCCGCTCCCGGCGGCGACCTGAATCGCTCCGGCGCGATCGCTGGCGCTGGCGGGCGGGCACACGAAGTTCGGGGGCGCATCGGGCTCGTCGCCGCAGCTCGCGAGGACGCCGAGCAACAAAGGGAGCCACGAGCGAGCGCGGCGCTGCCCGCCCGGCCCCTGCGGCCTGCGCCGTGCTTCACCCGAGGATCGCCGGCGCTGGTCCACGCGCTCCCTTGGCCGAGACGAGTGCCCTGCCGTCCATTCGCCGCCGCCAAGCGGGCTCGCCGCGCCGCGGCTGCGGGTCGCCGCGGCGCAGGGGTCGCGGCGCAGCGGTCGGCTCAGAACAGCGGGACGCAGAACTGGAAGATCAGGCACTTGATGCAGATACCGTTGCAGCCCGGGCAGGTATAGCCAGGCCCCGGCGCATTGGCGACGCACTTTCCGCTGGACGAGCAGCTGCCGGGCACGTTGACGCTCGAGCAGAGATCGACATCGATCTCGGCCTGGCAGAGCACCCCGGGCTTGCTGACGCAGCTACCGCCCTGGCAGACGCCGGTCGGGCACTCCCCGGAGCCAGCCTTGCAGCCGACATCGTAGAGCGGCTTGTGCGCGCAAGCGCCGTTCTTGTTGCAATCGTCCTCGGTGCAGGGGTTGCCGTCGTTGCAGTCCTTGACCTTGGTGCCCGAGCAAGCGCCGCCGACGCAGGTGTCGTTGCTGGTGCAGGCGTTGCCGTCGTTGCAGACCTTGGCGTTGTCTTGCTGCTTGCAGAAGCCGCTGATGCACACGCCATCGGTGCAAGAGTTGCCATCGTCGGCGCAGGGCGCGTTGTCGGTCTTTTTCGGGTGGGTGCAGGTCTTGTTGGCGCAGACGTCGTCGGTGCAGAGGTTGCCGTCCTCGGTGCAGGGCTGAGCGTTGGCGGTGAATTTGCAGCCCGTCCCGCCGGCTCCGTCGCAGGCGTCGGTGGTGCAAGGGTTGCCGTCGTCGCAAGTCTTGCCGCCGGTGCCCTTGCAGACGCCGTTCTGGCAGATGTCGCCCGTGCTGCAGACGTTGCCGTCGTCGCAGGACTTGCCGGTCTCCGCGGTCGTCACACAGCCCTGACCCTTCTTGCAGCTGTCATAGGAACAGGGATTGCCGTCATCGCACTTGAGCGTATTGGCGCCCTTGCAGAGGCCGAGGTTGCAGTAGTCCGTCGTCGTGCACGGGTCGCCGTCATCACAGCTGTTGTTGGTGTAGTAGGGGTGCTTGCAGGTGCCGGCCTGGCAGATGTCCTTGGTGCACGGGTTGTTGTCTTCCTCGCAGGGCTTGCTGTCGGCCGCCGGGTGGCTGCACTTGCCGCTCTGGCAGACATCTTGCGTGCAGGGATTGCCGTCTTCGATGCACGGCAGCGCGTTGGCCGCCGGGTGTTTGCAGAGGCCGCCTTGGCAGACATCGGTGGTGCAGGGCTCGCCATCGTCGAGGCAAACCTTGCCATTGGCTGCGGGCGTATGGCTGCACTTGCCGAGGATGCACTGGTCGTTGGTGCAGGGGTCGCCATCTTCGAGGCACGTCTTCTCGGCGCCGAGCGGTTGGTGGGTGCAGCCGCCCTTGTCGCAGACGTCGGCGGTGCACTCGTTGCCATCGGAGGCACAGGGCACGGTGAAGCCGACCGGCGGATGGCTACAGCCGCCCTTGGCACAGACATCGGCGGTGCAGGGGTTGCCGTCGTCGAGGCAGGGGTCGCCGTCTTTGGTCGAGATGTGGGTGCACTTGCCGCTGTCGCAGACGTCCAGGGTACAGGGGTCGCCATCCTCGAGGCAGGGCGTGCCCTTGTCGACGCCGACGTGCACGCACTTGCCGGCCTGGCAGACGTCGAGCGTGCAGGCATCGCCGTCATCGGGGCAGGAACCCTCGGTGGCTGGCAAGTGGCTGCAACCCGTGGCTGGCGCGCATTCGTCCTTGCTGCAAGCGTCGCCGTCGTCGCAGTTCATCGGCTTGCCGCCCTGGCACTTGCCCTCTGCGCAGCTGTCGAGCTCGGTGCAGACGTTGCCGTCCTCGCACTTGGGACCGTTGATGGGCTCGTATTTGCAAGCGCCGGAATTGTTGCACAGGTCCTTGGTGCAGGCGTTGCCGTCGTCGCAGGCCTCGACGTCGCTGTCGGTGCCGCCGTCGCAATCATCGTCCAGACCGTTGCAGACCTCGGGCTTGGGCGTCGGCGCATCGCACTTGGGCTTGCCGTCGGCGCAGGCGATGAGCTTGCCGGTGCAGACACCGTGCTCGTTCTCGACCTTGCACTTGGCCGAGATGTCGAAGTCGTCCGTTGCGCCGTTGCAGTCGTCGTCGATGCCGTTGCACTCCTCGGCCGCCGGCACGGGGGCCTGGCATGCCGAGAGGCCACCGGTCTGGCAGACGCGCGTGCCGGTGCAGGCGCCGTAGAGGTTTTTGTTGGTGCACGGCGTCGAGAGGGCCTCGGCGACCGCCTTCGGGCTGCAGGCGCAGACGCCATCGCTCGGGATGCACTGCTTGCTCGCCTTGCCCGTCGCGCCGTCTACGACGTCCTGGCAGTCGTAGCCTCCGGGGCAGGCGGACTTGCCGGGCCCACAGGCCGAGCCGCAGAAGCTGCCGTCGCCGCCGAAAGCGACGCAGACGTTGCCGACCTCGCCCTTGCCATTGCAGGTCGCATTGGTGGCGCACGGATTGCAGATCTGACCGTGGCGCGGCACACACAAGAAGGTCACGTCGCCGCCGGTGGTGCTCTCGACGCCGACGCACTGCAGGTCGCTGGGGCAGCTATCGACGCAGGTCTGGGTGCAGATCTTGCCGTCGGCGGTGGCGATGCAGAGCGAGCTGTCGCAGTCGGCGTTCTCCACGCACGGCGCGCCGAATGAGCCGGGCTCGCCGGTACCGAGGTCGGGCTGACCCGCGCTGTCGGCCCCTGCGCCGCCGTCCTCGTCAGGGCCGACGCCGGCCGTGTCGGCGCCGACGGTCTCGCCACCGCCCTGGACGTCGAAAAGCGCCCCACCCGTGTCCCCGCCGCCGGCGGTCGACCCCGAGTCCGCGGCGACGTCTTCGCCTGAGCAGGCCGCCAACAGAGCGGCCACCGCGCAAGCGAGGGCTGCCGCCCGTCCGGCGCGCATGGCGGCGACCGATGCGCTGGACATAGCGGGGGAAGACCAGTGCGACATCGCCATGGATCGCCTCATGCGGACTGCTCGCCGCCGCCACCACACTAGCGGATTCGGCCACGCAGCGCGAATCGGCGGGGTCGGCGTGGGCGCGGAGACGGGGTGCTGACGCCGCACCCTCCGCCGCCGTGGGAACGCCGGAGCGTCGCTACTCGTTGCCGCTCGACTCGACCGTGTCGCTCATCTTCTCGAGGGCGGCGTTGACGATGGTGATCTGATCGCGGCGGACCTCGATGCGGCGA
Organism: Myxococcales bacterium; assembly: GCA_947491025.1. GTDB lineage: Bacteria > Myxococcota_A > UBA9042 > UBA9042 > UBA9042 > SXNM01. Next base: position 86,390 of record CANLIC010000016.1, read on the forward strand.
TGCCAGCGATCGTAGCCCTGCTTCTGGAACCGGATCACCCACTTCCGGGCCATCAGTCGGATGGGGTCGGTCTTGGAGCCGGCGCCGGTGATGCTGCCCTCGGCGTTGGCTTCGGCACCGCGGCGCTTGTCGAGCTCGAGGTCGTCGAGGAATACGGTGACCTCGTCGGTCGGCTTCACGTTGAAAATCAGGAACCCATAGTATTCGATGGAGGTCGCAACCAGCGGAATCTTGTTGGCGTCGCCGGCGCGGACGTTGATCACCTGATCGATGGCCTTGTAGCCCTGGCACTCCGTGCGGACGCGGCGTTGGCCGGTGAGGGAGGTGATGGTTCCTTTGCCTTTGCCGAGGTAGGCGCCGTCCAAGAAGAGTTCGCAGCTGTCCTGGTCGATGGTGACCTCGACCTCGCCGTGCCCGATCTTACCGCCGAGCGTCTCCATGCGGGTGCGGGCCTTGGTGACGCGCTCTTCGACCTGCAGCTTGTAGTCGCTGTTGCTCGGGCCGAGCGCAATCAACTCACGCATTGCGAGCGACATGAAGCCAGCATAGGCCCAGAACTCGGCCTCAGGATCGTTGTTCGCCTCGGCGAAGGCCGCGGTGTTGAACGGGTAGTCCATGTTCGTCGGCTCGAGCATCCATGCCTCGTACATGAATTGCTGGCCCTGTCGGTTCTGCCGGCGCGAAGCGGCGGCGAGCGCAGCCTGGGCCTTGGCCAGCGCCTCCTGGCCGCGGCCTGCCTTGGCCTCGGCACGTAGCCGCGCCTCTTTCTGGTCTGCTGTCTCGCGGGTTGCCTCGGACTTGAGGCGCTCGATCTCCTTGCGCCGCTCCTCCTGCTCCTTCTTCTTGGCTTCGAGATCGGAGCGGTCGGCCGCGGGCGGCGCCTGCGCGAAGGCCGGCGAGCCGAGCCCGAAGGCCGCAGGCAGCGCCAGCGCGACCAGCGCCGCGAGGCTGCACGTCCACAGGCGAAGGTGCGTACTGTGGTGTTGCGACAGGTGCATCATCGGAGACTCCTTGCGGCCGGCGAGGCGGCGCCCAGCATCTTGGCTGCAACCGTCGTCGACGGCAAGGTTTGCCGCAGGGCGGTCGACAGGTTGGCGACAGAAGGCGGCTTGGCAGCGCCGTCCCTGCGCTGGGCGGTCGTCGTCGGAAGCGGTGCGCGGCAGTGGGCGAGCAGCGTGCGCGAGGCGATGCGGTCGACGCCGGCGTGGGCGACGATCGTGACCCGCGCGAGGCCAGCGTCGAGCGCCACCACATCGTCGATGGTCCAGTACACGAACCCTCGGGCGTCGTGGTAGGTGCGCTTCTTCCCATCGACGCTGATCGTCACATAACGATCGATGGGACCATCGGCTTCAAATCGCGCCGCGGCACGCAGGCGCAGGCGGCAGGGGGCGCGCAGCGGCGCGACGCGGGAGGCTTCCGGGCTGCCATCGACGCGGTCTGCGTCGACCGCCTCGGCGGAGAGGGCGCTCTCGGTGCTGGCTTCGGCCAGCGGCGTATCGATCTCCCCCTCGCTGGGCAACAAGCGTAGAGCTGGCGGGCGGTTCCAACGTCGCGCGGCCACGTCCGCCAGGCGACTGGCCTCGATGGGGAGGTCGACGGCGGAGGGGGAGCCCGACTTGACGGCCCTGCCCGGCGGCGCCGGCTCCCAGGGCAGGTAGATGCGCGACTGCCGCGACCAGCCCGTAGAGCCATCGCCGACCTGCAGCCGCGCCTCGAGCAGCCCGGCTGGCTCGCCGTCGCTGAGGCCACCCTCGAGCTCGAGGAGTGCGACGGCGGATTGGCCCGGGTCAAGGCGCCCGAGATCGGCGCGGCCGTTGCGCAAGATGAGGTGCGCCCCCGCCAGGCTGCGCAGCGCGACCTCGGTTGTGCGCGAGGGCCCGGGCCCCTCGTTGCGGACCTCGACCTGAAGCAGTGCGCTCTTTCCGGGCCTGAGGACCATCGGCGGAGGGATCTCGCCGGCAGCGGGGATGGCGTCGGGCGCCACGAGAGCGTAGCGGAAGGCCAGCGTCGGGCGGGCCCGGCCGCGCACCGTGACCAGCGCCTCGGTCTCGGCGCCGAGCGGCGAACCGTCCGAGAGGGCCACGACCTGCACCGGAGCGGCCAGGTCGAGGTGGCTGTGGGCAGTGCGCAGACGCAGCGTCACGGTGCGGGACTGACCTGCGCCCAAGCGCCCGACCACGGCCTCGGCGCCGTCGAAGGCGGGCGCGTCGCAGCGGCTGCGCAGGTGGACGCGGTACAAAGCGCGCGGGCCGCGGTTGGTGACGGTGACGGAGAGGGGCAGGGTCTTGCCGGCTTCCATCACCAACGACTCTGGGGGGTTGGCGACCTGAAGCCGCAGCCGAGGGTCGGGGCTGCGTGGGCCGGCGCGCCAGTTGACGCCGACCCGCGCCAAGGCCCGATGCAGGATCACAGCGTCGGCCTGCTGGGCCTCAGCGACGGCGACGCGCAGCTTGGGCAGCATCGCCAGCGCGCTCGGCGCCCCGGCGCGCCGCAGCAGCTCCGATGCGCGACGAATCGGCTCCGCCTCATGGAAAAGGGCTGGGCTGGCACGCTCTTCGGCCCGTCGCTCGGAGGCGAGCGGCACCAAGATGCGCAGCCGGTGGCTGGCGCGCTGCCCATGGGCTTCGGCCTCTGCACGCCGGCGGCTGGTGTCGGCGTCGAAGAGCGACACGCGATCGCGCAGCACCGAGACGAAATCGATGGCGACGTCGGGCATCACCCCGCGCTCCTGGATGACGACGCCGTCGCCAACGAGGTACTGCGCCACGGTCAGCTTCAGCGCTCCGTCGCCGATCTCGAAGGGAACTTGCACGGTGCCCTTGCCGAACGATCGCTCGCCGATCAGCAGCGCTCGGCCGCTCACTTGCAACGCCCCGGCGACGATCTCCGACGCGCTCGCCGATCGGCGGTCGATGAGCACCGCCAGCGGCAAGTCGAGGGCCGTGCCACCGGGCCGAACCGGCCGCGCGTCCCTTGTCTGGCTGGCGCCGACCGTGGAGACGACGACGCCGCTGTCCAGGAAGAGGCTGACCAACGCGACGGCCTCATCGAGCAGGCCGCCCGGGTTGCCGCGCAGGTCGAGCAGCAGGCCGCGCCGGGGCGAGGGCAGCGTGTCGATGAAGGCAGCCAGCTCCTTGGCCGTCCCGCGCTGGAAGCCCTTGATCTTCGCATAAGCGACGCCGTCATCGAGCAGTTTGCCATCGACGCTCGAGAGCTGGATCACCGCCCGCGCCAGCACGATCTCGCGCGGCTCCGGCCACTCCGTCCGCCGCACGAGGAGCCTCGCCCGCGCGCCGACCTCGCCGCGCAGCAGGGCCACCGCGTCGTCGACCGCCATGTTCAGGGTGTCTTGACCGTCGATGCGCAAGATCTGGTCTTGGTCCTTGAGACCGGCCAGCGCTGCCGGCGAGCCGTCGATGACGCCGACAACGGTGAGCAGGCCCTCGACGACCAGGATGCGGATGCCGAGGCCGCCGAATTGGCCGCCGGTGTGGGTCCGCATCTCCCGCCATGCGTCGGGATCGAGCATGCGGGTGTGGGGATCGAGGGTCTGCAGCGCGCCATTGACCGCCAGGTACTCGAGATCGGCCGCAGGCACCTCCGGTGGGAGCCGCGGTGACAAGAAGCGGGTAGTCTGCAGCAGCGCGCGGTCGAGGCGAAAGAGATCTGTCATCTCGAGAAGGTCGAGCTTGAGCTGATCGCCGCCGAGCACGATCTCCACGGTGTCGCCCCTCGACTCCACCAACATCGGCGGCACGGCGTGGCTTAGCGCCGCTAGCGCGGCCTGCAGCATCTTGCGCGCGTCAACGCGGCTCGGATCGACGTAGCGCTTGCGGGCCAGCGCCAACGCTTGTGATGCGATGCGCAGCTCGGTGAGTGCCTGCAGCGCACGCTGCCGGTCGCCACGCTCGCGGGCGTGGTTGTCGACCAGGAGGCTTGTCAGCTCAGCGTTTTCATCGTCAGAAGCCACCAGCGCGGGCTGCATGCCCGGGGGCGCGACGAAGAGCTCGCGGCCGGCAGCCAGCGCGACGACCGCGGCGGCGGTGGCGATGATGACGCGCCAAGGGCTCGGTCGCTGGCGAAGGACCCGGCGGAATTCGGCTGTCGCCGACAGGTGGGCGCGGCGCCCGTCATCCGCCACGAAACGCTCCGTCCAAGAGCTCACGCGGGAAGCCCTGCGGCGCGCGCTTGCCCTGGGTGGCATAGTGATACAGGGCCGTGTTGTAAACGGAATTCAGCAAGCCAGACATGAAGATAGCGAGCCCGATCCAGATGCCTCCGACCACCAGCAGGACGATCGCCAGAATGCCGCTCATGCTTGCAGACGCCACGCCGAGAAAGCACAGCAGCACGCCGGGCAGCACGGCCAGGAAGGTGAGCAGCCCCATGCCGTAGTGCCGCACCAGGCTCTCGCCCCACGTGCGTTTCAAGATCTCTGTCGAGCGACCGAGCGCGGCGAAAGGCCCGACGCCCTCGTAGACCATGGCCGGTACCACGAATAACGTCACCACCGCCCACGCGGCGCCGAGGATGCCATGGACGATGCTGACGAAGATCCGCCCTGCGCCGCCAGCTCGCCGCCCCGATGACTCGAGCATTCGCAGCAGCAGCCCGACGCTGGCCGAGAGCAGCGCCCAACCCACGATCTGCGGCAGCCGCGACATGGCGAAGGACACGCTGTCGCCGAAGGTGGCATCGCCGCCCTGGAGGCGCGTGCGGGTGGTGTGGATGACGCAGACATTGGCGAATGTGGCGAAGAACGCGAAACCGAAATAGGTCGCCAGCGACGCCAGCCACTGCAAGATTCCAAAGGTGTGGCCACCGCCGTCGAGCCAGTGGGCAAAGACGGTCGGCACGAGCATGATCAAGGCATAGCCGATCGACAGGATGCCCGACAGGGCCGGAAACGCGAGGAGCTCCGGGTCCTTGCGCACCACATCCATCGACGCCTTGGCGACGGACCAGCTGCGTTCGAAGACGTTCATGGGCCTCCTCTCTCAACGCCGGTGCGTGGCTACACGGCTCGCCAAGGGCGCACTTGGCGTGCCCCACTGGCGGCCGCCGGCGGCCCGCAGTATCGCTGGCGGGCAGCGACGTTGTCCATGGCCGCCCTTCGGAGGCGCTGCCGTCAGGCGAGGGGTCAGGCGCTCGACTCGGCCCAGGGGGCTCGGCTACACGTCGCGGGTGCAGTGCGTGGCCTCTTGGCCCGCCTCGGCTAGGCCGCGAAGGAGCGCGCTGCAGACGGCGGTCGAATCCCTGCCCGAGGTCCGAAAGCCGGGGAGCACCATCGCGGCAGGAGGCGCTCGGATCGCAACCAGTGCGGAAGCGAAGCCGATGCGGACGCGGTGCGAGCGCCCGCAGGCTTGGCCGCTCCAACCCAGGCGCGGCGTTGCCGTCCAGCTGCCTGCGGCGGTCGGGAGGAGATTCCGGGGTCGCTTCGGGCGGCTCTCTGCGTGAATCTTGCGCACCCTTCGGTACCCAGGATTGACAACCGAACGCCTGTCCGACCGCCGACTTCGGAGCCAGCTCTAGGCGTTGCGAGGAAAGGACCGGAGGCGTACATGCGGTACGTTGAGGAATGGACTGCGGGTTCAAGACGACCATCAAGCACCTATCGGCGGGCGACCCTTCGGACCGGGACGGAAGTCGCAGCTCCCTCACCGTCTGTGGCCCGGTCCGGGCCCGAAGGCGGGGGATCGGGGACACCAGGGCCCCTTCCCGCACTTCCCACCTTCTGCTACATCGCCGCGCGCCGGCCCTCCGGCGACCACCGACCTTGCGCCGCAGCAGCGGCACCCATGGAGCATGAAGATGAATCAAATCTGGCGAATCGCGCTGACGACCCTGGCGGCGGCGGCGCTCCTCAGTGGCTGCGGCAAGTCGAAGGAAAACCCGGAGGCGGCGGCCAAGGGTGCCGAGCCGGTGGCGGCTGGTGCACTCGAGGCAGCGGCGAAGGTCGGCGAGGCGGCGGCGAACGCCGGCGAGGCAGCGGCGAACGCCGGCGCGGCGGCGGCAGAGAAAGCCGGTGAAGCAGCGGCAGCGGCGGGTGTGGCGGCTGCTGCGGCGGCGGACAAGGCCGGCGAAGCGGCGGCCGCGGCCGGCGCGGCTGCGGGCGAAGCGGGCGCGGCGGCGGCGGCCAACGCTGGCGAGGCCGCA